>DASZUU010000046.1:0-93584 GCA_035547425.1 Alloacidobacterium sp. | reverse complement strand
TGCTGACGTCCTTGTAGACGACAGGGCCGCTATCGACAAAGCCCCCGGCCGTGATCGGACGATTCTCGGAATCATGGACGGCTGCGTGGACTCCGCCGGTACTATTGCCGCCCATCGGCTGCTGTTCTGCGGGCTGCGGGGCCTGGGCCTGTAACGCAAATGGAGCGAATGAAAAGCAAAGCAAAAGGGCTGTAAACATACAGCCCCCTTTGCACAACGTATATTTTTTGCTGCAGTGGGACACGGCCTGAATATAGCAGATTTGCAGGACTACTGGCCTCCGGCTTTCGTATCCTGCTCGCTCGTAAGCCTGCGAATCAGCTGCACTTCTGCTTCACGGTACGGCTTGCCGTCCTCATGAAAAATATCGTGGAACCAGACGGTTGGCTGTTGCAGCACATACGGCCTCTGCCATGAATCCCACGGCAGATACGTCTGGGTTTTGCCCGCAACAAACCCCCAGTTAATGGCTGCAACATGGTATTTCTTCGCAATCGGCAGGATCGTATCGAAGGTGCTGCCCGCTCCGCGCGCCATATATTCGGTGCAGATCAGCGGACGGTGATACTGTTCCAGCCACTTCACATGTTGTTCAAACACCTCAGGCCAGCCGTAATTGTGGAAGGAGATCACATCTGATTCCTCGATCTGGATGCGAGAAATCGCGTCCATTTTATCCAGCGATGACCAGTCGCCTGTCCATACGCCGCTCGTCAAGGGCTGCGTGGGATGC
The DNA here is from genome assembly GCA_035547425.1 of Alloacidobacterium sp. GTDB lineage: Bacteria > Acidobacteriota > Terriglobia > Terriglobales > Acidobacteriaceae > Alloacidobacterium. The sequence goes on along the minus strand of DASZUU010000046.1, from coordinate 92,851 downwards.
GCGGCGCGCGCCCAGGCAAAGACCTGGGGCAGCAGATTCTGCACCAGTTGCACCTTGTTCCTTGGATCGTCTTTGCCATAGGAACTGTCGTTGCCGTTGCTCGGCTCGTTCCATAAGTCCCAGGCCAGAATGCGCTTATCGTTGGCAAAGGCGCCAATCACGCCTTTTACATAGGCTTCCAGTCGTGGATATTCAGCCTTGTCGCGGAGCGCCTTTTCTCCGGGGCTCTGTACCCAGCCGGAGTTGTGCACCCCGGGAATCGGCGGGTGCTGCGGTCCCAGTTTCGGATTCGGGTCCCAGCATGAATCGAAAAAGACAAAAATCGGCTTGATGTGATGCTTATCCGCAATCGTGAGAAAGGTGTCGATGCGTTTTTGAAACCCAGCCGCATCCTGCTGCCAGAGCAAATCATGCAGAAAGACGCGCATGGTGGTCATGCCAATGTTCTGGGCCCATCCCAGCTCTTTGTCTATCTCCTGGGGATTGAAGGTATCGGCTTGCCACATCTCCAGCTGGTTAATGGCATCGGAGGGGATGAAATTACTGCCTACGGGCCACCCCTGCTGCGCATACCAGTTGTTTGCCTTTTCTTCCGACCAGCGTTGAGCGTGCAGGGGAATTACAGCCAAAAGTGCGAAAAGTAATACAAATAACCCAGGAAAACGAAGCCGATTGGGCAAGAATGACCTCCAATAAAAGACTTGCACGATGATAGATGGAAACGCTTACACTGTCTATCATTCTCTGTGATTGCTGTCGGATGACCGGGGAAAGTTTCTATATTGATTAGAACTGATATATTTCTGTTTTCGCCCAAGATAAGCTCAGGATAGACATGAACATTAAGGAAGTTGCCCGGCTTGCCAAGGTATCGACTGCTACTGTCTCCCGCACCATCAACGGCTCCGATAAGGTAACCCCAGAAACAGCGGAGCGCGTCCGTAAAGCTATAGAAACATTGAAGTTCTACCCAAATACCAATGCCCGGGCCCTGGGGTCAGGGCGCAGTAGTCTCTACGGGCTCATCATTTCCGATATCACCAACCCATTTTTCCCTGAGTTGGTAAAAAGTTTCGAGGATATCGCCGTCCAGTATGGGCAGGAAGTGTTAGTGGCGAACACCAACTACGATCCGCATCGGATGGAAGTTTGCGTAAGCCGGATGCTGCAACGCAAAGTCGATGGCGTGGCCATCATGACCTCAGAAATTGCCGAGCACCTTATCGACGAATTCAACAGCCGCAAAATACCGCTTGCCTTCCTTGATACGGCCACGCCGCAGAAGGGCATCAGCAACATCCTTGTCGATTACACCGCAGGCATCGACGCCGCGGTGGAGCATTTACTCGAGCTCGGTCACAAGACGATCGGTTTTATCGCTGGCCCCATGAGCCTCGCATCGGCGCGTATCCGCAAACGGGCCTTCATCAATGCGCTCAAGCGGAACGATCTAAAGCTGGATACTCAATTTATTGAAGAGGGAAATCATCGAACCGACGGCGGACACGAAGCCATGCTGCGCCTGCTCGATCATAAGGCGCATCCGACGGCGGTGATTGCATCCAATGACCTCACCGCCATCGGAGCGATGGGGGCTGTCTTCGAGCGCGGCCTGCGCATTCCGCAGGATATTTCCATCGTGGGCTTCGACGATATTGACCTCAGCGCCTTTACCCAGCCGGCTTTAACTACTGTTCGCCTCTCACGGCAGGAGATCGCAAAGATGGCTTTCCGCGCCCTCTATAACACCTACCAGACAGGCGCTACCAAGGGCGCTGAATACACCATTCAGCCGAATCTCATTGTCCGCAAGTCGACCGGGCCAAGGCCAGTCAGCAAGCACTAGCCAGACGGCGTCCTTCCGTAACGGCAGCAGTCACCAGCGCGTCAAAATCTTCTATCCGGCTGCGGTGATTCGTATTTGCCACGCGAATGACATAATCCTCGTTGAGCAGCGTTCCCGAAACAACAAACTCGCCGGATTCCTGCAGCCGCAAAACCAGTTCGCGATTAAGCTTGTTCAATGTATCCTGCTCAAACCATCCATGCGGACGATAGCGGAAGCAGACCACATTCATCACCCGCTCTGCCATCCGCTCCAGCTCAGGATGCGCATCGATTCGTGTAGCAAGATGTGCAGCCTGCTCTACATTCTGCTCGATCAATGCGCCGTGCATCTCTGTGCCGTAAGCTTTCAGCGACATCCATGCCTTGAGAGCCTTAAAGCCGCGCGACAATTCAATGCCGCGATCGGCAAACGATAATCCGCCGGCCAGCATGCCGCGTTCGGCTTTTTCCAGGTAATCCGCACGCGCAGCAAATGTAGCTTTATGTATCTCAGCGTCGCGCACCAGCAGGCAGCCAATCTCGAATGGCAGGTACATCCATTTGTGCAGGTCGAATGCCAGCGAATCTGCCTTCTCAATACCTGCGACCAGATGCTTGTACTTCGGCGACAGCTTCAGCAGCGCACCAAAAGCGCCATCCACGTGCAGCCAGAGATTCTCTTCGCGGCAGATTTCAGCAAGAGACGAAAAATCATCTACCGCGCCAGTATTCACCGTGCCAGCATTTGCAATCACCGCAATCCGCTGAAGTCCTGCTTTACGATCTTCCTGCAGCTTTCTCCGCAGAGCTTCGGTATCGATACTGAAATCATCGTGCACCGGAATCCGCTGCAAAGACTGCCTTCCCAGCCCAAGAAACTCCATGCCTTTGCGCGCCCACATATGCGTTTCCGTGGAGCAATACACCGTCAGCTGAGGATGCTCTGATTGCAGCCCAAGATCGCGCACATCGAAGCCGGCCTTTGCATGTCGCGCAACGGCCAAGCCTAGCACGTTGGCCATGGTGCCGCCGCTGGTAAGCAGGCCGCTGGCATTTGCCGGAAAATCCATGATTTGCGCCAGCCATGCAATGACCTGTTTTTCTACCAGGGTCGCTGCCTGCTGACCGCCACCCGCATGTGTATTGATGCCCGCGGCCAGCATCTCGGCCAGCATGGCAAAGGTGGTGCCGTTTCCTCGCACCCATCCCCATGCACGCGGATGCCGGTTGCCTGTCGTATAGGGCAGCACGTTGCGCAGAAAATCGCCGTAGACCGCTTCTTCGCCCTGGGGTTTGCGCGGTAGAGGCTCGTCGAGAGAGTCTCGGATCTCATCGGGAAGCGGCTGCCACGCAGGCTGATTACGCAGCGTCTCCAGGTGATCGAACATATCGTCGAGCATGCGATGACCCAGCTCGCGCAAGTCATTCCAATTTTCAGGATCGAGCGTCAGCTGATCCGCTGCCGCCTCAGTAAGATGTGCCATGAGTACCTCGGCTGCCTCCTCATTCTGAGTGAAGCGCCCATGGCTTTTATTTTACGCCTCTTATTCGATCCTTTCATGCCGGTAGCCGGCAGCCGTTAGTACATCCGAAATCTCCCGGCTATGGTCGCCGCCGCGGGTCTCGAGAGTAAAGTCGATCACTGTATCGCCCAGATTTACGCCATAGTGAGCACGATCATAGGCTGTCTGCACAATATTCGCGCGCGCATCGGCGATGATCTTTGTAAGCTGATGCAGCGATCCGGGCCGGTCTGTCAGGTGAATGCGCAACCGCGTATGTCGCCCATCCTTCACCAGGCCGCGCTCGATGATCTTCGCCAGCAAGCTCACATCGATATTGCCCCCACCGACTACAACAGCGGTGCGCTGGCCATCGAGCGAGGTCTTATGCTGCAGCAGCGCCGCCAGTCCAACCGCTCCGGCGCCCTCTGCCAGCGTTTTTTCGCGCTCCAGCAGAACAAGAATCGCCTTGGCGATTTCTTCTTCATCAACCGTGACAATCTCATCCACATAGCGCTGCACTAATGGGAAAGTCAGCTCGCCTGCGCGCCGTACAGCGATGCCATCAGCAATCGTAGCCTCAGCAGGGATCGTGATTGTCTTGCCTGCCTCGCTAGCGCGCAGCATCGATGGCAGCTTTTCCGTCTGCACGCCAACCACGCGAATCTTCGGATTCGTTTCCTTGATCGCACAAGCGATGCCGCTGAGAAGCCCGCCGCCGCCAATCGGTACCACGACAGCTTCAAGGTTCGCGACCTGCTCCAGCAATTCCAACCCGATCGTGCCTTGTCCGGCGATCACATCCAGATCGTCAAAGGGGTGCAGAAATGTCATGCCCTCTGCTTCACCAATCCGCAGGGCTTCTGCGCAAGCCTCGTCGTAGTTGGCGCCATGCAACACCACCTCTGCACCGAAGGCTTCTGTCGAAGATACCTTCACCAGGGGCGTCATCAGGGGCATGACGATGCGTGCTTTGATGCCGCGCTGTGTTGCATGGAAAGCGACGCCCTGCGCATGATTTCCTGCGCTCGCAGCAATCACGCCGCGCTGTTTTTCCTGGTCACTGAGCGTGAGAATTTTATTGAGTGCGCCTCGCTCTTTGAAGGCGCCCGTGCGCTGCAGGTTATCGAGCTTGAGAAAAACCTTCTGGCCCGTCATCTCCGAAAGCGCTGCTGAATGCTGCGCCGGAGAAAAATAGATAAAATCGCGCGTTCTCTGCCGCGCTGCCTGTATATCCTTCAACGACACGCTCATGGTCCGTTCACGTCCTTTTGCCGAAATAAAAAAGCCACCAACCGCTGCGGGTGGTGGCTTTTACTGCTCCAGAATCTCTCGTCGCCTACGCACCCGCATCCTGTTCGAAGCTAATTCGAATGATGTGAATGCAAATAGAAATGGAGGCACCAGCAGAGACGCGATTGTGGTTGCACATTTCCATAGCGATTGAACTATGAGTATCAGACTCCGCAAGCATCGTCAAACGGCAACACCTGCGGCAAAGACCCGATGCGCTCGATGGCCGCCGAAAAAATAAGCCAGTTCCCGGTAATCTTCCGCATCGTGAATCACAAAGTCTGCAATCTTTCCCGGCTCGAGGCTGCCGATCTGATCCCCCAGATTCAGGCTGTAGGCTGCGTTGATTGTGGCAGCAGTGATTGCTTCCGCCGGAGTCATCTTCATCTGCGTGCAGGCCAGAGAAAGAATCATCGGCATGGAAGCCGTGGGTGAAGAGCCGGGATTAAAGTCCGTTGCGATGACCACCCCTAATCCGGCATCGATCATTGCCCGGGCCGGAGCATATTTTTGCGATCCAATTGCGTATACCGATCCAGGCAGCAGCACCGGCTGCACACCTGCCTGCTTCATCGCAGCAATTGATTGCGAAGTAGCCTGCTCCAGATGATCGATTGTCTTTGCGCCGAGCTCGGCGGCCATCACAACTGCGCCGCTCGATGTGAACTGGTCAGCATGCACACGTAGGCCAAGCCCTCGTTCTTGCGCCGCACGCAGTACACGCTCCGCCTGCGCTACATTGAAAACCTTCTCTTCGCAAAATACATCGCAGAACTGTGCCAGCGAATCTCTTGCGACCGCAGGAAGCATCTCGTTGACAACCAGATTGACATAAGCATCCGGTTGCATTTTGTATTTTTCCGGAATTTCATGTGCGCCAAGAAACGTAGGCACACAGCGCAGCGGCGTTGTTTGCGATACGTGACGAATTGCGCGCAGTATCTTCAATTCATCTTCGAGGGTTAACCCATAGCCGGATTTTGCCTCTACCGTCGTCGTACCGCCGTGCAGAAACCGCTGCGCATGCTTCTGGCCTGCGGCAATCAGTTCCTGCTCTGAAGCTGCTCTCGTCTTACGCACGGTGGAACGGATTCCGCCGCCGCGCTCTGCAATCTGCTGATAGGCCATGCCTGCACAGCGCATCTCAAATTCATCGGCGCGATTGCCTGCAAAAATCAGATGTGTATGCGCATCCACAAATCCCGGCATCACTAGGCGGCCACCGGCATCGATGACTTGCGTCGCCGCATCAGCTAGTGGCTCTATGCCTTTGCGTGAACCGGTAGCGGCAATGCGACCATCACGCACCAGCATTGCGGCATCTGTCATAATCGCAAGCTCGCGCAGCTCTGCGCCCATGCGAGGACGAGGCGGTCCAGCCATCGTCACCAGTTGCGAGCAGTTTGTAAGCAGAAGGGAAGTGCTCATCGTCCTAGAACTCCCGAGGCAAATGAGAGCAGGCAGGCAGCAGCCGCAAGAGCAGTAATGTCATGACTATCGCGTGTCGGGTCAATCTCGACTAAATCCATCACGCGCACTTTGGGATGCGCGCCGCAAAGATAAGCCGCACGTCGCACATCCAGCGGCGTCAATCCACCAGGGCGCGCACCCGCAGTTGCAGGCGCAAATCCGCGATCCATCACATCGAGATCGAGATCGACGTAGATCACATCCACCTTCTGCGCCAGTTCCTGCAACACTGCTGCAATGGTTGCTTCGATTCCCTGATCCACAACTTGCTCCACTGGAACCACGCGAATGCCCGCTTCTTTTGCAATCCGGAAATATTCCGCAGAATTTGCAAATGACTGAATTCCAACCTGCGCAATATTCTCGCCGGGAAGCCCGTCAGCCAGCAGCGCCCGCACCGGGTTGCCATTGCGCAGGCCGCCTTCGAGTGTTCGCAGATCAAGATGCGCATCCAGAGTCAGTAACCCACACCGTTGCAAATTGCTGTGCATGCCGCGTACTGCCGGACGCGTGATCGAATTGTCTCCGCCGAGCAGGACAACAGCTTCAGCGCCTGCAATCGCCTCGCGTACCGCCGACTCAATCGGCTGCTGCGCATCTTCTACGGTCGATTGCGCCAGCGGCAGATCACCTGAATCTTCCACGTGCAGATCGCGAACATCGCGTTCATGCAGAACATCCCAGGTGCTGAAGCGCGTCAGCGCATCCCGCACCGCCTGTGGCGCAAGATCGCAACGGCTGGGCGTGATCGAGCCAAGCGTCAACGGCACGCCGAGTACGCGCAACAATTCCTTCGCTTTGGGCAACGACTCGCCGCCAAGCCATGCGTGCGCGCGCGGCCAGTATGGATCGTGATGCAAAGCGCTCATGCCGTCTTCTCGCTCATGGGTATGCGAACACCTTTTTCAGCGGCAAAATGAATTGCTTTTTCGTATCCGGCATCTACATGGCGAATCACGCCCATGCCGGGATCGGTGGTTAACACGCGCTCCAGCCGTTGCGCTGCAAGATTAGAACCGTCTGCCACCACAACCATGCCCGCGTGATGCGAGTAGCCGATGCCAACGCCGCCGCCATTATGAATGCTCACCCATGAAGCACCCGCAGCGGTGTTGACCAGCGCATTCAACAGCGGCCAATCGGCTACGGCATCGGAGCCGTCCAGCATGCCTTCGGTTTCTCGGTACGGCGACGCAACGGAGCCGGCATCGAGATGATCACGGCCAATCACAATCGGCGCGCTGATCTCGCCTTTGCGCACCAGCTCGTTCATCGCTATGCCGAACTTTGCGCGCTGTCCATAACCAAGCCAGCAGATGCGGGCCGGCAGACCCTGAAAGTGAATACGCTTTTGCGCGAGCTCAATCCAGCGTCGCAGGCCCGCATCTTCAGGAAATAGCTCCAGTATCAAACGGTCTGTACGGTAGATATCTTCCGGATCACCCGAGAGCGCCACCCAGCGAAATGGCCCTTTGCCTTCGCAAAACAGAGGACGAATGTACTCCGGCACAAAGCCGGGAATCTCAAATGCATCATCGACTCCGGCCAGTTTTGCCTGCGTGCGCAGATTGTTGCCATAATCAAAGGTCACCGCGCCCATCCGCTTCAGCTCCAGCATCGCCCGGACATGCGCTGCCATGGCTTGCATCGAGCGCCGTACATACTCTTCCGCATCGCGTGAACGCAATTCCAGCGCAGCTCCCAGACTCATTCCATTTGGCACATAGCCATGCAGCGGATCGTGCGCACTCGTCTGGTCGGTCAGCACATCGGGAACAATCCTGCGATGAACCAGCTGCGGCAGCACATCGGCGGCATTCGCCACCAAGCCCACGGAAATAGCCTTGCCCTCAGCTCTCGCATCATTCAGTATCATCAACGCTTCATCCAGCGTCCATGCAATGTGGTCGCAATAGCCGCTCGCCAGGCGCTTTTCAATGCGCGCTGCATCGACATCGATACCAAGAAAACGAGCGCCATTCATCGTCGCCGCCAATGGCTGCGCGCCGCCCATGCCGCCCATACCTGCCGAGACAACGAACTTACCTTCGAGGCTGCCAAAGTGCTGTCGCCCTGCTGCGGCAAATGTTTCATACGTGCCCTGCACAATGCCCTGGCTGCCGATATAAATCCAAGATCCCGCCGTCATCTGGCCATACATCATCAGGCCCTTGCGCTCGAGCTCGTGAAAGTGCTCCCAGTTCGACCACTTGCCTACCAGATTCGAGTTCGCCAGTAGCACGCGGGGCGCAGCTTCGTGCGTGCGCAAAATCCCGACCGGTTTCCCTGACTGAATCAGCAGCGTCTCATCGTTCTCCAGCGAGTGCAGCGCGCGCACGATGGCATGAAAGCACTCCCAATTGCGCGCAGCTTTTCCTGTGCCGCCATACACAACAAGCTCATCGGGCCGCTCAGCTACTTCAGGATCGAGATTGTTCATCAGCATGCGTAGCGCAGCTTCCTGCTGCCAGCCTTTGGTGTGCAGTTCTTTGCCGCGCGGTGCGCGAATCACTTCTGCTGTCTCAAGCATTGGTTTCTCCTCATCGTCAAAAAGCAGAGCAGGATTTGTCATGCTGAGCGGGCCCGGAGCGGGGAAGTCGAAAGACCTGCTTTTTTCTCCGCTCCAAGGTCGCTCATGATCGGGTCAATTCCTCCATCCATCAAACGTGCCGCTTTGAATTTCACTCGCCAGCCGCTCAATATCTCCGGAGAGCACGCGGTCTTCCGCCAGCCGCTCCACAATCTTGCGTATGGCCAACCGCGCCTGCTCCACTCTTACAGCAGCCTTCAAAGGCGTGCGATAATCCAATCCCTGGGCTGCCGACATCAACTCAATTGCCAGCACGCGCTCCGCATTCTCGACAACCTGCCGCAGCTTGAGCGCAGAAGTCATTCCCATCGACACATGATCTTCCTTGCCGCCCGAAGTCGGCACCGAATCCACACTTGCCGGATGCGACAGCACCTTTGCCTCATTCAGTAGAGCGGCTGCGGCTACGTGCGCAATCATCAGCCCCGAAGAAACGCCCGGAGTATCAGAAAGAAACGGCGGCAGCCCTTCATTGATATCCGGATTGATAAGCCGATCAATGCGCCGCTCGCTGATGCTCATCAGATCAGTCAACGCAATTGCCGCATAATCCAGCGCCAATGCCAGCGGGGCGCCATGAAAATTGCCGCCGGAAAGAATGCCGCCCTGCGCGTTCTCGTCCACAAAAATCAGCGGATTGTCCGTCGCCGATCCAGCCTCGATCTCGATCACCTCGCGCACATGCTCCAGGGCGCCGCGCGCGGCTCCATGCACCTGCGGCATGCAGCGCAAGCAATACGCATCCTGCACCCGCGGATCATTGTGCCGGTGCGATTCGCGTATCTCACTCTCTTCCAGAAGATTGCGAAGGTGCGCAGCCGCCGCTATCTGTCCGCGATGTGGGCGGGCCGCATGAATCCGCTCGTCAAATGCTGTCGGCGTTCCGCGCAATGCTTCCAGCGACATCGCTCCTGCCAGATCAAAAAGCTGAACTACTCGGAGCGCACGATCAAGTGCCAACGCTCCGGTTGCGGCCATCGCCTGCGTGCCATTCAGTAACGCGAGCCCTTCCTTCGCTTCCAATTCCAGCGGAGCAATCCCCGCTTCGCGCAGTGCGCAGCATGCATCGATGCGTTTGCCGCGATACATAACCTCGCCCTCGCCGATCAGCGTAAGCGCCAGATGAGCCAGCGGAGCCAGATCGCCGCTTGCGCCTACCGATCCGCGAGATGGAATCACCGGATGCACACCGTGGTTCAACAACTGCACCAGCGTCTCCAGCACTACCGGACGAACTCCGCTATGACCCTTTGCCAGCACATTGGCGCGCAGCAAAAGCATCGCCCGTGTCTCCGGCTCCGGCAGCGGATCACCCAACCCGCTGGCATGGCTTCGCACCAGATTGTGTTGCAGTGCTCGCAGATCGCCATTGGAAATACGCACATCGGCCAGCTTGCCGAATCCGGTGTTAATGCCGTATGCGGTTTCCCCGCTTGAAACTACCGCTTCCACCACGCCGCGCGCCGCTTTCATCTTCGGCCATGCATCTTCAGACACGGCAACCTCGCAGCGATCAAAAGCCACCGAAGCAATCTCTTCTATCGTGAGCGCCTGTCCATGCAGCGCGAGTACTTCTCCTGAGCCCATGCCTGCGATGCTAGCCAGACGCCTGAAGCCGGTACATAGTATTTCCACGGAAAATCGCAGAAATTTCGATAGATTTAGGTAGAATGTAGTCCATTCACGATAGATTCAATGGAAATGATCGATATATACGATCGAAAATTGATCCAGGAGTTACAGCGAAATGCCCGAGCCTCCTTCGCCGATCTCGGCAGGCGCATCGGTCTCTCCGCATCGGCAACCGCCGAGCGCCTCCGTCGCATGGAAGAAACCGGCATCATTCGCGGTTACACTGTCGAAATCGACCGCGAGGCATTAGGTCTGCCCATTCTTGCCATCATTCGTATGACCTGCGACGGCCCGCGCTATCATCCTTTTCTGAAATTTATTAGAGATCTGCCGGAAGTCCGCGAATGCCATCACGTCACCGGCGGCGACGCCTTTTTCCTGCAGGTCACCGCGGCATCCATTATTGAGCTGGAAAACGTCATCGAGCGCCTTCTGCCGTACGGCATTCCGACGACCAGTATTGTTTTCTCTTCGCCTGTCGAGCGACGTCCGCATGATCTTTCACGGATGAAAGGATAATCTCTGTATGAATTCTGTCATCTGCATGCTGCGCGGCGTCAATGTGGGTGGACATAACAAGATCAAAATGACCGAGCTGCGCGATCTTTGTCTCTCCCTGAACCTTGAAGAGGCGCGTACTTTTATTCAAAGCGGCAATGTCGTTTTTCGCACAATGAATTGCAATCGCAACGTACTATCGAAATGCATTGGCGATGGCATCGAGAAGCAATTCGGCTTTCGTCCGGACGTAGTCCTGCGCACAGCCGACGAAATGCGTTCCGTGATCAAGCAAAATCCATTCGCTTCCAGAAAAGATGTCGAGCCGAATAAGCTGCTCATCTGGTTTCTCGCCGCCGAGCCGGCAGCCGAAGCGCGCGCAAAAGTGCTTGCAATGCCGCCCGTTCCAGAAGAGCTTCACATCAACAAAAGCGAGCTTTATATCTATTTTCCCAACGGCATGGCGCGGCCCAGGCTCTCGCTTCCTGCAATCGGTCGGACGCTGAAAGTTCCCGGTACCGGCAGGAACTGGAACAGCGTTCTCAAGATGATGGCAATGGCGGAAGAATTGGAAGTTTAAAGAGAAGAACTTCACGCCCCGAAAGGCCAGGCTCCGGAATCCCCACACCAATCAAATCGCTGACCATTCCAGAGCTCGGGAACTGTGCTATCGAACCAGTCTGCCGCCGTCTTCATGACAGGAGCCTGCGCGGCAACGCGGAATGCCTCAGTAAGAGCCTTCTTCTGCTCCGCGCCCATGGCCTGCTTTTCCACTGAAACAAACAGTCCTGTTCCGCTGGCGGCAACAAAGCGCAGCCACGCTTCCGTTTCACGCCATGGAACCGCTTCCGTGACGGCAACGCAATCGCCGTCAACTACAAAGAAGCTTCCTTGTTGTGGCAGCCGGAAAGAGATCGTATTCACGCCCATGCGACGTGTCCGCTCCCATGCCTTGCCGCTCGTGTCATCGCCGGAGCGGGAAAGGTCGAAAATGCCGGCTCCAAGGTGCCCGACGGTATTGCATCCGAGGATCAGCGTTTTTTCCCCGAGCGTCGCGCGAATCTCCCCATACAAATCGGCAATGATTTCCGCATTTGTCCGGCTGCGATCATGAAAGTGCCAGCCCGGAAGCGTAGGTCGCGCACCCATCTCAGATCCCCACTGCCCCAGCAAATCATAGGTGGAGAAGTCGTGCTTCACCATCTCGTAGCTCCATGCTGCAAGCTGGCGCAGCTTGGCCCGTACGGCTTCCATCGCATCCGGAATCGTCGGGTCATACGCCAGTTCCGATATCCGTTCTTTATGTCGACCAAAACGGGCATCCGGCATCAATAAATCTTTCGCTGTATCATCCGGCGCAATCAGCGGACGAATCCATATGCCTGGACGCACGCCCCGGCTGCGAATCTCCTGCGCCAGCTGTCCCATGTCCGGGAACTTGTCCTTGTGCTTCCAGCCATCGTCGACAACAGTAAAAGGGCGCGGTCCACCCGAAGGCCGCAGCGATGCCGCCAGGTCAGCATCTTCCAGAATTAGCTCGCGGCTGCTCTTGCCATACGCGTAGTACCAGTCATTCGTCCCATAGACCACGCCCGGCGAAGGCCGCGGCTTCCGGCACATCACACCGCAAAACTGGCGCAGCGCCGCAATCGCATCCTCACCTGCATGACCCTGGCGAACCACCACCGTAGCAGCATGAAGCTTTCGGTTGCCCAACTGCACGCCGGAGCCGCCATTCGAAACATCGAGCCACAGGGACACGCCTTCTGCATCCACCTGCCAGAAACACATTGCGCCTGCGCCCGTTTCTACGCCATAGCCGTGTACGGTGGTGCCGTCATGGGCAGCGAAATACCACGGCATCACTCGCTCCGGCACAAGCGTGCGCCATGCCAGGTCGCCATAGCTGCGCTCCCAGTGATCGCCGAGAAATAATAATTTTTCCGGGACAGGCATCTGCCAGCGCAAATGCACATGCGTCAATTCCATGCCCGCAGCCGACACGTAAACAGCTAATGACGCGGCTTCCGGCGCAATCTCAACTTCAACTCCACGCGTCTGCCATCGAGCGCCCGAGCGCGTCAGCGAAAGCCGCGTATCCAGCCCGGCAAATGCCGCCGCGCTGTCCGGCTGGCGAAGCAGCTCAAAGAATGTCGATGATTGCGGAGCCGCGAGAGCCGGAACCCCCGTAGCGCTCAGGGCAGCGGAAGCCGCTGCAGCTTTCCCCAGGAAAGAGCGTCGTGTCAGCAAATTGTCAGGCATCCTTTAGGTCCAGTCATCGCGCATCTGGTTCATGCGTTCGGTAATGACCTGTTCAAAGTCCGTATGTTTCTTCACGTAAATGTCGGCGAAGTTCTGGTCCTGCCGCAGCAGAATTGCCTGCAGACGCACCAGTTCCAGCAGTGCCAGAAACATCGCAACCAGTGTCTTCTCCGAGCGCGCATTCCCTAGAAGCTTTCGCAAGGATACCGGCTTGTCCTCGGTGATCAGCCGGCGCCGCATGTAGTCGATCATTTGGCCGACCGTGACCGTATCTTCTTCAAGATCGAGTATCGGGCGCTGCTTTAACCGATCGAGAATTTCGCGGAAGACGCGCACCAGGTCCACCGTATCGGCGGTAATTTCACGCTCCGTGCCTTCGTCGTTGCGAAATTCCTTCAACGAAGGATTCGACCAGGTGGATTCCTCGATAATCTGTTTCTGCGCCAGCATCTGCGCCGCATTTTTAAAGCGCTCGTGCTCCAGCAGCCGTTCCACCAGCTCGCGGCGAGGATCTTCCGCTTCGCCTTCCGCGGTTTCGACAGGCGAACGTGGCAGCAGCATCTTGCTCTTGATATGAATCAGCAGCGAAGCCATATAGATGAACTCGCCTGCCGTGTCCACATCCGTAGCTTTCAGCTGTTCCACATATGCCAGAAACTGCGCTGTAATCTTGGCGATGGGGATGTCGTAAATATCGATGTCCTGCTTGCGGATCAGGTCCAGCAGCAGGTCAAGCGGCCCATCATAAACTTTACCGACCGTCACCGAGAAGGGAAATGCGCTGTCTTCTTCCTTTTTGTCCTTCTTGCCCTTAGCAGAATCTTTTTCAACCTGCTTTGTTTCAGGTGCAGGAGTTGAAGACTCTGAAACAGGGTGCCCCATCCTGAGCGGAGCAGAGGGTGGAGTGTTCTCAGGATTTTCCTCGGGCAAAGACTCCGTGGGCGGGTTCTCCGGTTTCAGCTCATCACTCATCCGCTCACCCAATCCCGACCGCCGACCGCACTTCTGCCATGGTCTGCTCGGCACGCGCCGCGGCACGCTGGTTTCCGTCTTCCAGAATCTCGTCTACGCGCTTCGGATTCTGTTCAAACTCACTGCGCCGTTGCTGAATCGGCTCCAGCATGCGCACCACCGAGTCGGCGGCCCACCCCTTGCATTCAATGCATCCAATCGAGGCCTTCGTGCAGCCGTCGTATACCTTGGCGATTGTCTCCTGCGAAGAGAAGACTTTATGCAGATCGCCAACCGGGCAAACATCCGGATTCCCAGGATCGGTACGCCGCACGCGCGCCGGATCAGTGACCATGGGTTTCAGCTTCTGCCGCACCACCTGCTCAGGATCGGTGAGCATAATGGTGTTGCCGTAGCTCTTCGACATCTTCCGCCCATCGGTTCCCGGCAGCTTTGGCGAAGGCGTCAGCAAAACCTGCGGTTCCGGCAGAACGTCTGAGCCCTGAGGCATGTGCCCTGTGCCTTGTGCTTTATAAAACTGGTTAAACCGCCGCGCCACTTCGCGCGTCAGCTCCACATGAGCAACCTGATCTTGTCCTACGGGGACAAAATCCGGCTGATAAATCAAAATATCGGCAGCCTGCAGCAGCGGATAGCCGAGAAACCCATATGTCGAAAGGTCTTTCCCCGTGATATTTTCCTGCTGTTCTTTGTAAGTCGGCACGCGCTCCAGCCAGCCCAGAGGAGTAATCATCGAGAACAGCAGATGCAGTTCAGCATGCTGCTTCACTTTGCTCTGGACAAAGAGTGTGCTCTTCGCCGGGTCAAGGCCCGCGCCGAGGAAATCCAGAATCACCTCGCGCGAGTTCTCTTTCAGCTGCGATGTGTCAGCATAATCGGTGGTCAGGGCATGCCAGTCCGCAATAAAAAAGTAGCACTCGTAGTCATGCTGCAGCCGCACCCAGTTGTGCAGCGCGCCCATGTAGTTGCCCAGATGCAGCTTGCCGGTCGGACGCATGCCGCTCAGCACGCGCTTTAGAGGAGCAGAAGAGGAAATCGACACCGTATCCTTCACGTAAGAAATTACTTGCCCTATTGTACGAAAGCCTCGGGAAAGAGGCCTCGCTACATGTACATGCCGCCGTTCACATCCAGCACATGCCCGGTAATGTAAGCTGCCTCATCGGAAGCCAGAAAGCGAACCGCATTGGCAATGTCCTCATCTGTTCCAGGGCGGCTCAGTGGAATCTGTGACAGCATTGCATTGCGCTGCTTTTCATCCAGAACAGCCGTCATCGCCGTTTCAATGTATCCCGGAGCCACCGCATTCGCCGTGATATTGCGCGAAGCCAGCTCCCGCGCCAGCGATTTGGTAAAGCCGATCAACCCTGCCTTGCTGGCCGCATAGTTCGCCTGCCCCGCCTGCCCCGTCTCGCCGACCACGCTTGAAATATTGATGATCCGCCCCCAGCGCGCCTTCATCATCGAGCCGATCAGCGCCTGCGTCAGCAAAAACGTGCCCGTCAGGTTGGTGTTGATCACATCGTCCCAGTCCGCGCGCTTCATGCGCAGCAGCAGCGTGTCCTTCGTGATCCCCGCATTGTTCACCAGAATATGCGCCGCGCCGAAATGTTCCACCACAGCCTTTGCCGTCGACTTGATGGATTCCTCATTGGCGATATCCAGCGTAAACAGGTGGGCATCGCCGCCCCTGCCTACAATCTCGTTTACCACTTCCTGCAGCTTCACTTCGTTGCGCGCCGCCACGGCAACCTTGGCTCCGGCGCGACCCAGCGCAAGGGCGCAAGCCCGTCCAATACCCTGCGAGGCTCCTGTTACAAGCGCGACTTTCCCTTCCAATGACAACACCGCAGTTCTCAACTTTCTATCTGGATTCGCAAACGAAAATTATAGAGGCTTCGCCACTGGAACTGCCTGGGTCGCCGCATGTTTTGCCAGTCCCGGCAGCAATTCCAGTTGCCAGATATACACCACCAGCTCTCTCGAGTAATGCAGCAGCGGCTTGGTATCCGGCAATTTGATGCCATGCGCCTTCGGCAGCTCGTTAATCTCGATATCCGCTTCCGCCATCTCCAGCGGCCATGGCAAGTGATGAATATTTCCGCGATACAACGTTCCCTGCTTGTCCGCCGTATACAGGCAATACCGTTCCGTAAGAAACGATTCGATGCCGCCCCGGGTGCTCGGCTGCTGCAGGCTCTTATACTTTGCGCGGAAGCGAACATGATCCAGTGTCAGCAGGCGCGTGCTCTGGTAATGAAACTCCTTCTGATCCTCCGATTTGATGCTCATATGCGCCCAATAATAGGGCAGCTTGAAGAAGGTTCGCGCCACCGCAACCGCCGCAGGATTCGCCGCATCCAGCGAAAAAAAGTACACCCCGGCCAGATTTGAATGCCGCTCCCTTACATATGTCCGCAAATTCAGCTCAGGAAAGCGATTTGCCCCCGGAATCAGCGGCATTCCCCGCAGCCGGATGCGGTCCATCCAGAAAGGAACCACTCCCACCCAGGCAGAACCGTCAAACGTATCCACTGTCAGCCCCGGCGGCAGCAAATGCGCCAGTTCTGCCGCCGGAACCGGCCAGTGCGCAAACAGCAGATCGTTCCAGCGCTGCGTCATTGTCCAGGCGGATTTGGGCAACGGCCAGGGCCTGTGTCCGGTTTCGGAAAGAATATCGCGCATGTTGTCAGAGTGATTTTGCGACACCGGTCGTGCCGCAACTCTTTGTAATTGCAACACGCTATCCATGGCCAAAGTTTCGGCCACCTCTTCCAGAGGCAAATGCCGTATTCTGGTGGCCACCATGCCTGAATCCGTTGCTGAACCCGTCACCGTCACTCCAGCTGAGCCTCAAAACCAGACAGAAGTCTTTGCAGTTCATGGCGCAGACCCTGAAGTGCTGGCCTACGCCATGGCCAAATATTCGCGCTCGGCCCTTTCAATGAAGGATTCCCTCAGGGAAATCAGCAGCCAGCGCGCCGAACAATTTCTCAACACATTCTATTTCCAGTATGGCCACCGCTCCATCGCCGATTTGGCCCATATCGCCTTTGCCATCGAGCGGCTGTCCTTACTGGCTGCCATCTCCCTCGTCGACGAGCGGCGTTGGGATGGGCAGGAACGGTCTACAAGGTATCAGAATTTCAAGAAGAGCGGTTGGTATATGCCGGATTTCGGCGCAAATCACCCTGCCGCCGGGCTTTACCGTGAATCTGTCGAGAGCCTCTTTACCGCCTATCACGAGCTTACGGAAAGCATGTTCGAGCGGCTGAAGCAGCAGGTCGCCAAACCAGCAGAGATGAAGCAGGAAAGCTACGACCGCACCCTCAAGGCGCGCGCCTTCGATGTAGGCCGCTACCTGCTTCCCTTGGCAACCAATACCTCGCTCGGGCAGATCGTCAACGCTCGTACGCTCGAAACCCAGGTTTCCCGCCTGCTCTCCAGCCCCTATGCGGAAATCCGCCAGCTGGGCGAACGCCTGCGCGCTGCCGCCACCGATCCTGCATGGAATGTCCACTCCGAAGAACTGGCCAGCCTGCAGCGCGAAATCGCCGCTACCGCTCCTGCTCTTGCCGCAAAAGCGGAAGCCCTGCTCACCCGCGAAGTGAAAACGGCGCCCACGCTGGTGAAATACGCCTCACCCAACAGCTACGAAATCGAGACTCGTCGCGAATTAGCGCAAGCCGTCGCCGAACTGATGCGCGGCGAAACTATCGCTCCCGCTCCAATCGTAGACTTGGTCGAACGCAAAGAGTCTTTAGAAGCCGAAATCGCCGCCACGCTGCTCTACAGCGCCAGTCATTATTCTTACCGCCAGATCCGCGATCGCGTCGCCGACCTCGACGAAGCCCGCATCCAGGAAATCATTGCCCTGGGCACGCGCCATCGCGGACGCCACGACGAGCTCCTGCGCGCCTTCTCCGCCGGACAAGCCCTGCGCTTCGACATCCTCATGGACATCGGCGGCTTCCGCGACATGCACCGTCACCGCCGCTGCGTACAGATCATTCAGGGCTACACCACCGCGCACGGTTACGACGTTCCCGAGGGAGTAGCTGAAGCCGGATTGCAGCCTGAATACGAATCCGCCGTGCAATCTGCCCATAAATCCCACGCAAAACTGGTCGCCGAAGCTGCTCCCGACGCAATCTCGTCCGCCGACTACATACTGCCGCTGGGCACCCGCATGCGCTCCCTCTTCAAGATGGACTTTGCCGAAGCCCTCTACATCTCCGAGCTGCGCTCCCAGCCACAAGGCCATTTCTCCTACCGGCGCGTAGCCTGGGAAATGTACGAAGCCGTAAGAAAGCAGCATCCGTCGCTGGCCGAGTATTTCCGAGTGACCGATGTAAACGAGCCGGTGGATTTGTTAAAGCGGTAAATCAATATCGAGTTGCGTATCCGCTCCAGTACCACTGGTAATCTACAGCCTTAAAAATCGATATGTGCCCGCAGGCCGGGCACAACAATTGGGCCCCGATCCCGATTGAACCCAGGATTATTGATGAAGGAAACCTGCGCTGCCATATAAAGGCCACCGACAACGTGAGCAGTGTAATAGGTTTCGCTGACGCTCTCCCGCCCATAATGCAGGCGGCCATCGCCCAGCATAAAACCAAGTCCTCCCAGCGCAAGATATCTGCGGTGATCCCTTCCCAACCCACTGTTGACAAAGGCGCTTCCCAAGCGGTCATCCTTCCGGTGCCAGAAATCGCCCGAAAGGTCGCCGCCAAAGGAGAGGGTGTTGTTCATCTCACTGAAAGTGAATGACTCCCAGGCTCCATCATTCCAACCCGCACGCGCGAAAACACGAAAATGAAGCGGCAAATCCTGCTCAAAGCTTGCCGCGAAGCCCGGTTTCCGCGTATCCCGATGGCGATGAAGCGTCACGTCTGGTTGCGCATCGACGCCTTCCAGGTAAGCGTTATTAGCCTCTCGATAATTTCCCAGATTGGCGTGGTTCACAAACAGGAGAGCGCGCAGGTGCGTAGCATAGCCCTGCATCGCATAGTCAGTGTAGTCGAGCTGAAAGTTTTCCGCGTGCGTGTGCCGGATGTCGTAATCCAGGTTGCTGCCCGTAGAAAACTTCGGCAATAGAGCCTCCGCAAAGCGAAAGCCAATCTTCGGTCCCTGATAATTCACCATCGCCGCAACCGTGTCACCGTGCCCATCGGCGCCATTTTCATAGGTCCCTGTATTGCCGATGGCAATGTTGGTGAACTGCAGGTGGCTGTCGCTGCCAACCTCGTTTACGTCGAAAAAATCCAGCAGGCTGAACTTTCCGGCGGTGAATTCCAGTCGCCGCCGCGGAATGGAAGAGGATAGTACAAACGGATTCGGGTCTTCGTTGACGCGGTCCGCCGTAAGCGGAACCATGTGGTTATAGAAAACGCGGGAAAGGAAGAGAGAGCGGCTAAGGCCCGGAGCAACAGCATCCGCATTGCTGTATGCTGCTACCCCCTGGCCATCGCTGATGCCGTGGCCGCCCGCCTCATCCACGCTGGCAACGACCTCGGTAAAGCGAAAGAGCCTGATCCCCGTATACAGGGTAATTGTGCGGGAAACAGCATCTTCTCCATAGGCATGAAAGCTGTTAGGTCCTGAATAGGGAGCATGGAATGGTCCATGCGCTTGAAAAATGAAATTGGACTGGCCTGAAATCCAGAAGCGGCCCGCGATCATGTGCCTGGAAATAAAAGAGGGGTTAGCCTGATCGTCTGACTGGTCTTCTATAGTCTGGCGGAGCTTGGGCGGAGCATTCGAGTTTTCCGGCGCGCCGTTTGTCCCGGTAGGCGCCCGGTCCGGCGGAGTATAGTCAGGCGCATTCGCCAGAACGGAAGACGTAGTTTGCGTACCTTCCACAGGCTGTTGTTGTGCAGTTGCAGATTTATCTGCCAATACGAAAAAAAGTGTGAAATAAACCAGCAGAAGCGGGACAAATAGAAGATGACGGGGTGGCGGCACAGTGTGCGTGGCAAAGTATCCTTTGACCCAGAAGTTACCTTGCAAGATAGTTCTCAAATGTGACGATTGGTTGAATCGTTAGCGGCCATTTTGCCGAGCGGTAGACGGGGGAGAGAGGAACACGTTACTATAGTTTTTGATTTTTCTTCGCCTCTGGCAGAACGAGTGTTAAAATCGCCTCAAATCCGTACAGTTAATCAAGAAAAAGCACGCATTTCGGCGCTAATTTGCGCCTCAGAATTGGAGAAGTATCGTGGCAGATGACCGTTCCCGCGCCATAGATTTGGCGCTTTCGCAGATCGAAAAACAATTCGGCAAGGGCTCCATCATGCGCCTCGGCAGCAAAGAAGCCGTTGTGCCGATTTCGACCATTTCCACCGGGTCTATTTCCTTCGATGCTGCCCTAGGAGTGGGCGGCGTGCCTCGTGGCCGTGTAGTGGAGATTTTCGGCCCGGAATCTTCGGGCAAAACCACGATCACCCTCCAGATCATCGCTGAAGCGCAGAAGGCGGGCGGCATGGCCGCTTTCGTCGACGCTGAACACGCGCTCGATCCTGTCTACGCCAAAAAGCTGGGCGTGGATGTCGATAATCTGCTGGTTTCACAGCCGGATTACGGCGAGCAGGCACTGGAAATCACCGAAGCCCTCGTCCGCTCCGGAGCCATCGATGTGCTGGTTGTCGACTCAGTTGCCGCGCTCGTTCCTAAGGCCGAGCTCGACGGTGAAATGGGCGATTCCCATGTCGGCCTGCAGGCGCGCCTCATGTCGCAGGCGCTCCGCAAACTTACCGGAACCGTCTCGAAATCGCGCACTTGCCTCATTTTTATCAACCAGATACGCGAGAAAATCGGCGTCATGTTCGGCAATCCGGAAACGACCACAGGCGGCCGCGCCCTCAAATTTTATTCTTCAGTTCGCATCGACATCCGCCGCATTTCTGCCGTAAAAGAAGGCGATACCGTCGTCGGCGCGCGCACCAAGGTCAAGATCGTCAAGAACAAGGTGGCTGCGCCTTTCCGTGAGGCTGAGTTCGACATCCTCTATGGCGAAGGCATCTCTCGCGAAGGCGATGTGCTCGATCTTGCCGTGAACAACAACATCGTCGAGAAGTCCGGCGCATGGTACAGCTATTCCGGCGAACGCATTGGCCAGGGCCGCGAAAATGTCCGCACTTATCTGAAGGACAACCGCGAAACCTTCGAGAAAATCAACACCGAGCTCCGCCAGAAGCTGAAGATCGGCGCTCCCGCCCCGGCAGAAATTCCGCCGGTCCCGGTCAATGGAGCCGCTGCCGCACAGGAAGCCGTAAGGCCATCCCGTCGCCAGTAAAGTCGGTACATAGCAAAAACGGCAGGCTTAGAGCCTGCCGTTTTCTTTTTAAATATGTATGTATGTATGCTAGTATATGTATGTTAGGATGACATGTGACGCAAAGCGATCAGGTTATTCAATACGTGCAGCGCTCCTATATTGAACCCGCCAGAAAGAGCGGCATCTTGGAAGTGAGGATCAAGGCGGGCGATGTGCATAAGGCTCTGCGCTGGAGCAACCGCGTACCCTCGGTTTGTCAGGCTCTGGCCTCCAAACGGTTTTTGGAGCAGAACCAGCTTACGTTGGTAGAGAAGCAAGGCCCTCCGTCGGGATTAAGCACGACTACAGTATTCACCTATCGACTTGGCCCCGAATCCGGTGCTCCTGCAGTGTCTTCACAAAAAGCCAACCTGCTGCTTTCGTTGCGAGGAAGCGGGAAAGACGTATTCAGGAAATTGGGTGGCGGAGAAGCCTTTCTTCGCAAGGAGCGTCAAAGTTGGGAGGCTCAGGAAGCTCCGCACTCACGGAGAACTGCATGAGCCGTATCTATTGGGATACGATGCTTTTCATTTATCTGTTTGAAGACCATCCTGTTTATGCCCCAAAGGTAGAGAACATTTACAAGAAAATGCTGCAGCGGGGAGACACCCTACTTACCAGTACCTTGACTGTTGGAGAAGCTCTTACTGGACCAATCAAAGGTGGAGATACCAAGCTTATACAAGAGATCAAGCAATTATTCGGCAGTAATGAGATAGAGGTGCTGCCTTTTTTATCCAACACTGCAGAGGTTTTCGCTTCGATTCGCGCAAAAGGCGGCATTGCTCCCCCGGATGCCATTCATTTGGCAACAGCAGCAGGTGCCGGAACAGATCTTTTTCTTACAAACGATAAACATCTGCATAAGCTGACAATTCCAGGCATTCATTTCATTGCCGGATTGGATGGGAAGCTCTTTTAAATAGAGCGTGGCCCCGAAGACGCGTCTGCCCGAATGGCGAGTCCCGCTGCTACAATCTCTTTGGCGTGAATACAGTAAAAGCCATTTATCCCGGCAGCTTCGATCCGGTGACGAACGGGCATCTTGACCTGATCGCTCGCGGGTCGAAAATCTTCGACCACCTTGTCGTCGCCATTCTCCGCAATTCCTCAAAAAACCCGCTTTTCAACGTGGAAGAACGCGTAGAAATGCTCACCGAAGCCCTTGCCGGATTCGCCAACGTCTCAGTTGCCACCTTCGATGGCCTGCTCGTCGATTTCGTCCGCGAACAGCACGCACAGGCGGTCATGCGCGGCATCCGCGCCATCAGCGACTACGAGTACGAGCTGCAGATGGCCCTCATGAACCGTCGTCTCGCGCCCGATCTCGAAACTATCTTCCTCATGCCCGACGGCAAATATTCCTTCGTCAGCTCGCGATTGGTGAAAGAAGTCTTTACCCTCGGCGGGTCGATCGAAGGATTAGTCCCGCAATTTGTCATCGACAGGTTGAAAGTGCGGGTTCCCAGCAACGGCCAGCACTAGGCAGCGGTTGTTTCCAGCGGTTTTGCCGGTTTGGTTTCGTCGCTTCCGTCCTTTACGCCCAGCCAGTTCAGAATCGGATTGGTGCTCATCGTGGTCAGCAGCGCCATCACCACCATCATGGTGAAGAGCGTTGGGGAAAATGCGCCCACGTTGTAAGCGATATTCAGCACCACCAGCTCCACCAGTCCGCGCGTATTCATAAGAGCGCCCAGAGCGGCGGCGCTACGCCAGGATTGCCCCATCCAGCGCGCCGCCAGGACCGCGCCGCCCATTTTGCCTGCGACCGCGCCTACCAGCACAATTCCAGCCCACCACCACATGCGTGCGTCATTCAGCAGATCGAGGCGCGTGCGCAGCCCGGTCAGCGCAAAAAACAGCGGCAGCAGCAGAACCGACGTAATCATGTCCAGCTGGTTGCGAATAGCATGTTGCCAGTGGGGAATGCGAGGGAAGCAGACCCCGGCCAGAAATGCGCCAAAAAGCGGATGAATACCAATCCAATCCGTAGCCGCCGCCGAAGCCAGGGTTCCTACGACCACCGCTCCCAGCAGCCCCAGAGGCAGCTCAGGTTTCCTTCGCATATGCACGGCCCGCGCCGCCAGTGGCCGCACAACCCCAAGCATCAGCAGCAGATAACCACCCAAACCTGCCAGCCGAATGGGCAGGGAAGCCGAGCCGCCGTCATTTCCAATCAGCGCTAATGCCAAGGCCAGCAGCAGCCAGGCCACCACGTCATCCACCGCGGCGCACAAAATGGCGATCGTTCCCAGGGGAGTGCCCTGCAGCTTGCGCTCCTCCAAAATGCGGGCCAGCACTGGAAATGCGGTGATGCTCATGGAAATGCCGAGGAAAAGCACAAAGGGTATGCTTCCGATTCCATGCGGCGCAAAGCGAATCCGCAGCGAATGCGCCAGCAAGGCTCCGGTAATAAACGGAATCAAAATGCTGGTGCCGCTGGCAAAAATCGCTGTCTTTTTTTCGGTCGCCAGGTGCTTGTAATCCAGTTCCATTCCGATGAGAAACAGATACAGGATCAATCCGACGGTCGAAAGCATCTCCAGCAAGTGCAGGGAAGCAGGAGGAAACAGCGCAGCCGAGCCGGACGGGGAAAAGCGTCCCAGGCCCGAAGGCCCAAGCAGGATGCCGCCAATAATTTCGCCGATCACGCGCGACTGCCCAAGCTTGCGCGCCAGCCACCCGCAGACAAGGGTGACGGCAAGAACGACAGACATTTGGATCAGCAGGAGGGTCATAGAAGCAGCCAGCCTTATTCCAGAATTTTTTTACCGGAAGAGTTTCAGTTGAGATGCAAAATATCGTCCGAAGGCCAACCGGCGCCTCGGGAATTTCTACAGCGTCCCTCCATGCTGCTCAGCTATGCTGGTTCTGGTGTACCAGAGCCAGCCGGAGGCGGCAAGGTCATGTTCGAGCGATACACAGAGAAGGCGCGCCGAGTCATCTTTTTTGCTCGTTACGAAGCAAGCGAATTCGGGAATCCGGAGATCGGCCCGGAGTTCTTGTTGTTAGGACTGCTGCGTGAAGAGCCTTATATAGTGACACGCTGGCTCGGCGAGGGAGACTGGCAGACCACGTTGCGTGAAGAAGTGGCAAAGAGAGTCTATACGGGGCCAAAAACATCAACAGCTGTTGATCTGCCCTTAACCAATGCCGCCGGGCGCGTGCTGGGCTATGCCGCGGAAGAAGCACAGCGCATGAACAATCCGAACATTGGCACCGAGCATCTGTTTCTTGCGCTTCTGCTCGAATCCGAATCCAGCGTCAAAAAAATGCTCGAAAATTATGGCGTCGATATCAATAAAGTTCGTTCTACGCTGGCAAAGGAAGGCCAAAAGCAAATCTCTTCCGTCATTACGTCGGGCTCCAGCGTGCGAACGCCGTTTCGTAAAAGTATTTCATTCGGTTTTCAAGCCGCGCTTCTGGTCGAAGGTGAGGACGCGAAAACACCATTGGAATGGTCATCGCGCGTGCCTTCAATCGGAGAAACTCTGCTGTTCGAATCCGGAGAGTACCAGGTAACGGATGTGCAATGGAAAGTTACGAAGAATCCGGAACAGCCGTTGGCACTCTCGGGAGTGGTGATCCAGATAAAGAGAAAAAGAGAATAGGTGGATATTCTTTAGTTCAGACTAAATCTCACCAAATCTCGCCTTTGTTTCCCGCGTTCTCTAAAAATCTGAAAAAATAGAAACATGAGCGCTACGACAACCACCCCGGCACCCACCAAGGTCTTTGCCGATCGCATCGGACGCATTGAGGTCTCTGCCACCATGGCCGTGACCGCGGAAGCCGCCAAGCTGCGCGCACAGGGCGCGAAGCTGGTCGACTTCGGAGCAGGCGAGCCGCACTTCGCCACCCCGCGCCACATCAAGGACGCGGCCATCGATGCCATCGATAAGAATTTCACCCGGTACACCATGGTTTCCGGCATTCCTGAGCTGCGCAAAGCCATCGTCGAGCGCCACGCGTGCGACTTTAATTCCAACTACACGCCGGAAGAAGCCGTCTTCACCACCGGCGGTAAGCTTGCGCTCTTCAATGCCATCCAGGTGCTCGTCGATCACAGCGATGAAGTTATCCTGCCCGTCCCTTTCTGGGTCTCGTTCAAGGACATCATCCAGTACGCGGGCGGCAAGGTCGTCTTCCTTGAAACCGACGAAGCTGAAAATTTCCGCATCACCGCCGATGCCATCGAAAAGGCCATCACGCCGCGCACCAAGGTCATTATTCTCAACTCGCCTTCGAACCCGGCAGGCTCCGTCGTTTCGCCCGCCGACCTCGAGCGCATCGTCAAGCTGGCGCACGAGCGCGGCATCTACCTGTTGCTCGATGAATGCTATGTCTACCTGCAGTACACCGGAGCGCTGGTCAGCGGCGGTTCCTTCACGGAAGCCAAGAAGCATGTCATCGTCCTCGGCTCGCTCTCGAAGACCTATGCCATGACCGGGTGGCGCGCCGGCTTTGCCCTCGGCCCCAAGCCCATCATTGCGGCCATGAGCAAGCTTCAGAGCCAGTCCACCTCATCGCCCACGCATTTCGTGCAGAAAGCATCCATCACCGCTCTCAGCAGCTCGCAGGAATGCGTTGCCGAGATGCGCGCCGATTATCTCAAGCTGCGCGACCGCATCCTGGCACGTCTTGCTGAAATTCCCGGCATCACCTGCACCAAGCCGGAAGGCGCGTTCTATGTCTACCCGAACATCTCCGCTTATCTCGGCAAGCCCGGCGCACAGACAGCCATTGAGCTGGCAGGCCGCCTGTTGCATGAGGCGCACGTGGTCACCGTTCCCGGCGAAGCCTTCGGCACTAGCCAGCACATTCGCCTCTCCTATGCCGTCTCACACGATGATGTAGAAGAAGGTCTAAAGCGCATGAAGGAATTCTTCGCCAAGCTGGCGTAGTTGTATAAGAGCCATCGTCGAAGGGCACGGTCTCAAGCCGTGCCCTTTGAATTTGAGCGGCACACCTGTTATTTTTTCGCGCAGAAAAAGGTCATCTAGCGGGTCCAGTCTTCTACTTTCAGGCGCTCGATTCGCTGAAATGCTGCATCGTTGGTTACCAGCACAAAGTCCTCAGCCAATGCCTGGGCGGCAATCATCATATCCATCGCGCCCATGGGTTGCCCTTTGACTTCCAGTGCAAACCGCAAATCGGCATAGGCTTTTGCCGCTCCAGAAGTCCAAGGCAGAATGGTGATTCTGCTCAAAAGCTCATGCACCGCATGGGCAAGCTCATGTGCTGAGGGCCGTCTGGCCAGCCCAAACAGCAATTCCGCCTCTGTCACCACCGACACAGCAACTTCATCGAGATAAATAGACTGAAAGCGTTCACGGAAGCGGGGAAACGTGCCTCGAATTGCATGGCTGACCGCATTTGTATCCAATAAATAGCGCATCATTGGAAGAATTCGCGCTCCTGCGGGGGCTCTTGTCGCCGATCCTCCATAAAGCCTTGAAATTCTTCCGGAGCTTCCGCTCGCAAGTGATCGCCCAGTTCAAGCCAGTCTTCAAAAGTGGTTTTACTTCCCGGCGTTCGCGAGAGAATAACATCCCCGGTTGCCGCATCGCGCCGGATATAAACTTCTTTTCCCTCGAATCGAAACTCGGCCGGGAGCCGCACAGCCTGACTGCGGCCATTCCGAAATAATTTAGCTGTCTGCGACATCGATGCCTCCTCTCATGTGGTATATACCAATGATAGATAACATGCTGCAAAACTGCTACTCTTAAATAAGATGAAGATCTTAGTTCGCGGAATTCTCTTCGACATGGACGGAGTGCTCGTCAGCTCCCTCGGCTCGGTCGAGCGCAGCTGGGCCAAATGGGGCGAAATGCGAGGTGTCGATGCTGCTCTTGCCATCAAGACTGCCCACGGCCAGCGTGCCATCGATACGGTGCGCCGCCTGCGCCCCGACCTCAACGATGTCGAAGAGCTGAAGCTGATCGAGGAAATCGAGATTGCCGACAAGGAAGATATTCAGATACTTCCCGGAGTGAAGCGTATCCTTGCAGGGCTTCCGCAGAAGTATTGGACCATCGTAACCTCGGCAACTGAAAAACTGGCCCGTGTTCGTCTCGAATATGCGGGTTTTACCGTTCCCGAACGCTTCATCTCCGCCGATATGGTCGAGCTAGGCAAGCCCAATCCTGAGCCGTATCTCAAGGGCGCAGCGTTGCTGGGACTGAAGCCGGAGGATTGCCTCGTAATCGAGGATTCGAGTTCAGGCGCAATCGCCGGACATGCTGCCGGATGCAAAGTGTTGGCCACGCTCTTCTCACACACGGTTGAAAGCCTCACTGCTGCCGACTGGATCGTGCAATCGCTCGAAAACGTGAGCGTCCGGTCCCTTGAAGACGGCGTAGAAATCGAATTCAAGCCGCTCTTCCAGAAGAACGGCCAGTAAAACAATTAGCATAAGATCAGCCTAAACATGGCTGCCCATGTCTCTGCGAGGCATGGGATTAGGAAAAGGAAAGAAACAAAAATGCCTCTCAATTGCGGGATCGTTGGCCTGCCCAACGTGGGAAAAAGCACCATCTTCAATGCGCTCACCTCAGCCAAAGCGCAGGCAGCCAACTATCCTTTCTGCACCATCGATCCCAACGTCGGCGTAGTCACCGTTCCCGACGAGCGCCTCGATAAGATCGCCGCCATCGTCCACCCCAATCGCATCGTTCCCACCACTATGGAGTTCGTCGATATCGCTGGCCTGGTCGCCGGTGCCAGCAAGGGGGAAGGGCTCGGCAACCAGTTCCTCGGACACATCCGCAATACCGACGCCGTGGCGCACGTCGTCCGCTGCTTCGATGATCCCAACGTCATCCACGTCGCCGGAGCCGTCAATCCGCTCAGCGACATCGACGTGATCAACACCGAGCTGCTTCTAGCCGACCTCGATACCATCGAGAAGCGTTACGCCAAGGTTGAAAAGCTGGCCCGGAATACCAGCGATTCTAAAGTCAAAGCCGAAGCTTGCGGCCTTGCCAAGCTGCTCGAAGCTGTACAGGCAGGCAAGCCTGCCCGTACCGTCGATCTCACGGACGAAGAGGCCGTTGCCGCTCGCGATCTGCACCTCATCACCGCAAAGCCCATGCTCTACATCGCCAACGTGGACGAGGCCGGTTTGCAGGATGGCAATGAATGGGTGGCAGCCGTTGAAAAACGCGCCGCTGAAGAAAACAGCCAGGTCGTCCGCATCTGCGGAGCCATGGAGGCTGAGATCGCCCTCCTCGATCCTTCCGAGCGTGCCGAGTTTCTGGCCGAAATGGGCTTTACCGAGCCGGGCCTCAACCGCCTCATCCGCAGCGCCTATCGCCTGCTCAACCTCATCACGTACTTCACCGCCGGGGTGCAGGAAGTTCGCGCCTGGACCATTCATCGCGGCACCAAAGCTCCCGGGGCCGCAGGCGTGATCCACTCCGACTTCGAGCGTGGCTTCATCCGCGCCGAAGCCTACCACTGCGACGATCTTTTCGCTCTCGGCAGCGAACAGGCGGTGAAAGAAAAAGGCCTCTACCGCTCTGAAGGCAAGGAATATGTCGTCCGCGACGGCGATATCCTTTTCTTCAAATTCAACGTGTAGAGGGCTTTTTTCTCCGAGAAGCTTCTGCCTGGTCTACTCGTTCCAATCGTGCTCGATGGGAAGGCCGCGGCTGAGACGTGCCTCGTTTACTATGTTCCGCAGGAAGGAAGTTTTTCCATCGGTATAGCGAGGCATATCGTTGCCGTAAGTGGATGCCAATTCCATCTTCAGCGTCTCGTATTTGCGAGCGATATCCGGGTGCTGCATCAGCCAGTCGCGCAGCAATAATTCATTCTTAATCGGCCAATCCGGTGCAACTACCAGATGCAGGTGATAGGCGAGATCCATGCTCTCCAATTTTCTGCGGAAGAAGCGCCGTTTGAAAAAGCCTGCATCTATCTTGCGATAGCCGGCGTCGGCAAGATGCTCCGCAAACTCGTCCGCATCCTTGAGAGAAGCCACGGGCGCCATCATGTCGATGACGGGTTTCGCCCGCAACCCCGGAACAGCGGTGCTCCCATAATGCTGAAGCTCGTTCGCTATGCTGCCAAGAAAGGCGCGCAGCCGTTCGCGTTCCTGCGAAAAATATTCCGGCCACGCCGGATCAGGCGGCGCGATAAAAACATGGCCAAGCGCCCGCCTTGCCTGCTCAGAATCATGCATGGAAATAGTTTAGTTGCGGCAAAAATGCCGAAGAGTTTGCCAAACCAATGCGCCAGCAGATAGGTTATAGAGTTTCGATTTTTGCTGTGCAGAAGGAGAGCAGATGTCCGCTGCAGCATTGAAGCATCAATCAGGCTTTGCCAATGAATTCGCCTCCGAGGCGGTGACAGGCGGATTGCCACAGGGACAAAACGCGCCGCAGAAACATCCTCTCGGCCTTTACACGGAACAGTTCAGCGGAACATCGTTCACCTCGCCGCGGCACATAAACCGTCGCACCTGGACGTATCGCATCAAGCCTTCCGTTACGCATAAGCCTTATAAGGAGTACCCGTCGAAACTTATCCGCAGCGGTCCATTTACCGAAGTTCCGACACCGCCAAATCAGCTTCGCTGGGATCCCATCCCTGTTCCCTCCGAACCCGCAGATTTTATCGACGGCATCATTACCATTGGCGGAAATGGCGACCCGGCGATGCAGACCGGAGTGGCGATTCACTGGTACACCGCCAATAAATCGATGGAGGACCGGTTCTTCTACAATGCCGATGGTGAATTACTGCTGGTGCCGCAAGAGGGCGCGTTACATCTGCATACGGAACTGGGAATACTGGATGCGGCTCCGGGCGAAATCTGTGTCTTGCCGCGCGGGCTGAAGTTTCGCGTTGTTTTGAAAGAGAAAGCTGCGCGCGGATACATTTGTGAAAATTATGGTCAACAATTCCGCTTGCCGGAACTTGGGCCTATCGGCGCAAATGGGCTGGCCAATGCGCGTGATTTTCTTTATCCGGTAGCTGCATTTGAGGATCGCGAGGGCAGCTTTGAGATTGTCAGCAAGTTCTTAGGGAATTTGTGGATAGCTGAGATCGATCATTCACCGCTGAATGTGGTGGCATGGCATGGGAATTATGCGCCGTATAAATATGATCTGAAAAATTTCAACTGCATTAATACGGTTTCCTTCGACCATCCGGATCCATCGATCTATACAGTATTGACTGCGCCAAGCACGATTCCCGGCACTGCGAACGTGGACTTTGCCATCTTTCCTCCTCGCTGGATGGTGGCAGAACATACCTTCCGTCCGCCATGGTTCCATCGCAACATGATGAACGAATTTATGGGACTGATCTTCGGCCAATACGATGCGAAGGCAGAAGGCTTTGTGCCGGGCGGAGCCAGCCTGCACAATTGCATGTCCGGGCATGGGCCGGATGCCGAGACATATGAGCGCGCGAGCGCTGCGGAGCTGAAGCCACAATACCTTGCCAATACGCTGGCCTTTATGTTTGAAACGCAATTGGCTGTGCGTCCGACTAAGTTCGCCCTCGAAGCCAGGATTTTGCAGCACGAATATTACGAGTGCTGGCAGGGATTGAAGAAACACTTCAATGCGAGTAAGGAAAAATGACAGCGATCGAGACACTTCTGCACGGTCTGATTGACTATGCGGGGCTATTTCCGCCTGCATCTCTCGATATGAAAACGGCTGTGAGCCATTATGCAGAGTATCGCAATGGCGAAAATAGCGAGATGCTTGGCCGATTCATTTTGCCGGTGCAGCGGTTAACGGAATTTACTGCCGCCTTCTATGAGGTGTGTTGCGATGAAACAGCTGCGCCGTGGTTGTTGAATGTGCTTGCATCCAGCGACAGCGCCGAGGATGCGGAGCGAATTTCAAAGTTCAGTGAAGGCGCTGCTTACCTTGATGCGATTGAATATCAGGCGGCGAATGCAGAGGACGCACAACAGAAGCTGAAATCCGTTCCGAAGGGCATGATTGCTTATGTGGAGTTTGCGCCCGAACAGTGTGAAGAAATACTTCCTGTCCTGAAAAAATATGACGCTCGGGCAAAAATACGTACCGGCGGAGTTACAGAAGGAGCTATTCCCTCGATAGAGAGGGTAGCGCAATTTCTTGAATGCTGCGCGCAGTCTCAGATTGCATGCAAGGCGACGGCGGGATTGCATCATCCCATCCGGTCGGAACAAAAGCTTACCTATGAGGAAGGCAGCCAGTCTGCAATGATGCATGGTTTTATCAATGTATTTGTAGCCGCTACAGTTGCATATAAAGGTGCGCCGCTGAAAGATATTGTCGATGTTCTGCTCGAGACCAAACCGGATGTCTTCCAATGGGGCAAAGACGCGCTTCGGTGGCGGAATATAGAAATATCTACGAAACAGATTCGGGATGTGCGAGACAACTTTGCGATCAGCTTTGGTTCCTGCTCGTTTGTTGAGCCGATTCAGTATCTAAAAGCATTGGGTTGGCTTTAAAGCATGGAGAGAAGCTGGGTTGAATCTGCCAATGATGACTGCACCGATTTCCCTCTGCTGAATTTGCCCTTCGGAGTGTTTTCTACGCATAGCCTGGATGCGCGGATCGGGGTGGCGATTGGCGACCAGGTGCTGGATCTTCGCGCATGCGCCGAGAAAGGCTTGCTGCGTGATTTAAGCCCGGGAATACAGCATGCATGTACGCAGCCGGTGTTGAACAGGTTGATGTCTCTGGGAAGAGGAGCCGGTTCTGAGCTGCGCGCATTTTTGATGAGCCTGCTTCGCCTGGCGGCGCCTGCAAATATCCAAAGCCAGGTGGAGCGGCTTCTCTATTCTGCAGGCGAAGTCACCATGCATTTGCCTGCAACGATCGGTGATTACACAGATTTTTATGCTTCGATCTATCACGCGACAAATGTAGGCAAGCTATTCCGCCCCGATAACCCGCTGCTCCCTAATTACAAATATGTTCCGATTGGCTATCACGGTCGCGCGTCTTCCATTGTCGTCAGTGGTGCGGAAATAAAACGACCACATGGCCAGACAAAAGCTGTCGATGCCCAGCAGCCGGACTTCAAACCAAGCCGTTTACTTGACTATGAGATGGAGATCGGATTTTTTGTCGGGGAAGGCAATCCACTCGGTACGGCAATTCCTATTGGGGATGCGGAAAAGCACATCTTCGGGCTTTGCCTGCTCAACGACTGGTCCGCACGCGATGTACAGTCCTGGGAATATCAGCCGCTCGGGCCGTTTCTTGCGAAGAATTTCGCTACGACGATTTCCCCGTGGGTGGTGACAATGGAAGCGCTTGAACCATTTCGTGTCAAAGCTTTTGCGCGCGATCCTGGAGATCCGCAGCCATTATCCTATCTGGACTCAGCGGAGAACCGCGAACGCGGCGGCATCGATATGACGCTCGAAGTGTGGCTTGCATCGCGGCGCATGCGAGAGGAAAAACGAGCTGCTGTGTGCCTCGGCAGGAGCAATGCCCGTGATTTGTACTGGACACTGTTACAAATGTTAGCGCATCACGCGAGCAATGGATGTAATTTGCGTCCCGGCGATCTGCTGGCGAGTGGCACAGTGTCAGGGCCCACGAAAGAATCAGCCGGCTGTTTATTGGAGATGACGAGACGCGGAGCAGAGCCGTTTACCCTGCCGACCGGAGAAGCGCGAAAATTTCTGGAAGATGGCGATGAAGTCGTGCTGCGCGGATATTGCCGGCGTGAGGGTTATCCGCGCATTGGGTTTGGAGAGTGCCGAGGCGTAATTGTCAGCGGTTCAGTATAGATACGACATTGCGCACAGCTTCTTCCGGAGTGACGAAGCGAATATATTCGCGCCCTGCTACTCCGCCCATCGGAATTTCAGCTTTGCGGAATTGCATGCCGCTCTTTAGTTCTTCTTCCAGCGCGATATGCACTTCATCGGCGCCCGTTGTTTCTAAAATAGAGAGCACGTTCTCGGGTGTAATCCCGCAACCGGGCATGACGATGATGCGGTCATTCGCCGCTTCCACCATCTTTGCCACCAAGTCCGCACCATCGACAACCGAAGGCTGACCGCCGGAGGTAAGCACTCTCGTTGCGCCGGTGGAAATGACAGCTTCCAGCGCTTCCAGCAAGTCGCGCGATACATCGATTGCGCGGTGAAAAGTCACTGGGAGTGGGTTTGCGAGTTCAACAAGCTGCCGCGTGCGTTCCACGTCGACCGTTCCATCGGAGCGAAGCAACCCGAGCACAATACCGTCTGCGCCGAGTTCCTTGGCTATGCGGATGTCGTGCTGCATGGATAGGAATTCGGCATCGGTATAGAGGAAGTCGCCGCCGCGAGGACGGATCATGACATTGATGTCGATCTTGGTATTTTGTCGCGCCGCGCGGATTGCTCCTGCGCTCGGAGTGGTGCCGCCTTCCAAAAGATTGGCGCAAAGCTCGACGCGCTGGGCGCCGCCGCGATCGGCAGCGATGACAGAATCCACAGATTCGAGACAGAGTTCGAGTGTGATGTTTTTCTTCATGAGAAATTCGCTGATACTCTTTCTTATTTTGCCTGAGCGAAGGAAACGTAGTCGCGACCGAAGTAAAGTCGGTAGCCATTTCCGTCAGCTATGAGTTGCAGGGGCGTTGGCCGCTTCAGCTCGGCATCATGTGCTGCCGCAACGGTAAAAAGATCATGCGCTCCGATGTCCATAACGAGAAAACGATTGTTTACGATGCCTACGCCGTAAGCTCCCGGCTTGAGAGTCGTCCCGCTGAAATCGAGCGGAACCTCGGTGATGAAATATGCCTGGTACTTCTGCTGAACGCCTGTGGAATAGCCCGACGTGTCAACCAGAGCGGTCAGCATGTACATGTCATCGGAAAAGTGGAGGCCGGCAGAATTGCGCCTCTGTACGGCGGCGGATTGTCCACGGAAGAATACTGCATCCGGCAATATTTTTGCGATATCGGCTGGATGGAGAATCGTTGGCGCGGAGCTCTGGCCAAAAGCTGGAGATAAGGTAAGGAACAACACAGCGCAAAGAAAAGCGGAAGAGAGCTTCATAATGGTCCTGTCGTTATAGGGTCGCGAAACGAGTATACGCTTTAGCGCTTGCGTGTTCCCCGTTTCTGGATTGGGGGGCAGGTAGATTCTCGGATAATTAATTCCGGAACGATGGCAACATGTTCCGGATGTTCTTTCCCGCGAATCCGCTGCAGAAGAATGCGGGCTGCATGCGTGCCCATGCTGTGTAGAGGCTGGCGAATCGTTGTCAGGCTGGGGTTGTGATACGCAGCCCCTTGTATATCGTCGAATCCTACGATGGATACATCCTCCGGAACGCGCAGGCCGTAATCCCGGAATGCGCGAATCGCTCCAATGGCAGCGATATCGTTGAAGGAGACAAGTGCGGTGAATGGCCGATTCTGCGCCAACAGCTGCTGCACTACGGGATAGCCGAGCTCGGGCGAGGAAATATTGACGGCAAGCTGAACTGTCAGCTCAGGATGAATTTCAATGCCGAGCTTTTTGGATGTTGCCATCAGGCTCTTCCAGCGATCTTCGGAATCCGAGCTGAAGGGCTGGCCGCGCATAAAGGCAATCTGCCGATGCCCCAATTGATACAGATGGTGTAATGCCAGCTCCGCCGCACGCTTATGGTCGAGCGTGATGCTGGTGACCCCTTCGATTTTTCTGTGTCCGGCTACGGCGACTACCGGCAGCGGAAGACT
Source organism: Alloacidobacterium sp. (assembly GCA_035547425.1). Lineage (GTDB taxonomy): Bacteria > Acidobacteriota > Terriglobia > Terriglobales > Acidobacteriaceae > Alloacidobacterium. The sequence continues at coordinate 57,801 of DASZUU010000046.1, read as the reverse complement.
ATGCTGCAAAGCGGTATCGATAGCGATAAAGCCTTCGACCGAGCGATCCATAAGGAGGCGAGGATATTCCTCGATCAGATCGGCTTTGCGCCGATGGCTGGCTGTCAGATAAAAATAGCCTTCTTCCAGAAGCACTTCTTCAATGCCATCCATTACCAGCACCGAATACCCGTCGCTCAATTCGGGCACCAGCACGCCGACGGAGAAGCTTTGCTTCCGGCGCAGTGAACGGGCGTAGAAGCTGGGCCGGTAATCAAATTTTTTGGCCGCGGCCATCACGCGGTCCCGCGTTTCCTGGGGAATGGATCGAACGCCGGGAGCATTGTTGAGTACGAGTGAAATCGTGGCAGGCGAAAGGTCCAGATAATCGCCGAGGGTTTTCAGACTGATGGGCCTGCCGGGAAGGAACTCGTTTTTTGATTCCTTCGCCGGGGACTTACGCTTGGGCATACATGTTTTTGTAGATGCTTATGGGGAAATGTTCAACTGGAAAGGAAGCGGGGAAGCAAGCTATGCTCCTTCCCGCACCGCTTTCAGCGCTGGATAAAGCCGCCTGTAGACCTTATATCCATCGGCATAGGCTTGTGTATCCGCTTGCACCGGCGCGATCTGCTCGGCGACGCGAATCGCAGTTGCGCATGCTGCATCGGTATCTGCCCATGCCCCTGCGCCGACGCCTGCCAACAGGGCAGCGCCGAAAGCAGCTCCTTCTTCGGCAACCAGCACGTCGGAAGGATAGCCATAAATGCCGGCTTGAATCGAACGCCACAGCGGGCCGCGCGCGCCCCCGCCGCCCAGCCGCACCCCTTTTACCGGGATTCCAAGCTCGGCGAAGAGCGTAAAGGTATCTTTCAACGAATAAGCTATGCCTTCCAGCACGGCTCGCGTAAGGTGGCCGCGCGTGTGCGAGGCGGTAATTCCGTAGAAGGCGGCTGTTGCTTGTGAATCGAGATGCGGTGTGCGCTCGCCAAGCAGATACGGCGCCCATAAAAGGCCTTCGCTGCCTGCAGGGATTTTTGCAGCTTCTGCGGTGAGTGTGTCGTAGCCGGCATTGGGAGCGACGATATCACGCAGCCAGCGGAGGGAAAGTCCGGCAGCCTGGGTCACGCCCATGACATGCCAGCGCCCGGGAACAGCGTGGCAGAAGGTGTGAAGGCGTCCCTGCGGGTCTTTTATGGGAGCAGCGGTTGCAGCAAAGACCACGCCGGAGGTTCCGATGGTGGCGGACACAGATCCGGGTTGCAGAATGCCCATGCCGACTGCGCCTGCGCCCTGGTCACCTGCTCCTGCGACTACCGGCAGACCAGCGGTCAGCCCGGTCAAAGAAGCGGCTTCGGCGGAAATATGCGCGCAGACTTCAGGCGATTCAAAGAGCTGCGGCAGCCATGCTTCGTCAATGCCCGCCACCTTTGCCACTTCTGAGGACCAGCGGCGGTGCGTGACATCGAGCAGCAATGTGCCGGAGGCTTCCTGCACATCGATGGCATAGGTCCCGGTCAGCTTGTAGCGGACGTAGTCTTTGGGGCAGAGAATATGCGCGATGCGAGCAAAGATCTCGGGTTCATGCTCGCGAACCCATAAAAGCTTGGTGAGGGTGAAATTTGGGAGTGCTGGATTGCAGGTCAGCTCGATCAGGCGCTCGCGTCCGATTTTTTCATGCAGCCAGTCGCATTGTGGTCCAGTACGTTGGTCGCACCAGATCAGCGAAGGACGCAGAACTTTGCCGTCGGCATCGAGCATAACCGCGCCGTGCATCTGGCCGGTAAGTCCGATAGCGCCAATCTCGGATGATTTGACTCCGCTAGTAGCCAGCACTTCGCGGATGGCAACTTGTGCGGCTCGCCACCAGTCGTCGGGGTCCTGCTCTGCCCATCCCGGATGAGGGCTTCGAAACGGAGCGTGCTCGCAGGATGCTGAGGCGATTACCTGCCCATTTTCATCGATCAAAACTGCCCGGGTGCCCCCGGTTCCCACGTCCATTCCCAGAAAGTTCACGCGAGTAAATCCTTCAATAAAGCGAATTAGTAGATGGAGATTACTCTATCATTCGCCGCTGTGCATGGGGATCATGCACAGCAGCTTGTCTGGGGACTATTCGGAGCGGAGGGCTTTGAGTGGGTCAACGTTAGCTGCTCGTCGTGCCGGAATCAGGCTGGAAACCAGTGCAACCAGAGCTACTCCGATAGCAGCGGTGACGAAGCTCACGGTGTCGTATGGCTTTACTCCGTAGAGAGCCGAGGTCAAAGCTCTAGCTACGAGAATGGCCAGAGGGACGCCAACAGCAATGCCGACTGCGGTAAGGAGCAGGCTTTCGCGCAGCACCAGCCAGATTACCTGTCCACGCTGTGCACCTACTGCCATGCGTACGCCGATTTCAACGATGCGGTTGTTGACGCGATACGCCAGCGTTCCATAAAGTCCGGTTGCAACGAGGACGATGGCCAGCAGGCCGAAAAATCCGGCAAGACGGGCAAAGAGCAACTGGCTGGATATGGTTTCTTCATATTGCGCGCGCTGCGTCATCGGCTTCAGCAAAGGCAGATTGGGGTCCATTTGCTGCACAGCTTTGCGAACGTCGGGCAAGATGGCCAGCGGTTCGCCGTGCACGCGCAACTCAAAGTGCATTTCGCCCACCTGGGGGATTTGCTCATACATTATCCAGGCCATCGGGATCGGAGCCTCATCGATGCTTCGATATTTGTGATCCTTGACGACGCCGACAATCGTGTACTGTTCTTTGGGATCCTTGCTACCCAAGGTGTGGCCGAGAGGATTCATTCCGGGCAGGAAGCGCTTCGCCAGCAGCTCATTGATGACAGCAACATGCGGGGCGTTGGCTGTATCCATCGCTGTGAATTCGCGTCCGGCCATAATCGGCACACCCAGCGTGTGAAAGAAATCAGGACCGACCACATTGTTTCTGACTATGCCGTTATCGCCATCAGAATTTGGCGGCTTGTGTCCATCTACGAGCAAGGAGCTGTTATTGGACCAGCCGGAACCGATGCGTTCTTCCATGAGGGTGACAGACTCAACTCCAGGCAACACGCGCAGTTTGTCGGTCAGTTGATGATAAAAGAGGACCTTATCGGGCGTGGATTGCACTGTCTGCGGATTAACACCGAAGACCAGTAGTCCTTCCGTAGGAAAGCCCAGAGAAATATTCTGCAGGTTACGCAGGGTACGGATCAGCAATCCACCGCCGACCAGCAACACGAGGCATAAAGACATCTGCAACGCTACGATGACTCTGCCGGTGCGCGTTTTGCCGGCATCCGTGTTCGATGTTGCGGCAGACGTTTTTAGCGCCAACCCTGGGCCGCCTGCCAGTGCTATGCGCAAGGGAGCTAATCCGAAGGCGAGAGCCGCGCTTACAAGAATGCCCAAAGTGAAAAGGAGCACGGCCTTATCAGGAGCGAGGCTGGTTTCAATCTTTGACCATGTAGCCAGTGAGCGCGAGGCAGCTTCTGCGAAGAACCATGCCATGACCCCGCCCATCGTGACCAGCAGAAGACTTTCTACCAGCAGCTGACGAAAGAGCTCTTTGCGACCAGCGCCGAGCGCAAGCCGCAAGCTGAATTCCCGCTGGCGGGTCGCATTGCGCGCCATGAGAAGCATGACGACATTGCTCAGGGCAATCAGAAGCACAAGGCAGACCATGGCCATGAGAGTTTTGAGAGGTTTTCCATAGCCTTCTTCATAGCCGGGGAAGCTTTTTGAATCCTGAAAACTGAGGACCGGTGGTTTTTCTCCAGCCTCGGGATTGCCGATGCCGATGTACGCTGCCCGTTGAAAGATCGGTTGCAGTTGGGCAATTGCCTGTGACTTGGAAACTCCCGGTGCAAGTCTTCCGATTAGGCGAATAAACCACCAGTTCGGGCGCTCCATGTAGGAGCTTTCTTTGAACACATTGCCCCAGGGAGTGATTTCCGGGCGAGTCTGCATCGGAATCCAGAAGTCGATGGAGTCGCCAGGATCGGTGCCTTCAAAACCCTCAGCGGTGATGCCACTGATCGTGAAGGGTACTCCTTTGACAAAGAGCGTCTGGCCGAGAATGTCGGGATTGCGGGCAAAGCGCCGTGTCCAGTAGTTGTAGCTGATAACCGCGATGGAAGAATGTTTCGCTTCATCCTCTGAGGTGAAGCCATTGCCTCGAGCAAGCTTCACGCCGAGTCCGCTGAAGTAGTTGCCGCTGACCATATCGCCTTCGGCTTCTTCCGGCACACTGCCAATGCGCACTGCGACCTTTGGTATAGCAAGCGGAACGCTGGCGATTACCTGGGATAGCGTTGTCTTCTGCTGGCGTAGCGTGTCGTAGACGGGATAGGAAAAGGAGGTAGTCCAGTCGCCGGTATTGCTGCCCTTGTGCGGTGCTCCAGAGGTGTTCAGATACACGACGCGGTCAGGATCTGCGACCGGCAACGATCTCAGCAATACTGCATTCATGATGCTGAAGACGGCTGTATTCGCGCCGATGCCGAGGGCAAGAGTGAGCACGCATACTATGGTGAATCCGGGAGTTTTGCGAAGCTGCCGCAACGCATAACGCAAGTCATTCGATAATGTGTGCATCCTGTCTCCCTTGAAAATAGGTTGTTACTCAGCCCGCAGTGCCTTGAGCGGATCAACATTTGCGGCGCGTTGTGCTGGAATCGCGCTGGCCAATAAGGCAACAAAGGCTACACCGAGTACAGCAAGCGCGTATGTCAACGCATCCAGGGGCTTAACTCCATAGAGCGAAGCGGCAAGCGCCCTCGCCACCAGAGCTGCCAGCGGAATACCGAGCATAATACCGCTGGCCGTCAACAGCAGGCTTTCGCGCAGCACCATCCAGACCACCTGCCCGCGCTGCGCGCCCACAGCCATGCGCACGCCAATTTCCACCGTTCGATTATTAATGCGATACGCCAGCGTGCCATACAGCCCCGTGGCAATCAGAAGGACAGCCAGCAACCCGAAAAATTCAGACAGCCGCGCAAACAGCAGTTGCCGCGAAATCGTCGTCTCATACTGTGCACGCTGCGTTATCGGCTCTATCAGCGGCAAGTTCGGGTCCATCGTTTGCAGGGCTTTGCGTGCAGCAGGCAAAATGGCCAGCGGCTCGCCATGCACGCGCAGCTCGACCTGCATTTTGCTGGTGACCGGAATCTGGGCATACATGTACCAGGCCATGGGAATGGGTTCTTCATCGATGCTGCGGTATTTGTGGTCTTTGACGACGCCCACCACCGTCATCTGATATTGCCCATTGTCGGGTCCAATCGTATGGCCCAGCGGATTCTGATTGGGGAAAAAGCGTTTCGCAAATTGCTCGTTAATAATGCCGACATGCGGCGAAGTTGCGGTATCGGAATCGGAGAAGTCGCGGCCTGCAAGCACCGGCACTCCCAGCGTATGGAAGAAATCCGGACCGGCCACGTTGCTGCGTACCGTTCCCGATGAGCCGTCGATCGTCTTCGTTAGCCTGCCGTCTACCATCATGTTGCTGTTGTCTGACCACCACGACCCAAGGCGCTCTTCCATGATGGTCACGGATTCGACGCCCGGCAGCGCGCGCAGCTTACTCATCAATTGTTGATAAAACGCGACGCCTTCAGGAACGGAATGGATGTGTTGCGGGTTTACTCCAAAGACAACCAGCCCTGTCGGATCAAATCCCAACGGAATATTCTCAAGATTGCGCAGCGTACGAACCAGCAGCCCGCCGCCCACCAGCAATACGACGCAGAGCGCCATCTGCAGGGCGACAATCACCTTTCCAGTACGAGTTTTGTTGGCGTCTGCCTGTGAAGTGGCCGATGAAGTCTTCAACACCAGCCCAGGTCCTGCGGAGAGGGCGACGCGCAAAGGCGCGAGTCCGAATAAGAATGCTGTAGTTACTAGAATGCTCACCGTGAAAAGCAGGACCGTGCGGTCCGGCGCGAGGCTCGATTCAATCTGAGCCAATGCTCCGAGAGCGTGGGTCGCAGCCGTGGCAAACAGCCAAGCCAGCCCTCCGCCCAGCGCTACTAGCAGCGCGCTCTCCGTCAGAAGCTGGCGAAACAGCTCCCTGCGCCCTGCGCCCAATGCCAGTCTCAATGAGAATTCCCGCCGCCGCGTGGCATTACGGGCCATCAGCAGCATAATCACGTTGCTGAGCGCAATCAACAGGACAAATCCCACCATGACCATCAGCATCCTGAGAGGCTTGCCATATTCTTCGTCATAGCCGGGAAGGTTCTTTGCGTCCGCAAAGCTCAGCACCGGGCGTTTCTCTCCCGGCTCAGGATTGCCAAGGCCGATATATGCGGCTGTTTGAAAGGTGGACTGCAATTGTGCTGCTGCCTGTGCCTGAGTGACGCCGGAAGCAAGCCGGCCCAACATCCGCAAACACCACCATGTGGGGTCTTCCTGGTACGTCTTGCCGTTTTCCGGCGGATTGCCCCAGGCATTCAATTCCTGCCGGTTCTGTAGCGGAATCCAGAAATCGGTGGAATCACCGGCTTCCACGCCTTCAAAACCCTCGGCGGCAATGCCGACGATTGTGATCGGTACGCCATTCACAAACAGGGTCTTTCCAAGTACATCGGGACTGCGCGAAAAGCGCTGTGTCCAGTAGTTGTAGCTGATGACTGCAATAGCCGCATGCGAGGCTTCGTCATTCTCGGTAAATCCGTGACCGCGAATCAGCTTCACGCCAAGCCCGGAAAAGAAGTCGCCGCTCACCATGTCACCTTTGGCTTCTTCCGGCTCAGTGCCATAGCGAACGGCAACTTTGCCGTTTGAGAGCGGAACATAAGCCATCACCGCGGTCAGGGCGCCCTTCTGGTGACGCAGGGCGTCGTATACCGGGTACGAGAACGTCTCGTATGTGCTGATCGTGCCTGTCCTGTGCGGTTGATCGGAAGTTCGCAGATAAACCACCCGACTGGGATCTTCGACCGGAAGCGATTTCAGCAGCACGGCATTCATTACGCTGAAGACGGCTGTATTGGCTCCGATACCCAGAGCCAGTGTCAGCACGCAGACTATGGTGAATACCGGAGTCTTTTTTAATTGCCGTATGGCATATCGCAGATCGTTCCAGAAGGTTGTCATGCGTCTTCTCCCTTGGCAGGATTTGGTCGGGTTTGTTAACAAAAGAGCAAGCGGACGGCCAATTCATTCCGACCCTAATTTATTGAAAAATCAACTTCTATCGATTTCTAAGCAACAGTTGGAATGTCCGGAAGCGGATGTACCCGTCCATTTGCGGACATAGTAAAAATGGAGCAAGACTGCTATGGCAAAATAGAGCTGGCCCCCACATGAGCATCAAGACACTTAGCAGCCGTGAAATTTACCGCAATCCCTGGATGCGCCTTCGCCAGGATGAAATTGAGCGCAGCAATGGTGAGCGCGGCATCTATGGCGTAGTGGATAAAGACGATGCGGCCATCATTATTCCCATCGAAGACGATCGCGTATACCTAGTCGAGCAGTTCCGCTATCCCATCCAGGAGCGTTGTTTTGAGCTGCCCCAGGGTGGATGGGAAACCGCCGACATCATTCCGGAGGAGCTGGCGCGAGGCGAACTGCGCGAAGAGACCGGCTTCCAGGCGGAATCCATGGTCTTTCTAGGGACAAGCTACATTGCATATGGCTTTGCCAACCAGAAACAGCATATCTTTCTGGCTACAGGATTAACGCACGTAGGCACGGACTTCGATGCCGAGGAGCATGATCTGACGTTGCACTCATTTTCTATTGCTGAGTTTGAACAGATGATGCTCGATGGAGTGATCCGCGATAACTGCACGCTGGCCGCGTGGGGACTCTACCTGATGTGGAAGGCAAGACAGAAATAGAGTGAGGGTCTGGTAACTACGCTATCCTGCCTGCGCGACATTGGCTGTATTTGAGCTGGCGTTGTTTCGTTGCCACTCATCCGGTCGTCTCCGGTGCCATTGCAGCCACAGCAGCATTGGCATGGCAATGAAAAAAATAATGGCTGCCGTGTCGACGGAAAATCTCGCAGATAGAGTGATGATCGTTCCCACCTTGTAGAGAACAGTTCCCGCAGCAATAAAGGCCTCAAAAACAAGAAGATGAGCGATGTCATCGCTGTTCCACTGCGAGCAGGTTTTCCATTTCTCAGCTATGACCCACAACAGGCAAGCGATGCCAAATGCTCCAAAAAGGGCCAGAAACAGCCAGGAATTGTGCAGATACGCCTTCAGGCTATGTAACAAGGCAAGAAAATAGAGCTGCATCGACATGTCTACGAAGCCGGGCGTTGCCGCCGGTTGCCAGGAAAGCCCCGCAAATCTGCAGATTGCCAGAAATAGACCTGCCGTACTGCCCAGAGAAAGGCGTAACAGGCAGTCAAAGATGCGATTTTATTCGTCATTCCGGCGTAAATTTCCGCGTTGCTAATTTGTTGGGGATAACTGCATTTTACAGGAGTTTTTGCGCGAAAAATGCTCGAATTCGGCGCGAAAAACATACATAGCTATGCAAAAAAAAGTTGTTCGATTTACCTAGACTGCGGGCAGGCACAGGCGCAACAGCAGGAAAAGCAGAACTCCGGCAAAGAAGACCAGCGCCATACGAATACCGGGCTCACGGTTGACTTCAGGCACAAGGTCTGTAGCTGCTACATAAATGGCTACGCCGGCAGAAAGCGGCAGCCCTGCTTCAACCCACGACGGAAGAAGGCCAATCAGCAATACGCCGACTAAAGTTGCGGTTGCAAGAACCGAAGCCGCAACCACGGCAGCTTTGCGGCTGCGTCCGGAAGCCAGCATGACAGATGCGACGGTAAAGCCTTCCGGTACCTTATGCAGAAAAATGGCGATAAAAATGAGCCAGCCCAACAGGTTGGAGAGCACAAATCCGGAGGCAATGGCCACTCCATCGAAGAGAGCGTGCACGGCGAGTCCGGCAAGCACGGAATAGCTGGTACGCGCGGAGATAAATTCATCGTGATGCGTTTCTTCCCCAAAGTGGAAATGGGGCACTATGGTGTGTTCCAGCAGATGAATGGCGCAATATCCACCGAGCACCAGCACGGGCGACCATCGGGTGGAAAAATGAAAGCTCTCCGGGAGCATTTCAAGAAACGCCACCGCCAGCATGAATCCGGCGCCAAGTGCAACAGAATAGCGGAGATAGCGCTTTTCCCAATTGGCGCGAACCAGCACGAAGCCGCCGAAGATATCGGCAACCGCAGCTACTGAGCCGAGAATGAGAGATAAAAGCATCCGCTAAATCCTTTGCCGTCATTCTGAAGGGCATTGAGCAAAATGGTGGCAATCCTTCATCATAACCTGCCACTTTGGTCATTTCAGGTTCCGGTACGGGCCACCTGTGAGCAGCATTCGACATTCTTACTATTTGTACGTGTTCCAAATTGCGGAAAGGATGCACGTCATGATGGATCAAAAACAATCCGGTCAAGAAAAGCAGCACGCACCGGCTACTTCGCAGAATCGGCCTTCACATATGAACCAGGGCAATCAGACATTTCGCCCTGAACAGGAAAAACGGCAGGACCAGAGCAGAGAGCAGGGTAAACAGAAAAACCAGCAATCTGCCGGAAAGAGTTCTTAGACGGATACCGGCGAGGGGCTATGTGTCCCTCGCTCCTTCTTCTCGCGCCACCAGGATTACCAGCACGATTCCGGCGAGCAGTACTCCTTCCTCCGTATGTTCGGAAGCGATATGTAGCTTATTGAAAGCAATCCTATTTGGATCAGTAACTGCGACTGCATCAACGGCTCCGCCGGCAGCGAGCCGATAGCTTTCCATTTTGGGAATAATCCAAAACTGAGAGAAGGCTGTGAGCGCGAGCATGATGAAAGCGAAAATGACCGGAAGCGCCACACGCGTATATGCGCGGATTCGTTGGGCAATCAGAAGCAGCAGGACAATCAGAGTTCCCGCAAACAGGCCTTCATGATGAAGCGTACGCAGGCACTTGCCTACAATCGTGCCGGCAGCATGCGTATCTGCAATTGAGTTAAAAGAAGTTGCCGCCACTATGGGGAAGAACATAACGCCGCCCAGCCATAGCACAATCAGCAACAGGATCAATGCGCGGACAAGTGTTTTCAATCGACAATCCCCTGATTAACGTTCCTGCAAGCCATAAACGCTTGATCGTCCGATGAGCCGCTCAATGCGCTTGGGGATGGGCGGATGCGTTGCGAAGAGGCTGGCGAAATCGCGCCCGCTCAGCAACGGTTGCACGATGAAAAGATGGGCGTTCGAGGGCGAAGCCTGCATGGGAAGGCGCTTGGAGTAGGCATCCAATTTCTCCAGCGCAGAAGCCAGTGCATAAGGATTTCCTGTAATATGCGCGCCGGTTGCGTCGGCTTCATACTCCCGGGAGCGGGAGATAGCCAGTTGAATCAACGTAGCCGCAATGGGGGCAAGAATCAGCATGAAGATGGCGCCAAGCCCACCGCCCCCGCGCTCGCGATCTCGACTATCGCCATATCCGCCAAAGAGAGAGGCCCAGTAGCCCATGCGGGCAAGCATAGTGATGGCGCCTGCCAGCGTTGCGGCAATGGAACTGGTGAGAATGTCGCGATTTCGAACATGCCCCAATTCGTGAGCCAATACGCCTTCCAGTTCCTCATCGTTCAGCAGGTTCAGAATGCCCTGGGTAACTGCGACGGAAGCGTGATTGGGATTGCGCCCTGTGGCGAAGGCATTCGGAGAATCGGAAGGAATAACATAAATCTTTGGCATGGGGATGCCGATGCGCTGCGTCATCCGCTCGACCACCTGGTACACACGCGGCAATTGCTCCCGCGACGCCGGCTGTGCCCGATACATAGCCAAGGCAAGCTTGTCAGAATAGAAATAGCTGAAGAAGTTCATGCCGGCAGCAAAAATAAGCGCCAGCACCATACCATTCCGACCGCCAAAATATTCACCCAACAGCACAAGGCAAAGAGTTAAGGCAGTCATCAGGAAAGTAGTTTTAAGAGTATTCATGGCGTTCCCTCCTCAATTGCTGGAGCGCAGAACAGATGATTGTTTCATAATTCCGACCGTATTGCCGGATGTATGAAATATGAAATTTGGAAATAGGCTACTGAAATCAATAATGAATTATTTACTATTTCATAAATAGTGCATTCCGTAACTTATTGAAGATAAATCCTTAGAAAATTCACAATCTTTTGGCATGAAGGCTGCTTATACCCGGGGCAACTCTTTATTTCCTGGGGTGTGTTGTGCCAAAGACCAGCGAACCCAAAGCCACCGAGCTGAGGGCGAAAATTTTCTCGAGTTTAAGGTACGGATCGCTAGCCTTAGCGATTGCGTTCGCGGCCGTTTCAAGCGGCTTTTTTCCATCGAAACTGGCGTATGGACAAGCCGTGTCCGTAAATGGCGGCTCAATTCAGGGCACGATTACTGATATGTCGAATGCTGTTGTGAGCAATGCGACGGTAACTATCTCGAATAAGGAAACTGGATTTTCGAGGACACTTCAGACTGATGCATCAGGTTTTTACAGTATTGGACCGCTAAACCCGGGTTCATATCAAATCGCGGTGGACGCGCCAGGGTTCTCGAAATTATTAGTCCAAACTGTAGTGCGAACGGGCACAGCGACTCCGGGCAGCTACAAGCTCACCGTTGGCCAAGCGTCGACCGAAATTACCGTAACAGCCGGAGCTGTTCAGGTAAACACAGAGCAATCGGGCGTTTCTGGCGTTATTAATGCACAACAGATCGATTCGCTACCTATCAATGGGCGCAACTTTTTAGATGTGGCGCAACTTGAACCGGGTGTTGTGCTGCAAAGTGGCGAATCCTTCGATCCGACAAAGGCTGGCTTCTCTGCTTTATCTATAAGCGGTGTTTCCGGTCGTACTACCCGAATTCTCCTGGATGGACAGGATATTACTGACGAAAACGTCGGTACTACGATCATGAACGTCTCGCAGGGATCCATTGATGAATTCCAAATCAATCGTTCTACGCAGGACGTATCGGGTGAGCTGACTTCCAGCGGCCAAGTTCTGGTTGCTACACGCTCTGGAACCAACAAATACCATGGGCAGCTTTTCTATAATTTTCAGGATCAGGACGCCGGCTTTGCTGCCTTTCAAGGCCTTGTTACTCCATTTCAACGTAATAATTTCGGCGGCAGAATTGGGGGTCCGATCCTAAAGGATAAGCTCTTCTTCTTCGCAAGCAGTGAACGCATTAAACAGGATGCCTCAAACAGCGCAAATCTTGGTCCGCGCTTTCAAGGAACAAGTTTTGCTGCCCAGTATCCTACAGTTCCTTCACCCTATCGTCTGACATATTCAACTGGCCGTCTGGATTGGAATGGTCCCTGGGGCGGACATTATTTTGCTCGACTCAATTATGACGTTGATGCAGCTGTTTCTAATTATTACGGTTATGGCTATTGGGAATATGCCAATCGAGACAATACACCTGGCTTAGCGTTTGGCGCGGATTTTGTGACTGGCAATTTTACTCACAGCTTCCGCGGCAGCTATGAGAAATTTCACAATTTGATCAGCGATCGCCATCAATCCCTCTATGATCCCGGACAAGGTTTGGCGCTGGTTTTTGCTGCACAGAATTTCGGCAGCGGCCCTAACCCGCTTGCTCCGCAAGAAACTTACCAATCAGATAAACAGGTTCGGTATGACGGCGCATGGACACATGGGAACCATAATGTTCGCTATGGCGTAAGCTTTAATCGTCTTCTCGGCGGCGGATACGCATCTTTTTATGGCCTTGGCCCTCGTGCGACTCTGGCGGCTTCCGGTGACACAGATCCGTCAACCTGGGGAGATCCCTTAGCGTATATTCCGCACGAAATTCGTCTAGGCAATGGACAGGGGTTCTTTTCTGAAGTGCCCGGCTTTGGGTATCCCGCAGGTGGACAGGAAGACTGGCGATTCGGCGCCTACGTGGCTGATGCCTGGAAACTACGGCCAGATTTTACACTTACCCTCGGGCTACGTTATAACCGGGATACAGGACGCGCTAATCAGGATCTTGGTGTTATTCCTTGCTCCGCGATAGACACCGCAGTTTTCCCAAATCCTCCTTGCACTGGGAATACGCCACTGCTGGATCAATGGGGAGCAGGCCTTGGCAAGCGCGTAAACCAGCCGAACGGCAATATTGGACCGCAAATTGGCTTTGCTTATCAGGTTGCCGGCAGTTCAAAGACAGTCATTCGGGCGGGTTTTGGTATCTACTATGACAGCAATGTTTGGAATAACATTCTTTTTGATCGCGAAAACAGGCTCCATAGTGGATTATTCAACCAAGTTATTACAGGTATCTGCCTGAATACAGATTCAGTTCAGTTCCCAGATGGGCTTCATGATTCCGTTGATGGTGTATCCATCGCGGACGTCTGCAATATGCCACTTTCTCAAGGAAAACAGTACTGGGTCGATCTTCAAAATCAATTAGTAACCGCGACAGCGGCGGCGGGTGCCAGCGGAAACATCAATCCGAGCTATGTAGGCGAGATACTTTCAATTCCGAGCGCCTTTTATGCTCCGAATTACGTTTCACCCTACTCTGAACAATTCAATGTCGGTGTTCAGCGTCAACTTTGGACTGGATCAGTTCTCACAGTTGATTATTTGCATAATTCCACGCTTAAGATACAGCAGACCATTGATGCTAACCATGTAGGCGCTGCTCGTTATCTCAATAAGACAGCGGCGCAAAATGCGATTGACACAACGCTAGCCAGTAATGGATGGGCAAACATCGAGGACGCTATTGCTCACGGCGCCACTATCTATGATTTTGCGAATAACGGCCTCGATTCTGGAGCGAATTACAATGCCGGTTATCCTGGATCGTATGCATGTTCAGGCGGCTCGGATCATTGTGCTGCATTCGCTGGAGCGAATCTGAATGTAGGACAAGGATTTTTCAATTTCCCAAGCGGACGTTCTGGTTATGATGCTCTTCAGGTCAACTGGCGTCAGCAGGCGCGTCATCCGTTGAAAGGAATAGAAAACTCGAATTTTGAGGTTTCTTATAGCTTGTCACGCATGGTGACAACTTCTGCTGGCGGCGGAGACCAGTTCTTTACCAATTATCCTTACGATTACGACAACGCAACTCTCTATATGGGTCCGGGAAGCCTTGACCAGACGCATAACCTATCATTTGGCGGATCATTCACATTGAAGCATGGCCCGCAGATTGGTCTGATTGGACACTTCCGTTCGGCAGCGCCCAGCAATCTGCTAATGGACAATTTGAATGGAACAGCCGAGATCTTCCGCAGTGACTTTACTGGCGATGGTACTACTGGCGACCCATTGCCCGGTACGGGTCCTGGGGATTATATGCGGGCGGTTCATCCGGGCAATCTTAATAAGGTCATCAATGCATATAACAGCAGCTATGCCGGCCGATTGACTCCTGCAGGTAAAGCGCTTGTAAATGCCGGCCTCTTCACATCGGATCAGTTACAGCAACTTGATGCTGTGATGCAGCCAATGCAGCCGCTCCAGGGCAAGGGATGGGAGAACCCTATGTTCAAAGGGCTGGACGCCAGTTTCAGCTATCCGATCAAACTCAAATTTATCTCTGAATCGGCAAGTCTGGAGCCGGAAATTGCAATTTACAATGTCGCGAACTTTACCAATTACAGCACTGGACCGACAGGGCAGCTCCTGAATGAGGAGGATTTTCCGATCTACTCCGGCGGTGGTTATGTGAATGAAACCTTGGACCCTTCGCTGAAGGATTCAACAAGGCAAAATCGCGGTTCCGGAACCTTCGATCAAGGAGCACCACGTTCGATGGAGTTCCAGCTTCGATTTAATTTCTGAGTTGAAATCCCTCCATAGGAAAGCGGGGAGCTTTGGCTCCCCTCTTTTATTTGTCTGAAATCTTGATTGTGAATCTTATAGCAGCGGTTTAAAGCGCCCGTTCCCCAAAACATTTACACTATATCTTGAGGAAATCCTGCTTTGATCGGTAGTGCTCTTACTAAGGTTTTTGGGACAAGCAATGAACGCGCAGTGAAGCGTCTGATGCCTGTCGTTCAGACGATTAACGCCATGGAGCCGGAGATCCAGCGGCTCTCGGATGACGAGCTTCGCGGCAAGACGCTGGAGTTCAAGGCTCGCATAGCCGCGGCACTCGAAGGCATCAGCGATGACGCGGAGCGCAAAGCCGCGGAAAAGCAGGCGCTCGATGAGATTCTGCCTGAGGCGTTTGCGGTCGTCCGCGAGGCGGGCCGACGCGTGCTCAACATGCGGCATTTTGATGTGCAGCTGATTGGCGGCATGGTGCTGCACCAGGGCAAGATTGCCGAAATGAAAACCGGCGAAGGTAAAACGCTGGTTGCGACGCTGCCGTGCTATCTGAATGCTCTCGCCGGACGCGGCGTTCACGTGGTTACTGTCAACGACTACCTGGCAAAGCGCGACGCCGAGTGGATGGGCAAGATTTACGAGTTTCTCGGCCTCACGGTCGGAGTAATTGTCCATGACCTCGATGACAGCCAGCGGCGCGCGGCGTATGGCGCCGATATCACCTATGGCACGAATAACGAGTTCGGATTCGACTATCTGCGCGACAACATGAAGTTCGAGCTGGCCGATTGTGTGCAGCGCGGCCATTATTACGCCATTGTTGACGAAGTCGATTCGATTCTTATCGACGAAGCGCGTACCCCGCTCATCATCTCCGGGCCAACCGACCAGACGACGGATAAGTATGCCCGCGTGAACCGCATTATTCCGTCGCTGGAGCAGGGCGAGGAAATCGAGCAAGGCCCTGACCAGGCAAAGATTCTTACCGGCGATTATGTCGTCGATGAAAAGCATAAGACCATCAGCATTACGGACGAGGGATGGGAAAAGATCGAGCAGTTGCTGGGTATTGGTAATATTGCCGATCCGGAAAACTGGGACCTGAAGCACCATGTCGAAGTGGCGGTGAAGGCACATTCCCTCTACAAGCGCGATGTGCAATACGTGGTCAAAGACGGCGAAGTCATCATCGTGGATGAGTTCACGGGCCGCCTGATGCCGGGACGCCGCTGGTCAGATGGATTGCACCAGGCCGTTGAAGCGAAGGAAGGCGTCAATATTCGCCGCGAGGATCAGACGCTGGCGACGATCACATTCCAGAATTATTTCCGACTCTATCAAAAGCTTGCGGGCATGACGGGAACCGCCGAGACGGAAGCGGCTGAATTCGACAACATCTATAAGCTTGACATTGTTGTCATCCCGACAAATAAGCCGTTGCTTCGCATTGAGAACTCCGATGTTGTGTATCGCACGGCAAAGGAAAAATATTTTGCTGTGGCCGATGAGATTGCGAAGCTGCATGAGCAGGGGCAGCCGGTTCTTGTGGGCACAACTTCGATTGAGAAATCGGAGCTGCTCTCGCAGATTTTGCAGCGAAAGGGCGTGAAGCATGTCGTTCTGAACGCGAAGTTCCATGAACGTGAAGCTGAGATCGTAGCGCAAGCCGGACGCCTGGGCATGGTGACAATCGCCACCAATATGGCCGGTCGTGGTACGGATATTCTTCTCGGCGGGAATGCGGAATTCATGGCCAAGCAGGACCTGGTAAAAAAAGGCGCGGCACGAGCGATCAGCGTGGCTGAAGGAGCGCTGAATCCGACAGCGGCGCCGGGCATGATGCGGTTCTACTACCAGGGACAGGAGTTCGAAACTCCGCAGGATACATGGGATAAGACTTATGCCGCATACCAGGCAAATGTTTCTAAAGAACATGATGCGGTAATTGCTGCGGGGGGCTTGCACATTATCGGTACGGAACGGCATGAGTCCCGGCGTATCGATAATCAGCTGCGTGGACGCGCAGGCCGCCAGGGTGATCCGGGCGCATCGCGCTTCTATCTATCTCTCGAAGATGACCTGATGCGCATCTTTGCCAAGGAGTGGGTGGGAACGCTGCTGCAGCGCCTCGGCATGGAAGAGGGCGTGCCGATTGAATCGCGCATGATCTCGAAGCGCATTGAAGCTGCGCAGAAGGCAGTGGAATCTCAGAATTTCGAGTCGCGCAAGCATCTGCTGGAATATGACGATGTAATGAACAAGCAGCGTGAGGCGGTCTATGGATTGCGCCATCAGCTGCTGGAAGGCCTCGATCAGAAAGAGCTGATCGTTGAAGACTATGTTGCAAATATTCTTAGCGCATTTCTGGACGAATCGGCACCGGAAAAGATTCATCCCGAACAGTGGGATCTCGCTGGTCTAAAGTCGAAGCTTATCGGGCAATTCGGCTTTGATGCAGATGCCGAAGGTATTGATCTGAACGAGATGACGCGCCATGAGCTTGGGGAGACTCTTTTCGAACGATTGAAAGATAAGTACGCCGCGAAAGAACAGATCGTTGGCGAACAAGCCATGCGCTTCCACGAGCGCATGATTATGCTGAGCGTGCTTGACGGATTGTGGAAAGACCATCTGCTGAACATGGACCACTTGAAGGAGGGCATTGGTCTGCGCGGCTATGGCCAGCAGGATCCTCTTGTGGCCTACAAGAAAGAGTCCTTTGATATGTTCGAGGGCATGATGGCGCGTTTCCAAGAGGATACGGTGCGTTTCCTTTTCCTCATGCAAATCGTGGGACCGGATGGACAGCCGCTGGTGATTCCCTCGCGTCCACGTCCTGCCATACCTCCCGCGCCCGCGGTTGCTTCAGCCGAGACACGCGCTCAGCATGCGCCTTCTGCGATTGCAGTGGAGGAGCGGCCTTCGATTCCGGTGCCTACGCGCCAGCCGTCGACAACGATTGATGAGATCGAGCGCGAATTCCAGCGTAAAAAACAGAGGGAACTGGAGCACGCCCGGATGGCCGGAGGCGGCTCGGCAGAGCCGGCTGCGCAACGCCGCACAGGCGATAAAGTAGGCCGCAATGATCCTTGTCCTTGCGGCTCAGGCAAGAAGTACAAGAAGTGCCACGGAGCGAACGAGGCTTAACTTTCAGCTAAAACAGAGCGCCTGCGGCTTCGGAATCGACGGCTTCAAGAAAATTCTTGAGCATTGCGATTCTTGGTTCCGCGAGGCGCCTTGTTGTTTGCAGGCGAATTTTTCCAGGCAGGCTGTCGAGATTTTTTCGGAGAGTTGTTACAGCATCTGTAAAGGTTGAATAACGGGTATCCCGCCCGACCTTAGAGACTGTTCGCAGGATGCCGATTGCGCCTAGCTGTTCCAGAATATCGGCATCTCGCAGTATCTCTGCTTCGGTGCTGGATGGTTCATCGTGCGGCTGATGCTCTTTGATAGCGGAGATGACGAGCTGAATTTTTTCGGCAGGAAATCCAGTCTCGGTAAGAATCTGTGGCGTCCGATCGCAGATGTAGCGGACATGGTCCCATTTTGTTAGTTCTGCTGGATTCTCCGGTCGATTCCCGATGAAAACGCCGAGATCGTGCAGCCAGGCTGCGGCATAGACTACGTCATCGTCATAGTCGAGCCCTGCGCCGATGGCTTGCGTGAGCGCATATAGCCTGGGCTGATGCCCATATTTTTCGACAGGCTTAGCTTCACGCTGGAGGAGTTCTGTGATGGCAGTTCTAAAATTTGTTGACATACCAACGATTCAAGCACAAAAAGTTGAATACTGTTCAGCTTATGATCTAAAGCAACGAGGGCAAGTCAGTGAAGATATTCAGCACATTATTTTTTACTGGTGTTGCGGTATTTGCGGTTTTACAGTTTGTACGGCCTGAGATTCCTACGAGACAAGAGGCTGCGCCACTTCAGGCTCCTCCAGCCGTAAAACAAATTCTTGAAAAAAGCTGCTTCAGTTGCCATTCCAATCAGAGGCGATTGTCCTGGTTCGATGAGATTGTGCCTGCGTATTGGCTGGTTCGCCACGATATTTTAACTGCACGTGAACATCTCAATTTTTCGACTATTGGCACAGAACCGCAGGCGGTACAGAAGGCCAAATTATACGAAGCTGTGAACATGATCCAGCTTGGAGCTATGCCTTTGCCAAACTTTCTCAGGATGCATCCGGAGGCAAGGGTGACTCCCGAAGAGCTTTGAGACTTTAAAGGCCTATCTTGATCCGTGGGCGTCAACAGCAAACCTGCCTATAAACTCAACACTCACTCATAGCACGGTTTCATCTTCGTTCTCGCGCGGGCAAGTACAACCTGAGCTCAACGGCATTCCGTTTGATTCTACATTTGTGAACTGGAAGCCGATCAGCTTTACCGATCGAGGTGATAACAATACGTTTCGTTTTATTTTGGGCAATGAGATTGCGATCGACGCGGCGAAGTCGGGAAACATCTCTCCCTGGCCAGATGGATCACGGTTCGCCAAAATTGCATGGCAGCGTGAGATTGGTCGTGATGGATTGCTGTATCCGGGGAAGTTCGTTCAAGTTGAACTGATGGTGAAGGACGCGAAAGGCCAACAAGAAAACGAGGGATGGGCATGGGGCCGCTGGCGCAGTCTGGAGCTAAAGCCTTACGGCAAGGATGCGACGTTTGTAAAAGAGTGCACCGGCTGCCATAAGCCGATGAAAGACGATGATTATGTCTACACCATGCCGCTTACCCAGGCGACTGTGAGCCGAAATGAAGTTGTCAATAATCGTGCAGCCATCTTGCCCGATGGCTTGCCCCAACAACCGCTTGGCTGGAATGCAATCACGATGTATGTCGATCCTCGAAGTCGAACCATTTCATGCCTCTACGGAAATGATGGAGCAATGCATGCTATAAACGATTGGAAAATTCACTCATCGGATATGTCCGCCACGCTGACATATCCTCCCGGGGCAATTATGTCGCTCGTTACATGGAGTGAGAGAGATGATCCACACTGGTTTGGTGCTCGTATTCCTGACAAGGTAGAAAGCGTGGAATTTGTGCAGGTCGTCAATGCAACGCGCATGGACTATCACCGTTTTACGGGAACACAAACTACAGAAGATCGTTTGCAGCAGAACTTTGAAGAGCAGCGGATCAAATTCATTCTTGCTTTGAAGCCTGCGGCACTGCCATAAAAAATACTCCGATTGAAAAAGATAGAGGCGATCCGATGATCGCCTCTTGTCACAAAGGTGACGCTGAATTTACTTTAGGTCGACGTCGAGAACCTGAATTGAGTATGCAGGTAAAACGTAAGACAGGCTTCCGCCTTTGATTGTCTGGGATGAGTCCACAGGCCGAATACGGTCAGGGGCAGTAATCGTATTTGTAGCTTGTGTGCTGGCAGCCTTAAGCGATTGAATTTTCGCTTTATGCGTCCCGCTCAATCCATCCAACGCAATATCAATTGTTTGTTGGCTGGAAGAAGCATTGACGAGCTTAAGGCAAAGCTTGTGATTACTTGTTGACGATGTTGCAGAATAAAAAATTTTATCGCCGGCCCCTGCAAGCGAGGATGCCACCGTGTGATCGCCCAGGCAGGAAGCAAACATGGACTGCGCGTAGTAGCTGGGAGAAGCATAACTGGTGAGCGCGTTGTACCCGATCAAATCTGTATCCCACTGCATGCCTCCCGGGCTGACATTGACCAGCAGCGGAGCATACGCCGCCATGACGATAAGATCGCTATTTCTCTCAAGGCCCGTCATCCAGGCTGCATCTCCGAGAGCAGCGCCAAAGTTAGGAGTGGGGCTGCCTTCTCGGGTTGCCCATTCACCCACAAAGATTTTTGGCCCATTCCGGTCAATCTTGTCGTAATGCGAGGCATCCTTAAACATATCGACGGCACGAAGATAATAGTGATCATCAACCACATTGGGCTTGGTTTCCTTAACCGGCGTCGTTGCGATCAATTGCAGATCCGGATACTTCGCCTTGATCGCCTTCGCGAACTGCGCAAATCGACCGTCATAGGAGCCTGACTTGTCGAAGAAGTCTTCGTTGCCAATCTCAACATAGTGCAATTTGAAAGGAGCCGGGTGGCCATCGCGAGCGCGAATAGCTCCCCACCTGGTATCAGTGCCGCCGGTTACATATTCGAGTTCCTCCAGGGCTTCCTGTACATAAGGCTCGAGATCCGCTCCCGGCTTTACCACATCGCCCGACAGGGAATAACCGGCATAGACGGCAAGAACGGGATCAATATGCAGGTCTTCGCACCATTCCAGAAATTCAAGCAGGCCCATGCCATCCGTGGATTGATATCCCCAGGGGGACGGATGCGTTGGTCGATCGACCATTGGCCCGATCGTTTTCTTCCAGTCGAAGCGCTCTGAAATGTGATTGCCTTCGAGGTAGTTGCCGCCGGGGAACCGCAGAAATGTTGGATGCAATCCTGCCAGCTTTTCCATCAGGTCAATGCGATTTCCATTTGCGCGGCCATGGAATGTTGGCGGAAAAATCGAAACCAACTGAAGCCAGATAGTGGCCGGTTTGTCGACTGAAATTTCAATGTGATTTTCAGAAGAAGTAGCTACATTTTTGAATGGCAAGTCAAACTTATACTGTTTCCAACTTTTGCCATTTACCTCGACCGTGGCGGAAGACAAAGGTTCGCCGGATTGATTCGCAACAATCGAGACACGCAGGGGGAGTGTGCCGCTTGAATCGGTTTTAGCATACAGCGAACCGGTAAATTTGTCGTTCGGGTGTACGCCTACGCCCCAATAGCCCTCGTTTATAACTCCGGCGCGATTTGAGGCATCGGCCTTCGCGACGTTGAGTCGAAGACTATATGAAAGCGCAGCGCTGGGGCCATCGTTTTTATCGATCTGCATCGAAGCCGAAGATGTTCCACCTTCAAAAATCAGCCAATGCAGAATTCCGCTCCAATCCGCCTGGAATGTGCGATTGCGCACAAGCTCTGCATACAATCCGCCATCATAGGAGTAGTTGATTTCCTCGGTCATAAGTCCATACAGAGACGGGCTGACCGGGCTTATCGCATGATTTACTTCGAGACGCAACGAGGCAGGAGATTCAGCATAAAGTGACGAGGTCAGCAATGAAGAGAGCAGTAGAGCAAGAGTTTTTTGAAGCAGTCTTTGTTTCATTACACCCTTTCGATGGCCGAAGCTTGATTGAGAAAACGATTTCTTATTTCGTTATTGATATCACACCAATCGGAAATCGGACTACATCTTAATGAACAATCAGGAATGCCGGCACGATCAGTCCCTTGCTTCTTAACTTCGCGCAAAAGACGCTATTCCTTTTTTTACGCGGCGCGGGGTCATGTAACTCGATCTTCTTTCGATGCGTCTACTGGAGTGGTTGATCTGACACTTTACTGTACCTCGCTATATTGATAGTGCCCAACGAGGAGGGAATCGGATGCACGCGAAATCGTATCGACAGAAAGTGAAATTGTTTATGCCGGCGGTTATTGCAGTCCTGTGCTGCGTATTTGCCGGTCAATTTATAGCTGAAGCGCAGGAGCCGCCCAGCATCGTAGGAAGCTCTCCGCTCTATGGGCTTGCCGGCGCGACGGGCTGGATCAATTCAAAGCCATTGACTGCAAAGCAGCTCAAGGGCAAGGTGGTGCTTGTTGATTTCTGGACCTACTCCTGTATTAACTGCCTGCGTGCGCTGCCGTATATTCAGGCCTGGGCAGATAAGTATAAGGACAGCGGACTGGTGGTGGTCGGCGTGCATTCGCCGGAGTTCGACTTTGAGAAGGAATTACCGAACGTACAAAAAGCAGTTCAAAAGTATGGAATTACTTATCCGGTTGCTTTGGACAGCAATCACGCGGTTTGGAACGCTTTTCACAATGAATACTGGCCGGCTCACTATTTCATCGATATAAAGGGAAAGGTACGCTACGAGCATTTTGGTGAAGGCGACTACAACCAGTCGGAGCAGTGGATTCAAAAGCTGTTGCAGGAGCGCACTTCGGCTTCGATGCAGATCGATAAAGTCAACGTCCGGGGGCAGGGCGTGGAAGCCGCAGCCGACATGAATCAAGTACGTTCGCCTGAGACCTATATTGGATATTTGCGTGCCGAGCATTTCACCTCGCCCGGCGGAATCAAAAAAGATGTAGATCAACTTTATACGGCACCGTCACATCTGGGATTGAACGAATGGGGGTTTGCCGGCAAATGGGTGGATCACGAGCAAGTTGCACTATTGAAATCAGCTGGAGGAAAGATCGTGTTTCGCTTTCATGCTCGTGATTTGCATCTTGTGCTCGGGCCAACTGCTGACGGAAAGCCAATCCGCTTTAAGGTCACAGTTGACGGGCAAGTTCCTGGAGAGGATCACGGAGTGGACACGGATGCGCAAGGCAATGGCGTTGTCTCAGATCATCGCTTATATCAATTGATAAGGCAGAAGGGCAGGATTACAGACCATATTTTTGCAATTGAATTTCTGGACCCGGGAGTACGGGCTTTCTCTTTTACATTCGGTTGAGATATTTGATTCCATAAGTCGGGAATTGCCTGAGCGGTCTTTAGCTAAGAACCCTCCCGGCCAATGTATTTCTTATATGCGGCAATCCAGTTGCTTGCGATTTCCTGCTGCGCTTCCGCGAGATTTACTGTTCGATTACAGACCATGTGATGAAGATGTTGCTCCAGCAAATCTTTAGCATGCGCGTTCCAGGCTCCTGTGGAATATGGCTGAGGCCATAAATTTTTTATATCGTTTGTTCCGCCCAATTGCGGATTGACGAGGTAATCGATCTGATATTTTTGCGCATCATCAACATCTGACGGCAGGCCGTATTCTTTTAAAACAGCCATCTCTGTTGAAAGAGAAACCTTAGGGTCGAGATCATCATCGTTGACAGAGCATACTTCACTCAAGCTAACGGAGCGTACTGCACCGGGAGTAAGAGCGCGATTGGGTACGAGAAATTGTTCCGCAGAATTGGGTCCTGAATGTTTCGATTTTCCACCATAAAAAGCGAATCCAAGTATTGCCAGTGTTGCCATTGCAGCGGCCGCAATGCCAGGACGAAACTTGGGCATCAAGTTCTGCCAGCGCGAGCGACTTTTTCGGCTCTTCGCAAGTTTCATTTGGAGCTCGATGCGGGATGTAGTTGCCGCTGATGTTAATTCAACGGATTCTGAGTTGTAAAACGCATCCAGCGCTTTCAACCTGCCTTCGATGGAGGCATGTCGTGTATGGCAATCGGGACAGCTTTCCAGATGTTCGCGAAGTGATTGCCACTGGTTTGTCGGAAGCTCACGATCAATGAATTGGAGTAGTTCTTCATCGGATGCATGTCTGGTAGCAGAGAACATATTACCTCCTGTCTGCCTGTTCCAGTCGAGCAAGTGAACGGCTGAGTGAAGCGGATACGCTGCCAAGCGACATGCCAACGATCTGCGCAATTTCTCGATAGCGAAGACCCTCGGCCCGCAATCTGAGGCATAGCTGATCTTTAAGCGGTAATGCCTGAAGGATGGATTGCAATCGAGCATATCGTTCGCCAAACAGCATACTCTCTTCTGGATTCAGGCTTGGATCAAATCTGGGAGTTTCCTCCAAATCGGACACGGCAGTTTCTTTCAGAGTTCTCATTCTGCGCTTCAATGCAAGATTGTGCGTCACGCGAAAAAGCCAGCTATGAAGATTTCCATCAAATCGTCCATGCTGGAGTTGATAAAAGAGAGCGAGGAATGTTTCCTGAACAATGTCTTCTCCATCATGAAACGAAATGCCAAAGCTCATGGCATATCGCAGCAGGCGAGTTTGCATAAGGTCGAAAAGATGGAGAACCTCGGCTTCCAACGCAAGATTCTGGCTTGCGCCATGTGCTGAAAAGCGCCGAGCAATATCTATAGGAGATGTGGAAAGAGAAGACATTGCCGATGGCATCTATTAAACAATTTTCTGAGAATCTGCGCCATTCATTGAAAAAGACTGAACAAATCGACAGTCTTCGGAATATATGTACAGAGGCGCGAAAGCAGAATAGGCGTTTCTTATCTTTACCCTACGCAGAGGATTAGACAGCATGCTGCTGATTCGGCGCTCCACACCCTTATGGATCGCTTTTTTGCTTTGTATCGGATATTTTGCACATTCCCAGACCACAAAATCGACATCCAGCATTGCAACTGGTGAGATTCAGCTTCAGGTGAAAGACCCTTCCGGCGCAAGCCTTTCCGCCAGCGGAAAAATCACCGGCCCGCACATCAATCGCAGCTTTCAAACAGATGCGCGAGGAAAAATTTCTTTTCGCAATCTGGCTTTTGGAAGATACCAGCTGCAGGTATCCAGTGTAGGTTTTGCGTCGCGCGAGCTTGAGATCGATGTGTATTCAGCATCTCCTGTATCTCAGGATGTGACTCTGCTTATTCAAGCTACTCCTACCAGTGTTGCAGTTTTTTCTCCCGCGCCAATCGGGCAGGCCGACCAGTCTCGAGATCAGATACCGATTCCTGTACAGGGGTTGACGGCGAAGAACCTCGAAGATAGCAATGCCGTCGATCTCACAGATCTGATGAACAAGCGCCTGACCAGTGTTTACGTGAATGAGAATGCTGGAAATCCATTTCAGCCTGATATGAACTATCGCGGCTATACCGCCTCTCCTTTGTTGGGAACACCAGAGGGGCTCTCCGTTTACATGGATGGCGTTCGCCAGAATCAGCCGTTTGGCGACATCGTTGCCTGGGACTTGATTCCGAAAGTAGCTATCCGCGACATGGCATTGATTCCAGGCTCCGATCCCGTTTATGGCTTAAATACTTTAGGCGGAGCAGTATCAGTGCAGATGAAAGACGGTTTCACCGCCCCCGGAGGCTCTTTGCAAATTACCGGCGGCAAATTTGGCCGACGCGCCGGTGAAGGCGAACTCGGCGGAGTTTTGCCCAATGGCTTCAACTATTATCTTGCCGGCAATCTTTATCGCGAAGATGGATGGCGGCAGTATTCTCCGTCTGAAGTAAGGCAGGCTTTTGCGAAAGCAGGATGGGTGGATGCGAAAACAAGTATTTATTTGAGCGGAGCGTATGCGAATAACTGGATGACGGGTAATGGAACTTCAGACTTCCGCTTCCTGAATATGGATTACACCTCTGTCAACACTATTCCCGATATAACGTGGGACCACTCGCCTTCGCTGACGTTGAATGCAATGCGCGACATTACCGATAACCTGACCGTTTCCGGAAATGCATACTACCGCTACGTTCGTGCCGACACCTCGAACGGAGATTTAAATGACGATTCCTTCGATCAGAATCTCTACAATCTGAGCGCAGCCGATGTTGCAGCACTTACATCTGCCGGCTACACGAATTTTCCGATTACAGGCGATGCTACAACAGAGCCTTACCCTTACTGGCGCTGCCTTGCCCAAGTGCTTGAGAATGATACCGGCGGCGAGCCATCAGAAAAGTGCAATGGAGTCATTACGCGCACGACAAACAAGCAGAATAGCTACGGCTTATCCGCTCTGCTCACATGGAAAACAAAAAGCAATCGTCTATCCGTTGGAGCTGAATGGGATCGTGGCACCTCGACTTATCATCAACTCACGCAACTCGGCTATCTGAACCCGGATAACGTGTCTTTTACTCTGGTTCCAATTTTTCTGGATGGCACAACATTCTCTGATGGAGATCCAGTAGATACGCAAGTGTTATTGCACGGAACGGTGAACACGCCGAGCGTCTATGCCACCGATACGTTCACGTATGGGCCATGGACGTTTACCGTCTCTGGCCGTTATAACCATACGACACTCGATAATCTGGATTACCTGCCCCCCTCCGCAGCACGCGGCAATCTCACAAGCAACAACGTATTTCAGCGCTTTCATCCATCTGCAGGATTTACCTATAAACCTTCACGCTTCTTCAATACTTATTTCAATTACAGCGAGGCTAGTCGTGCTCCAACTTCGATTGAGCTAGGTTGCTCCGATCCTAATAAGCCTTGTAATTTGCCCAACGCGTTAGTGAGCGATCCGCCTCTCAAGCAGGTTATCTCACGCACTTTTGAAGTGGGAGTTCGCAGCAATGACACAGGCGCGCTATATTGGAGTGCTAATTATTTCTTTGGTCAGAATTACAATGATCTGCTCTTTGTAGCATCTGAACAGACCGGCTTCGGCTACTTCCTCAATTTTGGCAAAACAAGAAGAGATGGCATCGAACTCGAGCTATCACAAGATTGGCGGCACTGGAGCGCTGGTGGGAATTACACTTTTCTGAATGCTACGTATCAAAGCCCGCAAACGATCGATGGCGGCAGCAACAGCGCGAATGACAGCGCATTGGCAGGGATGCCGGGCATTGATGACAATATTCATATCACTCCTGGAGATTTTATTCCGCAGGTGCCGCGCAATATGTTCAAGTTTTACGGGCAGTACAAGCCTTCGTCAAAATTAACGGCTGAACTAGATGTTCGGGCGGTGGGATCATCCTTTGCTCGCGGCAACGAAAATAATCTGGATCAGCCGGATGGAGTGTTCTATCAAGGATCGGGTAAATCAGCAGGTTATGGTGTTGCTGATTTTGGAATGCGGTATCAGATTACTCCGCGCATACAGTTCTTCGTGCAAATGAATAATCTGCTCGACAAGCACTATGCAACCGCAGGACAACTGGGAGCTACACCTTTCGACAACAATGATCACTTTGTCGCACGTCCGTTTGGAACACCATATGGTACAGAGGATGGCCGGATTCCAATTCGCAGTTCGCTGTTTTTGGCTCCCGGAACTCCATTCAATATTTATGGCGGATTGAAAATAACTTTGTGGAAGAAGTAGCTATGCCGTTGCATAGTCTCTCATTGCCAAATCATGAAAAAGTTTCTGCCCACGATTCCAGGAACGCAATCAGTTCTTGAGGTGGTTGCAGCCACGCGTTGGCAGCTGTCTCTCGATAGTCTGATCGCACCAAAACCGAAAGGCCCCGGTTGCCCAAAACGCGAAAGGCATCTTCATCTGTCAGATCGTCTCCAAGAAATGCTATGGGAATAGTTGAATTAAGGCCGGCAAGAATTGCATGGATAGCATCTCCTTTATTCGGGTAAGCTGCGCGAATTTCGACTCCACCGTCAAACGAAAGAAGTTTGATGCCTGGAGCATCGTTGAACCTGCTCCATCCTTTTTGAATATGGCCCTGAATTCTTTCAGTCTCTTTTTCAGACAGGCCTCGCCAATGAACAGCAATACCGCCTGGCTTGATCTCTGCGGCAGACATTAGCTCTGTTTGGTGCAGCCAATCTTCAGCCTGCTGCAGAATGGAGAGAACTTCCGGATCAATCTCTGCGCGTTCATAAATGCCATCTGCGGATATGTGCTCCAGGCCATGGGCTCCCCATATCTCCAAATTTTCCAAGGGGCTCAACAGGTTCTGTATTTCTTTAATTGGGCGTCCAGAGATGATTGCAACCTTCGTTTTATTTGCTTGAATGATTCGATCCAGGATCGGGATAACACCAGGGTAGGGGTAGGCATGGAAACGATCTGTTTGAAACGGCGCCAATGTTCCGTCGTAATCCAGGAGCAATCGAGCGGTCGTTGCCTGCTTGTTCTGTTGGAAGAAATTTGTAATTCCTGAATTGCGGTTATCCTGCATGGCGCTCTCTAATCGGAGATCGTTCTCGATTCCGTATCTCTGCTTAAACGAAGGTCACACAAATCTCCAATAAGGCTACCGGCCCACCAGTAAATATTGTGCTCCTTGATCGATAGCCGCATGCGCTCCATGCGATCAATAACTTCATTCACATCCATTTCGAGGGCTTGCGCAATGGCTTCACCCGTAGCCTGGGTGTCATAAGGATTAACAATAAGCGCATCGCGCAAATCGCGTGCAGCGCCTGTGAACTGACTTAAGATTAAAACCCCGCGCCGATCGGTGCGTGAGGCCACAAACTCTTTTGCTACGAGGTTCATTCCATCATGCAGAGATGTCACCATGCAAAGGTGTGCTGCCTGATAATAGCGCCGTACCTCCGCGTGGCTGTGCTGGCGGCTTAAAAGTACAATAGGCCTCCACTTCCCCCGCCGAAATCTTTCATTGATGCGATTAGCTTCACTCTCTACTTCCTTTTGGAAATCGGCATATCGTGGAATCTGACTGCGTGTAGGCGCGCCGATCTGAATGAAAGTAAATTTTCCTTGATAGCGGGGATGCCTTTCCAAGAAAGATTCCACAGCCAGGAAGCGTTCAACGATGCCCTTTGTGTAATCCATTCGATCAACACCAACGCCAAGAAAAGTTGTTTCAATTCCCAGTTCGGCAATCAGAGCGCTCCGCTGTTCACCTGTACCGCTTTCGGCGGCACTATCGGTATCGAGAAAGTCGACGCTAATAGGAAACGGTTGAACTGCCGACCAATGATTTTTGCGGCGAACTGAAAAATGCTCCCAATCTACCCTAGCTTCAAGCACTCTATCCACAGTGCTGAGAAAATTGTTGCAATGCGCCTGCACATGAAACCCGATCATATCGGCGCCCAGCAAGCCATCCAATATTTCCTGCTGCCATGGACAGATGCTGAAGGCTTCAGGATTAGGCCATGGAATATGCCAGAAGATGGCAATTCGCGCATGAGGCAGACGGTCCTTGACCATCCTCGGGAGCAATGCAAAATGATAATCCTGTATCAGAATGACCGGATCTTTCTCTTGTGCAATTTCTTCTACAAGCGCATCTGCAAATCGTGCATTGACCTTGTTGTAGAACTCCCAATCCGAGGCGCGAAAAGTAGGACGCGCATGCGCCATATGGCAAAGCGGCCACAAGCCCTCGTTGGCAAAGCCATAGTAGTAGCCTTCTTCTTCTTCTTTGCTCAGCCAGATACGCCGTAAGGTGTACTTTGGATCATTTGGAGGCACCTGCAGGCGATCGTGACTATCTACCGTTTCTTTGTCGGCATCGCCGCTGCCTTGTGCCACCCATGTTCCATTGCATGCGCAAAGAATCGGCTCAATGGCAGTCACAAGACCGCTGGCGGGAACGGTTACTGTTATCTCATTGCCGTGCCGGGTATGGATGTAAGGCTCGCGATTGGAAACTACAAAAATATTGCTGCCGTTCAGCTTTGTGCGAACGTGATCTGCCAGGCGTTCTGCTGTCCACAAAGATTGATTTGTATTGCGGAGGCGGGCTTCTATTTCGGCGGCAGCGCGCGCCTGACGTATGCTTTCTGCAAGAGGCGCAACCTCTCGGGTCAATGGCTGGAGAAAATCGAGTTCTTTGGCTGTGGGCGGCGAGACGTGTCGATCCATGCGCAGCGTCTTCATCCATTGTGCTGCGCGCGCAATTGGTCCCATAAGGCTCCAACGCACAATCAAAAGGGTGATAGCTACAATGACCAGCACCTGGCCGGCAATATGTAAAAATGCCTGTCCCCATACGCGAAAGATTTGAGCGCGAATGTAGCCGGTGTCGTAGACAATGATCATTCCGCCCGCGACATTCTGATTTATAGCGTGCAGCGGGGCAGCCAAAACATACAGTCTTTTAAGGTGTGACCGCATGTAGACTGTCTCCGGGCGGTTCCGGGCAATTGCATCTCTTAAGATTTGTGGTTGGGTAGGTAGAACATTGCTGAGACTGTGTGTGGTGACTAACGAATACAAGTCTGTGTCGTAAATACCGATGCCCAAAAGATGGTCACGATTATTAAACCGTGCGACCATGGCCTCCAGCCCAGCCTTGTCCCCATTCTGCAAATAAGACTCGGCATTGGCTGCGAGACTTTCAGCAAATGTTTCTGTCTTGCGTTCAAGATCGAGACGCAGCTCATCTTTTTCTGTTCGGACCTGGTACCAGGACGATACCAGCGATACCATGGTGACCCCAACTATCAAAGCTACGATCAGCCGCAAACTCAGAATCCGCATTCACTATCACCCAAGTTCGTATTATGTGATGCAGTTTGCTGCAAAGAAACATATGGCGAATCGATGAGATATTTCTTTGCAAAGTATTTGCATGCGCGGCCAGCAACTCAATTGCGATGTCGGGTCGCACCTGCAATGTAATGTCTAAGTTCGAAAAGCGGTTGCAAAACCAAGACCGCATGTTTCTGGCGCAAATGCCAGAGATGAATGGAAATCCGCGTATTCCTAATAAACCGTGCGGATATCTCTATTATAGGGCCTGATCATTCATGATGGACGTGGCGACATGTTGGCGACCAGCCACAGGGGCTCCGGGAGCCACGTTCCCGTATACGTTTCGTGGCGAGACGAAGCAGACTGGATCAGATGGATTCATAGTCTTGTGGCTGTTGTCGCGAAAAATGCCGCAGGATTCTCCACTACATTTCGATTGGTAGTCTGCCACCGTATCTATACGTCCTGCAGAGTATCTTCTGACTACGCCGCGCTGCCGAACATGCGATAAGCAACGCCGAAGAGGCGCGGTCGCACTGCCGCGAAGGCGGACAGGTCATCGTCGTATCCATCCCTCTCGTGAACGTTCGGAATCAGCTCTTCTTCCATTATGGCTGGCGTATATGCCCGCTGCATGGCAAATGGCTGGAATAAGGCTTTTGTTCAATGGCTTCCGGCTTCAGGCCGTGTTCCTCCGATGACTCATAGCGTTTTTTCCTCAAAGACAGAATCAGATCCACAGAAGTATGCCCTCACGTGAGAGAAGGATCGCCTGAATTTTCAATGGCAAGGTCTTTGATTTCCGCCTCCGCATTGGGAAGAAGAATTTCCGATGATAGGGATGTTGTAACGTCACATTCCAAAATCATCCGAAGCTCCTCTTCAGTCTCCTCCAGATAGAACTCTTCCTGGCTGGCGAGAAGTTCGTATGGGTCAGTTTGAATTGTGACCCGCTCAGCATTCTGCTCGTAATCGTTCATCTGCTCTCCCTGGTCCATTCCAGTCTGCGTGCGCGGAGCTTCCCGATTACCTGCGATTTTCCCCTATCCGGGACAAGTTGATGAAATCGCAAAAAAGGCTACTCTGCGCACACATCTCGTCGCGCGAGGGATAATCCCGCAACAGTTCAAGTTAAAGCCTCAATCTGGTTGCCCCAGATTACCGGTACTCGTGATGACAAGATAGCGAAGCAATCTGTGACAGGGAATTCCCTAAAAAGAGAGATTTTCACAGAAAAGTACGCGGCATCATGCCACACGAGCTGTACCCAGACAATATGCGTTAAGCGTGTCTGCGGCATTTGTTGAGAACGTGTCACATTTTCGCGCTCATCGTTGTCTTTAGTGGCAATCAGGCAGCTTCGTTTTTCTGAAGAAGCGTTTTCAAAGGTACAACCATGGAAAGCAACACGCATGCTACATTTACATCCGTTGCTCAGGCCGATTTAGTCGGGTCGGAGTGGTTCCATATCCGCGAGGTGCGGGAAGGTTCAGCGCTGTTGGTCGATAACGTCGCGGTGTTCAATATATCAGGACACCTGTGCGCCACGCAGTCCAAATGTCCGCATCAGCAGGGGCCGATTATCGAAGGGCATATTGCGGGTTCGACGGTGACCTGCCCCTGGCACGGCTCACAATTTGATGTCTGCACAGGCGCCGTATTGCATGGGCCTGCTATTCATCCGCTCCAGATTTACAGGGTGATTGTTGAAGGCGAGAGAGCACGAGTTGAGAGCATCCCACATCAGGACGCGAGTAATGTTCCCCAAACAGAGTGAGAAATCCATGACCACCGTGCGGTTGGAAGCATTTAGTGATGCGGTAATTGCGATCGTCATTACGATTATGGTTCTCGAACTGAAAGTGCCACACGGCACTCGCATCAGAGATCTGGCCCCACTCCTGCCGGTTTTTTTGAGTTACATTGTCAGCTTCCTCTATGTCGGCATCTACTGGAATAATCATCACCATCTTTTGCATACCTGTAAGGAAGTTACTGGTTCGATTCTGTGGGCTAACCTGCATCTTCTGTTTTGGCTATCCTTATTTCCTTTTGCTGTAGGATGGCTGGGGGAAAATCATTTCGCATCAGCGCCCACTGCGCTTTATGCCTGTGTGCTCCTGCTGGCCGGAATTGCTTATTATTTTCTTCAACAAGCTATCATGCGGGCACAGGGACAACGCTCTATATTGAAGCAAGTAATCGGAAAAGACCGGAAGGCAAAGCTGTCGCTTCTGCTGTATATCGTAGCGCTCGTTGCCACACTTCGTGCTCCCGGGCTTGCTCAAGCAATCCTCGTTGTTGCGGGGTTGATATGGCTGGTTCCCGACTCCCGCATAGCAAAAGGGTTGGCCAGAGCTCATGCGGATTAGCTGACTCCACGATGGACCACAAACCACGCGGGGAGAACCGACATCGCTTGACTGAAGCTTTACATATATCTGTTAGCTGTATCCATTCGATTCTCTGTGGCGTAGACTGTTGTCCAAGCACAATGCTTGTCTGTCGGAGATGGAGACGCCGATATTCAGACAAGAGAGACTCAATGGTGTCGTGAACAGCGCTGCGCCGGGCTTCATTCCACCGGGCGCATCTGCCTAGAACCAGCTGCTGATTTCACATGTGATGTTGGAATGGGTGCAAACGACACCATTAGCGTGTCTGATGGCTCCGGGTCCTGTATCTATAGGGAGTTAGGCGATGAACAGCGTACAAATCGAACAGAAGAGCTATGAGATGCCCCCGAAGGAAGGGATCAGCATCGCGCATTTTCTCACCGTTGCCGACATAGAGCGATCGGCCAGATACTACGAAAAGGTCTTCGGGGCTCGCATTCTGACTTTGGGCGATGGCAACGCCCCTGGGTATCTTCAGCTTGCGAACATCTGGATGATTTTGAATGTCGGCGGCGGCCCCACGCCGGACAAGCCAACCGTAACGCTTAGCGTCCCCGATCCGAACCACATCAATAGCTTCATGAACTTCCGGGTTGCGGATATTCAAGCCTGCTATGAGCTATGGAAGAGCCGAGGAGCCGAGTTCCTACTGAGCCTCTGGATAAATATGGGGAGATACGCTGCTACATCCGCGATCCTGATGGCTATATCATCGAGGTCGGACAGAGCAAGCCGGGCGTTATGTATGGTTAGTGCCTCGTCAGAGTGAACAGGCTCGACATCGATTCCCCGTGCAGATTGCAACCGTAATATTACTTCATAAGTAATATTACGGTTTTCACCAGTGAAATTTAGATCCTGCGTTTGCCGCCCTCACATCACTATCCGGCTTCGATCACGCAACAAATTTCTAGCTCAAAACTGGGAGAATTTCAAAAAATCTTGACAGCGCTGCTGTAGAAGTTTAACAATTCTTCTGCCGGATGGAATCGATACCATCCGTGAATGGAAACCATACCACTATATTTCAAGATTTCACACGGCCTAAGTCGTTCGTGCCGTGTAAAGTACGTTGCTTTTTGGAGGCCCCAAATGAGAAATCCTCTGAGATTGCGAAATTTGGCAGTCTGTATTCTTACTGTCTTTTTCGCCGCTTTTAACAGTAGTTATGCTCAGGAGTTCCGCGCTGTCCTTACCGGGCAGGTAACGGATCCCTCCGGAGCGCTTATCGCAAATGCAACTGTGACTGCGGTCAACGCAACATCCGGAACCACCTATACCGGAAAGACCAGCAGCAAAGGTGTCTACTACATTCCTTACGTGCTGCCCGGCACCTATTCGGTAACAGCTCAGGCTAGTGGTTTTAAAACAGCGGTGCAGGATAAGGTTCTTCTGCTTGCTTCGCAGACATTTAACCAGAATTTTTCCCTTGAACTCGGCGCCGCTTCCGAACAGGTTGTTGTGAATACCGCGCCCGCGCAGCTGGAGACCACTACCGGCTCCGGGGGTACTGTCATCGATCAGCGCACGCTCCAGAGCGTCCCGCTGAATGGCGGCCAATCGTATACTCTGATTGGAACCACTCCCGGCAGCCAATTTACGCAGACGCAGTTTGGGAACGGCGGCTATCACGGCACAACCGGATGGGATGTGACCTCTTCTTACACCCTGGGTGGTGGAATCGTCGGCAACAACCAATTCACCCTCAATGGAACCAACATCACCAGCCAGTATTCGTATAACAATCACTCTGCCGGTGAGTGGACCGTTTCTCCCAACATCGACAGCATTGAAGAAGTCAACGTCATGACGACGACCTACGACGCCCGCTATGGTAGAACCAGCGGCGGCACCGTCAACGTAGTCAGCAAGAGCGGCGGAGACCAGTATCACGGCGACCTGCGATACGCCTATGAAGGCGCCTTCATGAACGCCAATACCTTCCAGAACAATCTGACCGGCACGCCACGTCAGGGCGAAGTCCAGAATCAGTTCTGGATCACCGCCGGTGGTCCTATCATCAAGAAGAAGCTCTTCTTCTTCTTCGGCTTTGAAGGCTATCGTCAATCGCTTTCCGGCACCACGCTTGAAAATGTGCCGCCTGCCTGGTTGCGCCCCGGTTACAACGGCAATTCCGGTGTTGACTTCGGCCTCGTGCAGAAAATGGATTCGCAGGAGTTTCCCACCGGCCTTCCGGTCTTCCAGCCGGGAACGGCAACCTGTCTCACCGGCGGTCCTGCCACCTCCTGCAGCAGTGATCTCGTAGTGCAGCAGCAGTATCCAAATAACATGCTGCCCGGCTCTCAGATTAACAACACGGCCCTTGCGGTTCTGAAGTACATTCCGCTGCCCAACGTCCCTGGCGCAGAAAATCTGGTCAAGGGTGATAACTTCATCGGTCAGACGCCCGACAAGTACGACTACAATCAGCCGCAGGTTCGCATCGACTACAATCTTTCCGACAAGACGAAGATGTACAGCTACTTCCTATACTGGAAGGGAAATGAAAATCGTAGCCAGAACGGTCTGTCAGGCGTGGGAGCGCACGGCAATATCAACTGGCTGCACCAGAACTGGGTTGCAACCCAGGACGTGACTCACGTCTTCTCTCCCAGCCTTGTCGGCGATTTCAAAGTCTCGTTTGATCGTTTCTATGAAGCTTCTCCGGACGGCGATCTTTCGCAGCAGACCGATCCCAGCACCATCGGTCTCGGCATGCCGCTGCCGGGAACCACATCATCCAAATATCTGCCTGAATTCACGGTCAGCGACGGATGGGGCAGCAACCTGCTCGGCGGCAACACTGTCTTCGGCAACAACATCAATGCTGACGTTACAAACAACTTCACCTTCGATGTGGACTTCACCAAGACGGCTGGCGCACACACTCTTGAGTTCGGCGGCGAAATCGACGAGTTCCAGTATGGCGGCGTTCCTTACGGCGGTGGTCATCCCAACGGCGACTTCAGCTATAACTCCGGCTGGACCCAGCTCAACCCCCACAACGGTACTTGCTACTACGCGGATTCTACCGGCAGCACGGCCAACCATTGCTTGAACTCGAATCTTCCCTCGAGCTTCCAGCAGGCGCCGAATGGTTCGTCTCTCGCCTCGTTTTACCTCGGATACCCCAATAGCGGTGGCATCGATTGGTTCTACTCGCTGATGGAAGGCTATCCGGTCTACGCGGCTTACTTCCAGGACAACTGGCGCGTTAATCCTCGCCTGACACTCAACCTCGGACTCCGCTACGACGTGCAGCGTGGTCTGCGGGAGCGCTACAACCACCTCAACCGCGGTCTCTGCCTCACTTGCGTAAACCCACTCACCAACGAGGCAATGTATCAGGCCAACGTGACCAATGCCAGCAACATGACGGCATGGTCCGCGGCGGGCATCGATCCTTCTACGCTGGCCACTGTCTACGGCGGTGTGCAGTTTGCGGGGAGCAATGGTCAGTCTCGTGACGCTTACAACACGGACTGGTCCGATGTCGGGCCGAGAATCGGCTTCGCCTTCGTGATCGATCCCAAAACCGTCATCCGCGGCGGCTGGGGCTTGATGTACTCCTACGGCCTCGAAGGCGGATCAAGCATCGGTGAAGCGCAAACCACGAACTTCTCCGCATCACTGGACGGAGGCAACACTCCAACCAACTACTTCCAGAGCGGCAATCCATTCTCGAGCGGCCTGCTGGTTCCCACCGGTAACAGCCTCGGATTGCTGACCGACGTTGGTAACGGCACCATCCAGGCAGATTTCCCGGATCGCAAGGTTCCCATGGAGCAGATCGTTTCGATGGGTATCCAGCGTGAGCTCC
Organism: Alloacidobacterium sp.; assembly: GCA_035547425.1. Lineage (GTDB taxonomy): Bacteria > Acidobacteriota > Terriglobia > Terriglobales > Acidobacteriaceae > Alloacidobacterium. Next base: position 20,857 of record DASZUU010000046.1, on the reverse strand, counting down.
CCGGCGGCATGGTCCTTGACGCTCGCTACGCCGGCAATTTCAGCAGCCGTCTCCGCGTCAACCTCTGGCTGAACGGAACCGCGACCCTGGCCCAGCAGAAGGCGGCTCAGGCCAACCCCAGCATCTGGGATCAGCAGGTGCCGAACCCGTACTACAACGTTCCCGGCATCTCCGGCCCTGGGCAGTGCGGTACTTCGACTACGGTGCAGGCCATCGCGCTCATGCTTCCCGGTTCGCAATATTGCACTCCGGGTGGCTACGGACTGATTGGTCAATACAATGCGCCACTGGGCCGCAACTGGTACGACGGCCTGGAAGTGAAACTGACCAAGCGAGCTACGCATGGTCTTACCATGAACCTCTCCTATACCTATTCAAAGACCATGAATGGCGACGGGTATCTCAACGGCTGGCCGTATCAGGACTTCTCTCAGATACATCAGCTGGCTGGCAGTGATCGCACCCATGTTCTTACTGTGACGAGCGTATATGACCTGCCCTTCGGCAAGGGAGGAATGTTCCTTACCAATCCTTCCGCTCCGGTCGGTCTCTTGGTCAATGGTTGGAGCCTCGCTGGCGTCTTCGCTGCGCAGAGTGGTGTTCCTGTCGGCGTCAACACCGGCTGGTGGTATACCTGCCCTGGGACCAGCTATGTTCCGAAAGGTGGAACGTCCGTTGGTCATGGCCGCTGGTTCAGCAACGATACCAGCTGCTGGCAGGGCATTCCGGCTTGGGGCTTGATGAACCTCATTGGCACCACCTCGCAGGTCCGTCAGCCTACCGTCCCCAACCTCGATCTCTCGCTGCAGAAGACTACGCCCATTCACGACAACCTCAGCTTCCAGCTCCGCCTGGATGCATTCAATGCGCTCAACTCCGTGCTCTTCGGCGGACCTGACACGAACCCCGGCGACGGCCCGGCATCCTTCAGCCCCACTTCGGGCTGGAGCGGCTTCGGCACAGTCGGACCAACGCAGCAGAACTTCCCCAGAATTCTCCAGATCACCGGGAAGATCAGCTTCTAACTGTAACCATGCAAAGACTCCTGCGGCGCGCCGCAGGAGTCTTTGTGTTCCTGACCATTGCAAGATCGCATGACCCGGACACGGCATCACGCGTTGTGAACCGTAGCTTCGAAACTCATCCGTTGGGATACTTCGTATTCGTTAACAGAACCAGCAGTTGGAGAGAGTTGATGCCAAAGATTTGTGCGCTTTCTATGTCGGCCTTGATAGCAATCGGGGCTTTACCGGGCATCGCCAATGCTCAAACATCTGCCGGGCCCGACCTCAGTAAGGAACCTACTCTTTACGCTGTGGGATATGCGCACCTCGATACCGAATGGCGCTGGGAATATCCGCAGGTCATCGATGAGTATCTCCGCCACACCATGGAGGACAACTTCAAACTCATCGAGAAGTATCCGCATTACATCTTTAACTTCAGCGGCGCCAATCGCTACCGCCTGATGAAGGAGTACTACCCCGCGGACTTCGCGAAGCTGAAGCAGTATGTTGCCGAGGGCCGCTGGTTCCCCGCAGGCTCGTCCATGGAAGAAGGCGACGTCAATGCGCCCAATGCCGAAGCCATCATCCGCCAGATACTCTACGGCAATGACTGGTTTCGTAATGAGTTCGGCAAAGCCAGCGCCGAGTACATGCTGCCCGATTGCTTCGGCTTTCCTTCATCTCTCCCATCCATTCTCGCCTCTTCCGGAGTCAAAGGCTTCTCCACGCAGAAGCTTTCCTGGGGCTCATCGGCGAACGTCGGCGGGCAGGATTCGCTGGAGAGAACGCCCGAAGGCACTCCCTTTAACGTTGGCGTATGGGTTGGCCCCGATGGCGAAAGCGTTCTCGCCGGCGTTAATCCCGGTGCCTACAGCGGAGGCATTTACACCGATCTCAGCACGCCGCTGCCCGCTGAGAAGCCGAATCCCGCCGCTGCCGATCTCGAGAAGCGAAGCGCTGCGCTGCAGCAGAAGCTCGAACAGGCGCATGAGTCCGGAAAGCCATTCGACCCTAAAGATATCCAAGAGTTCATGGCAGTCCGCAGCGAGCAGATTGGCCTGGCACGCGCACAGCGGGACTTTTCCCTCCAGCGCTTTCAGGGTGATTGGGCTGCCCGTGTCCTGAACAATGGAAAAGTTACCGGTGTCTTCACCGATTATCACTACTACGGTACCGGTGATATCGGCGGCGCTCCCAGTGAAGAGTCGGTCAAAAGGCTGGAGGCTATCGTCACCAGGGGCAGCGTCGATCTGCCCCCGCAAGATGGCTTCTACTTTGAAGACAATCATCCCGCATGGCCGGAGGTGAAGGTTGGCGGCGGCCCGGTGCGCGTCGTCTCTGCAACGGCTGATCAGATGTTTCTCGACATCACTCCGGATGAGGAGGCAAGGCTTCCGCGCTATACGGGCGAGCTGGAGCTGACGAACCACTCTGCCGGTTCGCTCACTTCGCAAGCGTATCAAAAGCGCTGGATCCGCAAGGAAGAGCTGCTGGCCGACGCAGCCGAAAAATCCTCTGTTGCTGCCGCCTGGCTCGGCGCGCGCACCTATCCGCTGCAGCGCCTCAATGATGCATGGACCCTCGCCATGGCAGCGCACTTTCACGATCTTGCTGCCGGCACCGCTACGCCGCGCGCTTATGAGTTCGCCTGGAACGATGATGTCATCGCCATGAACCAGTTTGCCGGAGTGCTCAGCAATGCCGCCGAGGGCATTTCCGCCGGCATGAACACCGAGGTGAAAGGCATTCCCGTCGTTGTCTTCAACCAGCTCAACATTGCCAGAGAAGATGTTGTCGAAGCCAAACTTGATTTCCCCGCAGGCCTTCCGCAATCTGTGCGCGTGATCGCCCCGGATGGCAAAGAAGTGCCGTCGCAGATTTCAGAAGGAAAGGTCATTTTCCTTGCCACCGTGCCTTCGGTCGGCTACGCCGTCTATGACGTACAGCCGGGTGCGGCTTCCAGCGCCGCTTCCTCGACACTCAAGGTCAGCAGCAACGAACTCGAAAACGCCTACTACCGCGTCAGGCTCGATCAAGCTGGCGATGTCACGAGCATCTTTGACAAGCAGCTTGGCAAAGAACTCCTGCGTGCGCCCGCGCGTCTCGCTATCTCCTACGACAATCCCGAGCAGTGGCCGGCATGGAACATGGACTGGAAGCAGGAACAGGCGCCTCCGAAGGAATATGTCTCCGGCCCGGCAAAGATTCGCGTTGTAGAAAATGGGCCTGCCCGCGTTGCCATTGAGGTCACCCGTGAAACCGCAGGCTCGCGCTTCGTGCAGACAGTAAGTCTCGCTGCCGGAGAAGCAGGCAAGCGCGTCGAGTTCGGCAATGTTATCGATTGGAACACCAGGGAATCGAACCTCAAAGCGACCTTTCCCCTCACCGCCTCGAACGTCATGGCCACCTATAACTGGGATATCGGAACCATCGAGCGCCCCACCGCGGAGCCCAAAAAGTTTGAAGTGCCTTCGCATCAGTGGATCGATCTCACCGACATGAGCGGCAAGTACGGAGCGACCATTCTTACCGATGCGAAGAACGGCTCCGACAAGCCGGATGATCACACCATCCGCCTCACTCTCATCCGCACGCCCGGTGTTGCCGGTGGATATCCCGATCAGGCCACGCAGGACATTGGTCATCATGAATTCGTTTATGGCATTGCCGGTCACGCTGACGACTGGCGCAGAGGCCAGACTGATTGGACAGGCCAGGAACTCAATGCGCCCCTTATCGCTTTTGCAGCCACAAAGCATACCGGTAATCTGGGCAAAAGCTTCTCGTTGCTCAAAGTTAGCTCGCCCCGCATCCGCGTCCTCGCTGTCAAAAAGGCAGAGCACGGCGCTGAAACCATCGTTCGCCTCGTCGAGCTCGACGGCAGACCGCAATCCGACGTGCGCGTCTCCTTTGCAGCGCCTATTACCGCTGCAAGAGAAGTCAATGGACAGGAGCAGCCCGTCGGTCCCGCAACCGTCACCGGTGGCGCTCTGGTCACTTCCTTCGGCGCATATCAGCCACGCACCTTTGCCGTTCGCCTCGCTCCACCATCCGGCAAGGTCAATAGCATCCACTCCGAACCCGTAGCTCTGCAATATGATCTTGCCGCTGCCACCGACGACGGCGACCGCTCCACCTCGGGCTTCGACGGCAAGGGTAATGCCCTGCCCGCGGAAATGCTTCCGCAGCAGCTCACTTTCGATAATGTGCAGTTTCAGCTTGCACCGGCAAAAACCGGCACGCCCAACGCGCTGGTTGCAAAAGGGCAGACCATCCCGCTACCTTCCGGGCGCTTCAACCGTGTCTATGTTCTGGCTGCTTCCGCTGGTCCGGATCAGAAAGCCACCTTTGAAGCCGGCGGCAAGGCCTTCAACGTAACCGTCGAAAACTGGGGTGGCTTCATCGGCCAGTGGGACGATCGGGTATGGAGCTCGAAAGATACATCGAATGACAATTACGGCGATATGATCGGACTCAAGCCCGGCTTCATCAAGCGCGCCAATCTTGCCTGGTATTGCAGCCATCATCACAATGCCGAGGGCAAAAACGTTGCTTACGCATACTCCTATCTGTTCGGCTATGCCTTCGCCGTCCCTGCAGGAGCGCGATCGATCAAGCTCCCTGACAACGATCGGGTTCGCGTTTTCGCCATCTCCGTTGTCGACGAGAATCCGGCTATCCAACCTGTGCAGCCCCTGTACGATGAGCTGCCGTCCGCTAACGCCGGGCCCGCAGACTTCACTCTCTCCACGTCGTCCTCAACTATTTCCGTTCCGCAGGGAAGAACTGCCACGACGCGATTGCTCGTGCTGCCGCGCGGTAATTTCGAAGGCAAGGTGCATCTCGCAGCTACCGGTCTTCCCCAGGGGGTGACGGCCAGCTTCGATCCGGAAGAGACGGACGGGCCGAGCGTGCTCACGCTGTCCGTGGCCGGCTCCGCTGCTCCTGCAACTGCGACAGTTACAATTACCGGCACATCCGGCAATACGTCGCACACTGCGACTACATCGCTCTCCGTTACGCCCGTTCTCAGCGGAACCGTTCCGGTCGCTCTCTCTCACGCTTACAACGTCACCGGCATCTACGACGATGGCGCAAAATTCGAAAGCAAGGCGAGTCTCGATGGCGGCGGATATTCCTTCTCGAAGCAGATTCTCGGTTCGCAGCAGGTGGGAGATGAAGTTCTTTTCAACATAGGGCCTGCGAACGCGCCGGATGCCGTTACCAGCGCCACCATCCATCTCCCGCAAGGAAAATACTCCAGCCTCCGGTTGCTTGCACTTGGCGTAGAAGGCAGCCAGGAATCGCAGGTCTTTAGTGTCAAATATGCAGACGGCTCCGCCTCAAACTTCACTCGGAATATCAGTGACTGGGCCATGCCGCAAAACTATGCCGAAGAATCCAACGCCGTGACTATGCCGTATCGTCTCGTTGCCGACGGCTCGAAAGAAAGCCGTTCCACGTATGCCTACGCTTACACCTTCCCGCTCGATAGCAGCAAGGAAGTAAGCACCATCACCTTGCCAGGCAACCGCAACGTCGTTGTCCTTGGCGTAACGCTTGTGCCGGCCGCAAAGTAGCCGGTGCGCAGCATTTGATTCGCAGGAAGCACATAAGGAATTAGTCTCATGACTTTGTCTACTGGGAGGGCCAGAAATCTGGCCCTCATTCTGCTCTCCGGCATTGCTGTGCCTTCCTGCCTTCAGGCACAGCAGTATCACTCCGCCAAACAGCCCATTGACTATGCCAACGCCCTCGTCGGCACCGCACCGCTTGACGACCAGAAACTGATCGGCAATGCTCCGCCGCCGGGAGAAAAACTCTACTCCGGCTTTACTTCTCCCGATGCCACTCTGCCGCATGGTTCCACCGATCCCGGCCCTATCAATGCCAATCTCGATCTTGAATATCCCGCCGGCGTTCGCGCACGATACTTCTATCCCAACCGCATGATGTACGGTTTCGCCAGCGGAGTTGCCGCTGGTCCCGTCGTCATGCCGGTCGTCGGCGACTTCACCATTCCGCCCGAGCGCAGCGCCTCGGTCTACGACAAGGCAAAAGAAAAAGCATCGCCCGGCTACTACAGCGTCTATCTCGACGACTTCAGCACCGAAGCGGAGATGACCTCCACTACCTGGACATCCATCTTCCGCTTCACTTTCCCGCAATCGCAAAAGTCGAACATCCTGCTCGATCTCGAGCACGGCGGCGGAGAAATTGAAGTCGTCAACGACCACACGGTTCGCGGAAAGTCCCGCTACGGCAATCATTATTTCATCGCTGAGTTTTCGCGGCCCTTCGTTGCCTTCGGCACGTTCAAGCAGCATCCTCCCGAGCGTCCCCATGGCGGCGACATCATCGGCTGGAACGAAGTCGATCCTGATGCGCGTACGATTTCCGGGCCCTTCGCAGGCGCCTACCTGCGCTTCAACACCACCCATGGCGAACAGATACTCGTAAAATTTGCCGCCGGTGTCAGCTATGAAACAGCCGAAGCGCGATTGCAGGACGAGAACCCCGGCTTCAACTTCGACCGTGTTCGCCAGCAGGCCGAAGCTGCATGGAAAGAGAAGCTCAATCAGATCGAAGTAAAAGGCGGCAGCGAAAAAGAGAAGATGCTCTTCTACTCATGCCTCTATCACTCCTTCGCCAGCCCGCATCTCATCGCCAGAAAAGGCGATCAGTTCATCGGTGAAGACCGCAAGACGCACACCGCCGAATTCGATCGTTACGACCAGGTGCCGCTCTGGGATACAGGCCGCAATCAGGTAGTCCTGCTTACGTTGCTTGAACCACAGACTAAAGTTGATATTCTCCGCTCACAACTCGATATCGCCCGCGAAACCGGCTACATGGGCACATCTTTCCACGGTGATAATGCGGATCTCATGTTTCTTGGCGACTGGCAGAGAGGCCTCGACTTTGATTGGGCATCTGCCTATGAATATCTGCGCAAGAACGCTACCGATCCCAACGGTCCTCGCGGCCATCTCGCCGAATATATGCAGAAGGGCTGGATTTCCGACTTCATCCCCAAAGACCAGAACCCCAGTCCGCCTTATGCCGATGGCAATGCCGGCGCAGCCACCACACTCGAATACAGCTGGGATGATTATGCGCTCGCGCTCTACGCAAAGAAACTCGGCAAGCAGGACGATTACGAGATGTTCCTGAAGCGCGCGCACAATTATCAGAATGTCTTCGATCCATCGGTTGGCTTTGTTCGTGGTAGAACCGCCGATGGCAAGTGGATATCGCCATTCGACCCCAGCGAGCCCTATTACAACTTCATGATGAAGGAAGCCTCCGGATGGTCGACCCTGTGGCTCGTTCCGCATGATGTGCAGGGGCTTATCAATTTGTTAGGTGGGCGCGAAAAGTTTGACGCGAAGCTCGACGAATTCTTCACCACACCTTATACCGCGAAAGGCATCTGCCGTGACTGCACCGGTGTCATCGGTCAATACGTGCAAGGCAACCAGCCCGATCAGCAGGCCGCATACTACTACGACTGGGCCGGTCAGCCGTGGAAGACACAGGAGTTGGTGCGCCGCATCCTCAAGCTGATGTACGGCAGCGATCACACGGGTCTTGCTTTCCCCGGCATGGACGATCAGGGCTCCACTGCGTCCTGGTATGTCATGAGCGCGCTTGGCTTCTATCCTGTCGATCCATCCAGCCCCAATTACATTATGGGCAGCCCCATCTTTGATCAAGCCACCATCCACATGGGCAACGGGAAAGACTTTACCATCATTGCCCGCAATAACTCGGCAAAGAACATGTACATCCAGTCCGCAACCTTCAATGGCAAGCCATGGAACAAGCCGTGGTTCAGCCATTCCGATATCGCCACCGGTGGCAAACTCGTCCTCGTCATGGGTCCGGCTCCCAATAAGAGCTGGGGCAGCGCGCCCGATGCCGCGCCGCCATCCATGTCGTCTCCCGCAAACTAACCGCTTCAATCCGCGCATGAAAAAGCCCGCACAAAGAAATAGGCGGGCTTTTTTCACGTTGTTCAGATGGAAGTCAATTTAGAATCGTCGCCCACGCCACCCACAGCACCTCTGCTTGCTCCAATACTGTGCGCGTAGCCCTTTCCTGCTTATCCGGGGGATAGCCGTACTTTTCAGTATGCGCTTCACGATTACACGGAGCTTTGCCTGTACGTTCTCTCGTTCTGTCCAATCGATATGACCAGTATCACAAAACAGGGTTGTTTCGCCTCTAAGACGCCTCCAACACAAAGGATGAACATGCGCTCAAGCTGATTCACAAGCTCTGCCATCGATGCCATCCGTATCAAACGCGCGAGTTTTCGCCCTTCGCAACATCAGGAGGCAAGGAGCCAGGTCGAGTACCCCACTCGGTATTCGGCGATGGCCCCATGGTAAACTCCAGGGTCGAACCGGACACAATTTCTTCGTGGGTGATCCATGCGCGATGGAGCTCTTTCCCATTCAGGCGCGCGGATTGGATATAACAGTTTGCCGGCGAATTGCCTTCCGCAACGACCGTGAAACGCGATCCGGAATGCCATGCGGGATCGAGCCTGATGGCGGCGCGCCTGAACAGCGGCGATCCGAGGATGTAGACATTGCTGCCCGGGCATACGGGATAGAACCCGAGTGCGCTTAGCACGTACCACGCGGACATCTGCCCCACATCGTCGTTGCCGCAAATTCCGTTTACCTTGGCAGCGTAGGCCTGATCGAGAATCCTGCGGACCCATTTCTGGGTCAACCATGGCTTGCCGACATAGGTGAACAGATACGCAAGATGATGGACGGGCTCGTTCGAGTGGTTGTAATAGGGGTTCCACGCAAACGATTTCGGGGTGTTCTCGAAGAGCTGCTCCAGCTTGTCGGCGAACACATCCCTGCCCATAAGGGAGATAAGGCCGTAGACATCGTGCGGAACAAACCAGGACTGCTGAAGGGGGTTGCTCTCCGTACATCCCTGCCCGAACTCAAGTTCACCTTTCCATTCCATCCAACTGCCGTCGCGATGGCGGGCGCGCATGCTTTTCACGCCCGGATCGTAAATTTTGCTGTAGTTCAAGGCACGATGCAGGAAGGTTTCAGCGTCTTCAGTCTTGCCCAACCGATGGGCGAACCGCCCGACGCACCAGTCGAAGTATGCATTGTCCAGAGTCCACGAAACTTGCTCGGGAACGTAGCCGTTGCCGAGGTAGAACTCATTTTCGGGACGGCCGGTGGCTTTGCCGATACCCGCTGCCGATTGACGGCACGCGGCATAAGCCTTCTCGATATCGAATTTGCGAATGCCCTTTTCGTATGCATCGAGAATGACTGCGAGGGCGGGGTCGCCATCCATGCATCCGCTGTAGGCATTCATGATCTCCCACCGCTCGAGATATCCTTTGCCGCTTTCCGCTGCGAGATCCACGAGAGAGCAAATCTGGTCATTCACGATGGCGGGATTCAGGATGGTGAGAAGTGGCATCTCTGCGCGAAAGACATCCCATCCACTGAAAATGGTGCGGCGCGTGGACGCGCCCTGCTTACGAATTTCGTGATTGGCTGCCCGATAGCGGCCATCGTGATCGGAGATTTTTCTAGGATCGATCATTGCGTGATAGAGCGCCGTGGCAAAGATGGTTCTCTGGCTTTCAGTGACTCCATCGATCTCGATTTGATCGATGGCCTGCGACCACTGCTCGCGAGCCTGGCTTCGTGTCCGGTTGAAATCCCAGTGGGGAATATCGTGCCGCAGGTTCTGGCGAGCGCCTTCCTGGTCGACGAAGGAAAAACCGGTCTTGACGAGAATCTGCTCGTCTGGGGAGGTGTCGTATTCCACAAAAAAGCCGAGGTATTCGCCTTCTTTCTCCACGATGTCTCGCGTCACCCGCGCCCTGGAGGCGGCCTGGTAAAATGCCTCGCTCTGGAATCGATCGGCGATCAGGTCATCTCCCGGCTCCAGCCCCGGCTTCAGGAACAAAGGTGGAAGGTCGATGCTCCACACGCCGGAGCGGACAATGGGTTTGGAGAACTCGGATCGGAAGTACAGGATATAGCTGACATGCCCTTTCCCGTTTCCCCACCCGCCGCCGCGCTCCGGGCATTCCACCCAGCCTTCAATGGTGTGCGCATCGACAATCTTCACATATTGACGCGTGGAGATGCCTCCGATGCGGCGGGCCAGATCGATCTGAATCCGCGCATTCCCAGATTGTGGAAACGTATAGCGCATGAACCCGGAGTAGGGCGCAGCCGTTAGCTCGGCGCGAATGCCATAGCGCTCAAGAGTCACTGCATAGTAGCCGCATTGCGCCACCTCGGTGGAGTGCTTGTAAGGCGAGCGCCATCCTTCTCCCGGATTGTCGGGGCGGCCCGGGACTACCTGGAGATCGCCTGTGGTGGGCATAGTCAGCAGATTGCCGAAATCGCCATACCATCCCACACCGCTCATACGCATATAGCTGAAGCCTTCCATGGTCGTGTGCTCGTACGAGTAGCCGGAAGCGTTATCGTCGCCGGTCACCGTATCCGGGCTGAGCTGGACCATGCCGAAGGGCGTAGTGGCGCCAGGGAATGTCTTTCCCTCACCCAACGCGGCGCTCGTGCTTGCGCCGATCAGCGGATCGACAGCGGCGATGTTGTCCGTCACTTCCGCGCCGGCGAGCCGTGTCTTAGCGCATAATGCAGCAGCCACCGAGAGGGAAATGAACTGGCGTCTGTTGATTTCTTCAGCCATCGAGCGAACCTCCGTGTTCATGCAAAATCAAGATCGTCAGGGACGACTTCGCCACCTGTCAATGTTGCGCTGGAGTGGCCTTCGCCGTCTGTGGTGTCTCCGGAGCAAAGGCGTCTACCAGCGATGTCACTTCCATGCTCTTCTTCAATTGCTCCAATGAGGCGGCGCTCTTCACCGTGATACTCACCGGCTCACCGGGAATCAGATCGATGTAGTTGTCTTCGAGGTGCACATCCAGGTCTCCAAATGTGACGTAGACGTCGCGCGCCAAAACGTTCGAGGACAGCTCGAGCTTGAAGCTACCGCTTCCGCCGGTCAGAACCGCATCTATCTTTGCGGGGAGCAGATGAATCTGTTTGGTAGGCGCAAAGTAATTGAGATTTTTGCTGACGACCGATCCATCCACTGTAAAGTCGGTTGCCAGAACTACCTGCGTGAGGTCCTGCTGCTTCCTGAGCAGATCGGTAAAGAGAAGATCATCGTAGATTGCACTCGATAGTGCGGGGAGAGTCACCTGCTTCGATTGCTCCATCACAACCTTTCCATCCATGGCAATCACGCGCACCCGCAAGGTACCGCTTACCGGCGTGGTTTTGTCGGAGATGATGTATACCGATGCCTTGCCATCCTGCACAAGCGGCGAGACAAGGATGGGGCTATAGAAGCGGCGTGCGTAATACTGGAGGGCCTTCCAGCGGCCATAGTAGTCGATGCTGGACCAGGAAGCGACCGGCCAGCAGTCATTGAGCTGCCAAAAGATGGAGCCCATGATGCGAGGCCTGCTGCGCCGCATATGCTCGGCGCCCATTTTGACTCCTTCTGCCTGCAGGACCTGGCTTACATAAAGGAAGGATGGAAAATCTTTCGGCTCCGAGTAATCGCGGAGCAAATAGTCGTGGATGATGGAGTTGCCTTCATTGTTTTTCTGATGGGCCAGCATGACCGGCGTGAAGATGTTGGCGCGATCTTCCGGAATAGTGAAGGACTTGACCGTCCGCAATTCGGGAAAGGACTGGAAGCCGTATTCGGAGGTGAGCCGATAGTAGTGCTTCAGATAATTCTCGAAAGGTTCACGGCCATGCCAGATGCTCCAGTCGTGGGCGTCACCTGCCTGAAAATTGTCGGAGGTTGGCTCGTAATCAGAGCTGGGAGAACTGGGCCAGTAGGGAATTTCTGGATCTTCGCGCTGGATAACACGCGGCAGCACACCGCTGAACGTGGTGAGATAGTTCTTCCACACTTGCAGTCTTGCTTCCGGCGAGAGTCCGCCAAGAAAAGCATAGAGCACCGATTCGACTTCGTTATTTCCCGACCACAAAGCGATGCTCGGATGATTACGAATTCTCCTGACCTGGTATTCCGCCTCAGCCTCAACCTGGTTTCTCCAATCGATCGAGCCGGGATACCAGCTGCTGGCAAACATGAAATCCTGCCACACCATCAGGCCGAGCTCGTCGCAAATGTCGTAGAACTGATCCGATTCGTAATAACCGCCGCCCCACAGGCGCACCATATTCATGTTGGCGTCCCTGGCCGATTGCAGAATTTCCCGATAACGCGCCTCTGTGACTCGATTGGGAAAACTGTCGAAGGGTATAACATCGGATCCCTTGATAAAGATCGGGATTCCGTTGACCACGAATTCGAAGGAGCGGCCCCACTTGTCCGGCTCCTGGCGCAGAACCACGGATCGGAGGCCGGTTCGCGCTCTCTTTTCATCCATGAGCACTGACGCCCGCTCAAGGGCCGCCTTGAATGTGTAGAGCGGCTGTGCGCCATAACCTGCGGGAAACCACAGCGAAGGCTTGTCGATTTGCAGCGGAATGCTGACGGTGTTGTCCCCTGCATGCAACTGGACATGCTGCACGATCTTCGTGTCTTTTCCATTTGCGGAACAGGTGAGCTTAAGGTCGGCCTCCATGGGCTCGACGGCGTCCATGTCGACCTTTGCCACGAGATGAGCAACCTCTGCCCGCACATCCGGTTGTTCTATCTGCAGATCGGCAATGCGCACCTCATCCCATGCTTCGAAGTACACGGATTTCCAGATGCCGCTTGTGACAAATCGCGGTCCCCAATCCCACCCATATTCATACGCAGCCTTGCGCAGGTATGACTTTTCCGGAATGCGCGTATCGGCATGCGTTTTGTCATCTGCCGCGAGCTGATCGGCCACCTTGATGGGAGAAGGGAACTCCACCCGGATATCATTCGAGCCTGGGCGCAGGTATTGCTTCGCATGGATGCGCCAGGCGCGAAACATATTATCCGCATGCAATACGGACTGGTTGTTGATGAGGACCGTTGCGGTCGTATCGAGGCCGAGAAATACGAGATCGATATTTCGGTGCGCCAGCAATTCCGGAGTTACATTGAAGGTTCTGTGATAAGCCCAGTCCGCCTTCTCAATCCACTGCAAGCGCGACTCATTGTCTCGATCATACGGGTCCGGGATAAGCTTGTTCCTGAACAGGTCGAGGTGAACGTCACCGGGAACTTCGGCGGGAAGCCAATCAGCGGCTTTTTCGTGGCTATCAGCATTCATCTGATGGAACTCCCAATTGCCATCAAGGCTGACCGTCTGCTTTTGGAGCGCCGCCTGGCTGGTGAGGGGTTGTCCGAAGAAAATAGCGATGATGAGAATAAACAGGACTGGGGGGACAGGCAGACGTCTCATTGTTCAGGCTCCGGAAACTGCTTCTGCGGATCGGCTCAAGCCACCGCGGCTCGATACAGGCGAGATCCGTGTCCTGCAAAACAGGATGCGTCCTATCGCCTGTATGGAACCGATACCATTTGTACCATATTGACTCACCTCCTATTGCTGAGGCTTGCTGGTGAGGGTCATCTTTTCACAACGCGCTTCGCCCGATAAGGTGGCCTTCTCTGAAGCAGTTCGTCCCGATTTCGATATCAGAACATTGGCAGCCGGAGTGGAACCGTTGCCACTTGTCGGTCTTCCGTGTAGGGTGATATTGATATGGGGACTTAAAGTCTTTTGCAGGCGATTTCCAAACCGTCTGGATCATGGTGTGCGGGGGCCATGCGGATGCGGGCCGATCTCCTGCTAGGGCCTTGGTCGATTTGGAGTCAATAGCGCGGTGCTGTTTTTGGGGACGTTGAATAACTTATGAAGATCAGCCGCAAAAATCGCCCCACTCTGCACGACGTTGCCAAGGCAGCCGGAGTTGGGACTACGACCGTGTCGCGCGTCATCAATGGCGGCCATTATGTCGGTCCAGAGATGCTGGCTCGCATTCAAAGCGTAATGGCGGAGCTTGGTTACCAGCCCAATGAGGCTGCGCGGTCGCTGAAGAGCGAACGATCACGCACGATCGGCCTTATTATTCCCTCCATTACCGATCCCTTTTTCGCCCGGTTTGCAGAGGTGGTGGAGGTGCATGCGCGGCGCGAAGATTACGTTGTCATTCTTCTCACGTCGCAGGATCGCGCGCAGCTCGAGCTGGAGGATCTGCAGATTTTCGAGCGCCATCGGGTGGATGGCCTTCTCGTGGTTCCACCGCGGTCCGGCTCGAGCTCGAAAGCCTTGCTTCAAAGCTTGCGCAGGCTATCGGTCCCGGTAGTGGCATTCGACCGGCCCACCACAAACCGTGCCTTTTCGAGCGTTGTCTCGGACAATTATGCGGCAGCGCAGCAGGCCGTGCGCCACCTGATGGGGCATGGGCGAAGGCGAATCCTGTGCCTGGGCGGCGACCCTAATCTCTACACTATTTGCGAGCGAGTGAAGGGCTCGACCGATGCTCTTGCGTCCGCAGGATTCGAGGTCCTCGTGGAGATGAGCGCGAGCGATTATGCCTCGGCAGAAGCGGCGATCATGAAGCATATGGCCGGCAAACACAAGCTCGACGCAATCTTCGGCCTTTACAATCAATCCACGATCCTCGCGTATGAGGTTATGCAGAACTACAAGATCCGGGTACCGCAGGCAGTAAGCCTGATCGGATTCGACGATTTCGCACTGGCGGCAACGCTCCGCCCATCCATAACAGTCGTGAAGCAATCGATCGAAGAGCTCGCCCGGACAGCCACGCAGCTGCTGCTGAACCATATGAAGGGTGAAACACATGCGCCGCAGCAGATTGAGATCGCGTCCAGTCTTGTGATTCGGCAATCGTGCGGATGCAAGGCTCCTCGTGAGTCATTGCGCGCTCGAAGCTGAGCTTTCTCCGAACCCCCGCAAGATGTATTGCGCGATCATATCGATGCAGATTCTGGCAGAAACAGAGCTGGCCAAAGACTCGGTAACCAGAAAGCCATGCAGCGCTCCGAGCCAGCGTACAGCGGCTACGTTGACGCCTGCGGCGATCAGCCGTGCGGCAAACTTTTCGCCCTCGTCACGCAGCACGTCATATTCGCAGGTAACAATCAAGGTCGGGGGGAACTGCGCAAGCAGCTGATCGGCGGCACGAAGCGGGGAAACCCTCGGCTGAGCACCCAGAGCCTGTTCGGAGAGATAGTTCTGCCAGAACCATTCCATGGTGAACTGGCTCAAGTTCGGATTTGTCGCGAATTGCCTGTAGGAGTCCGTCGTCCAATCGTGGTTGGTAACCGGATAAAGAAGAATCTGGCATGCCGGTAGGGGCAGCCCTCGCTCAATGGCGGAAAGGACTACAGCCGCACAGAGATTTCCACCGGAGCTATCCCCGCCAATGGCAAAGCGGCTGCGATCCAGCTGCAGCGATTCAGCCTGGTCCAGAACCGAGCTTACGGCTGTAACACAAGCTTCCAAAGGAGCTGGAAAGGGATTTTCAGGAGCACGCGGGTAATCGATAAAGGCGACTACGCTCTGCGTGCGGAGTGCAAGCTCACACACGATCTCTGTGTGCGTGCTGAGATCGCCAAGCGCCCAGCCGCCGCCATGAATGAAGAAGAGAATGGGCGCCGGACTCCGAGCCCCGAGCGGGCTGATGAGGTGGACCGCGCAGCCGGGAGTTTTGACCTCCCGCACCTCGACTGGATACTCATCGATGGTTTTGGTCTGTCCCGCCTGCATGCGGGCGCGCTCTTCTTCTACAGACAGCGTGCCGATGGGGGGCAGCCTGTCAAGCTGCTCCAGAAAATGCCGATCGATCTGCGCAAGACGCTCATACTGGGCAGCAGGCGGCCCATCATCGAATTCGTGCGTATACCCGGGGCCTTCGGGATTCGGTTCTATCAACCGATTGGACATTAGTGGCTCCCTGCCGCGGAAGCAACGACACGAGCTGCAAGATGATGCGCGTCAAGAAACGACCATACCCTGGAAAATGCGTATCGAGTCTGGTCGTCTGAAAAGCTTCCGTGCCCTCCGCCTCGTATCGTCACGAGCTCGTTCGAGACGCCTGCGGCAGTGAGAGCGTCGCGCAGACGAACGGATTGCGAATACGGAACGGTGGGATCGTGATCTCCATGAATCGTGATGATCGGAGGCAGGCCGGAGCGCACGTAGGTCAACGGTGACACACGCCTGGCGCGGTCCTCTTTTCCGGGTTGAGAGCCGATCCAGGCAACGGCGTACGTCTTGCGATCTGCGCCGCTCAGAATTTCATCCACATCCGAAATGCCGAACCAATTGACGATCGCCGCCACTTTCAGCGGCGGTTCGCTGGAGTCCGCTGGGCATGCATTATCCAGATCGCTGTTCGGAGGCAACATACCGGCCATAAGCGCAAGGTGTCCTCCTGCCGAATGCCCGGAGACGACAATGCGATCGGTGTCGAAATGGTATTCGGCCGCATTCCGGTAAATCCACCGCAACGCACAGCGCACATCCTCGACAGCGCCCGGGGCGGGCGAGGATCCCGCCATCCGGTATTCCACATTCACGATGTTCCAGCCCCGTTCCACATAAGGCAGGAACGAATTGGGAGATCCTCCCTTATCGCCGAATACCCACCCGCCGCCGTGGATATACATTAAGGTTGGAACCGGGCCCGACGCCTTGAGATTTCTCCAGACATCGAGATGAACCGGAATGTTTTGGAAGACGCCGTAGGTGACGTCGGCACTGATGCCGTAGTCAAAAGATGCGGTTTCCGTCCAGTCATCCTTCGTGGCTTGTTGTGCCGGCGCAAGCAGGCTGCAAAGAAGAAATACCAGGGCAACCGCGATCTTGCGGTTGCCGACCGCTTGTTTCTGTGCTCTCAATGTTCTACCCCTGTCTTTATGGCAGTGCGGCGCACTACCGACAGCCGTAAGGTGAGTGTTTGATAAGGCGCAATGTGAATGGCATTCGCGTCCATTCCCGAGTGCAGAACCCGATCCTCCGTCAACGTGGTTTCTTCGATGGAGCCCAGCGGCAATGGAGTTTTTATGCTCAGGTCTGTCGCCTTGCCCGCAATCTCCTGGAGCCGCAGAAGGTAATCGCCGGAATTGCCGTCAGAACTTGGCTTCAGCACCTCGATCGCTACATTTGGCGCACTCAGCGATAGCAGCGATTCCGCCCAATGGGCTGGCCGCTGACCTTCCGGCAGTTCTATAAAATCCGACTCATCCTGAACCTCGAAATCGTGAGCCGCGACCGCATCCACCTTTCCAGCTCCCCCAGTAAGCGCGAAGGAAAAGGTGTACGTGCTTGGATAGCCCGGCTCGTATGTCTGAAAGGTGGTAATGCCATGGTCGCGAGTTTCGGCCTGATCGTTCTTGATCATCACATCGGCCTCGGCACCTTCACTTGAACCTGAACCTGCTTCGCTCGACGCATGGTGTTCATAGCGATTAAAAAAGGACTGCTTCTCGGCAACCATTACGAAATAGGGCAATGCGGTGTCTTCTTCGCTCCAAACGAGAGTATGTCGCGGGACCACCCCATCCTGTCTTACGCCGGGCAGCAGATCGTCGGGAAAGCGGTACAGCCCCTCTCCGTTTTCAACCCAGCGCTGGACCTTCCCTTTGAAAGAAAAGTCGAAAGCGAAAGCATACATGTCTCGCGGACTTGTATGTCCGACGAATCGCATTTTGCTTCGGTCGAGAACTTCGGTGAAGCGAACTACAGGCTCGTATCGCGGCAGTGCAATGACCGTTTTCGCCCAGAGCGAATTGGGGCGTGTCACTACCAGCTGATCGACCGCTGCACCGCGTTCGTGATGAAGCACCACGGGCGTGGCGGAATCCGGCTGTTCAAATACCCTGGAGTTGAGCAGCAAGGTTCCTGCGCGGCCGCCATCCCTCTGATCCAGCATGGTGCGATGGCTGCGCAGGTCGATGATGCGAAGAATCGCTCCGGTAGCCGGTTGGAACTCAACTCTAAAGTAGGGACTCTCCAAAGCCGCAGGATCGGCCGGCGTGAGCTTGGCCCCCTGCGATGCATGGTCAAGCAGGTAGGTGCGGTAGCCGAAGGGTGGCAAATTGTTCGCCTCGAAGATGAGGTTACCGGAGGCTAAGCGCTGCGACGCAACCACTGCACCTGTGCTCGCGTCGCGTACGCTCCAGTTTCCTTTTAGGCCCGACACCGTCACTGGATGCGAGCTCTGCCAGCTATGCAGGTTGTACACGAGCAGCATGCGCTGCGCAGAATGCTCGCTGCGTGGATCTGCAAGCTTCGCCACGCCATCATGGAGCAATGCCTCGGTCGAGCGGCGGCCTTCACTCACCTCGTCCGCGTATTCCTTGTTTTGCTCCCGAACTTCCTGCTCGCTGAGCACCTTAGGCCAGCCGCCTTGTCCGGAGCCGTTGTGCTCGTCATATTCAAAGAGCGCGGTGTAGTCCGAGTTGAGCTGTCCATCCGGATAATCCGCGGCGAGATTCTTCATCTTCAGCAGTGACCACAATGTCTCGGCTTCCGGCAAAGCTTGTTGCAGAAATCGCGCATCCGCGCTCATGGCCGGCGAGTTCACTTTTACCTCGGACCAAAGCCCGCTCCAGTCGCCCTGGAATACAGGCGTGTTTTGCAATCCCTGCTTCTGAAGCTGAGTGAAAAATTCCGATGGCGTCGCAACAACGATGTGCGGCAAGCGGCCGGCAGCATTCCAGGCCCGTACATTCGGCAACAAGCCTTTCAGCTCGTAGTCAGGCCCAATACCATCGTGCATGTATAGAACAGCGACGATTGACTTGCGATAGCCCGCATCGGCGTACTGCTTCAGCAGCTTATCCACCCCGCGCTGCATGATCTCGAGATTCGCTAATCCGGCCCACTCCTTCGGATAGAACTTCGTGTGGTTATAAGGGTCTTCTGCATCCGGATCGAGGTAGTAATCCGCCATTCCCTCCGTGTAGCCGCCGTTTTTCCCCTGCGTCTGCCACATCAGGATTTTGCTTCCATCTGGCGACTCCCAGTAAAAGGGCACTTTCCCGGGCCAGAGGTCAGCGCCGCCGCCCAGCCCTGTATTGAGCCCCGTCAGAACGTAGGGAACCCCGGACCGCGCAAGGACCTGGGGAAGACGGAAGGAGAATCCCGGCACGTCGTTCATGAAGGCGACCCTCGGATCGATCCCAAAACGCCGCTTGAATTCGGCTCCATCCGATACCAGCCGATTCAGCTCTTCGGAGCCCATGAACTCCGTATGCATGCTGCCATACACGGCAGACAGCTCGATCTGTCCGCTCCGGAGGAAACGAGCCATGCGCTCGACCTGCGCGGGATCCTTCGTGCGATCAAGCCATGCCCGCAGTTGCCATCCGCTTTCAATGGTCCAGCGAAACTGGGGATCTGCTTCGCACGCGGAGAGGACCGCATCCAGGTGCGGCTTCATAAACTCCTTCTGAGCATTCGGCGTGCGAATAAAGCCGAGGTCCCAATGGGAGCTCGGAATCACGTAAATTGTTTGGATTGGCTGAGGAGTATTTGCCGCGGAAGCGAATTGCGCGGCAAGCAGTAGAACCAAAAGCCAGAGCGGCCAGCGCGGGTGTCCGCAGCACGAGCGCCAGCCCAGGTATGGTACCGGTTCCATGCCTGACGTTACCACCGCCCAAAGAGGAGTGTCAATTTGCGAGGGTGTCGGCATACATCGATTTTCCAGGGAGGAGTCACATTGCTCCATGGCTGCCGGCATTGGAGTCTTAAGTCCCTGCGGCCTGAAAGAGACCGCAGGGAACCGAAACTTACAAGTCATCGCAAGTTATTTGAACGAAGTACATCAAAAGATCAGCTTGGTGGATATCTGTATCTGACGCGATGTGCCCTGGCCGACCAGGTTGCCGATGGTCGAGTAGCTTGATCCAAAGGAGTAGCCGTTCACCTGCGAACCCGGGCTGGAGAAATTCGGGTGGTTGGGCAGATTGAATGCCTCGCCACGCAGCTCCCATGTCAACCGATCGCCAAGCTTTGTTTCCTTTACCACGCCTAAATCTTCCTGGATGAAGTTGGGACCACGACCGAGATTGCGTGGGCAAGTACCGAACGCGAGCTTCGGTGCGGTGAACGCCGCCGGGTTGAATTGATTGGTCAGGGACCAATTCGCTGCTCTCCATGACTGCCCAGGAACACAATCGGGCCGCAAGCTTCCTGCGGACGGGTTATATTCGTTGTAGCTGAAGTTCACGGGTACGCCGGTCCTTCCCTGAAGAATAGTGGTTAACTGCCAGCCAGATCCCAAATGAGAAAACCCAAGGGGAATCTTCGGCAGATTGTAAACAAGCCCAACGGTAAAGTTGCTGCGGACGTCGATGTCGCCCTGAGACCAGTCGGCCTTGATATCCCGCGGGTTCTGATATGCCTCGAACAGCCCCATGAAATCGTCGAATTCATGAGCCCAGTTGTAATTCGCATTGAGATTTAGCCCGTGCGTCTGGCTACGGATAGCGACGTTCATGGCGTTGTAGTTGGATGAGGCGAACTGACCTGCGTAGTTAATGGTGCCCCATTGATTGCTGAGATAGTACTCGATCGGCGCACCCGCGGCGACAGGCGTGCCATCAGGATTCGGCTTGGCATTATTGAGGTTGTAGCCGCCGCTCAGACGCAAACCGCGATTGCCGCGATAAGCCAGAGTGAGCACCGTATTCTTGGCCACCTGCTGATCGACGGCTAAACTCCACTGTTCTGAATAAGAGTCCCGCTGCTTTGGATCGAAGGCAGTCACATTAGTGGGGGCCTGTGGCTGGCAATTCGGCGGTTCGGCGGGCAGTGGGTACTGCACCACTGTAACTGGCGGGTTGCAGGTAACTCCCTGGAAGGCAATCGACAGCAGGTT
>DASZUU010000045.1:0-8307 GCA_035547425.1 Alloacidobacterium sp. | reverse complement strand
CATACCAGTGCTGCACCACCAGCTCCGGAACGACGACGGCAATCTGTCGGTCGCAATGCTTCTTCTGTTCAGCCAGCACATGATCCACAAGAGGCTGGGCAAAAAATCGATACGGGGAGCGAATCATAACCAGCTGCGGTTCGGCTAATCCCGCAGCTTTAATAGGAGCAAGCACCAGCTCGTTCCATATTTGGTTGATATTGGATCTGTCCTCGTCTCCAAAATCGACGTGAACCACCTGCACTTCCGGTGACATGGCCAGCGCAAAGCGCAATCCCTGCTCCGTAACGCGGTTCCATTTGTCTACTGGAAGAATCACGCGCGGCGGGCACAATCCTGCGACACTCAGGGGCTCAGGAGCGGCTGTCTCCTGCGCGGTGTGTTCGTAGTGCCTGCGAACCAGGCTCATGACAACAATGAGCGCGGGAATCAGGATCGCGGTAACCCACGCTCCTTCCACAAATTTGGCGACCAGCACCACCAGTAGCGTAATCCCAGTCGCCACGGCGCCGACACCGTTCACGATCATGCGCCCGATGGAATTGCCTTTTCTGTACCAATGCACCACCATGCCCGCCTGCGAAAGCGTAAAGGCGAGAAAGGCTCCGATGGCGTACAACGGGATGAGCCTGTCGGTGACTCCGCCGAAAAGAATCAGCAGCGCCGCGGTAAAAACAACCAGTGCGAAGATGCCGTGCGAATAAAGCAGCCGGCGACCACGCAATATGAAGACGTGCGGCAGATAGTCCTGCTTGGCGATGGAGCGCGTAAGGCGAGGGAAGTCCGCGAACGCAGTGTTTGCCGAAAGAGAAAGCACCAGCAGAATAGAGCCGATAGTGACGTAGTAGAAGACGCCCTTGCCCATGACAGCTGCCGTGAGCTGTGACAGCACGCTTTGGTAAGCAGAACTACCCGGGTCAGTGGCTCCAATATTGTACGCGCGGCAAAGCAGCGCGATCCCGGCCAGCAGCACGATCAGAAAAGCGATGATGATAGTTAATGTGGTCTTCGCATTTTTCGTCGTTGGCGTGCGGAAGGCCATCACACCGTTGCTGACTGCTTCTACCCCGGTCATCGCAGTGCACCCGCTGGCAAATACTTTCAGCATGAGCCAGGTGGTGAGCGCAGCCGTAGCCGGCGGCAGCGCGGGCGGCGCCGCCACAGGAACAGGATGACCGCCATGCACAGCAATCCGAACAAAGCCCCAGATGATGACAACTAACAGCGTTCCCAGAAACAAATATGTAGGAATTAAGAAGGCAATGCCCGTATCGCGTGCTCCCCGCAGATTGATAAGCGTGAGCAGCAGGAGTATTCCTAGGCAAATGGAAAGCGTGTGCTGGTGAAGGCTAGGGACTGCCGAGATGAGAGCGCCGACGCCTGCGGAGATGCCCACTGCCGCCGTCAGAATGTAGTCGATCATCAGCGCGGCAGCAGCCAGCAGTCCGGGCCTGGCGCCTAAATTCTCTGACGCGACCGTATAAGAACCGCCGCCGTGAGGATAAGCCTCAATCGTCTGCCTGTATGAAAAATAGACGATCACCAGCAGGATGATGATCGCCATGATGACCGGCACAATATGCTGCACGCCGGCAATGCCCAGCGGCAGCAATAATGTCAGGGCAGCTTCAGGGCCGTATGCCGCGGAACTGAGTGCGTCAAGGCCAAAGATCGGTAAGCCCGCGGCAGGGCCGATCTGTTCTGCACGTTCTTCAGAGGTGGCTAAAGCGCGGCCAAACAGCAGATCAAAAGTTCGCATATCACCTGTTCTTATGACCAGTCAGCGAAAACCATCCTATCGCGTTTTAGCGCAGCGCCATAACCACGATGCGGCCATCGGAGTGGAAGCTGCCGCCCGTCGCCGTCAGCGCTGTTTTGAGAGGATTCGCGGGAGTGAGATATGCTGCGCCTGAAATCACGCCTGCAGCGGCAAAGCTCTGCTCGATAAAGTCGCGCTCCGCATCGATATTCGGATCAATATGATGTGTTACGTTCCCGTTGCGCTGATCCTTTTCAAAGCCGTTGTCGTGCGTGGCCGAGCCAACCCACAAGGTTTTCCCATCTACCATTTCCGTCGATTTCCACACGCGCAGGTGATGCCGGATGGCTGCGACCGCCAGGGGATCGGCGCGCGCAAAAGATAAGTCCTGCGGGCGGCCAAACAGGTACAGCGTGCTCATCGGCATTTCGGTGTAAGCTTCGTGAGAAAGCGTGGCCAGCAGCCCGTGCACAATCGCGTCCTGCGTCGTCTTATCCACCGCGGTCCATCCTGCGGCTGTAAAGGCCTTCTGTAGCTGGTCCTGTGTCCCGATGATGGCGAAATTCACCATGTCCCCCGGGTTGCCCTGCTGATCTTCAACCCGCCGCGGAATGTTTGCGAACAGTTCCGGGGAGAGCGTGCTGGAGAGATCGACAGGCGGAGTCACTGCCGCGGCTACTTTCGATTTGGAGAGCTTCATCGTTACCGAATAGTCGCCGCTTCCGGTAAGATCACTGCTCAAGTTCACGCCGAGATAAAGTTTGCCGCTCATCGTGATATCGAGCTGCTTATCGGCGCCAATGAGAAATGGCACCGAAGCATTGCCGTTGCTGACGCGTCCGATTAACGCGCCACTGTTTGCGCTATTCAGCGGAAACTGGCGAAGCAGATCCTTCCAGCCGCGTGAATTGCCGTCCGGCGTGCTCGTATGGCCGTCAGAGATCGTGATGGTGCCCTTTGCGCTGAAATCGAGATGATCGCCAAGGGTAACCGGAATTCCGGTATCGGTCCAATCCGTCGTCCCGACTTTAAAGCTGTAGGAACTTTTTCGCGATGACAGGCTGGAGGCGTCCGGAGTTTTCAAGGCGATGACCTGTATCGCTGGATTGCCCGCGTGCGGTTGTTGACTGCACGCGGTTCCTATAGTCAGGAAGCATGTTCCTGCAAGAAGAAAGGCTTTTCGCGCGAGGTTCCCACGGTTCATAGAAGCCAAAAAATATATCTTCATTATCATCCTGCTTTGAGCGCATCTCGACAAGAGCCGCCGGATTCGGAGCCTGCTTTCCTGTAACATGAAACGTGGCCTCGCAGAGAAAAACACGCCTCACCGCCCGGCAAATAACGCTGATCTCTCGCGCTCTTGCCGATCCTCGGCGCTTTGAAATCCTGAAGGAAATTGGAGCCACCGACCCGCTGCTGCCGTGTTGCGCGTTACGCGAAAAGCAGCCAATTTCCGCAGCGACCCTGTCCCATCACCTGAAAGAACTGGAATCCGCAGGCCTCATCAAAATTGAGCGGGAGGGCAAGTTCGCCAACCTTTCGCTTTGCCGTGAAGTATGGCAGGCTTACATCGAGCAATTAGCCGCAATTTAGCGCTTTTTGAGAATTCTGCATCCGGATTCTTCTCCTGTCATCAATTAGATAATTATCGAAATGTCTAACAAAACGGCATTTGAAAAGAGGACAAGAGATGGGCAAGCTTCAAGGTAAAGTCGCTGTTGTGACCGGCGCGTCCAAAGGAATTGGCGCAAGTATCGCAAAGAGTCTCGCGGCGGAAGGCGCTTCCGTAGTGGTGAACTATGCTTCCAGCAAAGAGGGAGCCGATCGCGTAGTCAATGAAATCACCGGCAAAGGCGGAAAAGCGATCGCCGTGCAGGGCAGCGTGGACAAAGCAGCCGATGTCGAGCGCATTTTCGCAGAGACAAAGAAGGCTTTCGGAAAACTGGATGTACTGGTCAACAATGCCGGCGTCTATGAGTTCCTACCGCTCGAAGAGATAACGGAAGAGCACTATCATCGCATCTTCAATATCAATGTTCTTGGATTGTTGCTGGCTTCAAAAGAAGCCGTCAAGCACTTTAACGGCGATGGCGGAAGCATCATCAATATCGGTTCACTGGTAAGCCGCGTTACTCCGCCTCACTCGGCGGTTTATACAGGAACGAAAGGCGCCGTGGACGCCATCACGCAAACCTTGTCGAAGGAACTGGGCCCCAGAAAAATTCGCGTCAACTCCATCAACCCCGGCATGGTGGAAACCGAAGGCTCGATCAGCGCAGGCTTCATCGGCAGCGACTTCCATAAGCAGCACGAAGCACAGGTGCCGCTTGGCCGCATCGCGCAGCCCGAGGATATCGCATCCATCGCCGTCTTCCTCGCCTCCTCCGATTCAGGCTGGCTGACAGGCGAATTGATCCTGGCCTCCGGCGGCGCGCGCTAATTAAGCTGGGCGCGCTGAATCATACGTTGTCATCCTGAGCTCTAAGGAACGAAGAACCCGCTTTCAAGGCAGGATGGGGTACTATTCCGCGTGTCCCATCCTGAGTAGCGCGAAGTGTGGAGATCGCTTCACTCGGCTTCTCTTTCCATCTCCAGCAGCTTCTTCTTCCGCTCCACACCCCAGCGGTAACCGGTAAGCGTCCCATCGCTGCCAATCACCCGATGGCAGGGCACAACCACGGCCACCGGATTCGTCGCGCACGCCCGAGCCACAGCTCTTACCGCCGTCGGCTGGCCAATCTCCCGGGCAATTTGCGCGTAAGTACGCGTTTCGCCTCGAGGAATGCGCCGCAGCGCCTCCCACACGCGCCGCTGAAATGCTGTGGCGCGCACATCGAGCGGCAACTCCAGCGCCACCGGATGCTCCGTCATCTGCGCCAGAATCTGTTGCACCGCCGAGCCCAGTTCCCGCTCGTCACGGCTCCGCGCCGACGCCGGAAAGCGCAAGGCCAGGTCATCTTCCAACTCGCTTTCCAGCGATCCAAAAGCCACGGCGCATATGCCGTTTTCTGTGGCCGCCACCAGCATCTTCCCCAGCGGCGTATCGCTAATCGAATAGCGTATCGCTACATCCTTCCCTCCGTTTCGATACGTTGTCGGCGTCATCCCCAGGTGTTCGTTGGCCGATTCATACAGGCGGCTGCTCGATGCAAACCCGGCCTCATACATGGCTGTAGTCACGCTATCGCTGCTAAGCAGGCTTTTCCGAAAGCTCTCCATGCGCCGGGCCTGCTGATACTGGCGAGGAGAAATCCCAAGGTATCGCCGAAAGAGCTTCTGCGTATGAAAAGCACTGAGGCCGACACTTTTGCCGAGCCTGTCGAGCTTGATAGTGCTGTCAATATTGCGCTCAATGTAATCGCAGGCTTGCGTCAGCATGTGCGCCTGCGGATGCGTCTCTCCCGGCGCGCATCGCTTGCACGCCCGGTATCCCGCGCGTTCTGCCAGATCGCTCGTGGCAAAAAATTCGACGGATGCGCGCAAAGGCCTGCGGCTTGGGCATGAAGGACGGCAATAGATGCCCGTCGTCCGCACGGCATACACGAACAACATATCTGCGGCCGGCTTCCGCTCCTCCACCATCTGCCATGCACGGTCCCAAACCTGATGCGAAGTCTGAACAGCACTCATATCGTCCTCCTGATGCTGACTCAATCTTCGCGTCTTTGCGTTAATCGGGGCACTCCGCTTCTTGCCGTCAAATTTGGAAACGTTCGGCATAGTTTTTTCGATTCCCGAAGCATATTCCGCGATTCGTGCCGAAAAAGCAAAAGGGCAGACCGTGCGGCCTGCCCTTTACGTCGAGGAAGAGTTTACTTCGCTGCGACAGCTTCTTTAATGCCCGCCTGCTCACGCAGA
Organism: Alloacidobacterium sp.; assembly: GCA_035547425.1. Classification (GTDB taxonomy): domain Bacteria; phylum Acidobacteriota; class Terriglobia; order Terriglobales; family Acidobacteriaceae; genus Alloacidobacterium. Next base: position 2,690 of record DASZUU010000045.1, on the reverse strand, counting down.
GCGGCAGCCTTGTCGGTCGCCTCCCAGGTGAATTCCTTGTCTGTGCGGCCAAAGTGGCCGTACGCCGCAGTCTTTCTGTAAATCGGACGGCGAAGGTTCAGGCTGTCGATAATGCCCTTGGGCGTCAGCTGGAAGTTGGCGCGAACCAGCTCCTGCAGTTTCTGCGCATCGATTTTGCCGGTGCCGAAAGTATCCACCAGAACGCTGACCGGCTCGGCTACGCCGATGGCATAGGCAAGCTGCACTTCGCAGCGGTCGGCAAGACCGGCAGCTACGATGTTCTTGGCAATGTAGCGCGCCATGTAAGCGGCGGAACGGTCGACCTTTGTCGGGTCCTTGCCGCTGAAAGCGCCGCCGCCGTGACGGCCCATGCCGCCGTAGGTATCCACGATAATTTTGCGGCCCGTCAGGCCGGAATCGCCCATCGGTCCGCCGATAACGAAGCGTCCGGTCGGGTTGATGTGGTACTTGGTGTTTTCGTCGAGAAGATTGGCCGGAAGAACCGCCTGGATCACGTGCTTGAGGATGTCAGCGCGCAGCTCTTCGTTAGTGACGTTCTCCGCGTGCTGGGTCGAGATGACAACGGCATCGATGCGGACCGGCTTGCCCTCGGCGTTGTATTCCACCGTGACCTGGCTCTTGCCGTCTGGGCGAAGATACGGCAGTTTGCCGTTCTTGCGAACTTCGCTGAGGCGCTTGGTGAGCTTATGCGCCAGCGAGATCGGCGTGGGCATTAGCTCTTCCGTCTCATTCGTGGCGTAGCCGAACATCATGCCCTGGTCGCCGGCGCCGCCCGTATCCACGCCCATGGCGATATCGCCGGACTGCTTGTTGATCGACGAAATCACCGCGCAGGTATTGGAATCGAAGCCGTAAAGCGCATTGTCATACCCGATGGCGGCAACCACGCCGCGCACCAGCGTCTGGAAGTCGACATAAGCCTGAGTGGTGATTTCACCGGCAATGACAACCAGGCCGGTTGCAGTCAGCGTCTCGCAAGCCACGCGGCTGTATGGGTCATGTTCGAGACAGGCATCCAGGATGGCGTCCGAAATCTGATCGGCAATCTTGTCGGGGTGTCCTTCAGTTACCGACTCTGAAGTGAAGAGAAACTTATCGCGTAGGGACAAAAATAGTCCTCCCTTAATCTTCGGATAGCCTGCCACAAAAAAGTGACGACCTGGCAGTTCAGCCCAATCGCGCACAGGCATCTAGTTTTGATGGTACTAAACCCAAAGGCGAGGAGCAAAGCCCATCAACTGAAAGGAATTCCAGGTATTTCAACGGGGAATTGAGCCAGCGAACGGTAATTCAGACGCGTATGTCCCGAAAGGGCAAATTTCTAACATGGCGGTTACCGTTTCCGGAGCAGACATCGAGCGGTGCTGAACGGCGTTCGTCGCGGTCATGCGGTCGCTGACGTAGTGCCAGACAAACCATCCCAGGGCCGATAGCAGCATCAACAGCAAGGCCACGCCCGCCCAACGAAGCCGCATATCCGGGCGTGGAGCTTCATCCACACGCCCCTTGCTGACATTTTCAGCAAATTCGATCCAGCTTACATCGTCGTCCTTAACCTGCCCGCTTCCCTGATAGGCAGACATAAAACGGTTCACCCAGGCGTCTTCGTCCAGGCCGACGACACGCGCATAACCACGCACAATCCCCTTATTGAAAACACCGCCGGGGAGGGCTTCAAAATGCTCGTCTTCGAGTGCAAGCAGGTGGCGGCTGCTGATCTTGGTCACGTCCGTGATCGTTTCAATCGCGATACCGCGAGCTTCCCGCTCTCTTCGCAAATCCTGACCGAACTGACTCATGCTCCTGTCCTGCGCAGACACACTTGGGGGCTAGTTGAATGCTACAAAAAGATATTGTGCTCCAAAACGGATTGTGCACAATCCCTTGGGCAAACCATAAAACTCTTAACCTCACAAGTCAAAAGAAAAAGTGGTGTTTTCCCTTTCTTTTCATATGTCTAAAGTAATTTTCCCGCAATATTCCCCCAAATCAGGGCAATATTGTTCTTCGGGTTTTTCGCATCTTTCCTTATTATCGGCACGATATCGCGCTTTGTTACACTCAAGTTTCGAGAGACTTTCGCCCGTTTCCATTTCAGGAAAAGCGATTCCGGACTTCTTTAATGAACAAAATTGTAATCGGCAACCTGCTTTATCGCCCCCTGCGGACAACCATCGGCATCTTTGCCGTAGCCGTGGAAGTCGTCATGATCCTCTCCATCGTGGGCATTTTCATCGGGCAGGTTGCGCACAGCCGCGAACAGACCAGCGGCATCGGCGCTGACCTCATCGTGCGCCCCCCCAATGCCAGCTTTATCAGCGGCGTCGGCGGAGCCCCTGTCCCCGCGGCTGTTGGGAAAGTGCTGGCCAAACTGCCGCATGTGGCCGCCGCCGCCCCCGTCATCCAGGACTTCAGCGTCGCCGGGTCCCTGGAAATTGTCTGGGGCATCGATTTTGACAGCTTTAATGCCCTGAAACCCTTTGTTTTCCTCTCCGGAACCGGGTTTCAAGGCCCTAATGATGTCATCGTGGACGATGTTTTTGCCACTTCCGGGAAATATCATGTGGGCGATACGATCCAGGTGAAGAATCATCCTTTCCGCATCTGCGGCATCGTCGAGCATGGACGTGGAGGCCGTAAATTCCTCCCCATCCATACCCTCGGAACTC
>DASZUU010000044.1:0-107784 GCA_035547425.1 Alloacidobacterium sp. | reverse complement strand
GAAGACATGGTTGCCGTAACGGAAAACGGCGGAAAAATTTTAACGCCTGCACCAAAGGCGTTGATCCAGCTATGATGCCTGTGAAGTTGAGAGACACTCAAAGATGAATCCAGAAGAGATGAAAGAGCTCAAGGAACTGATCGAGTTCCTGAAAGAAAATAAGATCGGCGAGTTCGATCTTGAACGCGGCGAGTTGAAAGTCCGCATCAAGTTTGCGCAGGAAAGCAGTTCGGTTGATCTTGCGAATCTCAGCCGCTTGCTGGCCGCTGCTCCTGCTGCTGCGGCAGCTCCAGCTCCGGCGGCAGTGCCTGCAGTCCAGGCCGCTGCTGCTCCGGCAACATCTGCGCCCGCTGCGGAGAGCGAGGATACTTCGCTCCACATCGTGAAATCGCCCATTGTCGGAACGTTCTATGAGTCCCCATCGCCCGGCACGCCTGCCTTTGTGAAAGTGGGCGATCAGGTGGAACAGGGACAGGTGCTCTGCATTATTGAAGCAATGAAGCTGATGAACGAGATCGAGTCCGATGCATCCGGGGAGATCGTAAAGCGCTTTGTTCAAAATGGTCAGCCGGTGGAATACGGCCAGCAGCTCTTTGCGGTTCGTCCGCGCTAGGTTTTTATGTTTCGAAAAGTCTTAATCGCCAATCGTGGCGAAATTGCGCTGCGCGTGATCTGTGCCTGCAAGGAATTAGGCATTCGTACCGTGGCCGTGTATTCCGAGGCGGATCGCAACTCCCTGCACGTGCGTTTTGCTGACGAAGCTATTTGCATCGGGCCGCCGCGTTCGGCTGAAAGCTACTTGAACGTGCCCGCAGTCATCAGCGCAGCTGAAATTGCGGACGTGGATGCCATTCATCCCGGCTACGGCCTGCTCAGTGAGAATGCGAACTTTGCCGAGGTATGCCGCGCGTCGAATATCAAATTTATCGGGCCTCCTCCGGAAGTGACTCGCCTGATGGGCGAGAAGGAAAAAGCCCGCCAGGCAATGAAGAAGGCGAAAGTGCCGATTCTGCCTGGGTCCGACGGGGTGATCGGGAGCGAAGAAGAAGCGCTTGAATGGGCGAAATCGGTCGGCTATCCGGTCATTCTGAAGGCGACCGCGGGTGGCGGCGGACGCGGCATGCGCGTAGTTCGCACGGCAGAAGAGTTGCCGGGACTTTTCCGGGCTGCCAGCAGCGAAGCTGCAAACGCATTTGGCAACGGCGATCTCTACATGGAGAAATTCATTGAGCGCCCACGCCATATCGAGTTCCAGATTCTGGCAGATGAGCATGGCAACGTGCTATCGCTTGGCGAGCGCGAGTGCTCCATTCAGCGGCGGCACCAGAAATTGATTGAGGAAGCACCCTCGCTGCAGGTAACGCAGAAGCTGCGCGAGGATATCGGCAAGACATTGAAGCGTTCGCTTGAAGGTGTCGGCTACCAGAATGCAGGCACGATTGAGTTTCTGATGGATGAAGACGGCAAGCTGTACTTCATCGAAATGAATACGCGCATTCAGGTGGAACACCCGGTTACCGAGATGGTCACCGGCATTGATCTTGTGAAAGCGCAGTTGCGCATTGCCGCCGGGGAGAAACTGTCGAGCATTCTGCCGGAGCCGACAACGATCCGCGGCCACGCCATCGAGTGCCGCATCAATGCAGAGCACCCGGAGAAGTTCACGCCCTCGGCGGGAAAAATTCATGCCTTCAATGTGCCTGGAGGCAATGGCGTTCGCGTCGATACAGCGCAGTATGCGGAAGGCGTTGTGCCTCCGTATTACGATTCGCTCATCGCCAAGCTGATTACGCACGGCAAGGATCGTGAAGAAGCAATGGCGAGAATGCGGCGCGCGCTCGATATGTTTGTCGTAGAAGGCATTCACACTACCATTCCGCTGCATAAGGGAATTTTCCAGGATCAGGAGTTTCGCGACGGCAACTTCGATACGAAGTTTATGGAGCGGTATTTCGAGCGCGAGAAGGAACGTAAGGCAGCAGAGGGAATCAAGTAGATTTGTTACTCACCGGAACGCGAATAAAGGAACGAAGGCATGGCACTTTCTCTTCCAAAGTTTTATCCCATTCTGGATGCTTCTGTTCTGCCGACATTTGAGCGCGGGTCCGCTCTTCGGCGTATCGTAAGCGATCTGCAGAATGCGGGTGTGACCCTTCTGCAATATCGCAATAAGCTTGGGTCACCGGAGGATATCCTTGCCGACGCGCTGGAATTGCGCAAAATAGCCCAGCCCGGGCTCACGCTGATCATGAACGATCATCCGCATTTGGCTGTGCAGGCGGAATTTGACGGCGTGCATGTAGGGCAGGATGATGTGTCACCGGAAGAAGCACGGCGGATCGTAGGCCCCGATCTTATTGTGGGGGCCTCGACACATACTTTGGCTCAAGTCGAGGCTGCCGATGGCTCCACGGCAGATTACATCGCCATTGGTCCTGTGTTCGATACGACTTCCAAGTTAAGCCCCGATCCCGTAATCGGGCTGGAGGGCGTTCGTAAAGCGCGTGAGTTAACCCGCAAGCCATTGGTTGCTATCGGCGGAATTCGGATGGAGACAGCGCGCGCGGTGCTGGATGCCGGGGCGGATTCGGTGGCTGTCATCTCGGCAATCTTTGGACCGGACCGGGATACAGCGAAGGCCGTACGGGAATTTCTCGCTCTCTAGCAACTCTTCATTCGGCGTACAGGTTTGATGTTCTGCATTGATAATCATGAGGGCTTGCCGGCCTTCTGCGATACCAGATTTTTGAAGTCGGTCATCAACGCCTTCAGCGCATCATCAAAATTGCGGTCATGCGTCTTCTGTAGATACGCGCCTTCGATTGATTCCGTGAATGTCCAGAGGATGTAGTGCGTGCCGCGATCGAAGATAGTCAGTCGAAACATCGGAAACGGATCGGAAGAGCCTTTGGTCTTATCAACGTACTTCGGGCCGTTCGGCTCAATAAGCTCGAGCTGCAGCACCAAATCAGCATCTTCGGGGTCGGAGACGAGAGTAAATTGTCCGCTCGATTGCAGCGCCGCGTAAAGCTGGTTGTAGCCTCGATCGGGGGCTCCGCTGAAAGGATGCGGAAACAGGCCGCTGTCGGCCCCGGCATTCGATAGAAAAATCTTCTTTGCCGTATAAAGTTTGGCCGGCACAGGCGCAATGTGATCCGTCGCGGGCTGCTGAGCTAGTACCATGCTTGTAGTGATGAAGACAGTAGAAAGAAGCAGTTGTGCTCTACGGCGCATATGCGTATCCCTCAAGGCAGATTGTATTCATAGCGATGGACGGGCAAGGAAGGGAACTGGTTTCGTTTTGTTTCTTGTCCATAAGGCATAGTGTGCTGATACCATCGAACTGATTTCCGTGGCGGCCTGATCGGATATGCCTCCGCGAAATTCATGGCGTAATTCAGGAATTTCCGGTAGAACAAACATCAAGTGACCTCGAGTACCCAAATACCAACAACCCATACAGATACCAATCCGCATCTGGTACAGCGGTTAGGATTGTTCAGCTCGACGGCAATCGTCGTCGGCTCCATGATTGGTTCCGGCATCTTCATTGTTCCCGCAGAGATCGGGCGCGGTGTGGGGTCGCCCGCATTGCTGATCGGCGCATGGCTGGTAACCGCTGTGATGACAATCATCGGCGCTCTCAGCTATGGCGAACTGGCAGCCATGATGCCCAAAGCGGGCGGACAATATGTTTATTTGCGAGAAGCTCTCGGCCCCTTATGGGGCTTTCTTTTTGGATGGACGCTTTTCCTCGTCATCCAGACGGGTACCATTGCCGCGGTTGCGGTCGCCTTCGGCAAATTTCTCGGCGTCTTTTTCCCGGCCATTTCTTCTTCGCACTGGCTCCTGAAGCTGGGGCATGTTCCCGCGCTCAAAATTGGGCCCATGGTGCTGGGAAATATGGACGTGGGTTTGAATACGGCGAACCTCACCGGAATTATTGTTGTCCTGCTGCTTACAGTAGTAAATGTTTTCGGAGTGCGGCTCGGCGCGCTGGTGCAGAATATTTTTACCAGCGCAAAACTGGCTGCGCTATTCGGGCTGGTCGTTCTGGGATTCTGGTTCGGCAGAAATCCGGCGGCTGTAGCTGCAAATTTTGGACATAACTTCTGGCAGAATGCCTCCCGGCATGCGCTGCATCCGGTACAGGTAGGCGTAGGCGGCCCAATTGCTATGGTCGGCCTGTTGACGGTTCTCGCCGTCGTACAAACAGGCTCGCTCTTTTCGGCAGACGCCTGGAACAATGTGACTTATACCGCCGGCGAGATTCGCAATCCAAAGCGAAACCTGCCGCTTTCGCTGGTACTGGGCACAGTAATCGTGATTGCGCTTTATGTCGCGGCAAATTTTGTCTATCTGTTTGCCTTGCCGCTGCTGGGCAATCCGCATGGGGCAACGGCGGTGGCGCGCGGCATTCAATATGCTGCCGAAGACAGGGTGGCCACGGCGGTTTTGCAGCAGATATTTCAGAATGGCGGCGCATTTCTGATGGCCGCGGCAATTCTGATTTCGACCTTTGGCTGTGCAAACGGACTGATTCTTGCCGGGCCTCGTGTTTACTATGCGATGAGCTGCGACGGGCTGTTTTTCAAGGCTACCAGCCGCTTGCATCCGCGCTATAAGACTCCGGTCGCTGCTTTGATCGTTCAGGCAATATGGACGTGTTTTCTATGCCTTACGGGCTCTTATAGCCAGCTGCTGGATTACATTATCTGCACGGAGCTGATTTTCTATATCCTCACTATTGCCTGCCTTTTTATCCTGCGGCGTAAGCGTCCGGATGCCGAACGTCCCTATCGTGCTGTAGGATATCCGGTTCTGCCGGTTCTTTATATTGGAATGGCGGCATGGATATGTGTCGTATTATTGCGCTACAAACCGCAATTCACATGGCCGGGCCTGTGCATCGTTTTGCTGGGGCTCCCGGTATATGCGATATGGCGCCGCAACGCCAAGTATTCTTGATTTCTGGAAGGAACGCGCTCGTAGATGCCTAATTTGTTTGCAGTCAAACCGCTCTCCACGCTAAAGTCCGAAGCCGGCGAAGAAGGAGAGCACACACTCAGACGGTCGCTCGGACCGGTAAATCTGATCACGCTTGGAGTCGGCGCTGTGATTGGAGCCGGAATCTTTGTGCTGACCGGCCAGGCTGCCGCCCTGCACGCGGGGCCTGCGATTGCGCTGAGCTTTATTCTTGCGGGTATTACTTGTGCCTTTGCCGGTCTATGCTACGCGGAGTTCGCCTCCCTGATTCCGATTGCCGGTTCGGCATATACCTATGGTTACGCGACGCTGGGCGAGCTTGTTGCCTGGATCATTGGCTGGTGCTTATGCCTGGAATATGCATTTGGAGCCGCTACCGTGGCTTCCGGTTGGGCGGGATATTTTCTTAGTCTGCTGGAACAGTTGGGAATTACGCCCTCGGCTTCGCTGGCGCGTTTTACCACGACTTACGGCAATGTGCTGTATCTGTATCACGGTCGCTGGCTGCAGTTTGCTTCGCTGCCGATGGGCGTGACCGATGTTTCCGGATTGCCGCATGTGACCGGCGTCTTCAACGTTATTGCATTTCTGGCGATTGCGGTTGTGACTGCGGTACTTGTGCGCGGCATCAAAGAGTCGGCCAACCTGAACTCTGCCATCGTGTTTGTGAAAGTCGGCGTGGTAGGCATCTTTTTATTCCTGGGCATCGGGTTTCTGCTGCAACACCCAGACATTGCCCGCATGAACTGGCATCCATTCATCCCGCCGAAGATGGGCCCGGGACAATATGGCATCAGCGGCATTGCCGCCGGCGCCGCTTCGGTATTTTTTGCTTATATCGGGTTCGACGCTGTTTCCACGGCTGCACAGGAAGCGAAAAATCCTCAGCGCGACATGCCGATCGGCATCCTTGGCTCGCTGGTCATCTGCACGCTTCTTTATATCGCGGTATCTCTCACGCTAACCGGGCTTGTTTCTTATAAAGCGCTGAATGTAGCCGAGCCTGTCGCTATCGGCATCGATGCCACCGGCGTCCGATGGGGCGGGCTGTTGGTAAAGATTGGCGCTGTGTTTGGCCTGGGGACGGTCATGCTGGTGATGCTGCTGGGACAGTCGCGCGTGTTCTATTCGATGTCGCGTGATGGGCTTCTGCCGAAATGGGCCAGCGCCATTCATCCGAAATTCCGCACACCCTATATTTCGAATATCGTGGTGGGATCGATTGTTGCCTTCCTTCCCGCGCTTCTGCCCATCGATAAATTAAGCGCGATGGTGAATATGGGGACGCTTTTGGCCTTTGCCATCGTGTCGGCGGGGGTGTGGATCCTGCGCGTGCGGCAGCCTGAACTGCATCGCCCGTTCAAAACGCCACTGGTGCCGCTGGTGCCGATCTGCGGCATCGTCAGCGCGCTTTACCTGATTGCCAACCTGCCGACGCTCACCTGGATCGTCGTAGGAATTTGGCTGGTAGTGGGTCTGGTGATTTACTTCACCTATTCCACCAAGCACAGCAAGGTGCAAAAGTTGCCCGTGGAAATTACTGCCGGCAAGCGCTGATTTAAATCACTTGTGAGGAGTGGCGCTGCATGCGCCGCTCCAGTCCTTCTTTTACCTCCGGCCACTCCTCGGCGATGATGCTGAACCAGTGCGTATGGCGCGTGCTGCCATCGTGCATGATGACATGGTTCCGGAATACTCCTTCGGGCTTTGCTCCCAGAGCCTGGATGGCGGTCTGCGACTGGAGATTATGATGATGTGTCTTCAGAGCGACTCGCCGCGCGCCCATTGATTCAAACGCATGAGTCAGCTGTAGATATTTGGCTTCGACATTGATGCCTTTTCGCTGATAATCCGGATGCAGCCATGTCCAGCCGATCTCTAGTGTTCGATTGCGCAGATTGATATCGGAGAATCGAGTTGCGCCGACGATGCGTCCGTCTTTCTGTGAACGTGTCGTCCAGGCCATGACCGTGCCTGCCGCAACGCCGTCGAGCCCTGACTGAATGTAGCGGCGCATGTCATCTTCGCTTTGCATGGGATCGGTCCACCATTTCCATAAACGCGAATCCTGCGCAGCTTCAGTGAGAGAAGCCAGATGATCCATCGTAAGCGGTTCCAGGCGAACAAGTTTTCCTTCGAGTGACACTGTGCCGGTTTGCATGGGGCGATCGAGCATGAGAATAGCGTATCCAAATTAGCGATGGGCAAACAAGCGATTGTCCTCATATAATGGCGTCCTGCCGAAATAAAACGTTTGCGTACTGCATTACTTTAGAGGAAAAGGGAAACGCTGTTTTGATTCTTGTCTCTATACAGGCTCACCGCAGAAGGTGGATCCATTGCTTTGCAATCTCGCTTTTCATTTGTTTTCTGGGCGCAGGCGCCATGGCGCAGGAAAAAGTAATCATTCCATCGTGGGGCGGCACACTGGTTGATACTTCGGGAGCGCCCATCGGCGGCGCAGCTTTGCGGTTGTCAAAACAGGGGAGCGAAAAATCTGCGGTAACCAGCCCTGACGGCAGTTTTGCTTTTAAAAATCTGGCGGAAGGCCGCTACCATTTTTCCGTAAAAATAAACGGTAAAACTCTTCAGCCGGGGCAGACGGTTTTGATTGATCCTGCGCATGTAACCGTTATGGTTACAATTTCATCCCAAAATATTTTAACGATTGCCTTCCGCGATGAGCAGGCGGCTGCAACGGGAGGAGAGCAGCTTTCCAGTCGCACTGTGAGCGAGCTTCCGCTCAATAAACGCGACTTCAGTCAATTGCTGCTGCTGGCTGCCGGCACGATGACCGATGCGAACGGAGCCACAAATTTTACGCAACAATTCGCCATCAATGGCCAGCGCGGGGTCGAAGCTACATTCGCCATGGATGGAGCCGATACCAGCGATCCGGAGATGGGAGGCGGCACGTTCACCAATTTCAATGTGGATGCGGTAGAGGGCATCCAATCCAGTTCCGGCTGGATGCCTGCCGAGATCGGGCGCGGGGCCTCCGGATTTACGAACATCGCGACCCGCTCCGGTAAAAGCGGATTTCACGGCTCTGTTTTTGAGTTTCTGCGTAACTCGGCGCTGGATGCGCGCAACTACTTCGATCATCCTTCGATCGCCGATCCCGGACGCATTCCACCATTTCGCCGCAACGAATTTGGATTTACCAATGGCGGCCCAGTCATGATTCCTCATTTGTATGCCGGAAGGGGGAAGACTTTTTATTTCGGGCAGTATCAGGGCTTTCGACAGGTATTAGGCACGACGCAGGTTCTTGCCGTTCCCACGCAAGAAGAGCGAGCGGGATTGGACTCTACCGCTTTTTCCGGCGATACGCTCTTCGTTCCGGTAGACGCGCAGATCGAGCAGATTCTTGCCCGTTATCCGCTGCCGAATTATCCGCAAGGTGCCTATGGCGTACATACGTATGCGGCTTCCTCGAAAGTCGTGACGAATGCGAATCAATTTTCTGTCCGCATCGATCAGAAAATTGACGAGAAATCGCAGTTGATGGCTCGTTTTAACTGGGACAATCTTTCCGGGCCGACGACAAACCCCGACCAGACGGCTATTGACCGCAGTTTTGGCGTCGAATATGTAGATCACCAGCGCAATGGAGTGCTGACCTATACGCGGACGGTTTCGCCGCGCTATTCTTTCGAGTCTTCCATCAGTTTTACCCGCACGACGCCCCAATTTCCCACGCCCAACCATACCGACCCGGCAGTGAAGTTCAATGACGGCTTATTTGAGGCATTCAACGCCGCCGGCGGATCGGTGATGTCGTCCTTCGGAAATCTCTTCCAGGCTCGGCAGAATTTCTCCTATATCTACGGTAGACATGCGTGGAAGTGGGGCGGCGAGATTCGCTTGAACCGTGACACGACGTATTTTGGTACAAGCCCGAATGGCGAATACGACTTCGGAGGCGGCACAGCCTACTCTCCTGTCGAGATCAAGTCGCAGAGCGGCGCGCATGATATTCACGTGGGCGATCCGTTGCCGGATACACTTTCAGGATTGTTGACGGGCACGCCGTTTTCTTACAACGTGGCCGTGGCTCCGCCATATTTTTCCAACGGTTATCACATCGGGCCCGCTGCCATTAGCCGCAACAACTTTGCTCTTTATCTACAGGACACATGGAAGCTCAATGATCGTTTTGTGCTCGATTACGGACTGCGCTACGAGATATATACGCCAATCGCGGAGCGGGCAAAGCGCACGTCCGGTTTTCTAACCATCGACGGGCAGCAACAATTTGTAGTGAATCCTCAGCCCGCATACAGGACGAACCTGACCGGCATTGCTCCCCGCGTACAGCTTGACTGGCGAGCCATCGAAAAGGTGCATGTGCGCGCAGGTGGCGCTATTACCGCCATTCCCCCAAATATCTGGCAGGACAATTCTCTCACCGGCTCGACGCCATTCGTTATCTACCCGCACCTCAGCGCGACCAAGGGCGCCCAGTTCCACTATGGCTTCCAGATCACGCCCGACGTGCTGCCGCAGGCCTATACTCCCGCGGGTCAAAACATCTTTGCCGAAGGAGACACGAAAAAAGTTCCAGGCAACACTGTCTTCGATGTGGATCGCTATGAGCACGACATGGCAGCTGTATCGCCCGGGCATCAAATTACGCCGCTAAACCTCGGCGGCATCGACCGGAGATTCGGCAACGGCTACCTGGGCACATGGACGCTGGGGCTGGAGCGGCAATTCGGAAACATAACAGCCGACATAGGCTATGTGGGAACGACTGCGGTCAAACTGCCGCGCATGACCTCTCCGAATGGTTATCCGGGCGCTAGTCCGGAATTTGCGCCGCACACACAATTTGACGGCAATGGCAATGTCATTGGCGGCTTCGGCGTGGAAACCATCGTCGACAATACTGCCCACTCGACATATAACGCGCTGCAAACTTCTCTTCAGGGAACATTTCCGCATGGCGGACCGGGAGTCCAGGCAAGTTACACGTGGTCGAGGTCCATTGATGACACCAGCGGCGTGTTAGGCGGCGGCACGGGCTCGACCGGCGCCGTCTCCCAGGTGAGCCCGCAGGACCCATTTAATACGCATACGGAAAAAGGGCCGTCGAGTTTCGACGTAGCGCATTCATTTGGATTGAGCCTGGCGCAGGATTTGCATCTCGATAGCGCCGATTTTCTGCGCCCGATCAGCAGGAAGCTAACCGGCGGATGGGAGCTGCTGAGTATCTCCACCATTACCAGCGGACAGGTCTTTACCGTGTATTCCGGGGTGCAACAAACGGGCGCAGGCTCGAACGGCACTGATCGTCCGGATCAGATCGGAAAGCCTCACCTCTCAACCGCCCGCAAAGCCCGGGAAGACTACTTCGGCCAGGGCCCGAATAACGCATCATTTTTCTATATCCCCATCAATCTGCCAGGTGGAACCGGGCCGAACAGTGGCCGCTTCGGCACCCTGGGGCGCAATTCATTTCGTGGACCGGCGTACTACAACTATGACTTTGCGCTTATCAAAGACACGCCATTCGGCTCTCGTAAAAGCGGCGCGGAGCTGATGGATTTACAGTTTCGGGCAGAATTCTTCAATCTGTTCAACATTGTGAATATGGGATTGCCTACGAACATCATCAAGGGCTCAGGCTTTGGCGAGATAAATAAAACTGCCGGCACATCGCGGCAAATTCAATTTTCCCTGAAGGTGATTTATTGATATAGCAGGAAACCTGGGAAGGTGTCCGGAAATGGACACCGCAATCCGGAAATGGCCAGTTTCCGAAATGGTTGAATTTGGAGCCTCTATGTATTCGACTGATTCTAAAATGTTTAATTTCAAATTTTAAATGGTAGACAACTTGCTCTATTCATAGCCAATGGATATCGCCCGCCCAGATATTAAGAAGAAGAAGCTTCGCCGCCAGGTGGTAATCGGCGCGATTGGACTCGTTGTTGTTGGTGCTGCCGCCGCAGCTGTTTACCGGCTGAAGCCGGCTGCTCCGAGCGTGGACGCCAGTACGGTCTGGCCTGATACGGTAAAGCGCGGCCCTATGATCGTGCAGGTGCGCGGGCTGGGCACGCTGGTTCCCAGCGAAGAGAGCATCCGGATGATTCCAGCGCAGACAGAGGCGACCATCACCCGCATCCGCGTGCTCCCTGGCACGAAGGTAACGCCGGATACGGTGATCATGGATCTGACGGATCCCACGCTGGACCAGGAACTGCTGAATGCGCAGATACAGCTTAAGTCCGACCAGGTGCAGTACCACAATCTGCAGGTGACGCTGGAAAGCGCACTGATGGACAAGAAAGTAGCCGCGGCGACGGTGAGCTCGAATTACAGCCAGGCTGACTTACAGGCCCAGATCGACAAGAAGCGCTATGACCTGGGCGTTATCAGCGGCCTCGACTACAACAAATCGAAAACAAACGCTGACGCGTTGACGACGCAAAACAAGATTTCGATGGAGCAGATCGAAATCAATCAGAAGGCGATTCAGACGCAATTGGACGTGCAGGCGGCGAAGGTCGATCAGGACAAATCCCTGCTGAAGCTGAAGGAAGACCAGAAAGCTGCATTGGAGGTAAAGGCGGGCATTAACGGCGTTCTCCAGTCGCTTGGTCAGGTATCGACCGCCACCGGCGCTGCCGATGCGGCGCAGCTGGGGGTAGGCGCGCACGTGACCCCGGGAACGACGCTGGCTACTGTCGTTGTTCCGAATCAACTGAAGGCGCAGCTTAAGATCGCCGAAACCCAGGCGCACGATATTTTGCTGGATATGCCGGCGGAAATAGACACGCATAACGGCATTGTTCCGGGACATGTGACAAGAATTGATCCCGCCGTAGTGAACGGAACGCGCACGGTTGACGTAAAGCTTGATGGGCCTCTTCCGCCGGGAGCGGTTCCTCAGTTGAGTGTGGATGGAACGATCGATCTACAGCGGCTGACGAATGTGCTGTATGTTGGCCGTCCGGCTTTCGGAAATCCGGATAGCACGATCAGTCTGTTTAAGTACGATCCGGATGGGAAGACAGCAGCACGGGTACAGGTGAAGGTGGGCAAGGCCTCGGTGACACAGATTCAGATACTCAGTGGGTTGAACGAGGGTGACCGGGTGATTCTGTCGGACATGTCGCGGTACGATGCGACCGACAAGGTTCGTTTGGAGTAAGCGGGGAAACGAGGAGCGAGGTAGACATGGATAATTTGCAGCCGTTGATCAGCATTGAGGGCCTGACAAAGGTCTTCTATACGGACGAGATCGAGACGCACGCACTATCGGGCATTCATCTCACCGTCAATAAGGGCGAGTACGTGGCGATGCAGGGGCCTTCGGGCTGCGGCAAATCGACGTTGCTCTCAATTGTCGGCCTGCTGGATACGCCGACAGCCGGGAAATACCTGCTGAATGGCCACGCGGTTGAGAACCTGAACTTTGCGCAGCGCTCTCGCATCCGTAATCAGGAGATCGGCTTCATCTTCCAGAGCTTCAACCTGATCGGCGACCTCACGGTTTACGAGAACGTCGAGCTTCCTCTGACGTATCGCACCGGCATGTCGGCAGCCGAGCGCAAGCGCCGCGTACAGGAATCGCTCGAGCGCGTGAGCATGGCGCACCGCATGAAGCACTATCCTTCGCAGCTCTCCGGCGGTCAACAGCAGCGCGTGGCTGTGGCCCGTGCCTTGGCCGGCTCGCCGTCGATCCTGCTGGCTGACGAGCCTACTGGAAACCTCGATTCGCGCAACGGCGAAGCCGTGATGGAACTGCTCCAGAACCTGCACAAGGACGGCGCAACGATTGTCATGGTGACACACGATCCTCGTTTCGCGCGGCATGCCGAGCGCAATATCCATCTCTTCGACGGCAAAGTTGTTGCTGAAGGGGACGCGCTCGAACAGGTGCTGGAAGCGCGATAAATCTTCTTTCATGGTGGGGAGGAAGAATCGCCCCACCGCTCGCTCCACCAGGATTGGGGCGCCCAGAGTGCATTTCATATGCGCCTGAAGTGAACTGCTGCTTCAATCGAAAAAAAATATAGTGCCGGAAGTGAAGCTCCATGATTGAACTGAGAAATATCGAACGCAGTTATAAAACGGGAGCGGGGCAGACGTGGGTGCTGCGCCGCATCAATCTCAAGATTCAGGAAGGTGAATTTCTCACCATTATGGGGCCTTCGGGCGCGGGTAAGTCATCGCTGCTGAATGTGCTGGCGCTGCTGGACGATCAGTGGCTGGGCGAATACTGGTTCAAGGATGAGCCCGTCCACAAGATGAACCGCAAGCAGCGCGCAGAGCTGGCAAAGCGGAATATCGGCATGGTCTTCCAAAGCTATCATCTGTTGGATGACCTGACCGTGCAGGAAAACATCGACCTGCCGCTCTCCTATAAGGACATTCCGCGCAACGAACGTCAGGGCTTGGTTGCCGATACGCTGGACCGCTTTCAGATTGTCGGCAAAAAGGACCTGTATCCCTCGCAGCTTTCCGGCGGACAGCAGCAGTTGGTCGGCATTGCCCGCGCAGTGATTCACAAGCCTGCGTTGCTACTGGCCGATGAGCCGACCGGCAATCTTCACTCCAGCCAGGCCAGGGAGATCATGGAGCTTTTCCGCGAATTAAATCAGCAAGGCACCACCATTGTGCAGGTGACCCATTCGGATGCCAACGCGGCATACGGCACGCGCGTCATCGAGGTGCGCGACGGATGGATGGTGAAGGACACTGCGAATCCGGAAGTGGGCGCGGAGGTAAGCGCATCGTGAATCAGGGTTCCCGCATACAGCAGCGACTCGCAGCAGCAGCTCTATGCTGCCTCCTGTCTTCCTACGGAGCAGCACAGGAAATAGTTGCGCAGCAGACTACGCCGGATGCTCCCAGCGCTGCGCAGCAACAGCAGCAGCCGGTCAGCATATTGCAGGCCGATCAGCAGGCACAACGCGTTTCAGCTACGCAGCGCCCGTTTCATGTTCCGCTGCCGCACTCGCATAATCCGTTTGCGCCTTACATGCCGAGCGATGTGCCGCCGATCAACCTGACAAATTCCCCTCGTCTCCAAAATCTCGAGCGCGACGGCAAGCTGTACATTTCGCTGCATGACGCCATTGCTCTTGCGCTCGAAAACAATCTGGATCTCGCCTATTTTCGCTACAATCTGCCTATTGCCCAGGCCGATCTTCTGCGTACCAAGGCCGGCGGATTGGCGAACGGCGTTAACACAAGCATCGCTCAGGGAACTCAAGGTGGGGCGGCTTCATCCGGACTGAGCGGGGGCGGCAGTTCCAGTAGCGGCGTTACCGCAGCCGGCGCCGGCGGCCTCGTTACTTCAACCCTGGGCAACGGCGCGAATGTCAGCTCGTTCGACCCGCAGCTTTCCATCGTGGGACTTGTGGATCACTCGTCACAGGTCCAGGTCAATACTATTCAGTATGGTGTGCCCATCTATAAACAAAATACGATTGAAGTTGAGTCCAGCTATTCGCAGGCCTTCTCTCTGGGCACAAACTTCACCGTAACGGATTATGGGTTTCGCCAGACCTCGAACAGTATCTACAACATTCTTAGCCCTCAGCTGACCACGAATTTCAATCTCACGATCAATCAACCTCTGCTGCAAGGCTTCGGGCTTGCCACCAACCAGCGTTACATGCACATCGCGAAAAAGAATATCGAGCTGACCGATCTCGGATTCAGGGCGCAGGCGATTGCCACTATTTCGCAGGTGGAGAACATCTACTGGGACCTGGTCAACGCCTATCAGGACGCCCAGATCAAAGAGCGCTCGCTGGCCTACGCGAACGAGACTCTCTCTGACGATCAAAAGCAGTTGCAACTGAAGGCGATTCCAGCCATGCAAGTCATGAAAGACCAGGCAGCTGTGGCCACTGCAGAAGGCGATCTTACGGTGGCCCGAGCGACGCTCCGATTGAATGAGCTGCTCATCAAGAATGCGCTCACCAAGACCGTCGACGATCCCGCGCTCGCCGATATGCCGGTCATTCCACTGGATCTCATTGGGACAACTGATCCCAAGGAGCAAGAGCCTGTGGATCAGTTGATTGCTGATGCCGAAAAGAACCGACCCGATGTGGCGGAAGATCAAATTGCGATGCAAATCGCGCAGAATAACCTGAAAACCATCAAGAATGAACTGCTGCCCAGGCTCTCGCTTTATGGCCAATACATCGGCACAGGCCTTGGCGGCCAGATCAGCCCTTATTGCTCGCTCGGCAGCGAATGCAATACGACCCTGCCGAAAGATTTTGCCGGAGCCTTCACAAATACGTTCAACTACTCTTCGCCTGAATACCAAGTAGGTTTCTCGTTGAATGTTACGCTCCGCAATCGCGTGGCAAAAGCCGATCAGTTCCGTGCGGTGCTGGACTATCGCCAAAAAGAGCTGAGCTATGAGCAGCAGAAAAAGTACATTCTGCTCGATGTCCGCAACACGCAATATGCGCTCCAGCAGGCGCAGGCCCGCGTGACTGCGGCGCTGAAGGCACGTGACCTCGCGCAGAAAACTTTCGATATCTCCAAGCAGGAGCAGCAGCTCGGAGCCATATCCGCTTACGACACGCTTACCAACGAGCAGGCGCTGGCCCTGGCAGAGTCCGCGCTTGTTGTGGCTCGGTCCGCATATGAAAAAGCCAAAGTCGATATTGATCGCGCCACCGGTTCGACGCTGGAGCGCATGGGTGTTTCCATCGATGATGCAAAATCCGGTGTCGTAACGCACGAACAACAGCAACCATAAGCCGGGATTCACGGTATACTCAGGTCTTTCATGGCCACTACATCGCAATACGGCGGGGCAGAAAATAATATAGCTGCCCGGTTAGCTCCGCGCATTTTGATTGCGGATGACCAGCCTCATATTCTCGACGCGCTGGAGCTGTTACTGGAGCCGGAAGGTTACCAGGTCGAGAAAGCTTCATCGCCGATGATGGTGATTGAGGCGATGCAGTCCGGTACTTTCGACGCGCTGCTGGTCGATTTGAATTACACGCGCGACACGACATCCGGCAAAGAGGGGCTTGATCTTTTAACGCAGATCAAAGTGCTGGATAGCCACGTGCCCGTCATCGTGATGACCGCATGGGCGAATGTCGAGGTTGCCGTTGAAGCCATGCGCCGCGGCGCGCGCGATTTCATTCCCAAGCCGTGGGATAACGCGCGACTGCTGACTATTCTGCGCACGCAGATTGATCTTCATCATGCCGTGCGGCGAGCTTTTCAGCTCGAAGCCGAGAATCGCATCCTGCGCGGTCAGAATCTTCCTGATCTGATTGCCACAGCGCCTACCATGCAACCGGTTCTGAGCACGATCACCCGTATCGGACCGTCCGATGCCAATGTCTTGATTACCGGCGAGCATGGAACAGGCAAGGAAGTTGTCGCGCAGATGCTGCATGGCCTTTCGCAGCGCGCATCGCGATCACTGGTAGCCGTGAATACGGGCGCCCTGCCGGAAGGAACATTCGAGAGCGAACTATTCGGCCATGTAAAGGGCGCATTTACAGATGCCCGCACGGAGCGCATCGGGCGCTTTGAGCTTGCCGATGGCGGCACCCTGTTTTTAGACGAAATTGCCAATGTTCCCATGCGGCAACAGGCAAAGCTTCTGCGCGTGCTCGAAACCGGCGAGATGGAGCGCGTCGGCTCGTCCAAAACAAGGCGCGTAAATGTACGCGTGCTCTCCGCCACCAACGCCGATCTGCATGCGGAAGTAGAGCAGGGACGTTTTCGCGGCGACCTGCTTTTCCGCCTGAATACTGTCGAAATCCATTTACCGCCGCTGCGGGAACGCCGCGAGGATATTCCTCTGCTGGCCGCGCACTTTCTCAATCGATACGCCTCGCGTTACCGTAAACAAATGGACGGGATTGATCCTGCTGCCTTGCAGATGATGCTGCAACATCCATGGCCAGGAAACGTGCGAGAGTTGGACCACACGATTGAGCGCGCCATATTGATGGCGCGCGGGCGCGTCATCGAAACGTCCGACCTGGGGCTGAATCAGACACGCGCTTCCAGCCAGACACTGGAAGATATGAGCCTGGAGTCTGTAGAGAGTATTCTCATCCGCAAGGCATTGACTCGCGCTAATGGCAACGTGAGTCAGGCTGCAGAGGCGCTCGGCTTGAGCCGCGGCGCTTTGTATCGGCGGATGGAGAAATATGGCATCTAAGCACAGACGCGAGCACAATCACCGGCGTACCGCTGCTACCAGTAAAATTCCGCGTGAAGGTTTCAGTTTTGAAGCGAAGATCAAGATACTGATCACCTCGCTCTGTGTGCCCATCTTCCTGCTCTCCGCCGTATTGCTCTGGATCGAACATGTTTCCACCTCTCTCATTATTGGTTCCTTAACAACGCTGTCGCTGATCGTGCTGCTGGCCGGTTCTATTTTTCTGGAACAGGTGGTTCGTCCGCTCCAAACACTTGCCAACGTCGTCGCTGCGCTGCGCGAGGAAGATTTCTCTTTTCGCGCGCGTGGAGCGACTCCACACGATTCGCTGGGAGAACTGGCAATCGAAATCAATCAGCTTGCCGATGCCCTGCAATCGCAGCGCCTAAGCGCATTGGAAGCGGTTGCGCTTCTGCGCCGGGTCATTTTGGAGATGGATGCGCCCGTCCTGGCATTTGATGAGCATGGAGCTTTGCGCGTAGTGAACCCCGCCGCCGAACGCGTTCTCCATTTGAATGCTGCGCGAGACCTGGGCCGTAATGCCGAAGAGCTTGGATTGCGCAAGATTCTTGATGAGCCCGACGAAGGCATTACCACGATCGAAGCGCAAGGCCAACAGGCACGCTGGATGGTTCGCCGCAGCAGTTTTCGCCAACGCGGTGTGCCGCATACTCTGTTAGTGCTCTCCGATGTAAGCAGCGCATTGCGCGAAGAAGAGCGCGTCGCATGGCGCAGGTTGATCCGTGTGCTCGGTCATGAGATCAGCAATTCGCTGGCCCCTATTAAATCCATTGCAGGAACGCTTCGCATGCGCATTACCCAGCTGCCGGCGGAGAATGCTGCCAATTTTGAGCGTGGATTGAATGTGATTGAGAGCCGTGCCGAATCGCTCAATCGTTTTGTGCAGGCCTACCGGCAGTTGGCGCAACTTCCTGCTCCCGTGTTGAAGCTGGTGTCGCTTCCTGAGTTGCTGGATCGGGTTGCAGGATTGGAGACGCGCCTAACGGTCGTCGTTGGCGATGTGCAGGCGGTAAATCTCGTAGCTGATCCCGATCAGATGGAGCAGCTTCTCATCAATCTGATAAAAAATGCGGTAGATGCCGCCGTCAACGATCGTGAAGAAGCAGGGCTCATCAGTGAACCGGCGGTGCGGATCTATAGCCGCATCGCAGCCGACATGGTTTCGATATTTGTTGAAGACAACGGTCCCGGGTTGACGAACCCTGGAAATCTTTTCGTTCCTTTTTACACAACCAAAACAAATGGAAGCGGCGTAGGGCTTGTCCTGGCGCGGCAAATTGCCGAAGCCCACGGAGGCTCTCTTGAGCTTCGCAATCGTACGGATGCGATTGGCTGCGTGGCCGAGGTTCGTATTCCTATAGCTCAAATGGAGCGCGAATCTGCAGGAAGAATGGAATCTCCGGAAGAAAGCCAGCCAAATTTCCGACGCCTCTGAGTATTCCTAAGCGCATAGAAATTTTCGATAAGATGAAAGCAACAACTCCACCACCGGAATCACATCTGAAGAATTTACCGGGAAAGAAAGCAGGAATACATCGGTGTCCGACACGCAGACAAAGAATTTAAAAGTAGCAATTTTAGGATTTGGCACGGTAGGCAGTTCTGTGGCACGGATTCTGTGCGAAGCAAAGCCGGAGGGCGTGGAGTTGACCCACATTTTTAACCGCGGTGTTGAGCGGAAACGAGTGGATTGGGTTCCGGCCAACGTTACCTGGACTGAAAATATTCACGACGTTCTCTTATCTCCGGTCGATGTCGTGCTGGAACTGGCGGGCGGCCTTGATCCTGCCGGCGAATGGGTACGGCAGGCATTGGAAGCAGGCAAGTCTGTTGTGACGGCAAATAAAAAGCTGATTGCCGAGCACGGTATTGCGCTCGACAAGCTGGCTCGCAGCAAAGGCTGCCACTTGTATTACGGAGCAGCAGTCGCCGGCGGAGTTCCCGTGATTCCAGGCCTGCAACAAGGGCTGGCTGGCGATCGCATTACTCGCATCGAAGGCATTCTGAACGGCACCTGTAATTTCATCCTGAGCAAGATGGAGGAAGGCGCCGAGTTTGCTCCGGTGCTCAAAGAGGCTCAGGCGCTGGGCTATGCTGAAGCCGATCCCACAGAAGACGTAGCCGGATTTGATGCCCGGGCCAAGCTGGTGATCCTTTCACGCATCGCGCTGCGCGCCGATCTGCCGACAGCTGAGGTTTCAGCAAAGTCCATTACGGAAATTGCCGCCATCGACTTTGCCTATGCAAGCGAAATGGGGTGCACCATTCGTCAGATTTCCCGCGCGGAGCTGCGCGGCAGCAAAGTGCTGGCGACCGTAGGCCCTATGCTGGTGCCGAAGGCTTCGCCGCTTGCATGGTCGCGCGGTACAGAAAATATGGTTCTGGTCGGCGGAGCCTACGGCGGAGACGTTGTTTTTTCCGGCCACGGCGCCGGTGGAAATCCAACAGCAGTTGCCGTGATTTCTGATCTGCTGGCAGTTGTGCATGGTTCCCGCACCATTGACCTGGCCAGCCATAAAATTGCCGTCAGCTCGGACTTCCAGTTACGGCACTACATTCGGTTCATCGTAAAGGATCGCCCGGGTATCATCGCGCAAATTGCAGGGGCGCTTGCCGATCAGGAAATCAACATCCATGCCATCCTGCAGAAGCCGGGACATACAAAGGCGAACCTGCCGTTTGTTGTCATCGTCGAACCTTGCGCCTCGTCTGTGTTGAAGGTTGCGCTGGAAAAAATTGCGAATCTGGACTGCCTGTTGGAGCCGACTCTGGAATTACAGATACTTGAGCCGGAAGGCGAAGTCTAGCCCCACATACCTTCGGTTCTGGGCTATGGCGATATACTGATGAAGTATGGCAGAGCAGCAAAACTTCGTCGCCACGGCCCAAATCGAACCCACCGGAGCGGCTCAAAAAACTTTTTATCTGGAAACCTTTGGCTGCCAGATGAATGTGCATGACTCGGAAAAAGTCATTGGCACGCTTAAGCAGCAAGGCTACCAGCAGGTGGAAACGGAAGAGGCGGCTGACCTTATCCTCTACAACACCTGCTCCATCCGCGATAAAGCGGAGCAGAAGGTCTTCAATCGCCTGAATGACTATAAGAAGCTTACCGCGCAAGGCAAGCGCTTTGGCGTCCTGGGGTGCGTAGCACAACAGGAAGGCGAGCAGATTTTCGCGCGCGCTCCTTATGTCTCGCTCGTCTCCGGCTCGGCTTCGTATCGTAAATTGCCGGAGATGCTGGTCCGCCTGGAACAGGGCGAAAAGCGCATTACCGGTCTCGATGACCGGCAGACCGAAGAAACATTCGAGACGGAGTTTACCGCGCGCAGCAATCAACACCGCGGATATATCACCATTATCGAGGGCTGCGACAAGTTTTGCGCCTACTGCGTCGTCCCATACACCCGCGGCAAAGAGCGCAGCCGAACTTCCGCATCCGTACTTGCGGAAGCGCAGCGCATGGCAGACAGCGGCTATACCGAAATTCAACTGCTTGGCCAGAATGTAAACTCCTACCGCGATCCCGAAGGAAAAAAGTCTTTCGCAGAACTGCTGGCTGCTGTAGGCGAAATTCCCGGGATTCGCCGCGTGCGCTTTACTACCTCGCATCCCCGTGACTTTACCCGTGACATTGTAGAGGCAATCGACGCTATTCCCACAATCTGCGATCACGTTCATCTGCCGGTACAAAGCGGATCGACCAATGTGCTTCATCTTATGCAGCGCGAGTATACCCGCGACTGGTATCTGGAGCGCATCTCATGGATAAAGGCGGCGAAACGGCAGATCAGCATGACAACAGACATCATTGTCGGCTTTCCGGGTGAAACACCTGCAGACTTCGAGCAGACGATCACGCTGCTGCATGATGTGCAATATGACGGCGTCTTTGCCTTCAAATATTCGCCGCGCCCGAACACGCCTGCCCTCACGATGCCGGATTCCATACCGGATGAAGTGAAATCCGAGCGCCTGCAGATTCTGCTCGACCGCCAGCGCGAAATTCAGCGGGTCAACTATGACAAGCATGTAGGCCAAATACTTGAAGTTATGGTTGAGGGTCATAATCAGGCTCGAGGGCAGGTCATTGGACGCACCTCGCAAAACAAAACTTTGAACTTTACCACTGGCCAGCCTATTCTGCCCGCAGCAGGAAGCTATTTGCCGGTGCGCGTGACAAGGAGTTTTCCTAACAGCCTGGTTGGCGAATCTGTCGCATAGGGGGTGTGAACGCATGGAAATCGAGATGAAAATCCGGGGCCTGATGGTCGATCCAGCTACGAACGCGCCCATCGTCATTTTGAAGGACGTGCAAAGCGACACAGTACTGCCGATATGGGTTGGCCTCTATGAGGCAAATGCCATTGCTCTCGAAGTCGAGAAAAAGAGCTCGCCCAGGCCGATGACGCATGACTTGTTGAAGAATCTTGTAAACGGCCTGAACGCAACCGTGCAGCGTGTTGTTGTCTCCGAGCTTAAAAACGATACTTTCTATGCCGTGCTATGGCTGGAGCAGGAGGGCGAGCCTGTCACCATCGACTGCCGTCCATCGGATGCGCTGGCGCTGGCGCTGCGTACCGATTGCCCCATCTTCGTCGATGAAGATGTATTGCGTGTCGCAAAGGTGATTCCGAACCCCACCGATCAGGCTACCCAGGAAGAGCTGCGGCGCTGGTTGGAAAACCTGAACGATGAGGATCTGGGCCGCTATAAGATGTAGCGCGTGTTGCGCATCATTACGCAGCGATTTTTTACATGAAAAGTTTTCTTCACTGCTTACGCGGCAAGCTGTATTTTGTCCGCTGAATTTCAAACCAGAAATATATCTTCGGTTGACATTCGCTCTTTTCCCTCAGTATTGTTGCGTTTGCAATCCATACGTGCAATTTAGATGGCGCAGAGGAGACGTTCGTGGGGCCAAACCCACTGCTGGGAGTTTTCTTTCATTGGCTGGGCGGACTTGCTTCTGCCAGTTTTTATGTTCCTTTTCGCGGCGTCCGGCGCTGGGCCTGGGAAACATACTGGCTCGTCGGCGGCGTCTTCAGCTGGATTATTGCACCATGGATAATTGCGCTCCTTATGACGCGCGACCTGCTCGCGGTTCTGCATGCCGCGCCTGCCTCAAGCCTTTTCTGGACATATTTCTTTGGCGTTTTATGGGGCCTGGGCGGCCTCACATTCGGCCTGACCATGCGTTACCTCGGCATGTCGCTGGGGATGGCAGTTGCTCTCGGATATACAGCCGTCTTCGGCACGCTGATGCCGCCGATTTTTCGCGGGCAATTTTTCTCCGAGGTGTTAGGCACGCGCTCCGGCATCATCATCCTTATCGGCGTAGCCGTATGCCTGGTTGGGATCGGTGTCGCTGGAGCTGCGGGCATCTCGAAAGAGCGCGAATTATCGGAAGAAGAGAAGCGCGCGGCGATTAAAGAATTCGATTTGAAGCGCGGGCTGCTGGTGGCCACGTTTTCAGGAGTTATGAGCGCCTGCTTTGCTTATGGCCTGGCCGCCGGCGATCCAATAAAAACGATCACCGTGCAACATGGAACGTCGCCGCTATGGCAGGGTTTGCCCGTGCTTGTTGTCCTGCTGGCAGGCGGATTCACGACCAATTTCATCTGGTGCGTCATTCTGCATATTCGTAACCGAACCGGTTATCAATATTTGTCCAGAAAAACTCGCGGGCAATTTCCAGGGCGCAGCGAAGAGCTGATTGCCGAAAATCCAATCGATGCGCCGGGAATCGAAGCTGCCGCCCGGCATCAAACGCAGGCAGAAGAGCATGCAGCCATCCCCATGACTGCCAACTATTTTTTATCCGCGCTCGCGGGCACCACCTGGTACTTTCAATTTTTCTTTTACACCATGGGCGAGACGCAAATGGGCCGCTTCAAATTTTCCAGTTGGACGCTCCATATGGCCAGCATCATCATCTTCAGCACGCTCTGGGGCATCGCTCTCCACGAGTGGCGTGGAGCAGGAACGCGTACGCGCCTGCTCGTTGCATGCACGCTGGTGGTGCTGATTGGCTCGACCGTCATCGTTGGCTACGGAAATTATCTCGGCGTTGCCTCAACCGCATCGCATACAGCATTTCAGGGAGGGATTCGTTGAAAAAAATACAGTGGCCGAAAGTGGCAGGCAGTTTCGTGCTGGCATCTTTATCGATGCCTTGTCTTTTCGCGCAGGATGGAAAGGCTACGCAAATTCCCGTCGATCAGCTTGATCCCACGCGCCATGTCAGCTCGCCGCGCCTCGAGTCTGCCGCGCACAAGCCGCTGCCGGAGGAGTACATCTGGTCGGCAGAGGATGCAGTCAAGAGCGACACAATCTCTTATCAAGGGCTAAGCCGGAACCAGGACATCCAGCCACGCTATTTTCGCCGCGCTTTCCATATCTCAAAAGTCCCGCAAGCGGCAACCCTCTACATCGCAGGCCCACGCTCTGTCCGCGTCTATGTGAATGGGCAGCTGGTATACCAGGCGCAGCAGAACCTCGACGCTCCCATCGGAATCAAAGTCTACTCGATGGATGTAAGCCGCGCTCTGCATGCTGGACAAAATGTGATTGCTATTGAGGCAATACGCGGCGGCGGAGTTCCCGGATTTAACAACAGCCGCATCACCGCACAGCTTACTTCCGGAAGAATTCTTGCAGTCAAGCTGGTTGGCGCAGCAAGGGGCATCGACAGCCCAGCCATCGTCATCAGTAATAAGGAGTGGAAGTCCTCCTCCAGCGCTGCCGATGGTTGGCAGAATGCCGGCTTTGATGATGCTTCCTGGTCCGCAGTCGATAGCCTCGGCTCCATCGAGGGCAATATCGACCTGCTGCAGTGGAACGCCGATGCTGGCATGTATGATTGGCCCGGCTATGACGGCATCTCGTCATTCCTGGCGCAGGAGCCGCTGCGTCCGGTCCGTGTTAGCCATGTCTATGGCGGCGTCGGAACGATCCGGAACGCCGATGCGCTGCAAGGCAATACGGGCGGCGAATTTACTGTCGATCTGCCTTCCGCGCTTGTAGAGAATACGCAGTCTCCGCAAATCGTTCTCGACTTTGGCCGCAACGCAAACGGTCGTCTACGGTTTGTCTCCGATTCCGACACACCGGCACAAGTCACAGTGCAATACGGTGAGTCCGAAGACGAAGCGTTCAAGCAGCCCTTTCTTGGGATGAACGCAGTCTATATTCCTGCGCATGGCTTCGCATACGCGCCCAAGAGCACCTTCCGCTATGCGTTGGTGCGCTTCATCGGAGGGCAGAAGCTGCGCTTCAAATCCATCGATAACGATCTCATCTACTATCCGGTCGAGTACAAAGGCTCGTTCGAGTCCTCCGATCCAAAGCTGAATCTGATGTGGGCCATCGGCGCATACACCGCGCACCTCTGCATGCAGGACGATATCTGGGATGCGCCCAAGCGTGATCGCGGCCGCTGGATGGGCGATCTCGATGTGAGCGGACGCACCATCAATGACACTTTCGGCGATCACTTCCTCATGGAAGACACGCTCAACCGGCTGATGGGACCGGCGCCCGTGCGACAGCACGTCAACGGCATCGCCGGCTACTCCGCCTTCTGGATTACCGGCGAAGCCGAATATTACCGCCACACAGGATCGAAGCAGCAGCTGGCATCCTTCCATGATCGGCTCGTGCAGCTCATGCAATACATGGAACAGGAGTTGGACTCGCGCAACCTCTACGCCAACAACAATAAATCGTGGCCATTCGTTGACTGGTCTCCGGAGCTCAACGGTGATACTCCGGAAGCGCGTCGCGGCACGCAGTTGGAATTCATCGCAGCCTTCGAACAAGGCATCTATCTGCTGCATGAACTGGGTGACACGCAGAATGCTCAGGCATTCTCCCAGGAACTGGACAAGCTCAAGGCGGCAGCCCGTGAATATCTGCTCGACAAGCAGACCAATTCCTATGGCAATCGCTGGCAGGTAAACGCAATGGCTGTGCTCTCCGGCGTTGTCGATCCATCGCAATACAACGATATCTGGAAGGCTTCCTTATCGAGTGTCGGCAGGATCAAATACAACGCTTACATCATCACGCCGTACTACAACTACTACGTCATCAGCGCGATGGCAAAGATGGGGCACCGCGCCGAAGCTCTCGACTGGATTCGTCAATACTGGGGCGGCATGCTCGACGAGGGAGCGACGAGCTTCTGGGAGGGCTACGATCCCTCGTGGTATAAAAACGACGCACACGGTTCCTTGCAGGCCGATAACATGTCCGGATACCGCGTCAGCCTCGCTCACGGATGGTCCAGTGGAGTAACGCCATGGCTCATGGAAGAAGTGCTCGGTATTCACGCTACAGGCGCCGGCTTCTCGACGGTAGATATCCGACCCGATCTCATCGATCTGTCATGGGCGAAAGGCGGGGAGCCGACGCCACGCGGCATGCTGAACGTTTCCATCAAGAAGGATGGCAGCGGCGAAAGCATCAGCCTCGACATTCCGCCAGGGACGGAAGCTCACGTATCTGTGCCTGTGACAGCTACAAATGCGCATGTATCCGTAAACGGAAAAACTGAAGAAGCCGTATCCGCTGAAAATGGAACGCGGGTTGTTGTTGTACTGAAGTCAGCCGGCCATTACGAACTCACAGCGCAGTGACGGGCTCAGGCTCATAAGTGTTTGTCATTCTGGCGCTGGAATGAAGCGGAAGGACCTGCTTTCTATGAATAAGAGCAGGTCCTTCGCTGTCTTGGATGACAATATGATCTTCCTACAACCCAACGCTCATCCGGGTCCGTGGATCAAGGTAATCTCTTAATGCATCGCCGAGAAAATTAAACGAGAGCACGCAGAGCATCACTGCAATTGCCGGAAAAATCACAAGATGTGGAGCATCGAAAAGATGCGACCGTCCATCGTTGAGCATCGCTCCCCAGCTGGCTGCCGGCGGAGGAACGCCCAATCCCAGAAAGCTCAGCGTGGCCTCGGCCAGCACCGCACCCGCCATACCAATCGCAGACTGCACGATAATCGGCTGCAGAATATTCGGCAGGATGTGCCGCGTAAAGATGCGAAAATCGCTTGCTCCCAGGGAACGCGCGGCTTCTACAAATTCGCGCTCACGCACAGCCAGCACCTGCGCTCGCACCAGCCGCGCGTAGCCTACCCATCCGCCGATAGAAAGCGCGAGTATCAGGTTCACCATCCCGGGCCCCAGGAAAGCAACAAACGCAATCGCCAGCAGAATCCCCGGCAGCGCCAGAAACGCATTCATCAGGAAAATATTGAGTGCCGTATCAAATGCACCGCCATAGTATCCAGCTGCGCCTCCCAGTATCAGGCCGAGAAACAGCGAGCATGCAACAACGGATGTCGCCACCAGTAACGAAATCCTCGCCCCAAACAATGTGCGCGAAAAAATGTCTCGTCCCAGCTCATCCGTACCGAACCAGTGCGCACGTCCCGGTGCCAGCAGGCGATGGTTCAAGTCAATTGCCGCCGGATTGTACGGCGCCAGTAGCGGCGCAAAAAGCGCCACCAATACAAACAGGATCAGCAGCGCTAATCCAAAGACAGCCAGCGGCTGTTTGCGAAGAGTATTGGAAAACGAAGTGGCCAAAGATGAGATTAGCAGCAATACCGGCATGAAAATGCAATAAAAAACTCTTTTTCGCAGCATAATACCCGGCATAGAAAGGGCTTCCATGCCGCTCCTCGCTTGCCAGATACGATAAAATATAGCTATATAACGAGCTGCGAACTTTCCCATCTGCAAGGATTCGTCCTGTATCGCAGCCTTTCCGTTTACGTCGTTTTTATCTTTTTACTGGAAGATAAAAAGCAAGCGTTACACAAGAAGAAGGATCATATTCTATGAAAACCATTTTGAGGCTGGTGTTACTCGTAGTGTTGTTTGGATCGTGTAGCGCCACATGGGCGCAGACCGCCGGCGCAGGCACAATTAGCGGTACGGTGACAGACACTTCCAAGGCAATCATCGCAAATGCAACCGTAACGATTACGAATACCGATACCGGCGCAACCCGCACCATTACCGCGAATGACGCAGGCAGCTACGTAGCCCCATTCCTGCAGCCCGGCCATTACACAGTCACCGTCAGCGCCCCGAACTTCAGCAACTTTGAGCAGAGAAACATAGTGCTCCACGTCGGCGATACGCTTACCGTCGATGCGCCTCTGCCGCCGGCTTCCGTGCAGTCTACCGTGCAGGTTTCTGCTGCGGCGCCTCTGCTCGACCCTGAGCGCACCGAAGTCTCGCAGGTGGTCAGCGAAAAGCTGGTGCAGAATCTTCCTGTCAACGGACGCCGCTGGGACGACTTCGTTCTTCTCA
The DNA here is from genome assembly GCA_035547425.1 of Alloacidobacterium sp. Taxonomy (GTDB): domain Bacteria; phylum Acidobacteriota; class Terriglobia; order Terriglobales; family Acidobacteriaceae; genus Alloacidobacterium. The sequence goes on along the minus strand of DASZUU010000044.1, from coordinate 80,273 downwards.
CGCCGAACGTTGTAAATGACGGTGGCAGCGGGCTTATCAGCTTCCACGGCATCTCCGGCCTCTATAACAGCAATTATGTAGATGGCGCCAACAACAACCAGATGCTGTTTTCTGAAGCGCGTGGCCGCGCATCGGGTGCGCCGTATATCTATAGCCTCGACTCCATCAAGGAATTCCAGGTAGCCACCGCCACGTACAGCGCTGAGTTTGGTCAGGCCGCTGGCGGACAGGTCAACGCGATCACCAAGTCCGGCACCAACGACATCCACGGCGACCTGTTCTACTATCTGCGCTATCCCTCGCTGAACGCGCTCGATCCATACAACAAGGGGCAGGGAATTGCGAACCATAACCCGCTGCTGCTCACACAGCCAATTCACCAGCAGCAGCAGTTTGGCGGCAGCCTCGGCGGCCCTATCATCAAGGACAAGCTCTTCGGCTTTTTCACCTATGACGGTTTCCGCCGCGTCAATCCGGTGCTTTACAGCTCTACCGCGAACATCTCGCTCACCCCCGCCGGCGCCTACGGCGATCACGGAAACAACATCACTCCGGCGCAGTGCCCCAGCACCATCACCGCCGACCAGTGCACCAACGCCATCAAGTATCTGCAGGCCCTTTCCGGCAGTTATCCTCGAACCGGCGTACAGGATATCTTCTTTCCGCGCCTTGACTGGCAGATCAACGATCGCAACCACGTCTTCGCCAACTTCAACTTCTCCAACTATCACTCGCCCAGCAGCTACGCATCCAGTCCTTCTTACTCAAACAGCTCGGTCACGACCAACGGCTCTACCAACTATCACGAACGCTTTGTCGTGGCGCAATGGACTGACGCGCTCACCGACCATTCCGTAAATGAAGTCCGCTTCCAGTGGGGGCGCGATCTCGAAACCGCCGGAGCCAATGCGCCAGCGCCCAGCGTCTCGCTTACCAACGTGCAGACCTACGGCATGCCCAACGCGCTGCCGCGTACCGCCGAGCCGGACGAGCACCGTTATCAGTTCACCGACGTATTCTCGACCACGCACGGCAGGCACACGCTGAAGTTCGGCGGCGACCTCAACCTCGTGCACGAAGTGATGATCAACCTCTATCAGGGCGGCGGCCTTTACAGCTATACCAAGGGCGTCGGGCCTTCCGACAACTTCGTATCCTGGGTGCAGGACTTCTTCCCGGCCTCTGCTTCCGATCCGCTTGCAGGCACCCACTACGACACATTTGTGCAGACCATCGATCAAATCACGGGCGTCGGGAAAGACGATTTCTGGATGAAGATGATCGATGGCTTCGCGGAAGACTCGTGGAAGGTCACGCACGACCTCACGTTCGATCTTGGCGTGCGCTATGACGTGCAGCTCACTCCTCAGCCTCTGCGTCCCAATACAACGACAGCTCTGACCACCTACTACAACCAGACGCTCAAGAATGTTCTTGATCGCGTGCAGCCGCGCATCGGCTTTGCCTGGAACCCCCGGCAGGGAACCGTGGTTCGCGGCGGCTATGGCCTGTTCAGCGCCTTGAATCAGGGAAGCACCTACTATGCCATGCGCGTAGAAAATGGCGTCTTCCAGACAAACTACAGCTTTACCGGCGCGGGCAGCGCTGGCGGAGCCCTGCCGACAGGCGCGCCGCTTTTCCCGAACGTTCTCTTCACTCCGCCTGGGCCGCCGCTGAATTCAACCCCGATGTACGGAGTTCCCAGTCCAACCAGCTTCGGCGGCGCGCCCTCAACCGTGACGCCGCTGCCTGCCGGTTTCAAGCCAATTCCCAGCTTTCACGGCCTCGATCCAAATTTTGTGCCGCCCCTGGCGCATGAAATGCAGCTTGGCGTCGAACAGCAACTGCCCGGGCGCACCACTCTCTCAGTCGGATACGTAGGCACACGCGGCCTGCACCTTCCCATCTTTGTCGATGCCAACCTTGTAGGCCAGACCCCGAGCAGCACCAAAACCTACCAGCAAGTCGATAAGAGCGGCAACGCCGTCGGCACTCCCTTCACTCTGCCGTTCTACTTGCCCACCGATCGCCGCGACCAGACCATCGGCTCCCTCAATACCGGCTTCAGCGCTGTGAACACCTGGTACCACTCCATGGCTGTCACGATCAAGAAGCCGTTCGAGGACGGCCTCGAGTTGCTCGTGAACTACACCTGGTCCAAGGCGCTCGACACCGCGCAGGTTCCCGGAACCTACGGAACGTTCTACGGTTCCGATTCGCCGCTGGACCCGAACAATCTGCATCTTGAGTACGGGCGCTCCGATCTTGACGTGCGCAACCGCTTCGTCGGCAGCCTCGTGTATCAGCCGCAGTTCTTCCGCGACAACTGGTACGTCAAGCACCTGTTGGATGACTTCATCTTCTCCGGTACGGCAACAGAGAGCACCGGCTTTCCTGTGACCGCAAGTCTGAGCGGATATCCAAAGGGCGGAGCCAATGGAGGTGTGACCGGTGGTCTCATCAGCTCCGGCTCCGGAACCGCAGCCAATGGCCGCGTTCCCAACGAAGTTGCCTCCCGCAACGCTTTCCCGGGCCCTGGAATTCGCAATATCGACTTCCGGGTAACGCGCAACTTCCCCATTACCGAGAAGATCAATTTCCAGATCCTCGGTGAAGCATTCAACGTGCTCAATCAGCGCATCAATCAGAGCGTGAATACCACCGGCTATTCACTGGTGAATGCCGGTTCCGGCACGTGTTCGCAGTTCGCCGCCGCATCCATTACCGGCGGCTGCATCGCACCGACCACGGGCATTCCGCTGGGCACGCCAACTTCAACCAGCAGCCTGCTTTATGGGCCGCGCCAGTTGCAGTTCTCAGCTAAGCTGTTCTTCTAACCGCAGACGCGGGTACCCCATCCTGAGGCGAAGCCGGAGGGTGGGGTATGACCCGCTCTTTACTCCGCAATCATGGCGCTTACCAAGCCAAAGCAAAAAGCCCCGCAATGCGGGGCTTTTTGCTTTCTATCGGGTCAAGAGCTAGCCGACGAAATCTACCTTTACCGGATGCGGAATAATTCCGCGCTCGTGCCCAAGCGTCAGCAGTTTGCGAATCGCCTCGCGGCCATCCTCGCCGTAGTTCAGCGTGCGCTCATTTACGTACATGCCTACGAACTTATCCGCCAGGTTGGTATCCAGGTCGCGAGCAAACTGCATCGCGTACGCAAGAGCCTCTTCACGATGATCCAGTCCATGCTGAATACTGTCGCGCAGCGCCTGCGTCACTTTCAGCATGACATCTTCACCAAGCGAACGGCGAATCGCGTTGCCGCCTAATGGCAGTGGCAGCTTCGTCTCTTCTCTCCACCATTGGCCCAGGTCGATAATCTTGTGGAGTCCGCTATGGGCATAGGTGAGCTGCCCTTCATGGATAATCAATCCCGCCTGGAAGTTGCCGGCCAGCACTTCGGGGATAATTTTGTCGAAGGGAACGACCGTAGTTTCAATTTCCGGAGCAAACAGTTTCAGCGCCAGATAAGCCGTGGTCAGCGTTCCCGGAACGGCGATCTTGATCTTCCTGATCTCGTCCAATGAGAACTTCTGGCTGGCCACAATCATCGGGCCATAGCCTTCGCCCACCGAGCCGCCGCAGGCCATCAGCGCGTAATTGTCCTGCAGATAGGGATAGGCGTGAAAGGAAATTGCCGTCACATCATAGAAGGCTTCGTTCATCGCCTTCTGGTTCAGTGTCTCGACGTCGCACAGAGTATGCGTAAATTTATAGCCATTCACGCGAATCTTGTTTGTCGCCAGCCCGTAAAACATAAAGGCGTCATCGGAGTCGGGGCTATGAGCGATCGTAATTTCGCGCGTCTGCGAATTGGGGTGTGGTTCTACAGACTCAGTTTTCTGGGATGAAGCGGATGCAGTCACTGCGGGTTTGATTCCTTTCTACTTCTATAGGAGCGCGAACTCTTTCGCGGCGCTCTCGCAATGGATGGGGAAATCAGCGGCCAACCGTCTCTCTCATTGTACGCATATGCAGCCGGACTGCGGTAATTGCCGTGTCGGCACAGGCCTTGTGCGCGTCTCCAAAGAGAAAAGGAACAGCTGAAAGTAAAAGCAAATTCAAGAAGTGTTGATGTATAACAAGCGCCGGCCGCGTCGTTCAGAAAAATGCGAGAGTTGCCGGCAGCGGCAGCGGAAGCAGATATCTGTGCCATATTCGGTACTCTCCTCTCTATTCTGAATCAGGCTTCACAACGATCTCGGGCTCATCCAGTGTTTCCGCCGGCGGCTCGCCATGCACTTCGTGGCGCCGTATGTGGCGGGCTACAGCAATCGCTGTCCAGGTAAGCACAAGAATGCTTAGGACGAAAACAACATATAGCGCACGCATGGGTCATCTTGAGGATAACAAAACTGCGCTGTGCTATTCGACTGATTCATCAATCCATTGCAGATAAGCAGCGCTGCCACCATTTACCGGCAAAATTAGAAATTCAGGCACCTCATACGAATGCAGCCTGCGCACCGCAGCTTCCAATGCTTCCAGCTTTTCCACACGCGTCTTCATTATGAGCAGCACCTCGCCGGCTTCTTCTACCGTGCCCTTCCAGCGATACACCGAATGTACCCCGCTCACTATGTTGACGCACGCCGCCAGCCGCTCTTCCACCAGCGCCGCAGCTACGCGCCGCGCCTCTTCCAGCGAGGAAACTGTCGTCAAAACTATTCGATGTGGCTCCATGAATCCATCCGGCGATTTAAGATGACGAAGGCAATATCTTATTTGCTTGTTGCATCCTAAAACAGTCGCCCTTTATTTACATTGACGCTTGAGGAAAGAATCATGGCCACGCAAATTAAATTTGGAACGTCAGGCTGGCGCGCCGTTGTCGCCGAAGAGTTCACCATTGCCAACATTCGCCGCGCCGTCACCGGCATTGCCAAATATGTTGCCTCGCAGCCGGGCTCAAAGAATGTCCTTGTCGGTAGGGATCCCCGCTTTCTGGGCGAAACTTTCGTCGCCGAAGCCGCCAAAATTCTTTCTGCCCACGGTGTCACTCCCATCGTCATCACGGAAGCCGCGCCCACCCCGGCCATCGCCTATGCAGTGCGCGTGCGCAAGACCGGCGGCGCCATCAACTTTACCGCCTCGCATAATCCGCCGGAATACAACGGTATTAAGTTCTCGACACCCGATGGCGCGCCTGCGCTGCCGGAAACCACCGGCAAGATAGAAGCAGCTATCGCTGCTCTCGGCGAATCGCCAGTTCCAGCGCCACCCGAACCTAAGGCTAAATTCGAAGAAGCTGACGTTAAGCCTGACTACCTGAAGCGCCTCGCTGAGCTGGTCGACCTTAAAGCCATCCAGAAAGCGAATATCAAGGTCGTCTGTGATCCTTTCTGGGGAGCAGGCCGCGGTTATGCCTCGCAGCTTCTCGCCGACAACGGCATCGAAGTTGCCACCGTGCACGATTATCGCGATGTTCTCTTTGGCGGCCATGCACCCGAGCCCGACGACCACCTTCTGGGCGATTGCAAAGCAAAAATGAAGGAAATCGGCGCGGCGATTGGCATTGCCACCGATGGCGATGCGGACCGCTTCGGGGTTGTGGATGCCGACGGCACCTTCATCCAGCCCAACTACATCATCGCCCTGCTGTTCGATTATCTTGTGGAAACGCGCGGCTGGAAGAACGGCGTCGCCAAATCTGTCGCCACTACCAACCTCATCAACGCCCTCGCCGATCTGCACAAGGTCCAGCTCTATGAAACGCCCGTAGGCTTCAAATACATCGGTGCGCTCATCGATGAGGACAAGATCGCCATCGGCGGAGAAGAGAGCGCCGGGCTTACCATCCGCGGCCACGTTCCCGAAAAGGACGGCGTCATCGCAGGCTTGCTCGTAACCGAGATGGTTGCCGTGCGCGGCAAGAGCGTCAGCCAGCAACTTCAGGAATTATTTGCCAAGGTTGGTTCCTTTTATCCATTAAGAGAGAACTTTCGCTTGACTCCGGAAGTCAAAGAAAAATTTACTGAAAAGGTAAAGGAAGATCCGAAGGCGCTCGGCAATCGGAAAGTTACGCAGGTGGTGCGTACCGATGGATTAAAGCTCATCCTCGAAGACGGCTCCTGGGTTTGCTACCGTCTTTCGGGCACCGAGCCGGTCGTTCGCGTCTACTCCGAAGCGAGAAAGCAGAGCGACAGCGAACCATTGAGCAAGGCAGCCAAGAATTGGGTGCTGGAATAAATTCCGGCATCCGATAAACAGATAGGGCGCTGAATGTTTATCCGCCGCCCGTAATAAATGCAGGGGCTTTTTGAAGCCCCGGAAACACGATGACCGTGAACCCAGCCGTACAAAACCCGAACCTGATCCGAGTTGCCGGCCTTGCGTATCGCATGCGCCGGCGCCTGGCTACATCCGCCGCCGTCCTGCTGGCGGTTTTTCTCGGCTATCACGTCATTTTCGGGCAGAACGGCGTTACCGCGTACCAGCAGAAGCGGCTGGAAGATAAAACACTGCAGAAGCAGATTCAGCAGTTGCAGGATGAAAATACCCGCATGAAGGATCACGTCGATCACCTGCAAAATGATCCCGACGCCATCGAGCATGAAGCCCGCGAGCGCCTGCACTACACCCGCCCCGGAGAGGTCATCTACACGCTGAACGACAAGCCCGCCGATCCCGCTGCGGCACCACCAGCAAAGAAGTAAAAATCGTTACGTTCGCATATGGTTCTTATCCTGACGCTGAGGAACGAAGCGAAGAGTGGGATGCGTAATTCCACCCCAAACTCCCCAAACAGCATCTCAACCCAATGATATGAGCCGACGAATCCTCCTCATGCTCCTGCTTTTGACCACCGCGCTGGCCGGCGCGCAGCAGCTCCCGAACGACCAGCAACAGAAGCTCCTCAACCTCACGAATCAGGCGCGCATGGATCAGGGCCTGCAGCCTCTGCACTGGGATCCGGCACTCGCCGCCGCTGCCCAGGCGCACGCGCAGAAAATGCTCGATCAAAAATCCATCTCCCATCAGCTGCCGGGCGAGCCGGACCTGCAAACTCGCGCCGCGCAGGCCGGAGCGCACTTCCGCGAAGTCGCAGAAAACGTGGCTATGGGGAATGGCGCAGAAGGGCTGCAGCGGGAATGGATGAAGTCGCCGCCGCATCGCGCCAATATCCTCGACCCCAAACTCACGAACATCGGCATCGGAGTCGTCGAGCACGCGGGCTATTGGTATGCGGCAGTTGTCTTCGACAGCGCGGTCGACTCCATGGGACCGGAGCAGATCGAGCAGAAAATTGCTGCCCTTCTGCGCCGGCGTAATATCGATCCATCCCACCCTCCCGATGCGGCACGCAAGGACTGCGCAGCCGACAGCGGTGACGTCAGCGGCTCACGCGCTCTTTTCGTCATGCGCTGGGAAACCTCCGACCTCAGCCGCCTTCCCGATCCGCTGGAGCAGAGAATCGGCACGGGAAAATACAAAACCGCATCTGTAGGCGCATGCAGCGGCCAGCAGGCCGGAAACCAGGGCTTCACCACCTATCGCATTGCAGTCCTGCTTTATTAAGCGAGGTGTGGCCGCATCAGTCATCCTTATGCGGCCATGCTCCAGCAATCAGAAGCGCGCCACCTGCCACGCCTGCATCGCGCAGGCAGGCTCTTCCGGCCATGCCTCCCCACGAGCCCATCAATTGAACCACCCACACCGCCAACCCTGACAGCAGCACGACAATTCCCAAGAGCGTCACGGCAGACCTCAACCTTCTGCTCAGAAAAACGCTGATTCCAGCCAGAATCAGGACCGAGCCGGTTCCATACGCGATAGCAGCAATGCCGGCAATCCCCGGATATACAAAGTACAACAGGCCGAATGCAATCGCAGGCAGCGCAAAAAGGAGTTGTCCCAGGGTAAAAAAATGCCTCTGTGCCGGCATGCCCACTCCTCCAGACCCCTGCAGCTATCGAACGCGACTAGATTCGTTAAGTCGAGAGCTTTGCGCCTGAAAGGGCAAGAAGCGCGGTTGGAAGAGGGCAGCGCTCGCTGTAAGGAAATCTGCAATCGCTTCAGGGCAGTACTTGTCACAACGGTTTTCATCGCCGGACGCCCCGCACGATCACCGGTTTCAGCCACCGGACCGCGCCCTACTCACCGATTTTTATGCCGCGCAACATTCCGTCGAATCGCTAAAAATACTCTTGACAGATGTAATTTCGCCTGACTACTATGCCCACCCAGTAAACATTTACACAGATATGAAACCGATCTGTATTCCCACGACGCGTCTCGGTCGGCCAAATTACTAAATCAAATTACTTTGTGAATCGGAGGGACAAATCACAAGCAAAAAGACAAACGCGGTTGGATAAATCCTGAACAAAGAAACAGAAGAGTCTCCTGAATAAAGGCAAACGTTATCCTCGCCGCTTTTTCAAAGAGATAAGTCGACAACCATCCAATCGAACACTTCAAAAAAAAATCGCAAGCAGCATCTTCTAGGGAGGTCACATGAAACGCAGATTCCTGATATTCCTTTGCGTCGGCGCTGTATTTGCTCTTCTCGCACCGTTTGCAATCGCCCAGGAAAACGCCACCATCACCGGAACCGTTACGGATTCCAGCGGCGCCATTATTCCCAACGTCTCCATCACTCTCACCAACCAGGCCACCGGTCAGTCCCGGCAAAGCATAACTAATGGATCGGGAATCTATACCTTTGCCAATGTCGGTATCGGCAACTTCACCCTCAGCGCCACCTCGAGCGGCTTTCAGACCTACACAAAAACCAATATCGTTGTAAACACCGATCAAACACTGAAGGAAGACCTGAGCCTTTCTGTCGGCAGCGCCGGACAAACCGTCACCGTGCAAGCCGATGCGCTGCAGGTGCAGACGGAAACCAACGAGGTCAGCAACCTGATCAGCGGAAAGCAGGTCACGCAATTAGCCACCAATGGACGCAACGTTACCTCACTGGCAGCGCTCGGCATGGGAAAATCCAACAACCTGCCCGCATTTGGCGGCGTAAATGCGCTTACATCCGCCAATGGCATCAGCTTTAACGGCACCCGGGTTAGCCACAATATCTACCTGCTCGATGGCGGCGAGTTGAATGATCGCGGCTGCGGCGGCTGCTTCAGTTCTTTGCCGTCGATCGATGCGCTTGCCGAGTTCCAGACACTCGACAGCAATTACGGGCCGGATTACGGCATCGGTTCCGGCGGCACCATCCTCATGGTCCTCAAGTCAGGTACGCACGACTTCCACGGAAGCGCCTGGTATTTCAACCGCAATGAAGATTACGACGCCAACAATTACTTCACCAATCTAGCCGGGCAGCCGCGGCCCGAGTTTCGCCTCAACGAGCCGGGCTTCAATATCGGCGGTCCGCTCTGGATTCCTCATGTCTACAACGAGAGCCGCAGGCGCACCTTCTTCTTCGTGAATGAAGAATGGCGCCGGCTCATCCAGGGCAGCTCGCCAACTACAGTAAACACCATTGCCGCGAATAATTTCCCGGTTGCCGGTCAGCCTCTTGCCTATACTGTGCCGGCAAATGGTGCCATCCCCAAGGTTCCTGTGACTACGGATCCGGCAAAGCTCGCCCTCTACGCGCAGGATGGCCTCACACCCGGCCAGCCTTTTCCCAACAATGTCATTCCGGCCAACCTCATCGACCCCAATGCCGTGCTTGAGCTCAACGCAGGCACTTTCCCAAAGCCCAACCTCGGCAACAATCAATACATCTCTTCCATTCCGCAACCGACCAATGTTCGCGAGGATGTTGTACGCATCGATCACACCATCAACAGTAAGTTCCAGCTCATGGGCCACTATCTGCATGATGATGTGACGCAGACCTATTTCCCGCCGCTTTGGGGAGACAGCACATATCCAACCGTCGGCACCGCCATGCTGAACCCGTCATGGTCGGCAACGGTCAAGCTCACCCAGACCTTTTCGCCTTCCTTGCTCAATGAAACCGCATTTCTTTACAGCGGCAACACCATTCATCTATCTCCGGTAGGCATTTCCACGCAGCCCGATGGATGGTCCGCGACCAGCTTCTTCCCGCTTGCGAACAACGTTGGAAGCCGCATGCCCGAAGTCCAGTTACAGGGGCCGTACAACGTCACCTGGAGCTCCAGCTATTTCCCCTGGAAAAATTCCTTTGAAGGCTATGAAATCCGCGATGATCTGTCTCTCACACGCGGGCGTCATCAATTTAAATTCGGCTTCAACTGGCTGCATGATCCCAAGAATCAGCAGTTGCAGGCCAATACGCAGGGAACCGCCGTCTTCAACCAAAATGGCTTCTCCGGCGATTCGTACATCAATTTCCTGTTAGGAGACGCTGCCAGCTTTACCCAGCTCGACTATCTCGCCGGCAAGCATTGGGTTAACAATAACTACGGCTTCTATCTCAACGATAACTGGCACATCAGTCCCCAGCTAGTGTTGAATCTCGGCATTCGTTTCGATGGGATGCCTCATGCTTACGAGCGGTATAACCAGTTTGCGAATTTTGTCCCCGCCGACTATGACACATCTCTGGGTAATCCTGTAACCGCCGACGGAACCCTCGACCCCGCTTCTCTGACGCAGTTTAACGGCGAATCGTTCTATCTTAACGGCATGAGGGAAGCAGATGTAAACGGCTTTCCTCGCGGCGTGGTTGAGAACAAATACAATACATGGCAACCGCGCGTCGGCTTTGCTTACGACTTGCGCGGCGACGGCAGAACCGTGATCCGTGGAGGCTTTGGCACCTTCTACGAGCGCGTGCAGGGCAATGATGTGTATAACGCTGCCTTGAACCCGCCCTTTGCCTATCAGCCGTCCGCAACCAACGTATATTTTTCTAACCCCAACACCAGCGCATTAACGGGAGTCACCACGTCCCAAACCTTCCCTTCAACGCTTACAAACCTTAAATACAATTACTCGCCTCCCGGAACGGCCATGTTCAGTCTTGGAGTGCAGCATCAGCTTGCGTCTTCCGTCGTGGCAGTCATTCAGTATGTCGGCTCTATCGGCTGGGATCAGAATGACGATCGCTCCATTAACACATTGCCGCTTACCGATCCCAACAATCCTTCTAGCCCGTACGATCTTCGCGAAGGTGTTGCCAACGGCACTTTGAACGCGAATATCTACCGTATCTACCCCGGCTACAGCACCATCACGCAGGAAGAGAACGAAACCAACTTCAACTATCACTCGTTCCAGGCCGGTATCCGCATGGAGAACCGCCATGGGCTGACCCTGCAGTTGGCGTATACGTGGTCGCACGCCATCGACCAGGTCACATACGACCTCAACTCGCTCTCCAATCCCTTTGACCCGTCCTACGATCGCGGATCGGGCGCGCTCGACCGTCGTAATATCTTCAACGCAAACTACATCTACAACCTGCCGTTCTTCCTGCACAGCTCCAATGCATTCGCACGGACTGTTCTGGAGGCTGGGTCATCTCCGGAATCGCCGTTGCGCAATCCGGAACGCCCATGCACGTCAGCTATACCGGTGCCGATACCCTCGGTTTAGGAGGAGGCACTTCAAACCGCTCCAACAAGGTGAGCAACATCAGTTATCCCAAAAAGCAGCGGGCATGGTTCAGCACAAGTTCTTTTGCGGATCCTGTAGCGCCCTGGAACGGCGGCCCCAATCAAGGCTTCGGCAATTCCGGAAAAGACGCCCTTGTCGCTCCCGGGCTGCTGAACTTCAATACGTCGCTCTTCAAGACGATCCCACTCACCGAAAACGAAGGCCCAAGATTCGAAATACGCTTTGAGTCCTTCAACACCTTCAACCACACACAATTCAACGCCGTCGATACCAACTCTGGAGATGGAAATTTCGGACAGGTCACCTCAGCCTACGACCCCCGAACGTTGCAGTTAGGCGCAAAATTCATCTTCTAAGTGCGCCATACAGTCAAAAGACAAACCAGAAATCCCAAGCCGATTTGGCTTGGGATTTCTTCTGAATTGCGTTAAAAATGGTTGTTTTGTGCTTCGTGTCAAATCATGCTGTCATCCTGACGACGACCAATGGGAAGAAAGGACCTGCTTTCCGCCGGCGTGCCCTGCGCAACAAGACAATTCAGGGAGACTGATGCACTAAAATTTGTTGTCAAGCCACATTCGCTTCGGAAAAGTTATAAGTCATTCAAATCTAATAATTTATGAAATGAAGCTGTTGGCATATTTTCTGACACAATCAGATATTCTAATAATTAGAGGGATTTCATTTCAGACGGCACTTGAGATAATTGCCTGCAAATTGCTGAAAGCAAACGATCTCTGTACGGAATAGCAATGCTAAAATGCTGAAAATAAAGGATCTCCGTATAGAATGAGGGAGGGGTAGTTATCCTCCCTGGAACAGCATGAGAGTCTTCGTAACAGGCGCCACCGGATTCGTCGGGAGTCACGTAGCCAAAGTCCTGGCCTGCCAGGGAGTGGACCTGCGTCTTCTCGTCCGCAAAACCAGCAATCTGGCAAACTTTGCAGGCATGGCGGCGCCTTCGTCGGTCGTCACGATTACCGGCGATCTTCTTGATCCAGAGTCGCTGCGTCCCGGCATTCAGGGTTGCGATTACGTCTTTCATGTAGCTGCCGATTATCGTTTATGGGTCCGCGATCCCAGGCAGATGTATGCCGCAAACGTGGACGGCACCCGCGAACTGCTTCGCATCGCCCGCGAAGAAGGTGTCAAGCGCGTCATCTATACATCGAGCGTCGCCACCATGGGCTTCAAGTCCGACGGAACCATAGTCGACGAGAACACTCCAGTCTCTCTCTCGGATATGGTGGGTCATTACAAGCGCTCCAAGTTCCTCGCCGAGCAGGAAGCTCTTAAAGCGGCCTATGACGGTCAGGAAGTCATGATCCTCAACCCCACCACCCCCATCGGTCCGGGAGACATCAAACCCACCCCCACCGGTCGTATCATCGTCGACTTCCTCAACAAAAAATTTCCTGCCTATGTCGATACCGGCCTCAATCTTGTTGATGTAGAAGAAGTTGCCCGTACGCATGTCGCTGCGGTCGAGAAGGGAACTCCCGGCGAACGTTATATCCTGGGCGGAGAAAACCTCACGCTAAAGCAGATACTCGATAAGATGTCGACCATCACCGGCCTGCCTTCGCCCACAACCAAAGTTCCGCATGCGGTAGCGATGGCCTTTGCTTTCTTCGATGAGACGATTACCGGGCGTATTCTGGGAAAGGAGCCGCGCGCGACTGTGGAAGCCGTTCGTATGGGCAAAAAGAAGATGTTTGCCTCCTCTGCAAAAGCTGTGCGCGACCTGGGATTCAGGCAGGTTCCGGTTTACCAGGCGCTTCGTACCGCCATTGAGTGGTTTCGGGCAAACGGATACACCCCCAAAGCATGAAGAAGATAGGCATCGTCGCCGCCCTCCCCGGAGAGCTCAAGCCCCTTGTCGAAGGCTGGCAGCAGCGCGGAAAGTTGTATTTCGGACGTATCGGCGAAGCCGAATGCATCGCCATCGCCGGAGGCATGGGAGTATCCGCCGCCACCCGCGCCTGCGAGCAGGTCTTTGCCCAAGGCGGCATGGACGCGCTCATTTCCTATGGGTGGGCCGGATCGCTCTCCTGCGGCCTTAAGCCCCCACAGGCCGTCGCTATCTACGACATCATCGATAGCCGCACAAAAGAGCGCTTTGTGACCGATATGCCCGCAGGCCACCGCCTGGTGACCCTCGATCACGTCGCTCGCCACGAGGAGAAGCGCCTGATAGCACAGGAATTCCAGGCCCCCTTAGTCGATATGGAAGCAGCAGGGGTGGCCCGGTTTGCCGCAGCCCATAAACTTGCCTTCTATTGCTTCAAGGGAATCTCCGATGGCGCTAATGATAAGTTGCCGGATTTCAACCGTTTCCTCGACAAAAACGGCCAGCTCCGCATGCCGTCGTTCGCCGCTTATGCGCTGTTCCATCCCCAATACTGGAAGCCGCTGCAGCAGCTAGGCAAGCAAAGCCAGTCCGCGGCTCGGGCCCTCGAAAGCCTGACCACTGAAAATATAGGCAAGAGGCTGTAATCTAGTAGTAATAATTTATGGCGACAGCAACCAGCAATGCGCCTGCTGCGACAGGTGAAAATATCCCGGCAACCATGCAGGCCGCCGTTTATCGCGCCATCAACGATGTGCGGGTAGAAACCGTTCCTGTTCCCGAAATCGGTCCCGGCGAAGTGCTCATCCGCGTGCACTCCTGCGGCATCTGCGGCACCGATCTCAAAAAAATTCATACCGGCTCCCACTCCGCCCCGCGCATCTTCGGCCATGAGACAGCCGGAACCATCGTCAGGACAGGCGAAAAGGTACAGAATTTTGCTGTCGGCGACCGCGTTATGGTCTTCCACCATATCCCATGCGGGACGTGCTATTACTGCCGCAAGAAGACCTTCGCCCAGTGCGAAACCTATAAAAAAGTAGGCTGCACCGCAGGCTTCGAACCCTCCGGCGGGGGCTTTGCCGAATACGTCCGCGTCATGGATTGGATCGTGAGCATGGGTGGCGTCGTCCGCATCCCTGACGGCGTGCCCTTCGAGCAGGCTGCCTTTATCGAGCCGGTCAATACCTGCCTGAAAGCCATCAAGAATCTCAATCTTGCCTCCGACGAAACCGTGCTTGTCATAGGGCAAGGCCCTATCGGCATTCTGCTGGCCGCGCTTGCAGCCCGCACCGGAGCCAAAGTTCTTACGTCAGACCTGTACCCGGAGCGTCATGCAATCGCCGCAGGGTATGGCCTCAAGCATCCCATCGACGCGGGCAAAGAAAACGTCGTCGAAGTGGCTAAACGTGAATCCGAAGGCCGGGGAGCAGATGCTGTCATCCTCGCCGTAGGCGGCAACGCACTTATACGCACCGCAATGGACGCCGCCCGCCCCGGAGGCCGTGTGCTACTCTTCGCTCAGACACAACATGGCGAAGCTGTCATCGATCCCGCAGCCGTCTGCATGGATGAGAAGACATTGATGGGCTCTTACAGCGCTTCGGTTGAAATTCAGGAGGAAGGCGCAAAGTTGGTTTTGGAAGGCTACACGAGCGGCTTCGATCTGACTAAGCTCATCTCGCATCGATTCCCGCTCGAACAAGCCGTGGAAGCAATCGAAGTTGCCTCGAACCCAACCGCAGCATCCATGAAAATATTTATTCAGCCCGATCTGAGAAAATAAAGAATGATGGCAAATCAAATGACGGCGGCTGTGCTCTACGGGAAAGAAGATCTGCGCATCGAGCAGGTGCCGGTGCCGTCTGCCGGGCCGGGAGAGATCGTCGTCAGCGTTGCTGCCGCCCTCACCTGTGGCACCGATCTTAAAGTGTATCGTCGCGGCTACCACGCCAAAATGCTGAAACCTCCTATTCTCTTTGGGCATGAGCTCGCAGGAGTTGTTGTCGAAGTCGGCGAAGGCGTAAGCAAATTCCGCGTCGGCGACCGCGTCGTCGCGCTTAACTCCGCTCCATGCGACGTTTGCTACTACTGCAAACATGATCAGCAGAATCTCTGTGACGATCTCCTCTTCAACAACGGCGCCTATGCCGAATACATCCGCATCCCGGCGCGTATTGTCGAAAAGAACACGCTGCATATTCCTGATCATGTTCCGTTCGAGCATGCTGCTTTAACCGAGCCGCTGGCTTGTGTCGTTCGCGGTCTGGAAGAAAGCAATACCCATCCGGGCGACAATATTGTCGTGATCGGCGCAGGCCCCATTGGCCTCATGTTCATTCATACCGCCTATCTTGCCGGGCTGCGCGTCATCGCTGTCGTCAAGCGGGATGAGCAGGTAGAAGCCGCAAAGATTTTCGGCGCAGAAGAGATTGTGCAGACTACCGCAGTCGACGATGTGATTGCAGCCGTGCGCAATCTTACGCCCGATCATCGCGGCGTCGACGTCGCCATTGAAGCTGTAGCTACACCAGCCACCTGGCAGCAGGCAGTGGAGATGGTTCGCAAGGGCGGCACGGTCAATTTCTTCGGTGGTCCTGCAAGTGGAACCAAAGTTGAGCTGGACACGAATCGTTTGCACTACAACGACATCACATTGAAGGCGACGTTCCATCACACACCGGCCACAGCGCGCAGGGCCTTCGAGTTGATTACCAGCGGCCGCTTCTATTGCCGCGAATACATCACCGGTCGCGCTCCGCTCTCCAGCGTGGATGAGGTTTTCCGAAAATTGATGGACCGTTCCAACGATATCAAGACAGCGATCATCCCCTGAGAACGCATGACGGCAAATATACAGAGTGAGTTGATTGAAAAGGGCTGGGCTGCGCTTCCAGCGGAGTATCGCATTCCTGAAACAGCTCCAACGCTGGAAGAAGCCCGCGCCTATTGCCAGCGCCTGGCAGAAACGCACTACGAAAACTTTCATGTTGCATCATGGTTCCTGCCCCGGCGCTTGCGTCCGCATTTCCATAGCATCTATGCCTATTGCCGCATCTCCGATGATCTTGGCGATGAAGTAGGAAATCGTGAGCAATCACTGGCTCTTCTCGATCTATGGGGCAGGGAGTTGGATGCCTGCTATCGTGGCGCGGCGCGGCATCCGGTATTTGTGGCGCTGGCAGAAACCATTCGCGCATGCGATATTCCCAAGGAGCCATTCGCAGATCTGCTTGTAGCTTTTCGTCAGGACCAGACAGTCACCCGTTTTGAAACGATGGATGATGTGCTGGCTTACTGCCGCTATTCGGCAAACCCTGTCGGGAGGTTAGTGCTGTACGCCTGCGGCTACCGCGATCCGAAGCGTTTTGCGCTTTCTGACTACACCTGCTCAGCCTTGCAACTGGCCAATTTCTGGCAGGATGTCACCGTCGATTACCAGAAGGACCGCATCTACTTTCCGCAAGCCGATATGCGTCGTTTCGGTGTCGATGAATCCGTCATTGCGAAGCGCAGCTTCACGCCGCAGTTCCGCGAGCTTATGCATTATGAAGTGGATTATGCTCGCAAACTCTTTGCGCAAGGCATGCCCCTGATTGGAATGGTCGACCGCGAGCTTGCAGTTGATCTTGATCTTTTCAGCCGGGGTGGTCTTGAAATCCTGAATGCCATCGAGCAGCAGGACTACAACGTTCTGCGGTCGCGCCCATCCATCTCAAAAGGAAGAAAAGTCGCATTACTGCTGCGCGCCCTGAGCGGCAAATTTCTGGGGCGGAGCGCCGCGTGAGCATCAGCATCGAAGCGGCGTACGCAATCTGCCGGCGGATTGCACGCCGCGAAGCTAAAAACTTCTATTACGCCTTCGTGGCTCTGCCTAGGGCAAAACGGGACGCCATCTGCGCCGTCTATGCCTTCATGCGGCACGCCGACGATCTCTCCGATGACGAAAGCAAATCGCGTGAGCATCGCAAAATTGATTTAGACGCATGGCTCGCATCGTGGCATGCCGCAACTGAGGGAGCAGCTACGGAAGACCCGGTCTTTATTGCACTGCGGGATGCGCAGAAGCGCTTCAACATCTCGACCGGGCTGCTTGATCAGCTGGTGCAGGGAACCGCTATGGATCTGCACACCTCTCATCCGGCAAGAGAAGGCGTTCACTCGCTGCGCTTCGACACCTATGCTACTTTCGATGATCTGTACCGTTACTGCTATTACGTGGCGTCGGTTGTAGGCCTGGTCTGCATTCGCATTTTTGAATACAGCGATCAGCGCGCGGAAAAGTTAGCTGAAGAAACCGGGATAGCCTTCCAATTGACGAATATTCTTCGCGACGTGCGCGAGGATGCCGAGCGTGACCGCATCTATCTCCCGCTTGAAGATCTGGAGCGCTATGGCGTTACCATAGAAGAGCTTCAACACCTTAAGAGCGGGCAGCATCTTACACTCAACCAGCGCGAGTTGCTTGAGTTTGAAGCGAATCGCGCCGAGCACTACTACAAATCAGGTGAAGCGCTGCTACCCCTTATCTCGCCCGATGCGCGCCCTGCTTTGTGGGTGCTGATCTCGATCTATCATCGGCTGCTGCTGCAGATCAAAGCCAAAAAATACGATGTCTTCAGCGAGCGCGTTTCCGTTGCCACATCCACGAAGCTGGCGATTCTCGCGCGCGGCATGTTGCGCATGTTTGCATATCGCTTGCGGAGCAACGACTAGACCATGCCTGGCACAGAGCGCTCCATCCAATCCGTCATCGTAGTAGGCGGAGGCGTAGCCGGGCTTGCAGCCGCATCTGCATTGTCCGATTCTGGCTATCAGGTACATCTCATCGAGCGCCGCCCCTATGTCGGTGGACGCGCTTCCTCTTACGAGCATCCCGGTACGGGCGAAATCATCGACAACTGCCAGCATGTGCTCTTCGGCTGCTGCACAAATCTTCTCAACTTTTACAGCCGCATCGGCGCACTCGATAAACTGCGTTGGTATGACGAAATCACGATGATCGAGCCGGGCGGCCGCCAAAGCGTACTGCGTCCGTCTTCGCTTCCTGCTCCGTTGCATGCGAGCACAGCATTCATCAAGGCGCATGCCTTTTCTTTTGCTGACAAAGTATCCATCGCACGCGGACTGTCATCATTCATGACAGGCATTCCCAAAGACACGGAAGAAGATTTCGCGCACTGGCTCAAACGCCACTATCAAACACCTGGAGCTATCAAGAGATTCTGGGAACCTGTACTCTATGCAGCTTTGAATGAAGAGTTGAATAGAACATCGGTCTATTACGCAGCTAAAGTCTGCCGCGAACTTTTTCTTCGCTCGCCTGAAGCGGGCCGCATGGCCATTCCATCTGTGCCTCTCAGTGAGCTCTACGGCTACTCCCTGCAATCTCTCAAAGCCCGGGATGCGGAGATTCATCTCCGTTCCAGCGCTACGCAAATTGAATGGGACGCGCAGCTGCATCAGTGGGCAGTATCCACAGAAACAGGCCGTTTCACCGGCGATGCTGTCATTCTTGCTTTGCCTTTTGAAGCAACGGCGAAGCTACTGTCGTCGTTGCCTGATGCTCCAGGCAAGCAGGCGCTCGCTTCAAAGGTTGCGCAATTCAGCCACGCGCCCATTGCGGCGGTGCATCTCTGGTTCGATCGTGAAATTACCGGACTGGAACATGCTTCCATGCTGGACACAACCATCCAATGGCTCTTCAATAAATCGAAGCTTCAGCCACAGCGTCACCTGCAACAGGGCCATTATCTCGAGCTGGTCATCAGTGTCCTGCGCTCCGTCATCCCTATGCAGCGGCAAGAGCTGATCGATCTGGCGCTCCGCGAATTGGCTCTCTTTTTTCCCGTTGTGCGCGAAGCGAAGCTGCTCAAAGCGGCTGTCACCAAAGAAGTTCGCGCTACCTTCTCTATCCGTCCGCAGCTCGATAAGATTCGTCCCACGGCGCAAAGTCCCTGGCAGAATATTTTCCTGGCTGGTGACTGGACAGCCACAGACTGGCCCGCCACCATGGAAGGCGCTGCGCGCAGCGGCTATCTTGCCGCTGAAGCCCTCAGCGCAGCAACCGGAACTGCGCAGAAATTCCTACAGCCCGATCTGCCACCCTCCGGATTCATGCGCCTCTTCAAATGATTTCTCCAGCTAAATAAACTTTTTCTATGCCGTAACATCTAAGCGTTTAGTTGCTCCGAGGTAAGGATGGCCCCACAACCGATTGAAAATTACGGCGTCATAGGCAATATGCGCTCTACCGCGCTGGTCAGCACGCAGGGCTCTATCGATTTTTTCTGCTTTCCGAACTTTGATTCGCCCACCGTATTTGCCTCGCTTCTTAATCCGGACCGTGGCGGAACATTCTGCATCGAGGCCGATCTCGAAAATCTCCGAACCAAGCAGCTTTATCTGCCGGATACAAATATTCTCCTCACACGCTTTCTCTCGGATTCCGGCGTGGCTGAAATCACCGATTTCATGCCGATTCTTGCGGGAAAGAAAGGGGAGATTTATGCTCATCAGATCATCCGCATGGTGCGTGTCATAAAAGGAGAAGTGCAGTTTCGCATGCGCTGCGCGCCGCGTTTCAACTATGCTCGCAGCGGCCACAGGATCGAGGCAGAAGAAACCTGCATCCGGTTCGAGCCGGAGTGTACGGATTGTCCTACAATGGCGCTGCATGCCACCGTTCCTCTCAGTCTTCACAACGGAGATGCGATCGCCACTTTCACGATCAAATCCGGCGAGACTGCGACATTCACTTTTGGAGAAGCAGCGCCTGATGTAAAGATTCTCGATCCCGAAAAAATAGAGGATCATTTTGCGCAAACGGCGCGTTACTGGCGTGAATGGATTGGCCGCTCCAATTACTCCGGCCGCTGGCGTGAAATGGTCAACCGTTCCGCGCTCGTGTTAAAGATGTTCTCCAGCCAGGAATACGGTTCGCTGGTAGCAGCGGCTACGTTTGGAGTTCCGGAAAGAATGGGCGGCGAGCGTAACTGGGACTATCGTTACACCTGGCTGCGCGATTCCGCATTCAGCTTGTACGCATTTATACGCCTCGGATTTTTAGAAGAAGCTCGCAATTTTACCGATTGGCTCCATGATCGTTTGCATGACGATGCCGAACATGGGCCTTTACAAGTCATGTATCGCATCAATGGCGATCAGGAGCTTGACGAGGTTATTCTCGAGAACTTCAGCGGATTCGCAAACTCGCGCCCTGTGCGCGTAGGCAACGCCGCTTCCAAACAATTGCAGCTCGATATCTACGGCGAGCTGATGGACGCCATCTATCTCTCAAATAAATATGGCGACGGCATCTCCTACGACGATTGGGCAGGTGTGCAGCGAATCCTTGCCTGGCTGGCAAAAAACTGGCAACGAGAAGATGAGGGAATCTGGGAGGTGCGCGGAGGCCGCAAAAAATTCCTGCATTCCCGCCTGATGTGCTGGGTTGCATTTGATCGGGCTATCCGTCTTGGGCGCAAGCGCTCGCTGCCGGGTCCAATTGGTGAATGGCTTAAAATCCGCGATGAAATCTCCGATGACATCTTTCATAGCTTCTGGGACGACTCCCTCAAAGCATTTGTTCAGTATCAAGGATCTAATTGCCTCGATGCCTCCGCTTTGCTCATGCCGCTCATGCGTTTCATCAGCCCCGTCGACCCGCGCTGGCTTTCCACGATGGAAGCAATCGAGAAGACGTTGACGGAAGACAGCCTCGTGTATCGTTACGACACCCGCAACAATTCCGTCGATGGCCTTCGCGGAGCAGAAGGCAGCTTCACCGCCTGCTCTTTCTGGTTCATTGAGGCCTTAGCCCGTTCCCACCAGTTGGAAAAGGCAAGGCTGCTTTTCGATAAGATGCTCGGTTACGCGAATCACCTTGGCCTCTATTCAGAAGAGTTGGGCAGCAGCGGCCAGCATCTGGGAAATTTCCCGCAGGCGTTTACGCATCTCGCGCTGATTAGCGCTGCCACCTACCTTGATCGCGCTCTCAGCGGAAAGAATGGAACGCCATGGCATTAAATGGGGCAGGGAATTAGCGCGCCAGCAGCGCAACGCCGAAGCAGACACAGAGGGCCGCAAGCCAGCGCCGCTTGTCTACATTTTCTTTCAGAAAAACTTTGCCGGCAATCGTGTTGGTCACTACGGTGAGCGAAGCCGATGCCGGCGCTACCAGGCTTAAGTCAGCGTGGCTCAATGCGAAGAGAAGTGAAAAGAAACTCACGGCCATCGCCGCTACTCCACAAAAGAAGCGCGCATTGGTAATAACGGCTTGAATCGCGCCTACCAGCCCGGAGCGTTCCTTGATCAGATCGAGATCGCCGATCTGGCGCATTGCCGATGCAATCAAAACATCGCCAATCGTGGCAGCAACGACGATGCTGGCGATCATCGCCGCATTCGCAAGCCCTGAATGATGCAGTTCCGTCATAACTGGCAGACCTCCTCTGCATCTCTTGCTGGAAGCGGCTTTTCATGCTCCGTGTAAGACGGCCCCTGCGTGACAAAACCTACAGCCGCTGTGATTAAGAAAATTCCCACCCATCGCGATAACGAAATCTGCTCATGCCGCCAGAAGCGCGCAAGCAGGGCAACTACAACGTTACCGAAGGAAGTGGCAGGGAGCACAAATGTAAGGTCGGCCCACGATAACGCCGTCAGGTACGAAGCAAAAAATCCAATCAGCAGTACGATTCCCGTAAGAACCCACGGGGTGCTCACTGCATGAAAGAGAGTCGTGATATGCGTCAAGGAAACCGGACCGATACTCTTCATTCCTACATCGAGAAACGTATCGCCCAGCGGCGCCGCAATAGAAACAAATGCCAGCACCAGGTAGCGCCGAAATGTCATGGTGCTTCGTGTCATAGAAGAGAAAGCGGCCAGCGCAGGGCTGGCCGGGATATCGATACAGCTGTTACGACTAAACCTCTGCGCTTACCGGGTTTGCAGATTCGTTGGCCTTCTGTTGCTTCTTCTGTTTCACGATCTTATTTCGTTCTGACCTTAACTTCAGGAAAGACTTGGCCTCTTGATACAAACGCGGCAAATCGCGGTTGACCACAGCCTTGCTTACTACGCGCCATGCAGCCTTCGGACGGAAATAGTATTCATCGTAGAAGCGATGCACCATTTCCAGCACGTATTCGGTCGGCAGGCCGGGATATTCGATATGCGCCAACTGGTGACCCTGATCGTCAACCATGGCTCCATTGTTGATGATGAAGCCGTGTTCCCTGGCATATTCGTAGAACTCCGTGCCCGGATACGCGTGCGCGATCGAAACCTGGATCGTCTCTACATCAAGGCTCTTCGCAAAGTTAATCGTATTGCGAATCGATTCTTTCGTTTCACCCGGCAGGCCGAGAATGAAGTCGCCATGAATCGTCAGGCCCAGGTCGTGGCAGTCGCGTGTAAAGTCACGCGCGCGCTCCACTGTGGCGCCTTTCTTGATATTTTTAAGAATTTGCGGATCGCCCGACTCGTATCCCACAATCAGCAGACGGCATCCGGCTTCGCGCATCGCCTTCAGCGTTTCGCGATCTGTCGTCACGCGCGAGGTGCAGGACCACGTAAGGCCAAGCGGCTTCAGCTTTGCGCATAACTCAATCGTGCGCGCCTTCTGAATGTTGAAGGTGTCGTCGTCGAAGAAGAACTCTTTCACATGCGGGAAAAGCTCTTTTGCATGCGCCATCTCGGCGGCAACGTCATCTGTCGAGCGCTTGCGCCATGCGTGGCCGGAGAGCGTCTGCGGCCAGAGGCAGAATGTGCATTGTGCTGGGCAACCGCGCGTCGAGTAAAGCGAGACATACGGATGCAGCAGGAATGGAACGTTGTATTTCGTAACGTCCATATCGCGCGCATAGACATCCGTAACCCAGGGCATCGCGTCCAGGTTATCCACCTGCGGGCGATCAGGATTATGAACTACCTTGCCGTCTTTGCGATAGCTGATGCCCAGAATCTCATCGAGCGGCTTGCCGTTGGCATATTCCACTACGGAGAAATCAAACTCGCGGCGGCATACAAAATCGATCACCGCGCACTCATTCAAGGCGCGGTCCGGGGAAGTGGTCACCGGCGGCCCGACAAACGCGATCCTGATGGACGGATTGGCACGCTTGATGGCCTCTGCCAGCTTCTGATCGCCTGTCCAGCCCGGCGTACTGGTAAAGAGCACGAGGAACTCGTAGCTCTTGGCAATCTCGATGGTTTCCTGTGCTGAAACGTGATGGGGCGGCGCGTCCAGAAGACGCGAGCCTTCGAGCATGCCGGCCGGGTAGGCGAGCCACACGGGATACCAGTAGGACTCAATTTCACGCGTGGCCGGCCAGCGCGAGCTGGCGCCACCATCGAAATTCTCAAATGAGGGCGGGTTCAGAAACAGTGTCTTCAGAGGCATGACGTATAACCTAAGTGTAACATCCGGAGCGGGTTTACCTACATAAACAGAGTGCCGTTGCAGATACCTGACATGCTCCCTTTTTCAGGTATCATTCTCAGTTTGCGGCACTTACGAAGATTGGCCGGGATAGCCGGCTATGGATTATTTGGGCCCGGATTTTGCCCAGTCTTCAATGCTTCCGGTTGAACGCAAAAGATTCAACTCGGCGCGCAGCAGGGAATAATTCGCATCCAGCACATCCTCATACCGCTGACGCTCCTGAATGCGGGCCTGCTGCTCATCTTTCGGCGTCAGCGGAGTGCCATTCGGAGAGCCGCTGCCGTTGCTTAGTTGCGTCGTGATTGCATCGAGCTGATCTTGTGCCAATTCCGCCTGCAATTGGGCCACACGCTGTTGTGCTGCTAGTTCTGTCAGGCTCTTCTTTAATTGAAAAATCCGCTCGTCAACTGTATTGCGGGTCTGGTCAGCCTGTGCAGAGGCACTAGCCGCAGCCGCTGCCGATTGTTGTTCCTTTGCCTTGAGCGTTGCATCGAAGAGCGGCACCTTGATCTGAATACCGATTGCAATGTTGTTATATTGAAAACTTTGCGGGTTGTAGTACTGAGTATAGTTATTAAATTTTGCAAATAGGCTATAGTCCATACCAAATGCGAGCTGAGGACGAAGTATCTGCCTCGAATCGCCGAAAGCTGTATACATCTTTGATTTAGCATTTGCCTGTGTTGCTTGAACTCCGGCATTTTGCAGCGCATTGGATGAGTTTCCTGCACTCGCGGCCAAGCCACGAGGTGCGGAAGGAATACTGATCGAGCTCGTTTCAAAGTTCGTGGATGGAAGCCCGGTAAGATGCGCAAGCTGCTCGCGCACTACTGCTGCATCATTCTGGAGATGTATGCGCTTCAGGTCAATTTGCGCTGCTGTCAGTTTAGCCTTGGTCAATTCTATCTGGCTCTCTACTCCGGCAAGAACGCGGTCTTCTTCAATGCTTACTAATTTGTCGGCATATTGTTTTTCTTGGTCGAGAGCCACCAGTGTCTGCTGTGCTTTGTCTAGTTGTATGTAATCCAGGGAAGCGTCCAAAATGACCTGTTGCCGGGCATCTTTTAAATTCAATTCCGCAGTTTGCACAGCAGCACGCGCTGACCGGATGTAATCCGGCTGGGAAAAAGTAAACAGCAACGATTGCGAACTGACATTGAAAACCGACGGCTCGCCCAGCGGGAATCCATAAGAATACCCAAGGCTCGAGCCAAGTACCAGATTCGGAATATAAGCGTCTTTGGTTTCAGTCAGCCCCGCTGCTGCGCGCATCACGTCTGCTTTCGCCATCCGCACCGAAGTACTGTTGCGCAGCGCCAGGTCGACGACGGTGTAAAGAGAGATCTGCGCACGAGCGCTTACAAACGCAAGCGCGCCGAAGAGATTCAGAATAATCCATCTCAAAAGTCGTCTTTTCAACCGACAGCCACCTCACACCCAACCGCAAAACTGATTCTATTCGTTTTCAAATGATTCCAGTCTCACACGTCATCGGCCGCTGTTGGTTGCGGCTTTCGAACCTGCCTGATAATCCTTTGCCAGTTCCACTGCGGCGGAAAACTCCTGCTGTGCTCCAGACGCGTCACCTAACTGTGAAAGCAGCTTGCCCAACTGGACCTGCATCTGGAATGCCGGAGCATCTTCTGCCTTGTTCGGAGATGATAAATACTCTTCCAGCAATTGCCGGGCAAAGGGAAGATCGCGGCCTGCGCGGATCAATACGGAAGCCCCATCCGCGAGTGCCACTCCTTTCCGCGTGTCCAATCCAGCGCCTGTATGTACGGCGTGAATCATGTCATCCCAACGTTGCCGGCGGCGGTAAAACGAAGCCAGGTCCATCCACGCATCTGCCTGGTTGCTGGAGCCGGCGATGGCTGCCTTGAATTCGGTTTCAGCCTGCGCGTAGTCCTTTTGGCTTTCCGCAATACGTGCCCGGATATAATGCGCACGCTCGGGAGCTACAGTATCCAGTTGTTGAGCGACTCTGCCTGCCTTATCGACGCCGCCACCCACAATCGCAGGGGCATCGACATAAAATTCTGCCAGATCGGAAAGAGCAGCCGCGTTCTTTGGATCAAGCTTCGCCGCTGTTTCAAACTCCTGCCGAATCTGCTTGGCCATTTTGAACGCTGTGAGGAAAGAAACGCGATCGGCCTTCTCACCCAGCGCCCGTGCCAGCCACAGATGATGATTGCTGTTTCCCGCATCCAGCTTCACAGCCTGCTGGCACGATGCAATCGCCTGGTCCCAGAGCTGCTCCTGCATATAAATTCGGCAGCGAAGGTTATAGGCTTCCGCATTCCCGGGCTGTTGAGCCAGAATCTGGCTTAGCTTTTGCAGCCCGGCATCGGCATGTCCAAGGCTGAGATCGCTACGCACAGATGAAAGAAGCTGATTTGGCGGTATATCTGCGGAAGCATTTGCAGGAATACCCGCCAGTAGAAGAGCCATCAGAATTTGTAAAGCAAAACGCATTAACGCACAATTTTGACGGCAACACCTTCGCTTACCGGCTGACCATTCGTCGTGCCCAGTGCGACCGTATCTCCTTCTTTAAGTCCGGAAAGAATTTCTACTTGCGTCAGGTTTAGTGCGTTCACAACTACAGGTGTACGGCGCAGCGTTCCATTCACTACCCGGTACACATAAGATTTTCCCTGCTCGGTATGAAGCGCATCGCGGGGTACATTGAGCGCGTCTGCAATGTCGGACGTTGTGACCGTTACTGTTACATTCGCATTGGGCAGCAGGCTGCCGTCAGCATCGTCTATTGCGATGATGACCTGTCCCACATTGCGTGTCCCATACGAAATAATTGTGGACGGCACGCGTGCTACATGGCCATGCCATACCTTGTCCGGCAGCGCGTCCCACCGAATCAGGATGGGCATTCCTTCCCGGATTTTGCCGATTTCCGGCTCGTCAAAATATGCGCGGACTTGCAATTTCGTCAGATCTGTCATTTGCAGCAGCTTGTCCCCCTGCTGCACGAATTCGGACTGGGATACCGGAATCGAATACACCGTTCCAGCGAAGGGGGCCCTCACGTTTGCCTGATTTACGATTGCCTGCGCTGCCGCATACGCGGCCTGCGCATCTTCGAGCGAGGCTTTGGCATGGCTTACATCGCTGCTGTCGTAGCGGGAAGTTTTTCGCTTTTCAAGCAGCGCCAGCGAGTTATTTGCCGCCGTAAGCCGATCTTTTGCTGAAGCTACCTCTGATGCGGAAGCCGCTCCCTGGGCCTGCAATTTTTGCAGAGCAGCAAGATCACGCTGCGCCTGATCGCGGTCCATTTCGGCCTTGGTCAGGTCTCCGCCGAGCGATAATCGCTCTTCCTGGGTGCCGCCTTTCATCATGGCGTCATAGCTGCCCTGGGCGCCTTTCAACGCGGCAAGCGCGGTTGCAAGTTTCGCGCGCGCGTCGGTGTCGTCCATCTGCAAAAGCAGTTTTCCAGCAGCGACCTTGTCGCCTTCGTGGACGTAAAGAGCTTTCACAATCCCCGGAAATGGCGCATGCGCCTCGAAATTCTGAGTCGGTTCCACCTTCGCGTTTGTCGAGGTAGTGCTCTTCAAACTGCTGCGCACCACTTCAGCCGCTCGAATCGGCAGCGTAGTGCGCGTCGCCATATGCACAAAGTAGAAAACAAGCGCGATTGCGATGCCCGTGCCTGTCCATATCCATACTGTGTGCCGCTTTGTTGTTCTTGCTGTCGCCATCCTGGACCGAGTGTCAGTATATAAGATTCAATAAGATGCGCTAAGGCGTCAGGAAATATGTATGCTTCTTGTCCTACAATTACCGTATGGCGCTTTCTGAACGATATACAGATGAGCACGCAAAGGCGGGGCTCGATACGGCATTTCCTGAAATAGAAACCTGGAAGAACCAGTTCCCGGGTTACGAGATTCTCATCGACGATCCGGAATTCACCTCCGTGTGCCCGAAGACAGGGCTGCCCGATTTCGGGACCATCACGCTGCGCTACATGCCGCGCGATTTGTGCCTCGAACTCAAGTCTTACAAGGAATATCTCTTCACCTATCGGAATCTCGGCATCTTTCAGGAAAATGTCACGAACCAGATTCTTGAAGATGTAGTAAAGGCTTGCAATCCCGTATGGGCTGTCGTCAAAGGTGATTTCCGTCCGCGTGGAGGCATCTCCACTACGGTGGAAGCGCGTTGGCCGCGTCCGGAGAACAAATAAAGCAAAGCTGGTATGATGCGCTCACCGCATGCCCGCAAAAATTTTACAGTCTGCAAGCAAACCCACAGCAGCGCAAACCGCCGGGCTGGCGCTGTTGTTACTTACCTGTCTTAACCTTTTTAATTTTATTGATCGATACGTCCTGCCCGGCGTGCAGCCATTGGTGCAGAAGGAATTCTCCATCAATGACGCGCAGGCAGGACTGCTCACCACAGCGTTCTTTTTCACCTATATGCTGGTAGCCCCGCTCACGGGATGGCTCGGGGATCGCTATCCGCGTCGCCCTTTGATCGTTGCCGGAGCTCTTCTCTGGAGTGTTGCGACACTTTTTACCGCCACCGTCCACAGCTACAACACTCTTCTGATCCGTCACGCCATCGTAGGAATAGGCGAGGCCACATTCAGTATCTATGCCCCTGCGCTACTAGCCGATTTTTACCCGGAGATCGATCGGAATCGCATTCTCAGCATTTTCTACATCACCATTCCCGTCGGCGCAGCGCTCGGCTATCTCATGGGCGGCGTGCTGGGAGAGCATTACGGCTGGCGTACTCCGTTCTTTATCGCAGCGCTGCCTGGTGTGCTGATCGCTGCTGCTTTCTGGTTCTTTGTCAAAGAGCCGCAGCGAGGGACCTCCGATGAGCTCAAGGCCACGTTGGATCGCGCTACCGTTTCCGGCCTGCTGCATAATCCATCGTTCTGGACGGCAACCCTGGGCATGGCGGCATGGACATTTGCAGTCGGCGGCATTTCCACGTTCCTGCCTACTTTTTTTGTCCGTTTCGGCGGCTATTCTGTAGGCAAGGCCGGACTGCTGACAGGCGCCATTACTGCCATCGATGGCCTGCTGGGCACGGTTATTGGCGGATGGATCGCACAACGCTGGGTGCGTCGCAATCATCGAGCTTTTTATCTGTTTTCTTCCATCAGCATTTTTTTAGCTATTCCTTCGGTAGCGCTCGTACTTTTTGGCCCTGTCAAGTGGCTTGTTCCCGGCGCATTTATCGCTGAGTTCTTTATTTTTCTGAATACCGGCCCGTTAAATGCAGCCATTGTGAACTCGGTCGCTGCAGCGATTCGTTCCACGGCGATCGCCATCAACCTTTTTTGCATTCATGCTTTAGGCGATGCTTTTTCTCCGCGAATTATCGGCCGCGTCTCCGATGCGACTGTATCGCTGCGCATCGGGCTCGGTGTTACCCTTATTGCTTTGGCTGCTTCGGGAATCATTTTGCTGATTGGGTCGCATTTCGCGCCATTACTTCGCGAAAGTGCCGACAGCAGTGCATCTGTATAGCTTCATGCGACGATAGAACAGCATGCTTGCCGTTATCACTCTCTTTAGCTGGCTCATAGCTCTTATATGGATCTGGCGCTCGCTCGTAGCAATCCGCAATCTTCCGCGCCTGCCTAATCTACTCGGGGAAGAGTTTGACAATGGCAGCGAGGCGAGTGCTTTACCGCAAATCTCGGTAATTGTTCCCGCACGCAACGAGGAACAGGCGATTGAACAGACATTGCGCTCGTTGTTGTCGCAGCAGGGAATTACGATTGAAATTCTTGCCGTCAACGACCGCTCTACCGACAAAACAGGCCAGATCATGGAGTGCGTGGCTGCAGAAGGCCGCGCTCGAGGAAAAAGCATTGGCGTAATTCACATAGAAGATTTGCCCTCAGGTTGGATGGGCAAAACGCATGCCATGGCCCTTGCCGCGCGGCAGGCATCAGCTCCCTGGCTTCTGTTTACGGACGGAGATATCTTCTTTCGGGAAGATTGCCTGCGCCGCTCTATCGCATACGCAGAAGACCATACCGATCACCTTATTCTTTTTCCATCGCTGATTTTTAAAACGGCTGGAGAGCGCATGATGCTTTCGACCTTTCAGGCGCTTTCCATGCTCTTTACCCGCCCATGGAAAACTCCTGATCCCAAAAGCCGTGAATCATTTGGAATGGGAGCATTCAATTTCATCCGCGCTCGGGTCTATCGCAGCATCGGCGGCTTTGAGGCGCACCCGATGGAAG
Source organism: Alloacidobacterium sp. (assembly GCA_035547425.1). Classification (GTDB taxonomy): domain Bacteria; phylum Acidobacteriota; class Terriglobia; order Terriglobales; family Acidobacteriaceae; genus Alloacidobacterium. The sequence continues at coordinate 50,222 of DASZUU010000044.1, read as the reverse complement.
TTCTCGAAGACGTGAAGCTGGGCTATGAAGTCAAGCGTCATGGATTCAGGCAGCATGTTGCAGTTGGAAAGGGTCTGACGTATTTGCACTGGGCTCCGGGAGCAATAGGAATTGTGCGCAACCTGACTAAAAACATCTTTGCCGTTTTTCGCTTCCGACCCGCAATTTTGCTTGCCGCTTGTCTGGGAATTGCCGTCTTTTGCCTGATTCCCGCGTTTAGCATATTTGGGCCATGGTCTATGCGCATCGCGGGCATAGCAGCGTTTACGGGGGCATTTTCAACCTTCCGCTCATGTCAGCGCTATCTGAATGGCGTCTCGGCCTGGTACGCGTTGCTTGTTCCTGTCGCTACCTGCCTGATCGTATACATGATGCTGCGTTCCATGGTGGTAACGCTGGCGCGAAAGGGAGTGGTCTGGCGCGGCACGTTTTATCCGCTGGCGGAGCTGCGAAAACATGCCGGACGCTTACGCTGACCATTTCAATGAGCGGATTGAAAGATGCTGCGATGACGACCGCTCCGCATGGCCGGATCGCTGAAAGCTGTCCTCCCATTGTCAGCAGAAAAGCCATGCAGCAACGTTGGATTGGGATGGAATTTTTCAGCGCCTCCATGAAACTGTCGCGCGTGGCTCAGGAGCATCTCTCCCCGTCCGCGATATACATGCACAACCCCGCGCAACTGGATGTCGTGCTCGCGATACTTGTCTAAATCGCCCACCTCTTTGCGATCGCTATTCAAACTCATTACAGTGAGCATGCATTCCGAGTCCGGAGTTTCCGGGCTGCAAAGATCAAGAAATCTTGTTCCATCCGGAAGCTCAACCACGTCGTACACATGAGCCGTAAGACAAATATCTTTATTCTCATGAGCAAGCGCTTGTTCTATGGAATAGCAGGTTCGCGCTCCGTAAAGCGCTGTACAGCAAAGCAGCAGACACGAAACCGCCATTCCCCAAACACGGAAATTCATTGCAGAGATCATGTAGAGCTAAGAGTAGGGCGCAGGGAAGAGGAAGAAAAGATTACGAAAGAAATGTGGGGGAGGGCTGGCAGGGCAATCTTGCCGCCCTGCCAAAGTCAAATTAGTGGACTACGGCCAGCTCTTCTTTCTTCGAGCCTGTGCCATAGCGTGTCTCGACGTACTCATCGAGGATCTTCTGAAAGTCCTTCACTATCGTATCACCGCGCAATGTCGTCATCAGGCGTCCATCGACATACACAGGCGCTTTGGGCTCCTCAAATGTGCCCGGAAGCGAAATGCCGATATTGGCATGCTTGGACTCGCCCGGTCCATTTACCACGCAACCCATAACCGCCAGCTTGAGCTCTTCCACGCCCGGATAGCGCTCGCGCCACGCCGGCATCGAATCACGCAGGTAATTCTGGATTTGCTGTGCCAGTTCCTGGAAGAAGGTGCTGGTTGTACGTCCGCAGCCGGGGCAGGCCGTAACCTGCGGAGTAAAGCTACGGATGCCAAGCGATTGCAGAATCTGTTGCCCGGTCAATACTTCTTCGCTGCGGTCACCACCCGGCTTGGGCGTAAGCGAAACGCGAATCGTATCCCCAATGCCTTTCAGCAGCAGCGGAGCCAGGCCCGCAGTTGAAGCGACAATGCCCTTCATGCCCATGCCGGCTTCCGTCAAGCCAAGGTGCAGAGGGTAATCGCAGCGGGCAGCCAGCATTTCGTAGACATCGATCAGGTCGCGGACGCCACTTACCTTGCCGCTGATAATAATTTTGTCGTGCCCCAAACCGTAGCGTTCGGCAGCGGCCGCAGAATCGAGCGCGCTGCGGCACATGGCTTCCATCATGACGTCGCGGGCATCAAGCGGATCGGGTTGCTTCGAGTTCTCGTCCATCATGCGGGTCAGCAGTGCCTGGTCCAGCGATCCCCAGTTCACGCCAATGCGCACCGGCTTGTCGTTTTCGATGGCGCACTCAATCATCGTGCGGAAATTGTCGTCATCCTTGCGGCCAATGGAGACATTGCCTGGATTGATGCGGTACTTTGCCAGAGCCTTCGCGCAGTCAGGATACTTCTTCAACAACAGGTGGCCGTTGTAATGAAAATCGCCAATGATCGGAACATGAATGCCAAGTTTCGCCAGTCCTTCCACGATGTAGGGCACGCCCTTGGCTGCATCATCATTGTTAACTGTAACCCGAACCATTTCCGACCCGGCTGCCGCCAGCGTCGCCACCTGTTCAATCGTAGATTGCACATCGGCGGTATCGGTATTGGTCATGGACTGAACGACTACAGGCGCAACCGAGCCGACACGGACATTGCCGATCTTGACCGTGACAGTCTTCCTGCGATGAATTTCTGGCATAGATTCCTCAAATACTATTTTACAAGGATGCAGGCCATTCAGGCAGAAGGATGTTCTTGAGTGGTAACCGATGGAATGGGTCTTAAAATCTAACGGCTTATACCAGGCGCACAGACCCACGATACTTTGCCACCATGGAATCATTAGTAAGCAGCAAAATGAAGGTGCGAATGCTCATGAATTTAGTTTAGTAGACTTAGTTTAGTTAATCTACTGACAAAGAACAACGGCTGCGCCATCAATAGTTTCTTTATAAACAGACGCAAGCGCGTCATTCACCTTATCGAGCGGAAACACAGTCGTCCGGGGCCTGATTCCAATTTTTACTGCCAACTGGATAAAGTCTCGGGCATCTTTCCGCGTCATATTGGCGACGCTTCGCAGTTGGCGCTCCCCCCACAGCAGCGTGTCGTAATCAAACTGCGGCATACGATCGAGATGAATGGCATTTATGGCGACAATTCCGCCTTTTCGCAGCGATGCCAGCGCTGCAATTACGACATCTCCGCTGGGGGCAAACGTGATAGCGCGGTCGAGTGGCACAGGAGGTCGCTCTGTGGCTTCGCCCACCCAGGTTGCGCCTAAATCGCGGGCCAATTGCTGGTGCGAAGCTCCTCGGGTAGCGACGTAAACCTCGCATCCCCAATGCTTTAGCACATCAATGGTAAGGTGCGCCGATGCTCCAAAACCGAAAAGCCCGACGCGATCACCTGGTTCTACCTCGGCAACACGCAAGCTGCGAAAACCAATAATTCCGGCACACAGCAGCGGGGCCAACTCTGTTGCTGAAACTTCTTCCGGCAAGGGAACACAGAAATCTGCACGCGCAATTGCATACTCGGCGTACCCGCCATTTACCGAGTAGCCGGTAAACGTCGGATGGTCGCAAATATTCTCCATCCCCTTGCTACAGAGAAGGCAGGTACCGTCGGTTCCACCAAGCCAGGAGACGCCGACCCGTTCCTGCAGCTTTCGATCAGTCACGCCTTCGCCGAGATTTTCTACTCGCCCTACAATCTGATGCCCAGGCGTGACCGCAGCCAGTAGCGGCTTAAGTTCGCCACTGGTGATATGTAGATCCGTGCGGCAAACGCCGCAGGCTTCCACTTTGAGTTGAACTTCTCCCGGCCCGGGAACGGGAATCGGCAAATCCTCCAACTGTAATGGATGCTCTTCAATCGGAGCGGTATGGCGAAGAACGGCGGCACGCATGGCCACCATTCTAGCGCCCAATCAACATCCGCACCGCCTGCGTAAAGTTTCTTCCTGAAGTGAGCCGTGTGCCTTGCTGCATTTCAAATTCATACGTGCCGCCAGCCAGTGGGTGGACAGCAAGAATGCGGCTGGTATTGATAATGTGCCGGCGATGAATGCGCAGGAACTTTTGAGGATCAAGCCGTTGCTCAATGCCTCCCATCGTCTCATTCAATAGATGAGTCTTGGGGCCGCAGTGCAACTCGACATAATTGTCGGCGGATTCGATCCAGTCGATCGTGTCTGCCGAGACAAATTCATAGTGATTTGTCTTGCGAATGACGAATCGCTCCGGGCCTGTCTGCGTGTAGTTGGCCAGAAGTTTTTGCAGCTTCTGGACAACCTGCTCCTGTTCGTTGCTTGCCAGCCTTTCGCGCGCGCGAGCCAAAGCGCGTTCCAGGCGTTCTTCGTCAAAGGGTTTCAAAAGGTAATCGAGCGCATTCAAATCAAATGCTTCGATCGCATGCTCATCGTATGCAGTTACAAAGACGACCAGAGGCATCCGCTCTGCTCCTACGGAGCGTACAACATCAAGCCCGCTGGCGTCCGGCAAGTGAATATCGAGCAATACCAGTTCGGCGGTGTTACGGCGTATGGCAGCAACCGCTTCTGAAGCGTTCTGGCATTCGCCCGTTACAATTACATCTTCCATCGCGGTAAGCAGCTTGCGAATACCGCTTCGAATGGCAGGTTCATCATCGACAACCAGGACACGCAAAGGTTTCATAAAGTTCTTGTTCGAAATGGAATATGGATGTGGACAAGGGTTCCGCCTTCTGTCGACCGCTCGACAGAAAAACGGTGCCCTTGCGGATACATTCGGGAAAGCCGCTCCTGTGTGGATCCAAGCCCCACACCCAGCGGGAGTTCGGCAAGCGATGCATGCGGCGGTCCGCTGCCGTTATCTTTTATCGTGAGCATGAGCGTATCGAGATTCTTCATGCTCCGGACTTCAATCCGCCCTATATCGGACGTCTCGCGGAGTCCATGTACAATCGCGTTTTCTACCAGCGGCTGCAGCAGAAGGCTGGGTACCAGGGCTGCTTCCGTTTCAGGATCGATTTCGACATTGACCTTCAGTCGTTCGCCAAAACGTACCAGCTCAACATCGATGTAGGCATTCATCAGCGCAATTTCGGAGCTAAGGCTGATTTCCGCATGGAAATCGCGGCGAAACGCTGCGCGCAGCAGCTCGCCCAGCCGCGATAACATCTTCCGAGCCAGTCGTGGATTATCCTCTGCCAGTGCTGAAATATTCTCGAGCGTATTGAAGAGAAAATGTGGTTTGAGCCGCAGTCGCAGCGTCTCTAGTTCCGCATTCTTAAGGCAGGTTTCCAGCTTCGCGTTTTCAAGAGCAAGCTCGGCTGCATTTCGCTGCTGGCGCTCGAGATCAATAATCGTGCGAATTACCGCACCCGCGATAGCAATATTCCAAAATAGAAAAAAGTCTACCGCCAGCTCACTGAGGGGCATGGATGTGAACAGGGTGTGCAGGGTAACTTTTGGATTTATGGGGAGATTGAGAACAATATTGATTTTTACCGCCACAGCTGACAGCAAAACTCCCGAACCCAGAAGAACCGGGACGCTGGTCTTCCAGTGCTCGCGATTCAGTGGGCATCTGCGCTCCAGCCTAAACACCACCGGGCCGAGTAAAATCCATGGATAAAAGCAGGTAAGCCACTCGACGAATTGACGGAACGAGAAAGAGCCTACTGCAACGCCCGATGTTGGATTGAGCAGGTGCCGCACGTATCCGCATGAGCCAATCAAAGTCCAAATAAGAAAAAGAGCCAGCCATCCGGGATAACGTAATCCGGATGTTTTTTTCTGGGACTGATTGACTATTTCCACTTGACCCATCATTGAAATCCTCGACTTACTGGATGCTACTCTTGTACTAATTTGCGGCAAAGAACATATGCAAATGGGCAAACGGCGTGGCTGAAAGGGTGAACGGAAGAAATGAGACAATGTTGGCTAACGTTGAGGGAATAATTCTTGTCCGGTAATCTAACTCATTCCAAATACAAGAGTTCGCCATTTCGCCCGCTAACCGTCGCCGGCATCATGAGCGGCACATCGGCGGACGGCATCGATGTTGCCATTGTCAAAGTGCGGCCCGACCGTAATGGGCTGAAGTTGCATTTGGCAGTACATGCAGCATTCCCATATTCTTCGTCCTTGCGAAGTGCCGTTCTGGCTGCAATGGATGCGAAATCGATCTCGACTGCCGAATTGGCGCGGCTCAACTGGCGTTTGGGAATAGCATATGCCGAAGCAGTGCGTGAAACCCTGCGACGGCACGGCGCAAAAATCGACCTGATCGGTTGCCACGGGCAGACCGTTTATCACCAGGCAATTCCGCAAAAATATGCTGGACGTAATGTTGCATGCACCTGGCAAATTGGCGAGCCTGCGCTGCTTGCGGCGGAACTCAGCGTTCCTGTAGTCAGCAATTTCCGCCCGGCAGACATGGTTGCAGGCGGCCAGGGCGCTCCGTTAGTTCCGCTGCTGGATTACGTACAGTTTGCCGACGCAAAACGCGCTCGCATTCTGCAGAATATCGGTGGCATCGGCAACCTTACTTTCATTCCACCGGCAGCGGGCATCGATGATCTGCTCGCCTTTGATACTGGTCCCGGCAATATGGTCATCGATGCCTGCATGCAGCGTCTTTTCAACAAGTCCTACGATCGCGACGGCAAAGTTGCTGCACGCGGGAGCATCCTCGAAGCTCCGCTGGTAGCGGCGTTGCAGCATCCATATTTCCGGCTCGTTCCGCCAAAATCCGCCGGACGCGAAGAGTTCGGCAAAGTCTTTGTCGAACAATTTCTGCGCAATTGCCGAAAATCGAAAGCCAAGCCGGAAGACGTAATCACAACTGCCACTGCGCTGACCGCAGAAAGCATTACAAGAGCCTTCTCGCAATTTGTTCAGTCAAAGCTCCACAGCGGAATCGCCATCGATTACTTCGTTTCGGGAGGCGGCGCAAAAAATCCAACCTTGATAAAAATGCTCCGCCAAAAATTGGAACCTCTCGGCTGCCGGCTGATGCAGACCTCCGCAGCCGGTATTCCCGTCGATGCAAAAGAAGCTGTAGCCTTCGCTTTGCTGGCCTACTATACATGGCATTATCGCCCGGCAAATGTGCCTTCAGCTACGGGCGCAAAGCGGCCCGCCATCCTGGGACAGATCACCTATGTGTAAGCATTTCACGTATTGTCTGCTGCTAAGTCTCAGTTGCTTTTTTTCAGGATGCAAGCACGAGCAATCGACCAGCGGAACGGTCACGGTGCTCATCGAGAGCAGTCCCACTAACCTCGATCCGCGCATCGGCGTTGACGCGCAATCCGAGCGCATCGATTCGCTAATTTTCGATTCGCTTGTTCGCAGGGATGAGCATTTCAATTTGCAGCCGTGGCTGGCTGTGCGATGGGATACTCCCGATGCGCTGACGTACGTTTTCCACCTGCGCAGCGATGTGCATTTTCAGGATGGGCGCCCGCTCACCTCTGCCGATGTAAAGTACACGCTCGACTCCATTACGCAAGGCAAAATCATCAGCGTAAAAGCGAACGCGTATCAAACGATCGACCACATCGACGCACCCGATGCGCAGACCCTCATTGTTCACCTCAAAAAGACCGATCCTGCTTTGCTGTGGAACCTCAGCGACGGCGGCTTTGGCGTTGTGCCGGCAGGCAGCGGGCGTGATTTCTGGAAGCATCCCATCGGCAGCGGCCCGTTCGCATTCGTTAGCCAGGAACAGGATAAGGATGTAGTGCTGCGCCGCGCCGATCATTGCTGGCAACCTCTACCGAATATTCAAAATATTCGCTTTGCCGTCGCGCCGGATGCCACCACGCGCGCACTGGAGTTGCAGAAAGGCTCCGCTGACGCTGCCATCAATGCCTTGCCCGCTGATACCGTCTACGCCATGCGCAACGAACGCAATCTGCAGATCGACTCCGGCCCCGGCACAACGCTTGTCTATCTGACATTCAACACGCGCGACCCCGTTCTGCATGATGCGCGTGTGCGCAACGCCATTGCTCTGGCCATCAACCGCCGGCTGATCATTCATTCGCTCTTCCGCGATCAGGCTCGTCTTGCCGAAAGCGTCTTGCCCCCGGAGCATTGGGCGTGGAATGGAAATGTGCCGCATCACGATTACAATCCCGCAGCTGCCAATGCTTTACTCGACCGCGCCGGATATTCGCGAAAAGCCGATGGCTTCCGTTTTCATCTAGGAATGAAGACCTCAACCGATGAAGGCTCACGCCTGCTGGCGGTGATTGTACAGCAGCAGCTTGCTGCCGTCGGCATTGCGCTTGACCTGCGCAGCTACGAGTTCGCCACCTTTTATGCCGATATCAGCCGCGGCGTTTTTCAGATTGCGCCTTCGCGATGGATCGGCGGCAACGAAGCTCCGGATATCTTCCGCTATCAGTTTTCTACTGAGAGCTTCCCGCCGCATGGGGCCAATCGCGGCTTCTATGCGAATACCCGTGTGGATCAACTTCTTAAGCAAGCCGCCTCAGCGGATGACCGGCCAACCCAGAAAGCCGCCTACGACGAAGTGCAAAAGATTCTCGCGGACGAGATGCCTGTCATCAACCTCTGGTATCTCGACACGGTGCTGGTGCACAGTCGAAGGCTCCAGAATCTACACCTTTCACCCTCCGGCAATTATGATTTTTTGCGTGATGCCACGCTGAAGGAATAAAAAGGATACGCATGAAAGCTCTTTTACTTTCCGAATACAAAAAACTCGAAGTCGCCGACCTTGCGCGCCCCGTGCCCGGCCCGGAAGAAGTATTGGTACATGTTTCCGCCTGTGGTATTTGCGGCAGCGACGTACATGGTTATGACGGCACTTCAGGACGTCGCATCCCTCCCATTGTCATGGGGCATGAGGCTGCAGGCGTGATCGCGGAAACCGGTTCCGCTGTCACCGATTTTCGTACTGGCGACCGTGTTACCTTCGACTCGACCGTGTACTGCGGCAAATGCGATTTCTGCCTCAGCGGCCAGGTAAACCTGTGCGATAACCGCCAGGTCGTCGGCGTCTCCTGCGGCGACTATCGCCGCGCCGGCGCCTTCGCCGAATATGTTGTCGTGCCTCAGCGCATTTTGTATCGCCTTCCCGACACGCTCTCCTTTCCTGAAGCAGCCATGCTCGAAGCCGTTTCCGTTGCCCTGCATGCCGTGAACGTGTCGGAATTGAAAGACGGCGAAACAGCGCTCGTTCTCGGAGCGGGCATGATCGGCCTGCTCACGCTGCAGGCTGCACGCGCAGCAGGTGCATCGCGCGTCTTGGTCGCCGATATCGACCCAACTCGCTTAAAGCTGGCAAAAGATATGGGCGCAGATGAAACGCTGGCGCTTTCCGGCCCTGCACTTGCTGCTGAAGTCATACGGTTGACTGCTGGAAAAGGCGTCGATGTAGCGCTCGAAGCAGTCGGTAGAAATGAAACCGTTTCCGCTTCCATCGACAGTGTGCGCAAAGGCGGAACAGTAACACTCATCGGCAACATATCGCCCGAAGTCACACTGCCGTTGCAAAAAGTCGTTACGCGCCAGATCCGTTTGCAGGGCACAGCCGCTTCGTCCGGCGAATACCCGCAGGCCATCGAGTTGATGACCAGCGGAAAGATTCGCGTCAAGCCGCTGATCACTGCAGTCGCTCCGCTGGAAGAAGGCCCGCGATGGTTTGAACGACTGTACGCGCATGAGCCGAACCTGATGAAGATCGTCCTCTCTCCTTCGGAGATTGCGCAGTGAGCAAACTATTTGATCTCAGCGGACAGGTAGCGCTCGTTACCGGAACCAGCCGTGGCCTCGGCCAATATTTTGCGCGTGCATTGGCAGAAGCCGGAGCAGACCTTATTCTCACTAGCCGTAAACGCGGAACGCTTGAAGCCTTTGAATCGGAAATCAAAGCAATGGGACGCCGCGTCGTCTCGCTCGAGCTCGATGTGCGCGATCAGAAAAGCATCGAGCAGATGGCCGCCGAAGCCTACGCAGCCTTCGGCCAGATTCACATCCTCGTCAACAATGCAGGCTGCAATGTGCGCAAGCCTGCGCTCGATGTCACGTGGGAGGACTGGAACCTCGTCCTCGACACCAATCTGCGCGGCAGCTTCTTTGTGGCGCAGGCTATCGCGCGAGGCATGGTCCATCATCGCTACGGCCGCATTATTAATATTGGCTCGGTCACCAGCGTTGCAGGCTATGCCGGGCTCGGCCCATACACAGCAAGCCGTGGCGGCATCAAGCAACTCACCATGAGCCTTGCCGACGATTGGGGACATTACGGCATCACCGTTAATTGTCTTGCGCCCGGCTGGTTTAAAACCGCGCAGAATCAGGTTCTCTATGAGAACAAGGAATGGGTTGAGTACCTCATTGATCGCATTCCGCTTAAGAGACCCGGCCAGCCAAACGACCTCGACGGAGCCGTTATTTTTCTCGCCTCGGAAGCAAGCCGATATGTCACCGGACAGACTCTGCTTGTCGATGGCGGCATCTCTACCGGCGCAACACGCGCCACTGTGGCAAAGAAGGAGCAATGATGGGCAAAGTAAAAAACTGGATCATGACCTGCGGCCTCATGGCCTCCATGTGCGCTGCAGGGATGGCGCAAAGCAATGGGAAATTGCGTGTTTACTTTATCGATGTGGAAGGCGGACAGTCCACGCTCTTCGTCACCCCGGCAGGCGAATCGCTCCTGATCGATACCGGCTGGCCCGACAACAACGGCCGCGACGCCGACCGCATTGTCGCAGCAGCAAAGAAGGCGGGCATCAGCAAAATTGACTACGTGCTGTTCACCCATTTTCACACCGATCACGTCGGCGGAGCGCCGCAGCTTGCCGCTCGCATTCCCATCGGCACTTTCATCGACCATGGCCCCAACAGCGAGCTGAATGACAAGCCCACAGTGGATGGCTTTGAGGCTTACCAGAAATTACTGGCCACGGGAAAATACAAGCATCTCACTCCTGCAGTCGATGACATCTTGCCGATCAAAGGAATGAAGGTGCAGGTTGTCAGCTCCGATGGCAACCTTCTCAATCACAATCTCCCCGGAGGAGGCGAGCAAAATCAATACTGCAAAGTCTCCGAAGTGCGCAAAGCTGATCAGACAGAAAACTCGCATTCGCTCGGCGTGTTAATCACCTTCGGCAAGCTGCGTATTCTCGACCTTGGCGATCTCACATGGGACAAGGAAATGCAGATGATGTGCCCGATCAATCATCTGGGACACGTCAACATCCTCGTTGTTTCGCATCACGGCTGGTATCAAAGCTCCAGCCCAGCGCTGATCGATGCCATTCATCCGCAAGTCGCCATCATGGGCAACAGCGAAACCAAAGGGGGCTCGAAACCTACCCTCGTCAATTTGAAGAATGATCCCGGACTCGAGACTTCCTGGCAGTTGCATTATTCCGCCGAAGGAAGCACAGATAATACGGCTGAACAGTACATTGCCAATCTGAAAGGCGCAGATACCGGCCATGACATTGAATTGACGGCATCTCCTGACGGCCAATTCTCGGTGCTAAATACGCGCAACGGTCAGACAAAGACATACAGAGCGCACTAGTAAGAATTAAGTTGTCCTCCTGAGCGAAGCAAAGATCCCGTGTTTCTTCGCTCAGGACGATAACCCGATTAATGCTCTCCCGCAATCCGCTCAATATCTCCCAGCAGAAAAACATAGGCAGCAATCCCAACCGCGAGATAGATTGCAGCCACCCCAAACGCAAGTCCAAAAGAATGCTTCGCGGTTACCAGATAACCTGTGACAATCGGCGCTGCGATACCGGAAACCTGGTTGGAGAAGTTCAGAATTCCGCCCAGTGTTCCCACGCTGCCGCTCGGCGCAATGAGCGAAGGCAGCGACCATCCCACTGGAGCCGCAGCCGCCAGTCCACCAATGGAAACGCTGATCCAGAAAAGCGCCTGCGCCGGAGTATGCGCATCGGCTCCGCCCAGAATTCCCAGCCCCAGCGCCGTGCCCCCAATTAAAACAACGCGGCGCACAAGGTTCGCACTCCAGCCGCGCTGGATCAGCGCATCCACCAGCCATCCGCCGGCCACCAGGTCTGTGATCGTAGCAATGAGCCATGGCACGCCGGTATAAAGAAACGAATGCAGAAGATCGATATGAAGCGTTCTTGAAAGATAGACCGGCAGCCAGGTCAGCAGCAGATAAAAAACGTAGTTATACGAGCCGAAGCCCAGCGCCAGACCAATTACCTTGCGGCGTCGCAGAAGGTAGCCGAGCGAGGCGTATTCCACTTTAATCGCGCCGATATCCGTGCGCGTGAGGTCGGCGCGAATATAGTCATCTTCTTCGTCGCTTAATCCCGCATCATCTTTCGGATCGCGATAAATCCAATAGAACAGCAAAAAATATAGAAGGCTGATAAGCCCGGTAGCCGCAAAGCTCAACCGCCAGCCTACATGCAGCAGCAAAATCCCAATCAGGGGAACGCCAATGGCAGAAGAGAACTTCGCCATCGAATCAAAAATGCTTGTCGCCAGGCTGCGCTCTTTGGGCGGAAACCAATACCCGACCGCTTTCGCATTTGCAGGAAAGGTCGGCGCTTCGCCTATACCCAGCAGAAGTCGCGCTCCAAAAAATCCGCTGATCGTCGGTGTCAGTGCCGCGGCAAAGGAAGCAAGGCTCCAGATAAATGTGCTGATTCGCCCTACCCGCCGTACGCCGAAACGATCCAGCACTACACCAATCGGAAGCTGGCAGAGTGCGTACGTCCAGTTATAGGCGCCAAGCAAATACCCAAATGTAATATCTGAAATTCCGAAGGTCGCCTGCAGCCCGTTGTGCGAAACGGAAAGATTGACGCGATCAAAATAATTGACAAGAACTCCAAGGCCGAGAAGTAAAGCAATGCGCCATCGCCGGCGCGGAATACGATCCAAAGACACCCTGGTTTCAGCAGCCAACGGTCATCTCACTTTCCTCGAAGCAACAGTCTACTAACATAGAGGTAGCGAACCATATGCCGCAAGCGCCACTCCAATCCATCATCGCAAGGCACGCCGTCGACATGGGCTTCGCTGCGGCAGGCATAGCCGCTGTGCCCGAGCCCGGTTCAGCAGAGGACCGCATGGACCGCGAAAATTTCGCTGCATGGATCGAGCAGGGAAATGCCGGAGAGATGGAGTATCTTAAGCGCCGGAACGATGCAGGCGAATTTGTCCGCTCATCGCTGCGCATCGCCGTCCCGTGGGTGCGGTCTGTAATCGTATGCGTTACAAATTACAACACAGCGCAGCCCCGCTCCATCGATCCGGCTCCGGAAAATTCCGGCTGGATTGCGCGCTATGCATGGACCGGCCAGCCCGGCGCCGATGGTCTTTCCCCTTCCGACTATCACAAAGTGATCTTGAAGCGTCTGGAACGCCTGGAATCCGCATTAAAGGACGAGCTCGGCCCCTTTGAATCGAAGTGTTATGTCGATACCGGCCCGCTTGTCGAGCGTCTCTATGCACGCTACGCCGGCATTGGATGGACCGGAAAAAATACCTGCATCCTGAATCAAAAATTAGGCTCGTGGTTCTTTCTCGGCGTCATCCTTACTTCGCTTGAACTCCCGAAAGATCAACGCGCCGCTCTGTCCGCAGATCGTTGCGGCAGCTGTACGCGCTGCATCGACGCTTGCCCCACAGGCGCTCTCACCGGCCCGCGTCAGATGGATGCCAGCCTCTGCATCTCATATCTCACTATTGAAAAGCGTGGAACGATTCAAGAAGAATTACGCAGTGCGATGGGCCGTCAAATTTTCGGCTGCGATATCTGCCAGGATGTTTGTCCCTGGAATCGCAAATCGCCTATAACTGCCGATCCTGACTTGCAGTCGCGTACTGAACTCGTCAATCCCGCACTCGATTGGCTCGCAGAACTGGACCAGGAACAATTCGGCAAGCTTTTCTTCGGATCCCCCATCAAGCGAGCAAAATTCGAAGGCCTGCGTCGCAACATCGCCATCGCCATGGGCAACAGTGGCCGGCAGCAGTTCCTGTCAAAATTGGAAGAATGGTCGCAGGAAAGCGAAGATCCGGTACTAGAGGAAACTGCCAACTGGGCTATCCGTCAAATCAGGAATTCTCTAAAATTTTAGCGATTGCCCTGCCTCTAAACATCCAACCCGATAGATCGCATCAGGTTTAATGCATTCGTTGTCTGTACCACGCCCGGCGTAAGCTTGTAATCAAACCGCAATTTGCCATCTTCCAACCGATCAGCAAAGTGGTAGTTCGCCGCAATTCCAGGCATGCTTTCCGCAATCTTCGCCAACGCGAGATCGTGCGTTGTAATCAGCCCAATCGCGCCACGCGCCAATAGATGATGCACAAAGGATTCAGTACCGACGCGACGATCATGTGAATTCGTTCCCGAAAGCAGTTCATCCAGAAGAAAAAGTACAGGCACATTTTGTTGGCTCAAGGCATCAATGGTCTTCAAGCGCAATATTTCCGCATAAAAACGCGAAAGCCCACCCTGTAACGAATCGAGAATACAGATGGAAGCCGCAATTGCCAGCGGCGAAAGACTCAGTTGTCGCGCGCAGACAGGAGCGCCCGCCTGCGCCAGCACTACATTGATCCCAACGCAACGAATAAATGTGCTTTTGCCCGCCATATTCGGTCCGCTCACCACCAGCAATTGCAAATGCTCATCGAGTCTCAAATTGTTTGGTACGGCACGATTTCGCGGCAATAGCGGATGTGACATCTCTTCAGCATGCATGTAAGGCCCGTGCTCCACGAATTCCGGAAAAACATCTTCCGAGTGCTCGTGCGCATAGCAGGCCAATGCAGTCAATGCCTCGATTTCTCCCGTTACCGTTATCCAGCGGCGTACATCCGCCCCATGCACGGCGCGCCATCGTTCAATCGCCATTACCCATTGCGGGCTCCAAAACACAAAAAGATCCAGCAGCTTCACGAACCAGTTTTCATGCGCATCCAGCCACGTCACACGCTTGCTCAGCTGATGAATTGCGCGCGAAGCATACGTTTCTCCTGAACGCAGTTCGTTAAGCAGTCGCGTTAATTTTGGCGACTGGAACTGCATTTTCTCAATCGTTTTCAGAATCGAAGCCAGCAAATTCAGGTCATGCGACGCCGCATCGATTTCACCGATGGACCGTTGCACTCGCGGATGCAACTTATAAGTGATAGCCAGATTCAAGGCGCTCATCAGGAACGCCGCCAGCCCCCAATCCCACATAAACCATGCCGCAAGGCTCAGTACCCAGCAGGCTGCCAGCGCAGGTAAAGCAAAGCGCAATGCCGCACGCGGCTCCAATCGAACGTTCGACTCGCTCCATGCCGTCAGTTGCTCTGGATGAACACCAACACGAACATCTTCTCCCGCCAGCGCCAGTTGTTCGCGAAAATCCAGATCGGGAGCAAGCTCCCGCACCGCCTGCTGTCGCTCTCGAATCTCATTCACTTCGGCGCGTTGCAGCAGCCACGCAGCCAGAGTTGCTTCGCCCGCGCGCGTGCGAAGCGTGCAGAGCAGCTCAAATAAGCTTCCTTTGCCAAAAAGGTCAAGATCGCGCGCATAAGGATGCTCCGGGTCGAGGAACTGCTCACCTGTTTGACCATGACCGGCCCATCGATCTTCCAAACGAGCTGCGCCATACTCATAAAATGCTCGCAGTCGAGCATGGCAGCGGATTCGTTGCAGAATCCGTTCGTGCCACGCGAAGAGCGCAATCAAAATTGCAATCGGCAGCAGCGCGTATGCAATTTGAGCCGAATGACATTTCGCCAGCCACACAATCGCAATCAATGTCGCTAATCCGGTCAGCAGTTTCGCGCCGGCAAAAGCGCGATCTATCCGCTGTAGATGTGCCTCGTCCCGGGAGAGAGATGCAAGCCGCGAAGCATATTCTTCTTTAGCACTTATCTGAGCCACTCATCCATTATCGCAACCTCTCCCCACGCTCTGAAAATAAAGGGTTCCTGCGCGGAATGAGGGATGGCTAACCAAGAGTCCCGGCATTCACCGGAGCCAGCTCGCGCAGACGCGCAGCCGCAGCGGGAATGATGCTGAGAGCGAAATCGATATCTTCTTCGGTCGTTTGTTTCGTCAGCGAAAACCGGAGGCTCGCTCTTGCTCTGGCCGTAGACAGCCCCATCGCGCTGAGCACATGTGACGGTTCGCTGGCGCCGGAAGCGCAGGCAGAGCCGCCGGAAGTGCACAAGCCTTTGAGATCGAGGGCAATTACCAGCGCTTCTCCCTCAAGATGATCGAAATAAATGTTGGTCGTGTTGGCTACGCGGGCGCGCGTGCCGCCATTTACGCCGGAAGATTCCACCTGCGCAAGAATGCCCTGTTCCAGGCGATTGCGCAGCGCTGTCACCCTTTGGATCGTTCCATCCGTGAGCGCAATTCTAGCGATTTCCGCGGCCTTTCCCAATCCAACGATGCCGGGAAGGTTCTCGGTTCCGGCCCTGCGCTGGCGCTCGTGTGATCCGCCGAAAAAGAGCGGCTCCAACTGCGTGCCCCGGCGAACGTAAAGAATGCCCGTACCCTGCGGCGCGTGCATCTTGTGGCCGGAGATACTCAACAGGTCGCAGCGTAGCGTCTGTACGTCGATCGGCAGCTTGCCCGCAGCCTGCACCGCGTCGGTGTGGAAGTAGATGTCAGCTTCGGCGGCAATGCGGCCAATCTCGCTCACCGGCTGGATCGCGCCCGTCTCATTGTTGGCCATCATGATGCTGATGAGCTTGGTGTTGGCCCGGATTGCGCGTCGCAGGTCCTGTGGATCGACGACACCGCTCTCGGAAACCGGCAGAAAGGTAACCTCAACTCCGCGGTCGCGCAGCTTTTCGGCAGCATGCAGCACCGCATGGTGCTCAATTGACGAGGTAATCAGGTGATCCCCGGCACCCACTAATCCAAAGAGCGCCATGTTATCGCTCTCCGTCCCCCCGGAGGTAAAAACAATCTCCGCAGGGCGGCAATTGATAAGCGTTGCGACCGACTCCCGGGCTTGCTCCACCGCCGCACGAGCCTGCTGCCCCTGCTGATGGATAGAAGAAGCGTTGCCGAAGTGCTCGATGAAATAGGGGCGCATGGCATCCAGCACCTCTGGCAGCAGGGGTGTCGTCGCATTGGCGTCCATGTAAACCCGTTTCATCGTGATCTCCTGGCTCTTATTTTACGTTGCCTCTTCGCTGCCCGTGTGGGGAAATAATACTTCTGGACGAAGATTTGACCCGGAAGCGGGCCTGTATCTGCTAGGCTGCTTGCGCAGTTGTTCCATAGGAGGACGAAGACGTGAAAATGATACGTGCACTTTGTATCGCGTTACTATGTTGCCTTGCGGTTCCGGCAACTTTGAGCTATGGCCAGTCCAGCGCGGCTCCCGCCGAAACATATAGCAACCTCTTGAGCATGATGGAAAAGCAAATTGTCGGCGCCGCCGATGCCATGCCCGCCGACAGGTATGACTTTGCCCCCACACAAGGCGAATTTAAAGGGGTGCGTACCTTCGGCCAGCAGGTGAAGCATCTGGCCGAGGCGAACTATGGTTTCTTTCATGGCTTTGGCGGCCCGGGTGCCGTCAAGAAAGATGATATTGAAAAGCTCACCAGCAAAGACGACATTATGAAAGCGTTGCGCGATTCATATGCTTATGCACACAAAGCCGTCGAAACTATTACTCCTGCCAATGCCTTCACGGTAGAAAGCTCAGGCGAAGGCAAGATGACGCGCGCTGGACTTGCAACTTTTGCTCTTGCGCATTCCATGGATCATTACGGCCAGATGGTTGTATATCTGCGCATGAATGGAATTGTGCCTCCGGCCAGCCGCAAGGGCGGCATGTAAATGACAAAGGGCGCCGAAAAGGCGCCCTTCTACTTGCAGCTGTTTCATTTAGCGATTCTGAATCGGCACATACTTCGCCGGGTATTCCGGCCCAATGTACTCAGCGCGCGGGCGAATCAGGCGATTGTCGTCCAGCTGTTCGATGACGTGCGCTGCCCATCCGGAAATACGGCTGATGGCAAAGATGGGAGTGAACAGGTCAAGGTCGATGCCAAGAGTTGTATAGGTCGAAGCAGAGTAGAAGTCGACATTAGCGTTCAGCTTCTTTTCGGTACGGATGTACTGCTCGATTCGCTGTGACATGTCGAACCACTTGGTGTTGTTCGCTGCCTTGCTCAGGTCTTCCGACATCTTGCGCAAGTGGGTCGCGCGAGGGTCTTCAGTGCGATATACACGATGACCAAAGCCGGAAACTTTCTTCTTCTGCGCCAGCATGTTCTTCACATACTCGACCGGATCAGCTCCTTCCTTGTCGATGGCAAACAGCAGGCGCATCACGGCTTCATTCGCGCCGCCGTGCAGAGGGCCTTTTAGTGCGCCGATGGCTCCGGTGATGGCTGAGTGAACATCGGAAAGCGTCGCGGCAATGACACGGGCTGCAAATGTCGAAGCATTCAACTCATGGTCAGCATGCAGAATGAGTGCAACGTCAAAGGTGCGGGTTGCAGTTTCTGACGGCTTTTCTCCGGTCAGCATCCACAGGAAATTACCCGCATGCGAAAGTGATTTGTCGGCTTCGACTACCGGCTTACCTTTGCGGATGCGATCGAAGGCGGTAACGATCATAGGAATCTGCGCCGTAAGCTCGAAGCTCTTACGCACATTCGAGTCATGATCGACAGCCTTCTCGTCCTTGTCATACATGCTCAGCGCGGAAACAGCGGTGCGCAGTACCTCCATCGGAGTGGCTGACTTGGGAAAGGATTGAAGGAGATTGAGGATATCGGCGGGAAGCTTGCGGGCATCGGAAAGTTTCTTTTTAAAGGCTTCGAGTTCGGATGCGGTGGGGAGCTTGCCGTGCCAGAGGAGGTAAGTTGTCTCCTCAAACGTCGATTTCTCTGCCAGTTCATGAATGTCAATACCGCGGTAGGCGAGCACCCCGGCATCCCCATCGATCCAGCAAATGCCAGAGTTGGCTGCAACAATTCCTTCCAGACCTTTTGTAGCTACTGCGGTCGACATAACGTGCCAAATCCCTCCAGTGAGATTGCCCGTTTCGGGCGAACGTTGTTGGATGCGGCCAACGTGTGGCCGGATGTTGATAAACTGCCCGACGGTTCGCTAACCAGACGCAGTGGACGCGTCGAAAGGCGAAATAGGGCTAAATAATGTTTATAACAGCGCCATTATAGGGTTGTCACTTTGCCGCGATTCTTTGTTGTTTCAAGAGACGGATGCGGGGTTGAATCGGCTGCATTGAAATGGCGAGATATCAACGCTGGTTGGTTCGCCCTGAATAAGCTGCCGTATGACGCGTGCGGTAGCGGGAGCCAGCAGGATGCCGTTCCGAAAGTGTCCGGAGGCGATCCAGCAATTGCGTTCGCCGCAGGCGTCCATGACCGGCAGCGCATCGGATGATCCAGGACGAAGCCCTGCCCATGTTTCTATGACCTGGGCCTCGGCAATGGGGGGCCAGATATTTGCAGCTTCATGTAGAAGTGTCTGGATCGTAGTGTCGTGGACAGATTTATCAAAGCCGGCTCGCTCCACCGATGCTCCGATGACGACGCGGCCGTCTCCGCGAGGAACAAGATATAGCTCGGGCATACGTATGACATAAGGAAGCTGATGCTGAGGCTGGAGTTTCACCGTCGCCATTTGGCCCTTGCGGGGTTCGATAGAAGGAAGACCGGAGATGGCTCCAGCCCATGCTCCGCAGCAGTTGATAAAGTGCTGTGCCAAGTATGTTGCTTGAGGCGTTGAAACCTCAATGCCGTCAGCATTGTGACGGATATGCGTAACTGGACTCTGCTCCATGAGAGTGATTCCGGCAGAGACAGCAGCCTTTGGCAGAGCAGCGCAAAGATCACGCGGATCAAGGCTGTGTTCGTCCAGCCAGAGAAAACTGCGATTTGACGCGTTCAATTGCGGCAGCAACTGCGCAATTTCCGCTGACGAGATGCTATTGGCAAAGGTATGTCCCGGTTCCGACCCTTGCAGGGTGCCGCTTGTGCGCAACGCAATCTTTATTCCGGATAGATGCTCTATCGTTTCAAGATAAGTGGGATAGAGCGAGATGCTAAAGTCGGAAAGCGCCTGTAGAGCGGAAGGATTCTCCGGATCGTGCGCAGCCAGCATTCCGGCGGCTGCCCATGAAGCTTCCGTCATGGCCTGCCCACGTTCGAGTACGGTCACACGAAGTCCGCTGCCGGCCAATTCCAGCGCTGTAGAGAGGCCAATGATTCCGCCGCCTGCGATAATGACGTCCGTTGTGCTCACGGTTCTATTGTATGGCGATCATCGACAAAAAATATTTACCACCGTCCATTAGGACAGGTAGTCTCACGGAACAGCAAGAGAGGAAGAAAAAACAATGAGTGACGAGACGGTTGTAGAGCAGCGCAGTTTTTCCGGCGCTTTTCTTGGACTGCTGACAGCGGCCCTGCTGGCGGCCATTGGAGGCCTGATCTGGAGCTATACGCTCAGTAATCGCCTGACAAAAGCGGAAACGCAATTAACACAAGCTCAGGTGCAGAATGACAAGCTGGCGCAGGAATTGCGGCAGACAAATGCAAGGCTGAAGATAGCTTCGGAAACTCTAGGACAGTCTGTCGGCTTAACGCAGAAACAACTGGAAGCGCGGGCAGATGAGTTGATGCGCAGGCAACAGGCTGACGCGAAGCGGCTCGAAAGCGAACAGGCTGCGTCGCGCCAGCAGATCGGAGCTGTTTCCAGCGATGTCTCGAATGTCAAAACAGATGTCGGCGGGGTAAAAACTGACGTAGCCCAGACAAAAACAGAATTGCAGAATACCCAGGCCCAGTTGCAAAGCATGAAGGGCGATCTCGGTGTACAGAGCGGCTTGATTGCTACGAATCACAATGAGTTGGAGGTGCTGAAACACAAAGGCGATCGCAATTACTATGAGTTTACTTTGCGCAAAGGGCAGCGCCAGGCCGTATCGACAGTGGGACTTGAGCTGCGCAAGGCCGATACGAAACACAGTCGCTACACGCTGAACGTCTATGCCGACGACAAGAAGATCGAGAAGAAGGATCGCGGATTAAATGAGCCGGTACAGTTCTACACCGGTAAAGACAATTACCTTTATGAATTAGTCGTGAACAATATCAGCAAGGACCAGGTGCAGGGGTATATTTCGACTCCGAAAACGGCGCCGGTTCCGGTGAGCGTGAGCCGCTGATTTATTTTCCCGGCGCGGGCCACGGCAGCACCAGGTTTTTCTGGTGCAGGAACGAAATCACAGCCTCGAAGCCGTGGCGCGCGTCCCATTGCTCTTTTGTCATCGGATAGTTAAAGATCACCAACCCTTGTACGCTCTGGCCGGGCTGCAGGGTAATATCGCGCTGCAACGGCTCCTGCTTCAGCGCGGCCAGTTGCGGATAGGCAATGAAAACATCCCGAAAATTGCTTTTGTTCGCGCCCAGGCTGCGCTGCACGTTGTCGTTTGAAGTTGTGAGATTTCCCCACATGTCATGCAGAAAAAGGGGGATATTCGTCTGGTTGCGAACTTCCACTTCGGCCAGCACAATAAGCTGATCGTACGTTTCCATGCCGCCTTGTATGCCTTGCGCGCCTTCACCTACGCGCATCTGGCTATGGATCGGCACAACATCCAGCTTGACGATTTTGCCCGCAGAGACAGGCGGCTTCTCATCGACATAAACATAAGCTGCAATTGTAACCACAACAATAATCGTCGCCATCAGCACGATCAGCAGGGCGCGTTTGCCGGAATTGGTTTCCTCTGCCATTAGAGCTGCATTCTACCGTACTTATCAGCGTAAGCAGAAACAGTCTCGACACGAGGCTGCAAAGAAGTAATACTGACTTGCATCAAAAGGAGCCTGTGGATGGAACAGATCTTAGCGGTGGCCATCGGCGTTGTTCTCGTATGCCTTTTGCTGAGCATTATCGCCTCGCATATCTGTGAACTGGCAGCAGCATTTACCGCCAAGCGCGCCGCTATGCTGGAAAAGGCTATCCGGAAGATGCTGGTCGACCCGAATCTTTATGAGACATTCGCTGCGCATCCGCTGATCGAGACAATATCCTTCACTCCGGCAAAGCTCCTGGGGCTTGGAGCAGCCAGAAAATCAAGACCGACGTATATTCCATCACCGCTGTTTACGCGTGTTCTCCTGGTATCGCTTGCAGAAATGCACGATGCGCCTTTTACGGATATTCCGAGATTAATCGACCGCTTGCCTCCCGATTCTGCATTAAGAAAAAAGCTGAGTGCGATCATTCTCGGCATAGAAGGGAATGCCGCAGCCTGCACTCTGGCTATCGAGCAGTGGTATGACGGCACGATGGATCGCGTAAACGGCCTTTATAAGAGACGCACTCAGATGTGGTTGGTGATTCTCGGAATGGCGCTGGCCATTGTATTTAATGCCAATCTTTTTAACGTTACACAAAAGCTGTGGACCTCCAAAGATGCTCGCGATGCCGTGACGGCGACAGCGCAGATGTATAGCTGTAAAGATAAGGAAAATTGCACGCTGCCCGATTACGCAACCGCACGAAAGGACATCCAGGATAAGCTCGGCGATCAACTGCCGCTCGGCTATACGTGGAAAGAAGTTGCTTCTTATTGGCAAAACCATGCCGATCTGGAACAACGAGGATACGTGGGCGTGCTGGGGCATTGGGGGTACAATCTGGCAGGCTGGCTGCTCACGGCGATTGCCGTTTCGCTTGGCGCCCCTTTCTGGTTTGACCTGCTGAATAAGCTGGTGAATCTGCGCCTTGCAGGGCTGAAGCCGCCCAAAGCTGAGCCTCCGCCAGATGTAAAAGGCAGCGTCGATCTGAATCTCACTCCAGGCAACCAGAATAAGTAAATGACTTCAGCTGCGAGGACGCAACGCGCTCAGGAACTGATCGGCGGGAAGCGTATTGATTACATCATCCCTCGTTAGCCATGCGCGGCGGAGTTGCTTGATTCCATAGCGCATCTTTTCCATGTGGCTGGTATGGTGCGAATCCGTATTTATGGAAATTTTGCAGCCGAGCTCTTTTGCCATGCGCAGATCGCGATCACAAAGATCGAGCCGGTCAGGATAGGCGTTGTGCTCTACCGCCACTCCTAATTCGGCTGCGCGCCGCAGAATCTGCGGCAAATTAAGCTTGTAGGCTTCACGGCGCAGCAGCAGCCGCCCGGTAGGATGGCCGAGGATGCGCGTGTTCGGATTCTCCAGTGCACGCAGCACACGCTCGGTCATCTGATCTTCAGGCTGATTGAAAAGCGAATGCACGCTGGCAATTACGACATCCATCTGCGCCAGCACTTCATCGGAAAGATCCAGCTGGCCGTCGCTCAGAATATCGACTTCAATTCCGGTAAAGATGCGGATGCGTCCTTCCATCTCGTCATTCACTTCGCGGATACGCTGGATATGTTCGAGCGCCCGCTCATCATCGAGCCCGAACGTCATGGCAAGATTTTTCGAGTGATCGGTGATCGCGATGTATTCATATCCGCGAGCGAGCGCAGCCTCAGCCATTTCACGAATCGTATTTTTTCCATCGGTCGCATTCGTGTGCATATGTACATCGCCGCGGATATCGCTCTGCTCAATAAGCTGGGGCAATCGATGCTGTTCGGCTGCCTCAATCTCGCCATTGTTCTCGCGCAGTTCAGGCGGAATCCAGTCCAGCCCAAGGGCTGCATAAATTTCCTGCTCGGTAGCGCCCGCTACAAAGGAACCGTCTTCGATCTTTGCCAGGGCGTATTCGCTGAGAGTGTAGCCGCGCTTGAGAGCGCGCTGCCGGATCGTGACGTTGTGCATCTTCGACCCGGAAAAATACTGCAATGCAGCGCCATAGGAATTTTCCGGAAGCAATCGCACGTCCACCTGCAAACCATTGCGCAAGCGAAAGCTGACTTTATTTTGTCCCTTGGCAATCAGGTCAACAATGGGCGGATAGGCCGCGGTATACTCCACCGCCGCCTGTACTTTGTCTTCCGTACAGCCGGGGCCGGTTACAAGAATGTCGAGATCGCCTACGGTTTCCCGTCCGCGACGAAGAGAGCCTGCGGGAGTAATGGTTTCAAGCCCGTCAAAAGCGCGAAGGTAGGCAATCAGCTTTTCCGCCGCAATTTCGGCGTCATCGATCAGGAAGCGGCCGCTGTTTTTCTTGTAATCCTCAATGCCTTTCTTCAACTTTTCAATCTGTTTTGCGCCCATGCGCGGCAAGGATGCCAGCTTGCCTGCCGCAATCGCATCCTCCAGTTCGGAAATCGAGGAGACCTGTAG
Source organism: Alloacidobacterium sp. (assembly GCA_035547425.1). GTDB lineage: Bacteria > Acidobacteriota > Terriglobia > Terriglobales > Acidobacteriaceae > Alloacidobacterium. Next base: position 26,310 of record DASZUU010000044.1, on the reverse strand, counting down.
CGCTTCCCAGAAAAGGGCCACCGATTTTGGCCCCATACCCGGCAGTTTGAGCAGATCCAGCATGCCCGGCCTGTATTTGGTCAGCAGTTCTTCACGGAGGGGTAGTGTCCCGGCTTTTTCAATTTCCTGGATATTGGCAGCCATTCCTTTGCCGATGCCGGGAATGGCAAGCAGTTTCTTCGGATCGTCGGCAATTTCACTCAGCTGAATTGTGCTCGCTTCTACGGCTTCAGCCGCGCGACGATATGAGCGAATACGGAATGGGTCAGCAGCGCTGATCTCCAGCAGGTCGGCTGTTTCATACAACAATTGCGCAATCGAACGGTTATCCATCGAGAAATGATTATCTCGCAGGCTGTAGAAAGTAGAAAACCCGGCAACCTCTGCCGGGCTTTACACACGAATCACAGAATCTCAATAGAGAAAATTCAATTACTGAATAAAAGCGGAATCAATCTTGCTGTTGCTTCCGTCAGGCAACTTCTCGCGCCCGGGTTACTTGATCGGCCTGTGGCCCCTTTTGCCCCTGGACAATGTCAAACTCTACCTCATCGCCTTCCTTCAGACTCTTATAACCATCGAGCTGAATCGCACTGTAATGGACGAAGACATCCGGTCCATCATCGCGACCAATGAACCCATAACCCTTCGCGTTGTTGAACCACTTTACTTTACCCTTGTAAGTTGCCACAAGCCTTGAACCTTCCTGAAGCAGATTACGGTTGGGGATACCAACCTGCTTGCAGATAAAGACGCACGTCAGGCAGCTTTGGTTTTCTTCATGGTATGGAAGAAAGTGTTTCTACACAAAATCAGTCACTTAGCGCGTTTTCTTTTGCGAAGACGTTCATAAAGCTGAACGGACACCAGCGTTTTACCGTCGAGAATTTTTCCCTCATCAATCATGCGCAATACTTCGGAGAGGGGCACCAGCACCACCTCCAGCAGTTCATCTTCTTCCGGAGCGGCTTCGCCCGCGGTGAGTCCTTCGGCAAGAAAAACCTGCATCCATTCGCCCAAAAAACCGGGACTGGCAAAATAACGCACCAGCTTTGTCCATTTTTTCGCCCGATAACCGGTTTCCTCGATCAATTCGCGTTTTGCTGCTGCCAGGCGCTCTTCGCCCTCGTCCATCTTGCCTGCGGGCACTTCCCAAAGATACTGGCCCGCGGCATGGCGGTATTGGCGTTCCATTACGATGAGCGGGTCGCGCTTACTGGAATCTACAACTGCAAGAATGACAACTGAGCCTCCGTGACGTACCACGTCGCGTTTTGCCACATGACCACCCGGCTCGCGCACTTCATCGCGCTCTACGCGGAAAAGCGGCCCTTCAAAGGCCACTTCAGATGAGAGCACCTCGACATGGGCTTTCTTGGAAGTCAGGGCTGGCTTGTGGGCTTTCTTCAATGGCATGCGAATCCTCTCAAATAGATTTCCTTTACCGTATCATCCGGTTATGCCTGGGAAAACAAACGTCTCCATCATTGGAATGGGGAACTGGGGCACTTCGCTGGCGCATGCATGCCGCGCTGCGAAAATTCCTTTAGCTGAAACCATAGGGCGCTCGACGAAAAAAACATCGGGCTGGCCGCTCATACGCCTTGAAGACGCCTCTCTGGACGCCCGGATTTTGTGGATATGCGTACGCGACGCCGAGATTGTCGGCGTGGCGGAAAGCATAGCAGCGCAGCGAAAACGTCTTGACGGTCAAATTGTTGTGCATTCGAGCGGAGCCCTGAGCGTCGCCCCGCTCGATTCTGTAAAGCGCCGGGGAGCAGAGGTGGCCTCTCTGGCTCCCGTGATGAGCTTCCCGACGCGCACCCCCGTGCCGCTTTCAGGAGTGCTCTTTGCCGTGGAAGCTCGCGCGGCTATTGATTCACGGATGAATGCGCTTGTTCGAAAACTTGGCGGTAAACCCTTCCCCGTGCGGACCAAGGAAAAACCGCTCTATCATGCGGCGGCTACTATGGCATCGCCGCTCCTCGTTAGCCACTTTTCCGCCGCATTGGCTATGGCGCGGCTGGCGGGACTTTCGGATGCGAACGCCAGGCAATGGATCGCCGCCTTGGCACAGGCCACGATGAAGAACATCTTTGAGCGTGGAGAAGGGAAGAGTTTCAGCGGCGCTTTTGCGCGTGGCGATATTGAAACAATTAGACTGCATCTTCAGTCGCTACAACAGCATCCGATGCTGAGGGAGATTTATATCTCGCTGGCCCGGCACGCGGTGGAGACGCTTCCGGTACAAAACCGAAAAGAGCTTGAATCGCTTCTTCGGAAAGACAGACGGGGCAAATTTACAGACGCGTGAGACACTGAAACAGAATCGCACGCGGTTGGAGTACGAACGACTTGCACACAGAGTGTTTTCCCATCACCATACTGCCGCATCTCTCGCGCCTCTTCATGGATTACGCGCAGAGTCGCACATCGCTGCCGTATTACGCGCAAAGTCCTTATTCGCAGGAATGGGCGACCCGTACTCCATCACTCACCCCCTCCATACGAGAGCAAGTTGCCGACTTGCTCGTCGAGCAAAATCGCTCCTTCGGAGCGGGCCCAAAGACATTTGAAAATATTGAGCGCCTTCGTAACGGGGCCGGCGCTGTTGTTACCGGCCAGCAGGTAGCTCTTTTCGGCGGCCCGCTCTTTACGCTTTTTAAAACGGCCACGATTATTCGCAAAGCGCAGGATGCTACTTTAGCTGGATATCCGCATGTGCCTGTTTTCTGGCTGGCCAGCGAGGATCATGACCTTGCCGAAGCTGATCACGTCGCATTGCCTTCGCGTCGAGAATTGCAGACGTTGAAGCTTGCTCTTGAACGGGAACCTTACCAGGTTTCTGTAGGTGGCCTGCATCTGGGACCACACATACGAAATGTTCTTGACCAGGCAATGGAATTGCTCGGTCCGGGGCCGCTGCTCGATCTTCTGGAAGAGTGTTATATCCCGGACGCAACCTTTGGTCAGGCCTTTGGAAAGTGGATTGCGAAGACCTTTGCCGCGCATGGACTTATCGTGATTGATGCCTCCACGCGTGCATTTCACGCCCTCGGCTCAGATGTGTTAAGAAAAGCTATTACCGAGGCAGATAGCCTGTATGAAGATTTGGTCCGGCGCGATCAGGAGCTGGCCGCTGCCGGCTACCATTCCCAGGTATTGGTTGGGCAGCAGAGCAGCCTGCTATTTCTGATCGATGCGGAAACGGGCACCCGTTTGCCATTGAAGCGGAGAGGGGACGGGGAATGGAATGCAGGGAAAAATGCCTATAATGCCAGCGAGTTACTGGATATTCTTCAAGTTGAACCTGAACGTTTTAGTCCTAATGCTTTATTACGAGCAGTGTTTCAGGACGCGATTCTTCCTACCTCAGCTTACGTAGGCGGTCCGGCGGAAGTGGCCTATTTTGCGCAATCGCAGGTGGTATATCAGCGAATTTTGGGCCGTGTAACGCCCATTTTGCCCCGTTTAAGCGCCACTTTAATCGAACCGGCAATAGCAGAAGTCCTTCAGCAGCATGAAGTTGCTCTTATGGATTTATGGACAATGCGTCCTGAAGATATGGCGCAGCGTTTAGGCGCACGCAATATTCCGATTGAGGGCAAGAAAAAGCTGGCAGCTGCCGGAAACGCGCTTGATGAAGAGCTGAAGAGCGTTTCTGCTTGGATGCATGCCATGGATGCAAGTCTTGGACGCTCAGCCGATGTTGCAGCTTCGAAAATGCGTTATCAGATGAACCGGTTACGTCGTCTGGCGGCAAATTATCAGCTTCAGAAAGAAGCGAGTCTTCGCCGCCATGTCGATGCGCTTTATCTAAGCCTGTCGCCGGGAAATCATCTGCAGGAAAGAACCATTGGTGCCGCGTTTTTCCTGTCTCGCTATAGTGAGCATCTCGTCGATGTACTCATCGAAAACGCCGCTCAGGAATGTCCGGGGCACAAAGCATTGTATTTATAGAAGTTAATGATTATGCCGGGCCGTTTACGAAACGGCCCTTCCCGCAATTACACCGCACCAGACAGCAAGTAAACCCAGAACAATACTCAATCCCACATACAGTCCGGCAGTAAGATAAGAGCCGATCTGAAGGTTTTGAAAAGTCTCCCATTCAAAAGTGGAAAATGTGCTGTATGCGCCCACAAATCCAACAGGAATAAGGTATCTCAAGGCTGGATTGAACGAGGTTCGTCTCCCGAGAAAGGCGAGCGAGAATCCAATGATGATGCATGCAGTTATATTGATGACAAATGTGCCATAGGGGAATTTTGTTCCCAAACGTCCGGCAATCGCGGTCCCTACCCAATAGCGAGTGAGAGAGCCTAGGGAGCCGCCCAGAGCGATAAAAAAATACTTCTGCAAGTTTCCCTCTTTCTCTGTATTGCGCAAAATACAGCAATATTGATTGCCTGCAATCTGCGTGATACGGTTGAACTTTTGTCAGGGATCTTGTAGAAGAGATGGCTCCGTAACAGGATTCCCTGTCAGGAGTCATCATCTGCTCATCGGCTTTCTTTAAAAAGAAATGGAAGAGCAGCGGTTAAGGGTGAACTCCTTCACCACTGATTTCTTTTTTAAAATGGCGGAACCTATTTGTCAATCCTGGCGAACTTTATCAATGTGCTGCGATCGACCGCGATAAAAAGAGCCTTTCCACGAGCAAGCACATGGTTGTCCTTATTTAAGATTTCAGCCTCACACCAGTGTTTTCGGCCTTCATAGGAGACACGGCGGCCTCGGATCGTAAGAGGCTGTTGCAGAGGCACCGGAAGCAGGTACTGCACGTCCATCTGCCGGGTCATGGCAGTGATGCCATGCTGGCGATTTGCCTTGCTCATAGCTTCATCCAGCAGCGTGGCAATAATGCCGCCGTGAGCATAACCAGGAGGTCCTTCGAAGCGGCGGGCCAATCGAACTGGTGAGATCACTTGTTGCTGCTCATCGAGGAAAAACTTCAAGCGCAGGCCGGATTTATTTGCATTGCCGCACCCGAAGCAGCGATGAAGAGCGTCATGCGCGAGCGTTCTCAGTTTTGTTGAACTCATGCCTGCGTTAACGCTTCCAGAAAAATTTCACGATCGACATTTCCTCCGGTGAGGACCACGCCTACACGCTTGCCTTGCAGTGCCTTGCGCTCTTTCAGCGCGCCTGCAAGAGCGGCGGCTGCAGCGCCTTCAGCAATGTTGTGGGTGTCTTCATAATAGGCACGCATGGCAGCCGCTATCTCTGCTTCGCTCACTGAAACAATATGATCGACATAGGACAGCATAATTTCCAAGGCATCCGGCACGGGCACGCGGCAAGAAAGGCCATCTGCAAGCCTTGAATTGGCAGAATGCGAAATTGCTTGCTTTTCACGGAAAGAGAGAGCATAGGCCGGCGCTTCTTCCGCAACGACACCCACTATCTTGGCGCCATGTCCAAGTGCATTGCGAACGGAGATCACTCCGCAAATCGAAGAGCCTAGTCCGATGGGCACGTAGATCATATCGAGAGCTGGAACCGCCGTAAGCAGTTCGAAAGCATACGTTCCCGTGCCATGAACCAGCAGCGGATGAAACGAGGGCACCATGTGCATCCTGCGCTGATTAGCAAGCGCGATAGCAAACTCAAGCGCTGCTTGAAAATCACTGCCGTGCTCTATCAACTCGCCACCCAGCGATTTCATGGCACGGTTTTTCTCGCGGCTGTTTCCAAGTGGAACGACAATGGTGGCGGTCAGGCCATAGCGCGCAGCGGCAAGAGCTACTCCCTGACCGTGATTGCCCCTGGTGGCAGCAACAACGCCGGTAACCTCCGGGTGATGTTGTTTTAGCCAGTCCATGTAAACCATAGCGCCGCGTAATTTAAACGCGCCTACGGGGGAGTGATTTTCATGCTTTACCCAGATTTCAGCGCCGGCTCGCGCGTTCAGAAGCGGCCAAGTATACTGTGCCGTCGGCGGCATAACGGTATGCACAATGTCGCTGGCGCGCTGGATATCGTCGAGTGAGGGCAATTGCATGTTGCCAATGTACCTTATGTGCGCGTTTTATGTTCGACTGCAGAACGAATGTGGCAGCGAAAAATGTAAAGCACTGCATCCAACGGGTAAAGGATAGCTTATGATGCGCGTTATAGAGGCCTCGAATCACCTCGTCTCATCACTGCCTGATCCACCAATCCATCTTCCATCCTGTGAAATTACTATCGACGGCTCATCGGCAATTGCATACGAAACCGAGCCGCTGATCGATGCCATCAATCGAACAGGAAAGCAGGTTCCGCAGGTGTGCTATCACCATCACCTTGGACCCATCCAAACCTGCGATACATGCATGGTTGAGGTCGATGGCAATCTTCTGCGTGCTTGTGGCGCAAAAGTTACAGCCGGAATGAATGTGGTTACCGAGTCAGGCAAAGCGCGTTCGGCACAGTGCGAAGCTTTCGATCGCATCCTTGGCAATCATATGCTGTATTGCACGGTATGCGATAACAACAACGGCAACTGCACCATACATAACACGACAGCGCTTCTCAATGTCGAACACCAAAAGCACCCTTTTAAGCCAAAGCCGTACGAAAAAGACTTTTCCAATCCTTTTTATCGTTATGATCCGGACCAGTGCATTCTTTGCGGACGCTGTGTGGAAGCCTGCCAGAATGTGCAAGTGAATGAAACATTGTCGATTCGATGGGAAGACAAACATCCCCGCGTGCTGTGGGATGGAGGAGAACAAATCGCAGGATCGAGCTGTGTAAGCTGCGGTCATTGCATCACCGTCTGCCCCTGCAATGCGCTTATGGAAAAGTCCATGCTGGGCGAAGCCGGTTATTTTACGCATTGGCCCATCGATGCGCTGAACGGCATGATCGATCTGGTGAAAGCAGTCGAGCCGGAGACTGGTTACGGTCCAATTCTGCAACTCTCTGAGACAGAAGCAAAGATGCGGGAAGTCCGCGTAAAGAGGACAAAGACAGTCTGCACCTACTGCGGTGTAGGCTGCTCGTTTGATATCTGGACGAAAGATCGTCACATTCTGAAAGTTGAGCCGGGTGAAGGCGCGGCCAACAATATTTCCACGTGCGTCAAAGGCAAGTTCGGTTGGGATTTCGTCAATCACAAGGATCGCTTGCAGAAGCCACTTATCCGTGAAGGCGACGGGTTTCGTGAAGCAACATGGGGCGAAGCGATCGATTTGATCGGGCGTCGATTGAGCGAAATTAAATCAGAGCATGGCCCAGACTCAATAGGGTTGATTTCCTCTTCTAAATGCACAAATGAAGAGAACTATGTCATGCAAAAGCTGGCGCGAGCTGTGATTGGCACCAACAATGTAGACAACTGCTCACGCTATTGCCAGTCGCCGGCAACGCAAGGGCTGTTCCGTACAGTTGGTTATGGAGGCGACTCCGGTTCGATCAGCGATATAGCGCAAGCGTCGCTCGTGCTGATTATCGGCAGCAATACGGCGGAAAGCCATCCTGTGCTGGCTACACGTGTAAAGAGAGCACACAAGCTGCACGGGCAGAAGTTGATTGTGGCTGATTTGCGCGAGCACGAAATGGCTCGTCGCGCCGATATTCATCTAAGGCCGAAGCCCAGTACCGACCTTGTATGGCTCTCGGCAATTACGAAATACATTATTGATGAGGGAAAAGAAAAAGTAGATTTCATCCATCAGTGGGTCAACAAGTTTGATGAATATGTAAAAAGTCTGGAGCCATTCACGCTTGAATTTGCAGAGAGCGTCACCGGCATTTCACGAGAAGTGCTGATTCAAGTAGCGGAAGAAATTGCTTCTGCGCCATCCGTCTGCGCCTTGTGGGCCATGGGCGTCACGCAGCATTGCGGAGGATCAGATACTTCTACTGCGATCTCGAATTTATTGCTGGCTACCGGAAATTACATGCGTCCGGGAACCGGCGCGTATCCGCTGCGCGGGCATAATAATGTGCAGGGTGCAAGCGATTTCGGCTGCATGCCAATTTATTATCCCGGCTACGACAAGGTTGAGGATGAAGAAGTTCGCCAACGCTACGAGAAGGCCTGGGGCGTAAAGCTTCCCACCAGCAAGGGCCTCGACAACCACGAAATGATAGATGCGATATTCGACGGCAAATTGAAGGCAATTTATCTCTTTGGCGAGGATATGTATAGCGCCGATTCAAATGCCAATCGCGTTGGCGAGGGATTTGCCCGGCTCGATTTCTTTGTAGTTCAGGATATTTTCTTTAGTGAAACCTGCCGTTTTGCTGATGTCATACTTCCAGCAAGTCCCAGTCTGGAAAAAGACGGCACCTTCGTCAGTACGGAGCGTCGTATTCAGCGGCTTTATAAGGTCTTTGAGCCTTTGGGCGAGAGCAAGCCCGATTGGGAAATCGTCCAGCTGATCGCCAACAAGCTGGGCGCGAATTGGAACTACACCCATCCCGCCGACATCATGCACGAATCGGCATCGTTAGCGCCTATGTTTGCCGGCGTCACTTACGACCGGCTTGCAGGATACAAAACCCTCCAGTGGCCTGTCGCGATCGATGGTTCAGACGAACCGCTGCTCTACACCAAGGGCTTCAAATTTCCTGACGGGAAGGCCAACTTCTATCCGCTCGAGTGGCTTCCGCCCTGCGATGCGGAAGATAGCGAATTTGATCTTCACCTCAACAATGGCCGGCTCCTGGAGCATTTCCATGAAGGCAACATGACGTATCGTGTGGCCGGCGTTAAAGAAGAGACGCCGCATCGTTTTATTGAAGTATCGCCTGAACTGGCGGAAGAACGCGGTATTACTACCGGCCATTGGGTAGACATTACCTCGCGCCATGGAGAAATTCGCACACGCGTGCTTGTAACTGATCGCGTGAAAGGCAATCAGTTGTATATGCCATTGAACTCGGCTGAGCATCCTGTAAATCTATTAACCGGAAGTTACGCCGACCGCAAAACACACACACCAGCTTACAAAGAGACGCCTGTAAAGATGAAAGTGCTTCCATGGCAAGGCGAAAACCCTTTGCCGCGTATCAATTTCCGTTATGGACATCCAACTCCGCAACAGGGCGTAGAAGTAGAACGCAAATGGCAAAGGTCCGATTATAGGATGCCCGGGAATGGGCTGGTGCAGATACAGACGAAGGGAGACAAGTAATGGCGAAGCCGATTGAGATGCGCCCGCAGCCGCGTGATGCTCGCGAGGAGTTGCAGCGTCGCTTGAATGATGCTCCCATGGAGCACGCTGACTCGATGCTTTCCTTATATAAGTTGCTGCAGCAATTGCATGATTCCGGCACGCTCGATCTTCTACGAGGCGCTTTAGGAGCAGAAAACGCAATTATCAGTCACGCTACCAGCCTGATTACACAACCGGAGTCTGTAAGAAACATTCGCAACCTCATCATTCTGGCAAAGCTGCTGGGCAGCGTGGATCCAGAAGTGTTACATCATTTTTCGGAAATCTTTTCTAAAATCACGGAGCAGGCAAACGACGAAGACCCTCCATCGACTCTCACACTCTTCCATCGCTTTCGTTCTAAGGACAGCAGGCGAGCACTGGCTGCAGGCATAAGCGTTCTTGAAGGGGTTGGAAGGGAACTGAACACCAAGAGGGGATAATCAAGCTTTCTTTTTACCTCGCGATTTTGCAACGGGCCCGGTTGATTCCCGCACAATCAGTTCAGGCTGCATTACAATTTCTTCCGGAAAATCTTTTTCCGGGTGGGAAATCATATCCAGCAATATCTGGGCTCCCTGACGGCCCATAGCGCGTAATGGCTGTCGCACTGTTGTCAGGCTTGGCTTGTAATAGGCCGCGCTCATAATGTCATCGAAGCCGATGACGGAAATATCTCCGGGCACAGTAAGGCCGGCATCATAAATAGCCCGAATAACGCCGATCGCTGAAATGTCATTGAAGCAGAAGATTGCCGTGAAATCGCGCACGCGAGCCAGCAGATCGCGCATTGGCTCGTAACCGACCTGGGGTGACCAACTGTCTGCATCGAGTTGAATGCAGTGTTCCGGCTGGACCTTTATACCAAGTTCGTGGGCTACACGGAGAATGGAGCTCCAGCGATACTCGGTATCCGGAATAATATTGGGACCTTTTACGAATGCGATCTTTCTATGACCGTAATCGTAAAGATGGTGAAGCGCCAACTCGGCTGCTCGCAGATGATCGAGCACAACATTGGTAACGCCGGGAGAGCTGTTATGTGCAGAGATAGCCACAGTAGGCAGTGGGCTGCGAATCTCCGACGGAGTATTGAGCAGTAGAAAACCATCGACAGCGCGTTCTACCAGCAGGTGTGGATAGTCCTGCATGAGCTCCTGGTTCCAATAGTGGCTGGCAGTGAAGTAAAAGTACTGTGCCCGAATCAAAAACTCTTCGACGCCATTCATCACCATGGTGAAGTAGCCTTCGCTGAGGTCGGGCGCGATCACGCCGATAGACATGCTGCGATTACGGCGCAGAGATCGAGCAAAATAGTTTGGACGATAATGATATTTTCGAGCTGCTTGGAAAACGCGTTCCCTGGTATGCGCGGGAATAGACTTTGCTGCCGGAGAGTCATTCAGTACAAGAGAAACTGTCGTTTGGGAGAGCTGCAGGATCGCGGCAAGCTGCTTTAAATTCATAGGCTCGTCGCTGCGCGGAGCGTCCTGCTTATCTTTCTGATCGTGACTCATAGGCGATTTGTAGCATGTTTGAGTGCGATAACTCCACTAAGAACTACATCATACAGATTCTTTATGTGACTGCATTTTCCATGCCTTGGCGTATTTCCAGCTCACATAGCTCGAGTGATAGAGATGCAGAAGCAGCCCTTCCCGCCCATCGAGAAAACCCAGACGAAATGCATAATTGTAGAAAAAAGTAGCGGCGGGATTTAGCAGCACATTCCATAGGAAGGCTGGCCAATTGCGGCCGGTTTTACCTTTTGCAACTGCCTGCTCTGCGCCCAGGCTGCTATAGCGATTCATGTGCTCGATATAGCCTTCCAGTGTCGGGTAGGCGTGGTGGATGAGATCGCCGTGCAAATTACCAATGTTGCCGGAATATTGGATGGTTTCATGCACCGCGCGCTCTTCAAACCAGGTGATTCCTTTACGAAAAAGTCGCAATTTGGGATCAGGATAGTAGCCGCCGTGCCTGATCCATCGATTGAGGAAAAGATTGCGACGGCGCAAGAAATATGCCTCGGCGGCTGGAGATGCTGCTAAAAGAGCCCTCACTTCTTGCGCCAGTTCCTCACTGACTTCTTCATCCGCATCCAGCGAAAGTATCCAATCGCTGCTGCAGTTTTCAATAGCAAGATTCTTCTGGCGTCCGAATCCGTGCCATGTCTCGCAAATGACCTTGGCGCCAAGGCTACGTGCTATCTCTACTGTCCTATCGCTAGAACCGGAGTCTACAACAACAACTTCATTCGCCCATCGAACGCTGGCCAATGTTCGCGGCAAATTTGCTTCTTCGTTCTTTGTGATGATGGCGACGGAGAGAGTCTTTCCCATCGAAAAAATGGCCTGCTATTTCAGAATGATGGAATCCGTGCCCAGATGCTGGTTGATGAGCCGGGCCACCAGCGGTTTCAACTGAGTACCATCTTTGGGAAACACAAAAGCCTGCACATCGTCAGACCAATCAAGTTTAAAGCTGGTAGAGAGCGCTGAAATCCAGATCTGCCTTACGGGGGTATTCGGGGTAATCACGAACTTTGCAGGAGGTTCGTCAAATGCGATATGCAAGACGCCATTCTGCTCTTCGGCTTCAAAGTCGCCGTCTTCTTCAGCCTCAATCAAACTTTTCTTGAGTGATTCTATGGCAGCATCGGCATGCTTGCGGAAAGTAAGCTCATCTAACATGCCTTCAGTGTAGCAAGTGTGGAATACGGCGCGAAGCCTCGTTCGCGCCGGCATGGCATCCTTATCAGAACGGGATATCGTCGTCTGTAATCTCGGCAGACTGACCATAGTCTTCGGCTGGCGCAGAGGAGCGCTGATCAAAGGAGGCTGTGCTTCCGGAACGCGTATAGCCGCTACCACTGCTGCCGCCTTCATCTCCGCGTCCGCTTAACAGCGAAATGTCGTTGATGATGATTTCGGTACGATATTTCTTTTCACCGCTGGTTTTGTCATCCCATGAACGGGTCTGAATTTTTCCTTCAACGTAAAGTTTCGAGCCTTTTTTCACATAATCGCGAATAATTTCAGCCGTCCGCTGAAAAGCCACAAGATTATGCCATTCGGTACGATCGCTCCAGTTGCCGCCTTGGTCCTTAACTCTGTCCGTGGTTGCCAATGAGAAGTTTGCCACCATCGTGCCGCCTGGGGTCGCACGAATCTCCGGATCTTTACCCACATTGCCCAGAAGAATAACTTTATTGACGCTTTTTGCCATAAATGTAGATTTCTCCCACTGCCAAAGCGAAATACCCCGCCTTCAGCTGTCAACTATCAATTCTGAAGAATAGCAGAAGCAGAAGAACAATCCCTATTGCTTGCGGATGCTTACCGTTTAGTGATCAAGCTTGATATATATCTAAATGATATATATAAAAAAGATGTAAGGACTGCTTCATGATTCCTCTCCTTGCTCTGATTGTTGTCTTTCTGCTCGCGCGTTTTCTGGGCGTTCTTGGTGTTTCCTATCTGGCGATCTGGCAGCATTGCCTGCGCATCGCTGTAGCAGCGATGTTTCTGCTAACAGCGTCTGCCCATTGGGGAAGACGTAGACCCGATCTCGTGCGCATGGTTCCGCCGATTTTCCCCAAACCTGAACCGCTGATCACGCTCACCGGAATTGCAGAAATAACCGGAGCCGTCGGCATACTTTGGGAACCGACAGCAAGACTGGCGTCGGCGGGATTAGCTGTTCTGTTGCTGGTTCTCTTTCCTGCGAATGTATATGCTGCGCGGCATCATTTAATGATTGACGGGCGTCCAGTACCGGGTTTGGCTGTCAGAACGGTCCTTCAAGTGGTGTTTATAGCGGCTGTTGTCGTAGCCGGGTGGTGCTGAGATGGCGCGTGTCAATCAGAGTACGTTTGCGGTTTTGGGGCTTCTGAGCCTGGGGCCTATGTCCGGCTATGACTTGAAGCAGTTGAGCGCGTGGTCGGTGGGGCATTTTTGGCGCGAGGGTTATGGGCAAATTTATCCGACGCTGCGCCAGCTGGAAAAAGAGCGGCTTGTCGTACGAAAAACGCACCGTCAAAAAGGTAAACCGGATCGCAATGTGTATTCGATAACGCCCGAGGGCGAAGAGCGCCTGAAGGAATGGCTCGAACTGCCGGCCAGCCCTGAAGTTCCCAGAAATGAGCTCCTATTGAAGCTGTTTTTCGGCCAGTGGACGCCTATTGCCACTACCAAACGGCAGGTGGAAGAGCATCGGGAGCTGTGGCGGCAACAAATTTCGGAGTATGCGGCTATCCGAAAGCGCCTTCATAGCGAACATAGTAAGGAGCCGGGACTGCCATTCTGGGAAATGACGCTCAGTTATGGCGAGCACATCGCCAAGGCGCAGTTGGCATGGAGCGAAGAAACGCTGAAAAAACTCAACAGGGAAGAGAACGAATAAGGGAGGGCTGCCATGCACGATCCGTTATGGATGAAATCATTTCTGGCCATGCACATAACTGCAGGAACAGCAGCATTTGCATTAGCCCCACTGGCCCTGATAACAGCTAAAGGCGGAAAAGCGCATCGGCGATGGGGAAAGATCTATTTCTGGGCGATGGCTGTCGTAACCGTAACGGCGCTCGTTATGGCCATCTACAGGCCTGTGCTTTTTCTGGCGCTGGTTGCAGTTTTCAGCTTTTATGCGGCATTTGTTGGTTATCGGGTTCTAGGGCAAAAGTCAGCGTATAAAGGCGAACAAACGGCAAAGACGCTGGACTGGTTTGCCGCAGGATTTACTTTTATCGCCAGCACCTTATTGGCTGTTTTGGGATTGGTGAAACCGTCTGCAGTGCAAAATCTTGGTATTCCAGCGATGGTTTTTGGCGTAATCGGCATGTGGATTGCAGTTAATGCCGTATGGAAATTCACGCATCGTCCCGCGGAAAAGATGTTCTGGTGGTATGCGCATCTGGCGGGAATGCTGGGAAGCTACATTGCAGCATGGACGGCCTTCAGCGTTGTCACAATCGGCCCCTTGCTTCACGGAGCGTGGTGGTTATGGATTGTGCCGACAGGCATCGGTATTCCGGCAATTGTATTGACCCAAGCCTATTACCGGAGAAAATTTATGCCGAAAGCCCACGAAAAGGCGCAGATGGCAAAGGCTGTATCATAGCCCTAATGCTGGCATCTTTCCGCTTTATCTGGAATGCAACACGCGGTCACCGCCTTCGACCGTGGCGCAGCGAATATCTGAAGTGGCGGATCGAAACCTATTCCGGGAAAAAAGCGGAGACTCTTCAGCCCCGCGATGTTATCGGTTTTTTGTGGTCGGAAAAATGGAACTTGCTTCATTTCCTGCGCTGGACGGATGAAATCGAAAGCATGAAGCGACTTTCTACGCATCAGGTGGAGCGCTAACCGCCATGATGCTTTGGCGTCAGAGAAATGTCGTGATACTTCCATTCTCGCTGTGGCGCATCGTCATTGGCTTCTGGTTCATCCTTGCACTCACATTGACCAGCAGTGCGCAGGAGCCGTTTCCCGGTGAACCGGCAAACGCTCCAAAGCCCCGGCAGCAAGCTCCGGAAGCTCCAGCTAGGCCATTGCCCGACCAGCAGCTTCCGCCGACGATTCGCGTCAATACCAGCGTCGTTCTTGTGCCTACGCTGGTGGAAAAGCCTTCAGGCGAGATCGTCTATGGCCTCACGGAAAAGGATTTTGCGCTTGAAGATAACGGCGTACAGCAGCAGATCCATGTAGATGATGATCTTGACTCGCAACCGGTGTCGTTGGTTGTTTGCATTCAACGGGGCCGATCGAGCGGTCTTGAGTTCGACAAATTTGCAAAGCTCGGACCATTGCTCGATCTCTTCACCGCAGGTGGCCGCGGAGAAGCTGCGTTAGTAGCTTTCGATTCGAAGCCCCTTTATCTTGATGGCTTTTCCAGAGACACCAGCAATATTACGGAAGACCTGCAACGGCTGAAACCGGGAGATGGCGGCGCAGCCATTCTCGATGCGGTGGGCTATTCTGTCGATTTATTGGAGCATCGACCGCCGGATCATCGCCGCATTCTGCTGCTTATCAGTGAATCGCGTGACCACGGGAGCAAAATTTACAGCGCGCAGAATCTGGTCGAGCGCATCGGTACCAGCAATACACTGGTGTTGAGCCTGACATTTTCACCGACCAAAGCATTCTTTATGGATTGGGGTAAGGGAAATGCCGAAGGCGGATCGAATATCAATATTCTTGCGCCCCTGATGATGGCAATAGCCGCCGTGCACAAAAACGCTGCCCGCGAAATCGCGTGGATGAGCGGCGGAGAATATGCGTCCTTCACCAAAGAAAAAGCTTTTCAGGATCGAATCGACGAGCTCGCCAGCCATGCGCGCAATCGGTATATCCTGAGTTTTCATCCCAGCGACCTCACGCCCGGTCTGCACACGATTCAGGTCAAGCTTAACAATGACTACAATGCTCGTGTTGTGGCGAGGGCCAGTTATTGGGCCGGCAATGACACTTCTGCGCAGGGCTCTCCATAATCTGTTCAAAAATGAAGAAAACAGTTGTAAATGACAGAAAAAATGCGCATTTTAGCGTCAATATGCGGCTGAATTGCATCTATCAAAGAGCATAAAATCCCAACTGTTTGCACAAAATTTGAAGGGGAAGAGCCTGAGGAATGGCGTCAAGCGAAACTATCGCTGAACCGAAACTGGTAGCGCAGGAGCGCTGGCGCCCGCGAGCGAATCCGTGGGCCATCGCCGCGACAGTGGCTTTGGCAGCATTCATGGAAGTGCTCGATACTTCCATCGCCAATGTTGCTCTGCCGCACATTGCGGGGAGCCTGGGCGCAAGCACAGACGAAAGCACCTGGGTATTGACGGCTTATCTTGTAGCGAATGCCGTCGTGTTGCCTATGGGTGGTTGGGCTGCCAGCGTGATAGGGCGCAAGAACTTCTTCATGTTCTGCATCGTCATCTTCACGGTCAGCTCATTTCTGTGCGGTATTGCGCCCTCCCTCGGTCTACTGCTGCTGTTTCGCGTTTTTCAAGGGGCAGGTGGGGGCGGCCTGCAACCTATGGCCCAGGCCATCATGGCCGATTCCTTTGAGCCGTCCAAACGTGGTCTTGCCTTCGCGCTCTACGGCATTGTCGCTATTCTTGCTCCTTCCATAGGTCCTACGCTCGGGGGCTGGATCACCGATAATTACAGTTGGCACTGGATCTTCTATATCAATATCCCGGTCGGCATTCTTGCGCTGGTACTTACGGAACGCATGGTCGATGATCCTCCGTGGATCAGGGCTGACCGCAGCCGATTGCGCAATGTCGATGCCATGGGCATCGCATTGCTCGTCATCTCCATGGCTGCGCTGCAGATTACTCTGGATAAAGGCGAAGAAAAGGATTGGTTCAACTCTGATTTCATCCGTTTCTTCGGCATCGCGTTTATCGTTTCGTTTGTGGCGCTTTTGATCTGGGAATGGTTTGCGAAAAATCCCATCATGGAATTGCGGCTGCTGAAAAACAGAAATTTTGCCACCTGCTGCTTCCTTATGCTTTTCACCGGCGGACTGCTGAATGCCACCACGGTGCTGCAGCCGCAATTTCTGCAGGCGCAGCTCGGCTATACGGCAACGATTGCCGGCTTGTCGCTTTCGGCAGGCGGCCTGGTTCTGCTCTTTATGATGCCGCTGGCCGGTCAGGCTGTCAGTCGTCTTCCGGCACGCAATATCATCGTTTTTGGCTTTTGCTGCTTTGCCGCGTCGTACTACTTTACAGCGGTGCGTATTAACCTGGGCCTCAGTTTTGGCATGGCATCTTTTCTTCGTGTTGTGCAGGTCGCGGCCATTCCGTTTGTCTTTATTTCTATTACGACTGCGGCCTATTTCGGTATGCCGGTGCAGAAGAATAACCAGGTCTCGGGCCTGATTAATTTTGTGCGCAATATTGGCGGCAGTATTCTCATCTCTCTTACCGGCGCAGGCATTACTGAGCTGGGTCAGTTCCACCAGAACCAGATGCTCAAGCACCTTACCCCAGCCAGCGCCAATCTACAGAACCAGGTCAATGCGCTCAGTAACGTGTTTGCGCGCTCAGCCGGTGCCGCCAATGCAGACCAACTGGCACAGGGGCAGATATACAACTTAATGCAGCAGCAATCGCATGCAGTTGCATATCAGGATATGTACTTCATTCTTTGCGGCGCTTCGCTCATTATGGTGCCACTTGGTTTTCTGCTGCGCAAGAACAAGCCAGGCGCGGGCGGAGAGATCGCTATCCACTAATGGAGTACGATAGGAGCATGCGCAAACGTTTTTTGGTCGCGGCCTGCATGACCATCCTGCTGCTGGCAGGCATGGTGTCATCTGCTGTCTGCGAAGTAGCTTGCGCTCCCACGCGGACATTCGCAGCTGCTTGCTGTCCGCAGCAGATGCGGCATTGCGAAAAAGCTTCCATCATTGCGCATGCGCAGACCTGCGGACATCCACAGGAAAGTCCCACAACTGCGATTACCGACTCATACGGCCTTCAGATAACCACAGCCCCGCCTTTCGCTGTTTCCATCGCAGCAACAGGCAGCCCATGGTTTCCAGCCCATAGCGATCCATCTTTATCCGGCTTGGCACGATCTTCCTTTACCGTTCCACTTCGTATCTGATTACACAACTCCTCTGACAAAAAATTGCAGCGGCAGATTTGAGCCGTTGCTCGTTCTTCGCGTTTCCTGCTGAGGAGTCTTCTGTGAAAAAAAAGTTTGCAATGCTGCTTTTGTATAGCGGCGTTGCTGTAGCGCAGCAATCCGTGCCCGGCATGGGCGACATGATGAACCGCAATAACAGCACTTTTGTGCAACAGATCATACATCACGCCAGTTCCGGCACCAGTGCGGAGCCAAACTCCACGCCAACACCCATGTGGATGACAATGCACAACAACTGGATGTTGATGTTTCATGCGAATGCCTTCGTGGCTGACGAGCAGCAAACAAGTCCGCGCGGAGGCGATAAGTTTTTTTCTACGAACTGGTTTATGCCTATGGGGCAGCGTCAGCTGGGTTCCGGATATCTCACGCTGCGCGGCATGTTCAGCCTCGAACCGGCTACGGTGACGGATCGACAATACCCCCTGCTTTTCCAGCAAGGGGAGACTGCTTACGGTAAGCCCATTGCCGATGGTCAGCATCCGCACAATTTCCTCATGGAACTCGCTGCCATCTACGATTGGAGGCTGAATGTAAAGACATTGCTCTCTCTCTATGCCGCGCCTGTCGGCGATCCTGCTCTGGGGCCTACGGCCTATCCGCATCGCGCTTCTGCTTTTGAAAATCCGGTGGGAACGCTGGGCCATCACCAGGAAGACTCGACCCATATCGCAGATGATGTTGTGACTGTGGGCCTGACGCAGGGCATCGCGCGCGTAGAGGCTAGCGGCTTTCATGGACGCGAACCAAATGAGCACCGCTGGCAGGTACAGCAAGGGGTTATCGACTCATGGTCGACGCGCCTGACTTTACAGCCGGGGAAAAATTGGAGCGGACAATATTCTTACGGTCGTATTCACAGCCCCGAGGCGCTGTTTCCGGACGAAGATCAGGAACGCATGACGGCTTCAGCCATGTACAACCGCCTGATGCCACATGGCAATTGGGCCAGCACAATCGCATGGGGTAGAACGCGTTCGCTCGCCGACAATATTATCCAGAACAGCTATCTGCTTGAATCCACGTTACGCTTCGCGGAAAAGAATTACGCCTGGACACGCATGGAAAATGTGGATCGTACAACCGAGCTGCTGCTTGGCGAAAATTCAGTTCCGGCGGGATTTGAGGAGGAACCCGCCGGTCGTGTACAGGCCTATACCTTTGGATATGATCGTGAATTTGATTGGCTGCCGCGCTGGAAAACGGCGATTGGCGCCCAGACCACGGTCTACACGCCAGGCTCGCTTTTGCAACGAGTATATGGGAGTGATCCAATGGGCATCACCGTTTTTGTACGATTACGCCCATTTGGGAAATAAGCTGTAAAGATTCCTAGCCGATTCGTTGCCTGATCGCATCGAAAAGAAAAGATCAGCGAAAATATTCTTTGCGAATGACCCTCGAAACAGAAGAAAAAATTGAGCCGGAAAAGCCAGCTTCCAGGCGTGATTATTCGCACGCGTGGCGCGCCCTGCGCCATCGCAACTTTCGCCTGTTTTTCGGCGGGCAGAGCATTTCCCTCATCGGTACCTGGATGACGCGGATTGCGACTTCCTGGCTGGTATACCGGCTCACAAAGTCATCGCTGCTGCTGGGCACCGTGAGCTTCGCCGGCCAGATTCCTACCTTTCTGCTTGCGCCCTTTGCCGGGGTCATGGTCGATCGCATGGACCGCCGCCGTGTACTGGTTTGGACACAGGCGCTGGCCATGGTTCAATCGTTGGCCCTGGCGGTGCTGACTCTGACAAAAGTCATCAATATTCACGAAGTTCTTTGGCTGAGCGTCTTTCAGGGCCTCATCAACTCCTTTGATATGCCGGGACGCCAGGCCTTTATGGTTCAGATGGTCGAAGACCGCGGCGATCTCTCAAACGCTATTGCCATCAACTCGTCCATGGTGAATCTCGCCCGTCTGATCGGCCCGTCGCTGGCAGGCCTTGTGATTGCGGCGACGAACGAGGGCTGGTGCTTTCTGGTCGACGCCATCAGCTACATCGCAGTGATTGCATCGTTGCTCATGATGCGTGTGAACGTTGCGGTTATTAAACGAACAAGCGTCACCATGGTGGATCAGCTAAAAGAGGGCTGGGCATATGTCTCCGGATTCGTGCCCATCCGCACAATTCTGCTGCTCTTTGCGCTGCTCAGCCTGATGGGAATGCCTTTTGTGGTTTTGATGCCTGTCTTCGCAGCGCAGGTATTGCATGGCGGTCCGCATACTCTGGGCTTTCTGATGGGAGCTCTTGGCATCGGCGCGCTGATATCCGCGCTCTCGCTGGTTGTTCGTAAATCGGTGCGCGGGCTGGTAAAAATGATCCCCATTGCCGCTGCTGTCTTCGGTGTGGGCCTGGTTGGTTTTGGGTTGTCGCATATGCAATGGTTGTCGCTGCTGCTCATGCTGGTGACCGGATTCGGCATGATGCAAGGTATGACGGCCAGCAACACCATCATTCAAACGCTGGTGCCCGAGGATAAGCGCGGGCGCGTCATGAGCTACTACACCGTCGCATTTGTCGGCATGGCGCCGTTCGGAAGCCTGATGGCGGGCGCTCTGGGCCACAGCATCGGCCCGCAGCACACCGTTATTATCAGCGGAGTGGCGTGCATTATCGGCGCGCTCTGGTTCTGGTCGCGCCTCAAAGTCATCCGCAAGGATATGCGGCCTATCTATGAGGAACTCGGTATTCTTCAACCTAAAGTGCCCGCTTTGGTTGAGGAAGAGGTAAATCAATAGCCATTGCACGTCGGCGACATACAGTCTGCTATTCTTCTCAGTATTCAGAATCAAAAGATGCGCAATTGTTTCAGGAGAACCAGCGATGCCCGCTCCTCTTTTTTGTCGTAGAGTGCTTATTTCCTGCATGGCCATTGTTTGCCTGCAGGCGGCAGCTCAGATCGATCAGACCTATGCCCGCGATCCAAAGCAGCCTATCGATCGGGAATATAGCCGGCACATAGCGCAATACACCACGCTGCCCGAGTTGAACTCGCCTCTCACCGATTATCTGCCTGCATCTCCCACCGTGCCTACACCGGCAAAAGCTCTCGGCGATGTTGCCGGTGCTCCGAACATGCTTCCGTATGCGGAAGATGTGTATGCCTATTTTCGGATGCTGGAAAAAGCCAGCCCGCGCGTGAAGGTTTTCACCATCGGCCACACGGAAGAAGGCCGCGAGATGATAGCTGTTGCCGTTGCCGATGAGTCGCTGCTGAAAAATTACAAGGAAAATGATGCTCGTTTGGCGAAGCTTGCCGACCCGCGCACCATCCACATGAATGACGCAACAGCAGCGCAACTGGTGAAGCAGTCCGTTCCTGTCTACTACATCACCGGCACGATTCACTCCCCGGAAACCGGCGCTCCTACCGCTTTAATGGAATTAGCCTATCGACTTGCCGTGGATGATGCGCCATACATTCAATTCATCCGTTCGCACATGATTACGCTGATTACGCCGGTGGTGGAAGTCGATGGCCGTGATCGCATGGTCGATGTGTATAAGTGGCACAAGGCGCATCCAAACGAAAATTACCCGCGCTTGCTTTATTGGGGACACTACGTCGCGCACGACAACAATCGCGATGCCATGACATTGACGCTGAACTTATCGCGCAACGTGCTCGATACCTATCTTGCATGGCACGCACAAGTGCTGCATGACCTGCATGAGTCAGTGCCATTTCTCTACGACAACACCGTAGGCGATGAGCCATACAATGCGTGGCTTGATCCGATCTTGACAAACGAATGGCAGATGATTGGCTGGAACAACGTGCAGGAGATGACGAAGTTCGGCATGCCGGGAGTCTTTACACACGGCGACTTTGACACCTGGAGCCCCGGCTATCTCATGTTTATGGCCGCTATGCACAACGGCATCAGCCGGCTTTATGAAACCTTCGGCAATGGTGGGGCCGATACTGTCGAGCGGATTCTGCAGCCGGGCGAATACTCGCGCACGTGGTTTCGTCAGAACCCGCCTTATCCAAAAGTAAAATGGTCACAGCGGGATAACAACAACTATGAACAAACCGCGCTGCTTGTTTCTCTCAACTATTTCGCACAAAACGCGCAGACCTTCCTCAACAATTTCTATCTCAAGAGCAAGCGATCCATCCTGAAGCCGAATGATTCCGGCCCCGCTGCTTACGTACTTCCTGCAAATGACGACTCCAGCGACCGCCAGCGCATGCTGCTCGATGTCCTGCGTGCGCAACATGTAGAAATCAGCAGAACGACAGAAGTTGTGACCATCTCTGTTCCTGCCGGGCCGAAACACGATCACAAAGACGATGCCGACGAGAAAGACACAAAGCCAAAGACGGAGCAGCGTACTTTTCCTACAGGCAGCTATGTCGTCCGCATGGATCAGCCCTATTCCCGCATAGCCGATGCTTTGTTAGATCGCCAATACTGGGCGCCAAACGATCCGCAAAAGACTCCGTATGACGATACGGGATGGTCGCTACCCGCTCTTTTTGGAGTGGAAGCTGTCCGGGTCACGGATGCCGCGATTTTGAAAACGAAAATGGAGGCTGCACCAGCAGGATACAGTTGGGGCAGCTCTAACGGAGATGGTTCCACTATACTCATCCCGAATCATGCAGATCCGAACCTTATCACTTTCCTGTATAAGCTAAAAGGTGCAACTGTATCAGTAGCAGATTCTGCATTTACCGCGAACAATCAACAATTTCCGGCGGGTTCCTTGATTGTTCAGGGTGCTTCCTGGGATGAGGTGAAGAAAGCGGCTGGAGAAACACTGCTGTTGCCACCTGTTCAGGCATCCGCTCCTTCCGCTGTTCCAATGCATAAAATCATAGCCCCGCGCATTGCCTTGATGCACACCTGGATCAGCACACAGGCGGAAGGCTGGTGGCGGCAGACGCTCGACAAGATGGGCGTGCCCTTCGACTACATCAGTACGCAAACTGTAAGTCGGGAAGACGATTTGCGTTCAAAGTACGACGTGATTCTCTTTGCGCCCGTAGGCGCACACACCAACCAGATTATTCAGGGCCTGCCCATGTGGGGCAATCCAATTCCATGGCAGAAAACAGAGCTGACTCCAAATCTTGGCCGCATTGATACCACCGATGACATGCGTCCGGGCCTTGCCTACAGCGGCGTCGAGCATCTGCATCATTTCGTTGAGCAAGGCGGTTTGCTCATCACTTCGCAGGATACGGCGCAGCTTGCCATCGATGCCGGCCTTGCTCCCGGTGTTTCTGTTGTGCCGCACGGCGATCTCAAAGTAGTCGGCACATTGCTGGCCACCGTAACTGTCGATGCAAAATCACCTGTGCTCTATGGATACACTAAGCCTCTAACGGTCTACAGCGAAGAGGGTCTTTCACTCAATGTAAGTAATACGGTGGGCGGCACGCGCGGCACGCGCTTTGGCGCAGAAGATCAGCGTCCAACGGGACGTGGTGGTCCAGACGATCCCGATATTCCGCAGGGACGGCCATATATGGCTGCGGAAGATCGTCCGCACCCAAAACCGTGGGAACCCATGCCTCTCAATGAAGAGCAGATGCGCAACAACCCTAATGTTATCCCCGCAGAGCTGCGGCCGCAGGTATTACTGCGCTATGAGGATAAGAACTCGCTGCTCGTCTCAGGCTTGCTCGACCATGGGGATTTGCTGGCGCAACATGCTGCGGTAGTCGCTGCCCATCTGGGTAAGGGAACAGTGCTGCTCTTTGCGAATAATCCGCTGTATCGCGGCGAAACCATCGGCAGCTATCCACTTGTGTTCAACGCAATCATGAACTTCGATCATCTCGGCAACAACACTGTACAAACGCAACCCAACAAAGGAAACTGAGGCGGGGCGGGAGTGAATTTCTTCTGATACTCTCGCCTTAGTACCCATGTCTGCTTTTTGTGATGTAGCTTTACCCGTGCCCGTCGATTGCGCTTTCACGTATGCGCTCAACGGCGAAGTTCCCGGTATTGGCTGCCGTGTATTGGTTCCGTTTCGTAATGAAAAACTTGCAGGAGTCGTTGTGCGTGTACACGACGAAGCGCCTCCGGTAGAAGCGAAGCAGTTAATCACTGTTCTCGATCCGGAGCCGATCATCTCCGGCTTGCTTCTCGATCTTGCCCAATGGATCGCGCAATACTATATCGCACCGTTAGGCGAGGTATTGCGCACTATGTTGCCACTTATGGCCGAGGTGCGCCGCGTGGTTCTCTATCGAATCACCGATACTGGCCGGCAGGCATTGCATGAAGGCGCAGAGAAAGGCTCATCACGCCGCTCACGGCTCTCCCCTGAAGAGCAGAATATGGAATATGCTGTTCTAAACTATCTCGAAAACGGAGAAGCGGTAAGAATTCCGCGCCTGCGCTCCGCAACCGGAGCAAGCCTGCAATTGCTTCAAGGCATGCTGCGTAAGCGCTGGATCGCTCGCGAAACAGGAGCCGATGCCCGCGATGCGCGTCGAACCGTGCGATACGCTGTGCTGGTTCCCGACACACGCCTGCCGAAACTAAATGAAAATCAACAGGCGATCCTGGCTGAACTTGCCGGCGCAAATAACGAAATGCCTGTTGCCGAATTGCGCAGGCTGGCAGTTCCGCAATCGACATTGAATACATTGGTAAAGCGCAACCTGGTGCGCATCGAAGAACGCGCGGCTGATTTTCATCTTACCGGACTCGGCGTTAAGCGGCCCGAGTATGAATTGAATATGCAGCAGCGCGCAGCCTTTGATGCAATCACTGCTTCTGTTGTATCGGCGGAATTTCGTCCGCACCTTCTGCACGGAGTCACCGGTTCGGGCAAAACCGCAGTCTACCTTGCTGCCATGCGTCACGCGCTCGATCAGGGTAAGTCGGCCATTCTGCTTGTGCCTGAAATTGGTCTCACGCCGGCAATGGCAGCGCAGTTGCATCACGCTTTTTCGTCAGAAGTAGCATTGCTGCATTCAGCCCTTACTCCTGAGGAACGAGCCGAGCAATGGCATCGTATCCGCAGAGGCGATGCCCGTATTGTCGTCGGTACGCGATCTGCTATTTTCGCTCCGGTTGAGAATCTCGGGCTGATTGTCGTGGATGAAGAGCATGACTCCAGCTACAAGCAGGAAGAAATGCCGCGCTATCACGCACGCGATGTTGCCGTGATGCGGGCGAAGCTTTCATCGGCTACAGTGGTGCTCGGTTCGGCCACGCCATCGCTGGAATCCTGGCAGAATGCTCAGCGTGGCCGCTATCTCAAAATCGAGATGCACGAACGCGTGAATCAGCGCCCGTTGCCTGTTGTTGAGCTCGTAGATATGCGCGGCGAATTTCAGGAGACAGGACAGGAGCAGCTGTTTTCTCGCGCTCTTATTGAAGAAACAAAAGCGACGCTGGAGCGTGGCGAGCAGGCCATTATTTTGCTGAATCGGCGCGGCTATTCTTTCGTCGTCATGTGCCGCGCATGCGGCGAAAAGCTTGAATGCGAGAACTGCGCCATTTCGCTTACCTATCATAAGGCTCTTTCCAGTGACGATGCCCGCGCTCATGCAGGACAGCGCTTGGAATGTCATTACTGCGGCTACAAAAGGACAGTGCCGAAGCTTTGTCCGAAATGCGAGAGCGAGCACCTGTACTTTCTCGGTGCCGGTTCGCAGCAGGGCGAAGAGCGGTTACAGGAAATTTTTCCGGGCGCGCGTATTGGCCGCATGGATCGCGATACGGTGCGCGGGCGGCACGATCTGGAACGCCTGCTTACGCGTTTGCATTCCGGCGAAATCAATCTTCTTGTCGGCACGCAGATGATCGCCAAAGGGCACGATATCCACGGTGTTACTCTGGTTGGCGTCGTCGGATGCGACCATGCCCTCGGGATGCCGGATTTCCGCGCCTCCGAGCGCGTTTTTCAATTGCTGACGCAAGTTTCAGGCCGGGCCGGACGCGGTGAGTTGCCCGGCAAAGTCATCGTGCAAACTTACCATCCGGATCACTACGCTATCGAATGTGCTGCAAAGCACGACTTCCACGCCTTCGTAGAGCGCGAGCTGAAATACCGCCGCTGGATGCACTATCCGCCCTTCAACGTCCTGGCCAATGTTCTAATCCAAAGCCAGCACCTGGAAGAAGCTGCCGGATGGTCTGCCACACTCGGCCGCTGGCTGCAGCAAACGCAATTAACCGGCGTGCGCGTTCTCGGCCCTGCTACCGCGCCTATCGCGCGCATCAAGCGTATTTATCGTTTCCACCTGGTGATGAAGGCGGAAAAGCGTCAGCTTCTGGCAAAAACATTGCGGGCAATGCTGGCGCATGCGGAAGCCTCGGGCATTCCGCGCCGCAATCTCATTGTGGATGTCGATGCGGTCAGCTTAATGTAAGGTGACGAATTAAGAATGTAGGTTGTCATCCTTGTATCTCTAAAAGAGGCTATTGTCTTTTTGTTTTGCGACAGTAGTCGGTGAGGTCCCGACGCTAGCGCCGGGACCTCGCGGGCGCGCGTCACCCGATCATCCTGTGGTGGTTTTGCCACCGTCGCTCAGTC
>DASZUU010000043.1:0-173824 GCA_035547425.1 Alloacidobacterium sp. | reverse complement strand
TGAACGACGGCAGCATTCATAAATTTATTCTCCTTAACGATGTTAAATTAATTTAACATCGTTAAGGAGAATAAATTTATGAATGCTGCCGTCGTTCACGCTTTTCATGCGTCTCCTCGCTACACCACCTTCAAGGATCCTGCTGTGGAAGCGGGCGAAGTCCTGGTCAAAGTTGCCGCAGCAGGCTTGCACCAGATCGTGAAATCGCTGGCCAATGGCACGCATTATGGCAGTACAGGCGAACTGCCGCTGGTTCCCGGCGTCGATGGCGTGGGCACGTTAGAGAATGGCACGCGTGTCTACTTTGGCGGTGTGCGCGACCCTTTCGGCACATTTGCAGAACTTGCTGCGGCGCCCAAACGGATGACAATACCATTGCCGGATGACCTGGACAATGTGACGGCCGCAGGCATCGCCAATCCCGGCATGTCGTCGTGGGCGGCGCTGAAGTTTCGTGCCAGGCTTGTTGCTGGAGAAAGTGTGCTGGTACTGGGCGCAACCGGCGTAGCAGGAAAGCTTTCCGTGCAAGTGGCCAAACGTATGGGTGCGCGGCGCGTGGTCGCAGCGGGACGAAATCCGAAAGCGCTGGAACAACTAAAAACTTTGGGCGCGGATGCGATCATCTCGCTTGAACAAGCGAAAGATTCTCTCATTGCTGCATATCGGCAGGAAATGAATGAAAATGGCGTCGACGTGGTACTGGATTATCTTTGGGGCGAACCTGCAGAAATAATGCTAGGCGCAATGGCGCAAAAGGGGCTTAAACATTCGGCTCCGCGTATACGATTTGTGCAGATAGGCGGCAGCGCTGGACCTACGATTTCGCTGCCTGCCGCTACGTTGCGCAGCTCCGGATTGGAGCTTATCGGAAGCGGCTTTGGCAGCGTGGCGCTCGATGAGATTCTCCAATCAGTAGGAGAGTTTTTTGTTGAAGCCGCAAAAACTCCCTTTGTTTTTGATGTAAAAGCAGTTCCGCTGCGTGATGTGGAAATGCTTTGGAACAGCTCTGAAAAAGGTGTGCGTTTGGTGTTTCAACCTTAACTAAACGCGCTCGACCTGCTGCGCGGCGACGACGGATCGCAGCATCATCGCCGCGACGTAGGCCGCGCCGAAGCCATTATCGATATTCACCACTGCGACATTCGGTGCGCACGAATTCAGCATGCCGAGTAACGCAGTAAGTCCTCCGAAAGCCGCCCCATATCCAACGCTTGTAGGAACAGCAATGACCGGCGCAGCCACTAACCCGCCGACAACGCTCGGCAGCGCGCCTTCCATTCCTGCGCACACAATCACCGCACGGGCTTCGCGCAGCATGGCATGCTGCGCCAGCAAACGATGCAGCCCGGCTACGCCTACGTCATAGATGCGATGCACATGCGTGCCTAGGTACTCGGCGGTAACGGCTGCTTCCTCAGCAACTGGAATATCACTGGTCCCGGCACATAGAACAGCAATGGGACCTGCGCTTGGCGAGGTGCTTGTCTGGCGAAGGCCAATAATGCGCGCCGCCGCGTGATAAGTAGCCTCGGGCACCATTTGCCTGACGGTATTCCAAGTGGCGTGGTCAGCTCGCGTTGCAATCACGTCCCCACCTGCAAGCGCCATGCGCGCGAAGATTTCAGCTACCTGCTCCGGAGTTTTTCCCGCGGAATAAATCACTTCAGGTAAACCAAGGCGCAGCGAGCGATGATGATCAATTTTCACGAAGCCCGCGTCTTCAAAAGGAAGATTCGACAATTTTTCCAATGCATCTGCGGACTGCATTGTGCCGCTTTCCACCTGGCGGAGCAATGCAAGAATGGCATCACGTGTCATGCGCTTGCCTTCTTTTCAGAGATAGCGGCCAGAGCTGCCTGCATAACCTGCTTGAGTGGAACGGCGTGCCGGCGCGCAGCAGCGGCGCAATCTTCGTATTCAGGCATCCAGTTCACATCGCTTCCGTCCCGCGACCCAATTTTTATCCGGACCATGCCGAATGGCGTTTCTACTTCGGTAAAACGCCGCTGCAGCACGATGCGGTCTTCTTCGCGCACGCGCAAACCAAGCGTCGTTGTTTCGAGCAATAAGAGATTTTCCAGCTCTTCCCTGCGCTCTGGACGACATAGAACAGTCAGGAGGCTGCCCATGCGTCCTTTCTTCATGACCACCGGTGTACACATCACGTCGAGCGCTCCTTCTTCCAGAGCGCGATCCATAACATGAGCGGTAAGCTGAGGCGCTGCATCATCTACTGCGCATTCGAGCACGGTGATGCGCTCGTTGGATTCTATCTTCCGATCGCCGGTTTGGCCGATACTCAACCGCAGTACGTTGGGAAAGTCCTTGGGATTGCGGGTGCCTGCGCCGTATCCAATGATTTTGGCAGCAAAAGCGGGGACATTGTCGAAGGCGCAATCCAATGCTCTAAGAATGGCAGCGCCTGTTGGCGTGGTCAGCTCCTTCTGCACACCAGCGGAGTAGGCGGGAATACCTTTCAGCAGTTCTGCCGTTGCGGGAGCGGGCACAGGAAACAAGCCGTGTGCGCACTGCACGAATCCGCTGCCGGTATTTACGGGAGATGCAAACCAGGCATCGACATCCAGTGAAGAGAGGCCCGCAGCAGCACAGACAATATCGGTGATCGTGTCGACTGCTCCTACTTCATGAAAGTGAATCCCTTCAACGGGTCGATTGTGAATTTTCGCTTCAGCATGCGCCAGCAGTTCAAAGGCGCGGAGCGCCAAGCGCTTGGTGCCTGCTTCCAGCGGAGCCCGCTCAATCAGTTCTCGAATCTGCTTCCAGCTGCGGCCATGCACATGATGCTGATGCTCATGGTGATGATGATGCTCGTGCGCATGTGCCTGGTCGGCGACCTTGCCGCTCGCAGCATCCAATACATCCACTTTTGTAGCGCTGATGCCGCTTCTATCGACCGAAGAAAATTTGAGCGCGGCGCCGATGTTTAATGCGGCTGCCGTTTCTTCTAACAAGGCGCGTGAAACGCCCACGTCGACCAGCGCGCCAAGAAGCATATCGCCACTGATTCCGGCGAAGCAATCGAGATAACCAATTCGCATCGTTCTATTTTCCAGATGCCTTTACCAGCATATCGACGGGAAGAATTTCGTTCATCGAGCCGGAGCGATAGCCTTCGCAGTCTACAGCAACATAGTGGAAGCCTGCAGCGCGAACGGCTTTGCCCATCTGCTTAAAAGTTGCAGGCGAGAGCGCTGCTGCCATTTCGTTCTCCGCAATTTCTATGCGTGCAATGTTGCCGTGGTGACGCACGCGAAAGTTCATCAGCCCCAGAGCGCGCAAAGACTCTTCAGCATCTTCGACCATGCGCAGCGCTTCAGGAGTTACTCGCCGGCCGTATTCGATGCGGGATGAAAGACAGGCAGACGCAGGCTTGTCCCATACACGCAGGCCTTCAGCCTGGGCCAGGGCGCGAATATCGCTCTTGGCGAGACCAGCCTCGGCAAGCGGCGCGCTGACGGCATGTTCAAACGCGGCACGTTGGCCGGGGCGAAAATCTTTTTTATCGTCAGTGTTTAGCCCATAGGCTACGGCAGTGAAACCGAGACGCTGACGCTCCTTCTCTAATACGGTAAAGAGCTCGTCTTTGCAATGGAAGCACCGATCGGCCTGATTGGCAGCATAGGCCTCACGCTGCAATTCGTCTGTTTCAACGGTAAGCAAAGGGATGCGATGTTCTTCTGCAAATCCAACGGCATCGCGATAATGGCTGCGAGCGAGACTGGCCGAATCGGCAATGATGGCGAGCATTTTCTCGCCAAGAACCTTGTGCGCGGCATAGGCAAGATATGCCGAATCGACTCCACCGGAGTAAGCAACGATAACGCTACCCAATTCGCGCAGGCGGAATTCTAACCGATGCTGCTTTTCTGCCCGCTCCATGCCTAACCCAGCCATTGCGGATTGTGGAATGTACCGTCAAAATTGTGTGACGTTTTGTACAATTCGAACTCGCCCTTCTGAGCAACCGCCTGCGTCTTATTCAGGATAGCGCTCACTTCTGTTTCACTGAGGCCGCGAAAGTTCTTCGCCGTGTCGAGTGCCTGATGCAATATCTGCATCGAGTCACACCCTGTGATAACGACGCTTACGGGAAGGTGCATGGCATAGCGCAGGCATTCTACCGGCGTCACGGTGTTGCTCTTCAGAAGCACACCATCGCCCATGGGCTTCATCCCGAGGATGCCCATATTCAACCGCCTGGCTACCGGAATCACTTTCGCGCCAAAGCTGTCGAAGTGGGCATCCATGGCGTTCAGCGGCATCTGTACCGTGTCGAAGGTGTAGTTGTGCTTCGTCGCTGTTTCGAGCATGTGCAGGTGAATTTCTGGGCTCTTATGGCCGGTGAAGCCGATGAAGCGCACCTTGCCTTCCTTGCGTGCTTTCTCAAGATATTCGAGAGTGCCGCCCGGCGCGAAAATGCGCTCCGGATCATTCATGCGGATAACTTCGTGTATCTGGATCAGGTCGATGTGGTCGGTCTGCAGGCGCTTCAATGATTGTTCGAGCTGTTCCTGCGCCATTTTTGCCGTGCGGCCGTCGAGCTTGGTCATCAAAAAAGCTTTTTGCCGGTAGCCGTCTTTGAGGGCTATACCCATGCGCTCTTCACTAACGCCGTTGTTGTAGTCCCAGCAATTATCAAGAAAGTTGATGCCGGAATCGAGAGCGGTGCGGACGATGCGCGTGGAATCTTCCGGTGAGACGCTGCCCCGACCGATGTGGTGGCCGCCCAACCCAACCAGCGAGACTTTTACGCCCGTTCGGCCAAGAGTGCGATACGGCATTCCGGATGCAGCCTCTGCATGCGAGGCAAAAGAGGTGGATAATGCGGCGATTGCGGCTGATTTTAAAAATTCCCGGCGTTCCATCGCGCAGCTCCTTTTTCTCATCCTAACTCTTTACGAGAGTGACAGAAGAGTTTCATCAAGTTCGATGGGCGAACGGTATCAGGTGTTTTCCCCGGCATGGAGACGTTACCCTAAAAGATGAAAATGTCCGTGCTCCAGCTAAGATCGGCCCTTACCCCCGAGGAACGGCAACTAAAACAAAAGTTGATTCTCAGGGACTCGCTGGCTCTTTTCAGCCTGTTTGCCATCGTCATTGTTCTCTTTTTTGTCACATATTTACTTTTTCATTCCTTCTCGGTGCATCGGCAGGCTCTGGCGCAGCGCTGGCTTACGCGCGGCGAGATGGCTTTGCGATCCGGCAATCCTGCAGCAGCCATCGACGCATTGCGCTCGGCTCTGGCCTATGCTCCCGATGATGAAACCCTGCAGATTGAGTTGGCGGAAGCGCTGGCGGCGGCAGGACGCACGCAGGAGGCGGTGGCCTATTTCAATACACTTCTCGACAGCCGTCCCGGCAATGGAATGATCAACCTGCAATTGGCGCGGCTGGCGGCAAAACAAGGCGAGGACGCTGCTGCGCAGGAATATTACCAGGCGGCACTGGACGGCACGTGGGAGGGCGATGGATATGTCCGGCGCCGCGAGGTCAGGCTGGAGTTGTCTCAATACCTGATTGATCGGAAACACTATAACCAGGCGCGGAATCAGTTACTTATCGCCGCAGGGAATGCGCCGGATGATGCCGGACTCGAAATACAGATGGCCGGAATGCTGGAAGCGTCGCAGGACTCGGCCAATGCGCTTCATCTTTACCAGAAAGCATTGCAGCACCGGCCTGCGCTGCTGGCAGCGCTGGAAGGCGCGAGCCGTACGACTTATGCCATGAACCACTTTCTGCTGGCCAAGGATTTTCTGGAGCGCACGCTGAACCATCCGGACTTTGAAAAACTGCCCTCGGAAGCGCAATCCCAGTACCGCAATATGCTTTCGGATGCCGATCATATTTTGCTGCTTTATCCTGGGCCGGAACTAAGTGTAAGTGCCCGAGCAGAGCGAATTCTGGCTAACCGAAAAACTGCCCAGGAGCGTCTGGCTTCCTGCCTGGGCACAAAGACGACGGTTCCGGCGGATCTGCAGGCTTTGGCTAACCAGTGGCAGCAACTGCCGGAGACGATGCGCCTTCTGCAACTCGAGCAAAACCCGGAGCTTGAACAGCAAATCATGCAGCTGGTCTATCAAACAGAACAAGTTACAGAGCAGCAATGCGGCGCACCCGTGAGCACGGATGCGCTATTGCTGAAGATTGCTCGTGCTCCGGAGGCGGTGGAGCAGCGATGAGAGTGGAAAATGAGCTGGAAGCAGAAAAGATACCGCCCCGGGTACTGACGCAGGCGCAGCTTGAAAAGGTTGCGCCGACACGCGACGAGCGCCTGTTTCTGGTACTTTCGATTTTTATCGGTGTTCTTTCCGGCCTGCTGGTTGTTTCTTTTCGCGTGGCGATTGAGTGGATCAAAATTCTCACACTGGGGTCTGCCCCCCACCCGGGGCAGTTTCGACTGCTGCTTGTTCCTGCGGTGGCAGGGTTAGTGGTGGCGGCGCTGGTGCAGCAATTCTTCCCGGCGGCGCGGGGCAGCGGAGTCAACCAGACCAAAGCGGCGCTTTACATCTATAACGGCTACATCTCGTTCAAGACGGTGATCGGGAAGTTCATCACTTCAGCGCTTGCCATCGGCGCCGGCCACTCGCTCGGGCCGGAGGATCCTTCGCTGCAGATTGGCGCCGGGGTCGCATCCATGGTGGCGCGAAAGCTGAATCTCTCCCGGCAGCGGTTGCGGTTGTTTGCTCCTATCGGCGCGGCGGCCGGATTGGCCGCTGCCTTCAATGCTCCCATCTCAGCGATTCTTTTCGTGATTGAGGAAGTCATTGGGCGTTGGAGCGCCGCGGTTCTCGGCTCGGTCGTGCTTTCTGCGATTTCGAGTGTTGTTGTCGCTCGCTGGTTCTGGGGCGCGGAGCCTATTTTTCGCATTCCGCCGGTTACGCTGCGGGATCCGCGGGAGTTGATTGCTTATGCGGTGCTGGGGGTGGCGGGGGGTTTTGCGGCGCTGGTGTTCTCGAAGGCGCTGGGCTATCTGCGTCCCCGGTTGCGGGCCATGCCGCGGTGGACACAGTATTGCCAGCCGGGGGTGGCGGGGCTTCTGGTGGGGTTGATCGGGTTTGTCGGCTTTCCGCAGGTAATGGGGCCGGGGTACGAGGTCATCGACCAGGCGATGCACGGGCAATTTGCCTGGAAGCTGCTGCTGGCACTGGCGCTGCTGAAGATTCTGGCGACGACGCTCTCCTTTTCCAGCGGGACGCCGGGCGGCATGTTTGCGCCTACACTCTTTATCGGAGCCATGCTGGGGGCGTCGGTGGGATCGTTCGAGAAGCTCTTCTTTCCGCACCTGACGGGCACGGTCGGCTCCTATGCGCTGGTGGGGATGGGCGTGCTTTTTGCCGGATTCCTGCGCGCTCCGCTCACGTCGGTTTTCATGGTGCTGGAGGTCAGCGGGAATTATTCGATTATTGTGCCGGTGATTCTGGCCAATATGATTGCGTATCTCATGTCACGCGGCCTGCAGCCGGTGCCGATCTTCGAGGTCTTTACGCATCAGGATGGCCTTGAGCTACCGTCGATGGAAGAAGCGCGGGAGGAATCCGGCCTGCACATTGAGGATGCGCTTCTGCCGGTGCAGGTGCCGATTGTGAAAGGCAGCCAGACGATTGCCAGCGTCTCCCAGATGGTGACGGCGACGCAAAGTGACGCCTTTCTGGTGTCGCTGTGGGATGGGTCATGGTATGGGATGACAGCCGGTGAGCTTATCGCATGCAGCGCTACGCTGAACCAGGAGACGCCCATCGAGCAGGCATTGCCGAAGGAGCGGGTTCCGATACTGTTTCCCGACCTGCCGCTCGACAGTGCGCTGCCTTACTTTCCTCGGTGGCCGCTGCTGCCGATTATGAACCGGGCCAGCAAAGGCACGCTGGAAGGAATTGTGACGCTGGAGGATGTGCTGGCGCGGTATCAGAAGGAATAGGATCGATTAAAATTTTGCCCAAGCGTTTTGAAAAAAGTAGTTTTCGGGAAGTTTGTGGCTTATTACTTCACCATTCAATATTCCGATTTGCAAATTTGAATATTTTTTGACAATCTATCCTAATCATGCTTGGTCAAGATGTAGTCATTCTACTAAAGCTGGCTATCACGTCGCACCCCAATATACCTGTAAAACAGGTGGCTGAGGATCTATGCCTCGCTCAATCGGAGGTTTCCAAGTCCCTGCAACGATGCCAACATGCAGGACTCCTCTATCGATCGGATATGGAGAAGCGGGTCAATAAGACGGCTCTCTTGGAATTTCTTAGCCATGGGTTACGATACGTCTTTCCTCCGAAAGTTGAAGGTTTGACCCGAGGACTGCCAACTGCTATAGGAGTTGAGCCACTGAAATCGGAATTCTTGCAAAGTGCGGAGCCTTCCTACGTCTGGGCGTATTCGGAAGGTACGGCGCGAGGTTTATCGTTGGATCCGCTCTATAAAAATGCGCCACAGGCTGCACTACGCGACGACAGGCTCTATAAACTTCTGGCACTCTGCGATGCGGTGAGAACCGGACGTGTGCGTGAAAAAAATCGAGCCATAGAACATTTGCAGAAGGAGTTCAATCGCTATGGCCGATCCTAATCGCTTGCTACTTGAGCAAGCAGCATCAAGACTCAAGGCTTTTCTTCCCGAAATCGTATTCGTGGGTGGGGTCACCCTTGGAATTCTGATAACGGATGATGCCGCGTCTGAGATTCGCGGAACTACAGACGTCGATGTCATCGCAGAGATCATCACCTATGTCGGCTACATAGGATTTTCAGAGAGACTCAAGGCTCAGGGCTTCACTGAGGACATGGGCGAAGACGGCGAAGCCCCACTGGCTTGCAGATGGCGATACGGTAGCCTGAAAGTTGATGTACTTACTCTTGACGAGCAAGTACTCGGATACACTAACCGCTGGTATGCAAGTGCCTTGGAATCGGCAGTTCCTTTCATGCTGCCGAGTGGAACGACCATCCGGGTCATTTCTGCTCCTCACTTCCTAGGCACCAAGATGGAAGCGTTTCGAAGCCGTGGGAAGGATGACTTCGCTTCTAGCCACGATCTTGAAGATTTCATCGCAATTGTGGAGGGGCGTCCTTCCCTTCTCGGCGAAATCGCGGCCACCAGTCCCGAACTTCAAACCTATTTGTCAGCAGCATCTTCAGGCCTTCTAGCGGAACCACGATTTATGGACGTCCTTCCTGGGTTCGTCGTCGACCAAGCTCGGGTTCCTATCATCGTTGACAGACTCCAAGCCATTGCCTTGCTTCCGAGCTAAACGTCCAGAACCATGCTTCCACGTACCGATGGCTTCGTGCCAAATTACTAACTCAGCATGCCATCGGGATTTGCAACATTTACGGACCGATCGTGATCAATCTCAAACCTCAATCATTGAGGTGCGCCGCGATTGAAAATTAGTAACGAGAAACGTCGTTTGCGGAAACAAAGCGTCTGAACAGTACGGTCGATTTCTTTTCGGGTCTGGCTTTACGCCATTTGCAGGGGGGTGAGGTCGGGGTACTGTTTCAGGCGATTCAGCAGGCTCGGTTCGATCAGCTTGCGGTCTTCGGCTTTCAGGTTGCTGCTTAATTCGAGGGCGTGTTTCAGCAAGTCGCGCACGGCGTGGTCGGCCTCGCGGCTGGCGGCGGTATCGGCGGCGAGCTGCAGGGCGTCGATGGCTTCCTTCCATGCGCCTGCGGCTTCATAGTGATGGGCGAGCTCCGAGGCTACGCTGCTTTCGCTGTCGGCAAAGAGGGTTTTGAGGCGCTCGGCGACGCGGCGGTGACGGTCGGCGCGGCGGGCGGCGGATTGCCGCGAGTAAAGAGCTTCGCGGAAAAGCCTGTGGGCAAAGACGTAGAAGGTAGAGCGGGTGCCGTCGGGCAGCTCGTCCTGGCCGGCGGCGTTGAGCAGGCGGGTGCGACGCGCGAGCGAGGCGTAGGAGTCTTCAACATCGGCCACGTCTTCGCGGAGCACGGCTGCGGCGGCCCATGCGGGGAAGATGGCTCCGACGATGCTGCCTGCTTCGAGCAGACGGCGCTCGCTTTCGCTGAGCTTGCCGAGTTGCAGCTCGATGATTCCCTGCAAGCCCTCGGGAATGCCCAGTTCGATTTCAGCCAGCGGCATGCTGAGCTGCCATTCTCCATCCTTTGCGACGAGAAGATTCTGGCTGCGCAGATGCTCGACGGTGGCCGCCATGAAGAGCGGGTTTCCTTCGGAATGTTGATGCACGAAACTGGCCAGGCCGGGTGGGAGCGCTTCAGTAGTGAGCTGCTGACGGAGATATTCGGAGATGGCGTTGCGGGTCAAAGGGCCGAGCTGAATCTCGCAACAAAGGCGGCGGGTGGAGAGGTCCTCTTTGAGCTCGCGCAGGGGATGGTGGCCGTCTATCTCGGATGGGCGGTAGCTGGCGAGGATCATCAGCTTGAAATTGCCCCGGCGGCGGGCAAGCGCGGAAAGCAGGTCGAACGTGGAGGCATCGGCCCAGTGAAGGTCTTCAAGGACCAACAAGAGCGGCTCGCTCTGCGCGAGCGCTTCGACGGCTTCGCAGATGTCGCCGAGCGCCGGAGCTCTGAGCTCGGACTCGGAGCGTTTTCCGAACCAGGCGGGCAGCATGCGGGCCAGTATCTGGCTGGATTTCTCGTGGCTGTTTAACTGGCCGAATGCCTCGCGCACAGAATAAAACGGCTCTTTGCCTCCGAAGCCTTCGACGCTTTGCCCGCGAGCCAGGCGCGCGCCGTCGTCGCCGCAAACGAGGCGGCAGAAGGCATCGACTAGGGAGGTTTTTCCGGAGCCGGCATCCCCGGTCAGGAAGACAAGCTGGCGGTTTCCCCGGGAGGCGCGCTCGATGTCTCTCCGCAACTTTTCCAGCTCGGGAGCGCGGCCAACGATGGCGGAGGCGCAGAGGTCCTCATCTTCTACGGATTCGGCGCGAACCGAGGTGACCTTGGCCAGGAAACGGTAGCCGCGCTTGGGCACTGTCTGGATGAACTGCGGCTCGTCCGGATCGTCGCATAGGACTTTGCGCAGCTCGAGGACGTAGGTGCGCAGCACCTGGGGCTGCACGTAGGTTTCGGGCCAGAGCGCGTCCAGCAGTTCGTCATGAGTTACGAGGCGTTGCGGATTTTCGACCAGATAACGCAGCACGGCAAAAGGCTTCGGGGCGAGCGCCACCTGTTTGCCTTCACTCCATAGGCATTCATTTGCTGCATCAAGCTGGAAGCAACCGAACCGCTTCATAGGAAAGTGTAGCCTTTGCAAACTTGTAGACTTGTTCTACCAGTATCTGTTAGCAACCAGCGGGCCAGCCTCAGTAGTAAAAAAGTAACTGATTCTGTTCAGTTTGCTTATGAAAACCTATCCGCAAATGTCCGAATCCGGACAAAACTGTCCGAATTCGGACTCCATAAGATTAAAGACTTAGCATAGCCATCATTTCCGGCGCATATCGATCTCCTTGCGCCGCATTTTTGGGAACGATCGCGTCGAGTGTTGCCAGCTCTTCTTTTGAGAGCTCAATTTCAGCCGCGGCTGCATTTTCTTCGAGGTAGCTGCGACGCTTGGTGCCGGGGATCGGAACAATATCGTTACCCTGGGCGAGGACCCATGCCAGCGCCAGCTGCGATGCTTTCACCTTTCGTTTGTCGGCAATTTCCTTGATCTTCGTTACCAGATCCAGATTCTTTTGGAAATTTTCTCCCTGAAACCGCGGAGAGCTGTGACGCCAGTCATCGGGGGCCAGATCGGACGGCTTGCGAATCTGGCCGGTGAGGAACCCACGCCCGAGCGGAGAGTAGGCAACAAACCCGATGCCGAGCTCGCGCACGGTGGGAAGAATTTCCTCTTCGGGATCGCGGCTCCAGAGGGAATACTCGGTCTGCAAAGCGGAGATGGGGTGCACGGCATGCGCGCGGCGGATAGTTTGGGCGCCCGCTTCGGAGAGGCCGAGGTAGCGCACCTTTCCTGCTTTGACCAGCTCGGCCATGGCCCCTACGGTTTCTTCGATGGGGGTGTTGGGATCGACGCGATGCTGATAATACAGGTCGATGGTGTCGATGCCGAGGCGCTTCAGGCTGGCATCGCAGGCGGAACGAACATATTCCGGGGTGCCGTTGACGCCGCGCTTGCCGTCGGAATTGCGGACACTGCCGAATTTGGTAGCGATCAGGACTTTATCGCGGTGAGGCTTAAGGACGCGGCCCAGCAGCTCTTCGTTCTTGTGCGGGCCGTATATGTCCGCTGTATCGAAAAAATCGATACCGAGGTCGAGCGCGCGGTGAAGCGTTGCGATCGATTCGGATTCATCGCGCGGGCCGTAGAAATCCGACATTCCCATGCATCCCAGCCCAATCGCCGCAACTTTCAGGCCCTGCGTTCCCAGTGTTCTTGACTGCATACTTTTCTCCTCTGGTGTATCAGATTCCTGCGATGAAACGGGAGATGCGAATGTTGAAC
The DNA here is from genome assembly GCA_035547425.1 of Alloacidobacterium sp. Lineage (GTDB taxonomy): Bacteria > Acidobacteriota > Terriglobia > Terriglobales > Acidobacteriaceae > Alloacidobacterium. Next base: position 161,380 of record DASZUU010000043.1, on the reverse strand, counting down.
CGCGCTTCCGGGGCGGCGAACGTGGCCACTTTCACGACGAAACGTTGTTCTTCATAAAAAGCGAATGGGCTGGATGACTTTCCCGCCATCCAGCCCGCATTTCTTTAAAAACTGCTTACTTCAAGCCTTTTCCCAAACGATAGACAATGCCAACGGAGATGGCGAACTGCTCCTTGAGCCCTGCGCTGCCGAAATCGGTCAACGTGGCATCGGGAGAAATCCGGAAGGCGAGGCGGGGGGAGCGGTTCAGATCGATAGAGCCGCCAAACGCGCCGCCAAAGGCCAGCTGGTTGCTGAAAAGACCGAGCTGTCCCGGAGGAACATTGTCGATATCGTGCTCAAAATTGCCGTAGGCGCCGCCGACCAGGGCGTGCAGCGTCAGTGAGGCGTGCTCATTGCTGGGGCCGCGCCATTCAGGGCCTGCCAGGAACATGTGCTCGCTCACAAACGGCCCTTTGATGTTGTAGGGGTTGGGGATGACGCCGGAGGTGCCATAGTAGCCGCGCACGTTTGCGGCAGCGGCCCAGCGCTGGGTAAAGAAGCGCGCGCCCTGAATATCGAAGCCGCCGAGATTTGCGCCCTGTAAGAGGGTCGGGCCCGCGTCGAAGTGGGAATAGGCAAAGCCGCCGTAAAGCTCCCAACGATAGTCGTAGCGCACACCGGCGAGGGCGTAATTTGGAGCTACGGTCTGGGTGGTCGTCGGACTTTGATACGGAGTCGTGGACTGAGTCTGAGATTGTTGCGCCTGACTATAGGTGCTGCAAACAAAAACGGCAGATGCCACAAGAGCAAGGAAGAAAAAACGCGTGCTTCTCAACAGAACAAAACCTCCACAAATCGTGCAGCGGAGATACCCCGCTGCAATTTACCTGTAAATTTCAAAGATACATGGCGAAGCGGTATTCTGTCAGATTGGAGCACCCCAATTTCCAACGGATCCGATGACAACCAGAGAAAAACTCGCCAGCTCTACATTTGACTCCCTGAACGCCATGATGCGAGCGTACGCAGACGAAGCTGTTCGCGCGGCAGCTTCAGAATATGGCAAAAAGCTTGATTACTCAGCCGATTCCGTGGCTGCGCTGGAAGAAATTCTGGCCTCGCTTCCATCTGCGCCCGAAGGCGATATGGAATGGCTGACGAAGCTCTGGGGCAGCTATTTCGGGGAGGTTTTCCGCCGCCGCTACGATGCGGACTGGACGATGAGCGTGTATCCGGGCGGGCAGTTTGCCGTGCCCACGCTGGAAATTGGGGGATCGAGGATTTATCCGCTGCTGAAGGTCAATCGGCGGCTGACGATGGGCGCGGGCGAGAGCCTGACCGGATTTCTGGAGATGGCGCTGAAACGGCTGGATGCGATACGGCCTTTGACGAATTAACGGGATGGATAATGAGTCTGTTACGAAATTCGCCAGCGGCCATTTTTATAGAGACGAATTGGTGATGAGAAGATGACTTTCTGTTACCAATCCTACTTCCATGAGTGACGTGGCGATTTGACTTAAGTCGAGCAAGGTCATTGCCTCGCTGGACTAACTGGATCAGAATCGACATGCAGCCAACTATCTTCTTTCGGAATCTCTTTCACGACAACCCGGTCACGCCAGACATTCACCGCTTCCGGCACGGTGTCGCGTATTTCTCCGCAGGGCGATGGTGGTATTCGGGCCTGAACTTTGGTGGGTCCGCACGGCACGCGCCAATTGACCAAAACAAGGACCTTCATACACTGAAATCGTGGATTCAAACGAATTTTGGCGACCCTGAGCCCAAGGAATCGGAATATAGACCAGGGACCGCTTACAGGCGCATCTCTTTGCCCCTCAACACCGCCGGAAGCCTGCACAAGACGATCGATGAGAAGGCGATAACCCAATCCTTCGTCGCATTGAAGCTTCTATTAACGAAGATGCAGGACATCTTTGAAACAGTCGAGCCAGCGAAGGCGAATCTGCAGACCCACGGCCACAAGATTCGGGAGTTATTACTCCTCGCTGCGATGGAGGTAGAGGCATCGTGGGCCGCTGTTCTCAAAGCGAACGGTTATAACGGAGATCGCTTGACGACAAAAGACTATGTGAAACTACTCAACCCGATGCTCCTAGACAGCTTTTCCTTGAATCTCAGGTCTTACCCCGACTTTCCGACCATTGCCCCCTTCATGAAATGGACCGTGCAATCTCCCACACAATCTCTCGGTTGGTATAACGCCTACAATCAGACGAAGCACAACCGTGAGGAGTGCCTGGAGGTCGCCACTTTGGATCGGGCTGTCAATGCGGTCGGCGCAGCAGCTGTCATGTTTTACGCGCAATTTGGATACAAATTCCAGCAAGAAGACGAGAAGCGCAGCCTCATACGAAGCATCTTCACGCTTAAGGTCGATCACGAGAGTACCCAACAGCTTGCTATATTCCGAATGCCGAAGGCGGGACGAAGGCGTGGGATTGGGAACTGCTGAACTATCCCTTCCCTCCCGGTTGAAAGTCCGCAGCAGGTCGGCCAGTTTTCGGCAATCGGCGAAGTCTGATTCTCGATTTATGCCGACAGGCCGATGCGCTTATTGAGCAGTCCGCACGCTCGGTCATTTCCGAGTAGGGCGTTTCTCTTTATCCCGAAGGACGTTTGCCCGCTTTGGGCGTTTCACTTGCCCTGTGACCTTGCAGGAATTGCGCGTACACCTTCCCGACGAAGCTGTCATCGAGCGGGCCGCTGCCCAGCAGGAGCCGGTAGTAAAACGGACCATAGAGAAGATCGATAGCCGCGTCTATGTCGATATCTTTCCTGATTTCTCCCTCGACGATCGCGGCCACGATGGTTTGCCGAACTCCCTCCCGTCGCGGGCTGAGCCAACGTTCGCGGAAGGCAACGGCAAGCTCCGCATCCGACTGAGCTTCCGCGATGAGTGATCGGATCAGGGTTCCGTTCTGGCTTCGAAAGAAGGCTGCCTGCAGGTTCAACTGACGGCGCAGGCTTTCCAGGGCGCTCCCTGCACCTGGGAATGCGGTCTCGCTCCCGATGAGCACGAGCAGCGCATCCATGACCAGCGCTGCCTTGTTGGGCCAGTGCCGGTAGATGGTCATCTTTCCGACGCCGGCCTCTGCAGCAATTTCATTGACAGTGACCAGCCGGAAGCCGCGCTTCTTCACAAGTTGAAGAGCAGCTTTCAGGATGGCCTCATGCGCTGTCTTACTCCGGGGTCGTCCGATCGGATTCGACATCACACCTCCCACGAAGAACTTGCACTTTCACGATACCGCAGGTATCGTATTTCTGAGTAACGATACCGGCGGTATCGCGCGAGGGATGATATGAGACGAGTGGTCATTGTGACGGGAGCCAACAGCGGATTGGGCAAAGGTTTCGCTACAGCCCTGGCGCATGCGGATTTCACAGTGGTGGGAACGGTGCGGCAGGAGAAGGCCGTGGCTGAGATCGAAGCGATCCGGCCAGGAGACTCTTTCGCGAGAGTCCTTGATGTAACAGATGAGCCTGCCCCCTTGCCGCCGTCGTCGAAGAGGTCGAGCGCAGCGTCGGCCCTGTGTATGCGCTCATCAACAATGCCGGATACGGACACGAAGGAACACTGGAAGAAAGCTCCATGGATGCGCTTCGCAAGCAGTTCGAGGTAAACGTCTTTGGAGCGGTTGCGATGATCAAGGCCGTTCTGCCATTTATGCGGAAGCGGCGCGAGGGCCGTATCCTGAACGTGACTTCGATGGGCGGCCTGATGACGATGCCGGGACTGTCGTACTATCACGGCAGCAAGTTCGCGCTGGAAGGAATCTCGTCGTCCCTGGCGAAAGAGGTGAGGCCGCTGGGCATTTTCGTTACGGCTGTTGAGCCGGGAATGTTCCGCACGGACTGGGCGGGGCGATTCATGGTTCGTGCGGAACGACATATTCCCGACTACGACCCCATTTTCGATCCGATCCGTGAAGCGCGAAAGGCAAGGAGCGGGCGGCAACCGGGTGATCCTGCCAAAGCGGGCAAGGTGCTCGCCGAATTTCTGGACACACCGAACCCTCCGCTTCATCTGCTTCTTGGCTCGGACGCCTCGGAGTATGTAAATAAGGAACTTGAAGCGCTGCGCGCCGAGTTCTCAGAGTGGGAAACAGTGACGAGGTCAACAAACTTCGATTGAGATTGGCAGCTTGGTGCCCGCGCTGAGCGGCGGCACTATAGCCCCATTTAACGGGACGCTTATGCGTTGAACAGTTTCCAATGGCCTTCTGAAATGACTTCCACGCTACCATCAACCACCTTCAGGGCCGTTTGGTCATCGATGGCGTAGGACGGCACAGAAAGGGTAGCAGCCAACTTTTCCAGGTTGGCGAGGGAATTCTCCGGAAACCATTCGTGATCGAGATGCGGGTGCAACGCGATGTCGACCAAACCCAGCGATTTGTCTGTATTGCTCGGCAAAGCATGACCGCCGTAAGTTGTTCCGAAGCGGGTCATGATCATGCTGCCGGCGCTTACCCCCGCGTAAACCATTCGGCCCAGCAACGCGGGCAGAAGGTCAGCAAGTCCAGATTGCTGCATCCAGTAGGTGAGATATTGGCAATCTCCGCCCCCGACCAGAAGAATGTCGGTCTGTTGAAGAAGCGGGATCCAACGCTCTCTCTGAATGCTTGGCAATGCAGTGAGCTCCAGCACGCCGAAAGACTTCCAGTCCAAATTACAGAAAGGGTCGCCGATTGTTCCGCGGATCATTCTGGCTGCGATTTCAGTGCCGTGGGGGAAAGGGTTTTCACTGGGAAAGGCGTAAATCGCGGTCGGGATGAAAAGTGCACTCGCCTCTGCGATTGGCTTTTCGAGCAAGTCGACTAATGCATTGTGGATGCTCGCGTTGCTGATGCCTGCTGAAGTGAGAAGGAGCTTCATGATTCCCTCCTCGGTCATGATAACGGGCGCGGGCAATTAGAAATCGAGACAGGACTGGACGACCCGTCCGGTTCTAGGGGAGGTTGCGCAAAAAAAACTGTATCCAACCCTACTAGTTGGTAGTCTGAGTATACATGCAGGGAGAAACAGCAGAACGGATTCTGGACGCAGCGAACGCCCTCCTCATCGATCGAGGATATTCGGCCTTCAGCTACGCCGATATTGCGGAAACGGTACAGATTCGGAAGGCGAGCATTCACCATCATTTCCCGACGAAGGCGGGGCTGGTGGTCGCTGCCCTCAGGCGCCATCGGGCCAGAATCACGGAGGGAATGAAGGCGCTCGACAATCAGGTTGAGAACCCCCTGGGGCGCATCCGGAACTATTTCAAATATTGGGAAGGCTGCATTGAAGGCCAGACTATGTCTTTTTGCATTGGGGCACTTTTGGGCGCGGAGATGCCCTCGCTGCCGGCAGAAATTCAAGCCGAAGTCCGTCTGCATTTTTCCATGCTGACGGATTGGTTTGAGCGAACCTTGAAAGCCGGAACGCGAGCAGGGGCGCTACGACTCCAGGGGACGGTTGCAACGGAGGCCCAGATGCTGATCGCCGTCCTGCATGGCGCGATGCTTTCCGCACGCGCGACCGGCAACTGCGATCTCTTTCGATCGCTTTCACAGGCGGCACTTCAACGGATTTCCCCACCCAGGCCCTAACCCGATTTTGGAAGCTCATCTGTATTGGGCTTTCTGTAACGTCATAATCTACCAACTAGAAGATAGTGAGACAAAAAATGGAAACCATATCGCTGAACTCCACACGCTCTTTACGCAACCTCTACTTCGTCCGCACAGCCTTTCAAGTGGCATGGGCGGCATTCGTCATCTCGACCGCGACCCATCAGCCTCAGGTGGCCGCAGTGCTGTTTCTTCTTTATCCGCTATGGGATGTCGCCTGCACTATCTACGACCTCAACACTTTCAGCAAGTCGGGATCGTCACGGACTTCGCAAATCATCAACGCGGCGCTCGGGGTGGCGGCGGCCATCGGCATAGGCCTGACGGTATTTGCGACTCCGATCTATGCGGTTGCGATCTTTGGCGTATGGGCGTTGGGCGCGGGTGTTCTCCAACTGGTCGTCGGCGTCATTCGGCGCAAGCAGTTGGGCGGCGGGCAGTGGAGCATGATCGTGAGCGGCGCTCAGTCGGCACTTGCCGGAATTGCCTTCCTGCTGCTCGGCCTTCAAGATAAACGTCACATTAAGGATGTGGGAGGATATGCGATCTTTGGGGCTCTCTACTTCCTCATCGGCGGAATCCTGCTCAGCCGGAAGCTCTCGAATTCTTCAATAGCAGAAGCGATCTAATTGCGTATCCAGGCTGGTGCGGATGGCGGCGACCATTTGCACTTGCTCCGATGCGGTTCGTGATTGCATGTATGGTGAGATACTGTAATACAGTTTCGGATAAAGCTATCAATCGGGCAGTAAAGCTATATCGAGGCGGCTGAGGCGTGCGGGGTCGCCGATCACCTCGAATTCGACAATTTTTTCTCCTTCTACCCTGCAGCTCAGGGCGATGCGCAGCTTTCCCTGAGGCGCAACGATGACACCGACAGCGCCATCGATGAGGACGACTTGGGCAAGTTGTGCGCGTGCGACATTTTTGAGCGCTTCTTCGGTGACGGCGATGGCGCCGTGAATTTCCCTGGGCGCGGAGGCGGCGGCGCCGGGATCGGCACGGCGCACGACATTAGGATCGAGGACGGCGAGGATACCCTGCATGTCTCCGGCGCGCAGAGCTGCGAGGAAGGCTTCCACCACTGCTCGTTGTTGGGACAGGCTGGCTGAGGCGGCGACCTCGACGCCCTGCACTCTGCGGCGGGCGCGGCTGGCAAGCTGGCGCGTGGCCACGGGAGTGCGATCGATCATCTCAGCGATGTCTTCGAAGGACACACCGAACATGTCGTGCAGCACAAAAGCCAGACGCTCGGCGGGCGTGAGCTTTTCCATCACAACCAAGAGCGCCAGGCCTACGGATTCGGCCAGCATGGCTTCCTGCTCGGGGTTGATGCGGGTTTGCAGCGCGGGTACGGCACATTGGTCGTCCAGCTCTTCTTCGCTCCGGGATTTGCGGGAGCGCAGCACATCGAGGCAGACACGGGCTACGACCGTGGTGAGCCAGCCAGCCAGGTTTTCTACCTTGCTCAGCTCAGAACGATTGAGCCGGAGCCAGGCTTCCTGCACGGCATCTTCGGCTTCTCCGAGCGAGCCGAGCATGCGGTAGGCAACGGCTTTCAAGTGGCTGCGGCTGGCTTCAAATTGTTCGGTGAGCCACGGTTGAGGCGGCATCCTGTCACACTCCCTTGCTGCGTTTCGTCATGGTGGTGACGAATCAAGCTGCCGTTTTGTGACGGCGGTTGAGGATTCTTACCTATTTCATGTTGCCGGGAGATATTGCTGATGAAGATTCTTCATGTAGATGCGAGCATTTTGGGTCAATATTCGATGAGCCGCCAACTGACTGCTTCCATTGTGGACAAGCTGCGAAAGACGAACAAGCATGCGGAAGTGATATATCGGGATCTGGTAGCCGCGCCACCCGCGCATATGACGCTGGCCACGCTTCCGGGAGATCATCCTTCCGCGGCGATGGCCGGGCCGCTCGACAGCGCGGCGCAGAGCATACGCGACGACAGCCAGAAGATGCTGGACGAATTTCTTGCGGCGAATACGGTGGTGATCGGTGTGCCCATGTACAACTTCGGCATTCCGACACAACTCAAGGCATGGGTGGATATGATTGTAGTGCCGGGCAAAACCTTTACTTACAGTCCCAATGGGGCCGTGGGATTGATGGGCAAGAAGCGGGCGATTGTTGCGATCACGCGTGGCGCTGCTTACGGTCCGGAATCGCCCTTTGCAGCCGGCGAGCATGCCGAGAGCTATATGCATGCGGTACTGTCCTTTCTGGGCATCACGCATTCCGAGTTTGTCATTGCCGAAGGGACCATGGCCGGCGGAGAAGAGGGCCGAAAGAAGGCCAGGGAGAGCGCGCAGGCAATGATCGAACAGTTGGTGGCGTGAACGGGCTTGACCGCTTGATTTTCTGCAGGTAGCGTGGTGCTTATCTCTGTGCGACAATATTGGAAACGGAGGAAATTTCCGCGCGTGCGCGGGAGATCCCACTTATGCTGGACAATCTGTTCACACCGACACATCTGCTTATCATCCTCGTCATTGCGCTTTTGATCTTCGGACCGCGCAAGCTGCCTGAACTCGGCAAAGGCCTCGGCGAAGGCCTGCGCGGCTTTAAAGACGGCATTAAGGGCGGCAACAACGACGCTGCCAAAGCCGAGCCTGTTGCAAAGACCGAAGCGACACCGCAGACGAAGTAATGTTTGGGCCATACCCTGCGGAGGGCGGCGTCCTCCGCAGAGGTGAGTCCCGGGAGAATCCATGGCTGGACGGCCAACCTCTAGTCCCTACCTTGTAAAACCGCATCAAAAAGTAAAACTCTCCCACTTCCCCACTGCGGAAACCGGAATCTATCAGAATAAAGACGAGGCTGCGGTCGATCTTGAACGGCATCGCCAGCGGCTCGATGAACTGCAGGAATTGCTGACGGCAGATTGTCGTCACGCGGTGCTTATTGTGCTGCAGGGCCTGGATGCCGCGGGCAAAGACGGCACCATCCGCCATATTTTTACCGGGGTGAACCCGCAGGCCTGTAACGTGACTTCATTTAAAGTACCGACCCCACTGGAAAGGAAGCATGATTTTTTGTGGCGGGCGCACCGGGCGGTTCCACAGTTCGGCACAATCGGTATTTTCAACCGGTCGCATTATGAAGATGTTCTGGTGACACGCGTACATAAGCAGATATCGGATGCGGTTGCCGAGCAGCGTTTTCGGCAGATTGTGGATTTTGAACGCATGCTGGCGGAAAACAACATTACGATTCTGAAGTTCTTTCTGCATATCAGCCATGAGGAGCAGACGGACCGGCTGGCCGAGCGGCTGGCGAACAAAGAGAAGCAGTGGAAGCTGAGCAGCGAGGATTTCGCAGAGCGCAAATATTGGCAGAAGTATGTGAAGGCCTATGAGGATGCGATTGAGAACACCAGCCGCAAGCATGCTCCGTGGTACATCATCCCGTCCGATCACAAGTGGTATCGCAACGTGGCCATCTCGGAGATTCTGGTCAATACCATCGGCAAGCTGAAGATGGAATATCCGAGACCCGACTTCGACCCCTCCAAAGTGAAGCTTTAATCAGAAAAATTGAGGAGCCCAATTCAGGGCTCCTCTGGTTGCAAGTATCAGCTTGTTTAGAAGCTGTACTTGAGAGCTACTTCCACGACACGGCGTCCGGTTTCATAGGCGGGTGAGCCTGTGGTTCCGTGAGTACCGTTGTTCGTGTTTCTGCCGCCGCCGTCGCAGGTGGGGGTAAGCGAATCCTGCGTGCTGGAATTGCAAGACATGCTCAGGTTGAGATCGCTACCCAACCCGAAGGTCGGCAGGGGGTGGTTGAGGAAGTTGAAGGCAGAGGCACGGAAGAGAATGTTCTGCCGCTCGGTGATTTTAAAGTTTCTCGCAACCGCAAGATCGGCGTTGCTGTATGCGGGCCCGTGGATGTAGGGCCATACGGCAGGACCGTTTTGCCCCATCGTAGTCGGCGTCTCAAAGCAGTTGGGATTGAAATATCCCTTGCCCTGCGTGCCGCGCGGATCGCAGCTCAGATACGGCACGAGCACAACTGCATTGGTGCCGAGCAGGTATGTATTGCTGGGCTGCAGATTGTTGCCCTTTGCCGACGAGGCGCTATAACCCCAGCTCACATTCAGGGTGCCGGAAGTATTCGGCTGAATGGGAGCGCCGCTCTGCACCTGGACATCGCCTGAGAGATCCCAGCCGTTGGTCAGGGCGTTCATGAGGGCAGTGCTATGAGTGCCGGGTAGATGGAGGACATACGCGGTGTTGAAGATGTGCGTATGGTCGTACGCCAGAGGTCCATAGTTGGCGCGCAGATTGAAGGGATCGATCATGGTACCGTCGCCGGAGCCGTTGTCGCTCTGTCCATCGCGGATACCCATGACCTTGCTCCAGGTGTAGTTGGCAAGGAGGGTATAGCGGCCCGTCTGCTTTTGCAGAGCAAGCACCATACCATTGTAGTTGGAGTAGCTGCCGTGCTGGATGACATTCAGCACGCCATAGTTTTTATATGGACGATAGCCGGAGTAGTAATCGCTGCTTGATACTCCGCAACGTCCGGTGGCGCAGCTCATATCCCAGAGATTCTGGCCATCGTTGGGAGCTCCGGTGAGGTGATACGTGCCGTACAGTCCGCCTACCGGAATCTTATTGATGTTGGAGTAGAAGTTTTCCGTGGTGCCATTGCCGGTGAGCAATGCGTTGTCGGTATGGTTGCCGATGTACTGGAGCTCGAAAACCATATGTCCGGGAAGCTCCTGATCGACCATGGCAACCCAGTTCATGGTGTAAGGTGTCTTGTCTTCGCCTTCCTTGATGGCATCAATACCGCTGGGGCACGTATTGCCACCGTATGCGCTATTGGGCTTGCTGGCGTCGGCTCCCTGGGGCAGAGCGCACCAGGTGCCGCCTGGCGAGGGCGGCGCAGCAAGAGCTGCATAGGAACTGGTGGAGCCGGTTACGACGCTCGGGACATTCCAGGAAGGACTCAGAGCCGGATCGATGTCGCCTTCTGAAAGTTGCCAGTGATAGATACCGACGCCGCCGCGAACAACCGTCTTGCCGTCGCCATGAATGTCATAGGCAAAACCTACGCGCGGATCGGGGATGAGAGTTCTGGAGATGAAGCCTGAGATGGGCACGCTGCTCTTATTTTGGTGCCACCGCATGCCGGGCCAAACCACACTGGGAACACCGGAGTCGTTATTCGAGTCGAGCGCGTAGGCAGCGGCGTCCCACACGGCAAGGCCATTGCCTTTGACCGGGTACCATTGGCCTTCGTGATCGAAACGGACACCGTAGTTGAGGGTGAGCTTGTGGGTTGCATGCCAGGAGTCCTGCGCGTAGATGGCCCACTCGTTGTAGGTCATGTCGTGAACAGGAGCCGCACCCGCCTGCGTAATGCCATCGGTATGACCAAGCAGCATATCGGCGAACTGGTTGCCGGTGGTGTAAGAGGACCAGTCATCGAACTCGATCATGCCCTGAGTCCAGGTTCCGTATCCGGTGGTCTGTGTCTGATTGTTATCCGACCAGAAGAAGCCTGCCTTGAGAGTGTGCGTTCCCCATACTTTGGAGAAGTTGTCCTGCCATGCCCAGGCTTTCTTGATGTTTCCGTAGCCGTTGTTGAAGGCCTTGATTGCAGGCGGCGCATAGATGCTGGAGAAGCCACCGTTATAGCTGCCGTTGCTGGCGCCGTTGCCCCAGCTGATGATGTTCGGAAGTTGATCGAAGGCGTTGTCTGCCACCTGTCCATACGGAGCATAGGTGGTATAACCGGCGGTTGAAGCCATCATCGCTGTGGGGTTCGTAAAGGCCGGTGGGAAAGTGAAATAGGTGTAAGAGAAGGCGGCTTCGTTGGTAGTGGTTGCGTTGAGAATGCGGGTATAGTTTGCCGTCCACATTTTGGAAAGCGTCGTTGCATTCAGGCTCGATGGAACCGGAGCCGCAGAGCCAGGCGACCACCAGATACCGAAATTGTTGATGTCAGCTTCGTTTTGCTGGGTGTACACCACATTGAATTTGTCGTTTTGCGTGGGGTCGTAATCGCCGCGGAGACGCAGCTCCCAGCGGTTCACTGGAGGCGCATCCAGATACTGGTAGTTATAGCCGTTGTGGGTGGCAGGGTCGATGTTCGGCGGATGTAGCTTGTTGAGGTAGGTCAACAGGGCTAAACCGTCCGGATCAATCGCGCCTTTATTGACCAGCACGCCGTTGTTCCAATCGGAGAAACCGGGATTGGTTGTGTTTCCCGCACCGCAATACGAAGTGTAGTTCGGAGCCGGCGATGCGCCTGCAAGGCAGGGAGTCTGAGAGGTTTGCCACCAGGTGGAGCTGGAGCTCTGCGCGCCGGGCACGCCGCTGTCCTTGCCGGTATAGGTGGTGCTGTTTGGATTGAAGTCACCGGCCAGCATGCCCGCCGAAGGCACATCCAGAAAGTGGATGTTCGGGAATGGGTTCTGGAACATCTTCTCGAAGCCGGCAAAAAAGAAGAGCTTGTCGCGGTTGCGGTTGAAATCCGTCCACGGCAGGATGACCGGACCGCCGATAGTGCCTCCGGGATATACCTGGTGGTCCATGGGACGGCTGGCGCCGGGATTCGCTGCCTTGTAGTAGGCATCGTTGGAGTTTGCCTGCCAGTTACGCAGATAGGTGTAGGCATTGCCATGGAACTGCTGGCCGCCTGCCTTGCTGGCGATCTGGATGATTGTGGGACCGCGCGGCGTATCGGCACCGAAGGCAGCGTTCAGGTAGGTGAATTCTGCCGTCGTATCCTGGTTGACATTGGCAATCTGCGTTCCCTGGTTGCCGACGTCGGTCAGGCTGGCGCCGTCGAGCGTCATCTGCATGCCGCCGTAGGGCTGGGTGCCATTGGCGGAGAATTGTCCAATTGGGCCGCTGTTGGTCGAGGTTGTCTGCGAGTTCCAGGGTGTTTGGGAAAGACCGTTGTTCATTCCCATGCCGGGCATGAACTTGACCAGCTCGGCGGCGTCGCGGCCCTGAATGGATACGTTTTCTACCAGCTCCTGGTTGATCGTGGTGCTGCTCGTTCCGTTATCCAGCGGAATGACGCCCGCTTCGGAAGCCACAACCTGAACGGTGGACTTCGATCCTGATACCTGCATGACGAGCTGCGGCAGGGTGCGGTCGTCGCCCGCGTGAATGATAATGTCGGTGGCGATATACGGCTCAAAACCGGCGGCATCGACCGTAACCTTGTAAGTGCCAACCGGGACCGATGCAAAATGGAAGAACCCGCTGCCGTTGGAGGTGATGACGCGCTTATCGCCGCTGGTGGTATTTTCCAGCGTGACCTGCGCGCTGGGAACTACCGCACTCTGCGTATCCAGCACGGTACCGCTGATGGTGCCGGTGCCGCCTTGGGCAAAAGCAGAAACGCCTGCGATGGTGAGTATACAGAACAAGAATGATATCGTTATCAATTTCAAACTTGGAAATAGATAACGATGGCTGATATTGACTTTCATAGATGTGGCCTCCCAGGTCCACAAAAGAGCAAATATTGCTGCGTCAGACTAATATTTTTGGGGCACTATCTTGACATAAAACAAACTCAAACGTTTTAGCTCTGCTGCCCAATAACCCTTTTATATTCCGGCACTTCCATCTATAGAAAACCCTGAAAACATACCGTAAGCCGGTAAAGGATTTCCCGGAAACCCGGAGATATCGATATCAGCAGGCGCAAAAGTGTTTATACGGGGATAAAAATTCGACTGTCAAGAGAGAAATGCGGCAAACATCCCCAATTAAGCGTTTTAGTAATTTTTATCGAGAAATACCGGACTGCAGGCGGGGTGGAAGGCAGGGGCTCGACTTCGGATGAAACGGGCAAGCCCATTGCTTAAAACGATTCGGCCCGATAAGCGATGCGGCCTTCGCTGATGGTTACGGCAACCTGCCCCGTCATGGTCCAGCCGTCAAACGGAGTATTTTTCGATTTTGATTTCGATGCAGAGGCGTGGAAGGTCCAATGCTTTTTCGGATCGAAGATGACCACATCGGCAAAAGAGCCTGCCGCCAGGCTGCCGCGTCCTTTCAGGTTGAGAACGGAAGCGGGCTGCGTGCTCAACAGCGCAATGACGCGGCTTAACGGAAGCTTATGTTTGCCATGCAGCACGGCGATGGTGAGGCCCAGGGCGGTTTCAAGGCCGGTAATGCCGTTTGGGGAGCGCTCGAACTCCTGCTGCTTTTCATGCGCGGCGTGCGGAGCGTGATCGGTGGCGATGGAATCGACGCTGCCCTCGATAATGCCGTCGAGCATGGCCTGACGATCGGATTCGGCGCGCAACGGCGGATTCATTTTGGCATGGGTGTTATATTCGGCGACCGCTTCTTCGTTCAGCACAAAGTGATGCGGCGCGACTTCGCAAGTGACATGCAGGCCGTTGCGGCGGGCGCGCTTCACGGCTTCCAGCGCCTTTGCGGTGGATAGATGCGCCACATGCAGATGGGCGCGGCTGTCTTTCAATTCAGCCAGCAAGCGAATATCGCGCTCAACCAGGCTGGACTCGGCTTCTACCGGCATGCCGCGCAGTCCCAGACGGAAGGCCAGCGCGCCGGCATTCATGGAACAGCCGCCGGTCATGCGCGTATCCTCGGCATGCTGAATGACGGGGAGCCCTGCGCGAGCTGCGGCGGCGAGCGTTTGCCGCATGATGGAATCGCCCAGGATGGGCTTGCCGTCGTCGGTTACGCCGACTGCGCCGGCAGCCTTGAGCGCGCCGTATTCGGTGAGCGTTTCGCCCATACTGCCGCGCGTCGCCGCACCGATGGGAAATACGCGGATATGCGCGCCGCGATCGGGTGACTGCATCCAGCGCGTGATCTCCGGGGAGTCGTTGACCGGAATGGTATTGGGCATGGCGCAGACGGAGGTGAATCCACCGGCGGCAGCCGCGGCGGTGCCAGAGGCGATGGTTTCCTTGTAACCCTGGCCAGGCTCGCGCAGATGCACGTGAATGTCGACGAGACCGGGGGCGACGACGAGCCCCTTTGCATCGAGAATTTCGGCTGCTTCCTGCTTTGCCGCTCCGTTCAACTTGCCGGGAGCTTCGACGGCGGAGACACGTCCATCTTTCAGTAAAATATCGCGCTCGGCATCGAGGCTGGAGGCGGGATCGATGACACGGCCTCCGCGAATGAGAATGGACTTCATTTGCGTTTTCCTTTCGAGGCCGCTGTGATTCCCAATGCGCGCGTAAGCAGGGCCATGCGAATGGCGACGCCATTCTTTACCTGTTCGGCGATGGCCGATTGCGGGCCGTCGGCAACTTCGCTGGCAATTTCGAGGCCGCGAATGATCGGCCCCGGATGCAGAATCAATGCGCTGGGCGCGTGAGCGGCGATCCGCTCGGCATTCGCCTGATAGCGCAGCTTGTATTCATCAAGGTCGAGATCGAGGCCGGCAAGACGTTCGGCCTGGATGCGCAGCATCATGACGATCTGTGATTGGGCGAGAGCCTTATCGAAATTGCGCTCTATGGCGATTCCGGGACCGGCGGAGGCGGCGACCTCGGGCAACAATGCCTGTGGGCCGGAAAGCAATACCTGCGCACCGAGTTTGGGCAGCAGCAGCATGTTGGAGCGAGCGACGCGGCTGTGGAAGATATCGCCGCAGATGGTGACCGTCACGCCTTTGAGCGCGGTATCGGATACCGTGGCGCGCGCTCCATGAAGATGCGTAAGCATGGTGCGCAAATCGAGCAGGGCCTGCGAAGGATGCTCGTGCATACCGTCGCCGGCATTCAAGATGGGCAAGCCTGTGGCTTGCGACAGCACATATGGGGCACCTGAGGAAGGATGCCGGAGAATGATGCACTCCGCGCCGAGAGCGCGCAGCGTGATGCCGGTATCCTTGAGCGATTCGCCCTTCTCGATGCTGGAAGAAAGAGCGCTGACAAGCACGGTATCGGCGCCAAGCTGCTTGGCTGCCAGTTCGAACGAGGTACGGGTGCGCGTGCTCGATTCATAGAAGAGCAGCGATACGCGGCGCTTGAAAAGGTGCTTCATGCGCGTCAGCGGATCTTCGCCTTCGAGGGCAGCGGCCGTCTTCAGAATGGAAGCAACATCATCCACGGCGAGATTGCTGACAGAAAGCAGGGAGCCCGGATGATGTGTGGATGCGGAATGGGAAACGGCTGTAGGCGTACTCAAGGTGTCTGCTTTGCGCGGCTTCGCTTGCTGTCTGGACATGCGGATGTATGAGAAGGTGTACGGCTGTTCTTAGTTTATCCGATCGAAGACGTAGATGGATGCCACCACCGAATTTGTGTTCATACTTCCTTTCTTCGGCTATGACAATCGATTCCAGCCCGGAAAAGCAGGCCCTCGCTTTGCGGCAGGATGACAACAGTATTGCTAATCGACGCGTTCGACGATCAGCACCTGCTCGTCGTTATCAACTTCGCGCAGCTTTACTTCGATGATTTCGCGGCTGCTCGTCTGTACAGTTCTTCCGACAAAGGTGGCCTCGATTGGAAGCTCGCGATGCCCGCGATCAATCAGTGTAAGCAATTGCACACGATGCGGACGACCATGATCGAATAAAGCATCGAGGGCGGCGCGAATGGTGCGTCCGGTGTAAAGCACATCGTCTACCAGCACGACGTCGCGGCCATTTACATCGAAGCCGAGATCGCCGGGATTGACGACGGGACGAATATCCTTGGTGGAGAGATCGTCGCGGTAGAAGCTGATGTCGAGCACGCCTGTATCCACCGGGCGCTTTTCAATTCCTGAGATCAGTTCCGCAAGCCGCCGCGCGAGAGGAACGCCGCGGCGCTGGACGCCGACCAGACCCAGGTTCTCTGCGCCGTTATTTTTCTCAATAATTTCATGCGCGAGCCGCACCAGGGTGCGTTCGATTTCGGAAGCGGAGAGGATGCGCCCCTTTTCGCGGAGCACCGGCTTTGGACTTGTCTGTGTCTCTGTCATAAAGGCTCTTGCGGGATGATACGAGGTTGCGGGGATGCGGAGCAAGCCGTCCGTTATGAATGAATGGAAAGGCGTCTGCGGGCGCCCAGAATTCTTGCGCCTATCATGCCGCCTACCAGGGAGAAAGCAACCATCATGACGGCGGCAAAGGCCGACATGAAGAGCACGACGGCGGCATGGCCATCCGGAGAAAGCCAGAAATGAATGAACCACGGAATCTGCTGCGCCGCTTCCGGATTCTGGTGAACCATCTGGTCGGTCATTTGCTGTGTCAGGGCTATGAGCTTCTGATCAATGACAGCGCCATGATGCAATCCGTAACGCTCAAAGGCCATGCTGAGGCCGTCCACTAATGTAGTAAAGAATGCGGCTAATACTCCTACCAGCATGCCGATGCGCCAGCCGCTGCGGGGATCGGCAATCAACAGGCCTTTGCGCTGGTAAAGAGCCACAGCACAGAATCCGCCGAGCAATACCCAGAAGGCGCCGAAATCAAGCAGCGAGCTAAGCACGCCCACCGGCACTGCAACGATCAACGCTGCGTGCACTGCGGGACGCCATGCGACAACCTGCCCGGGGCGCACTGTGGGATTGTTGCCCGCGGATGTATTGCTTCCCGTTTGCTCCTCGTCCGACTCATAGCGCAACTGAGGCGCCCCGCAGTGTGAGCAGAAAAGTTCGGAAGCATGAAGCATCGCTCCGCAATGATGGCAGGTCGAATCCATACCTTGACCCTATCGCACCCCCGAAGCGAACGCAATGCGAGAGGTTATTGGCTCTCCTGCGAGTTGCCGTCTGATTCGGGCAGCTCAAGCTCCACCAGAGTAAATTTTGAACCGCTGTTGCTGCTCTTAAAGCCAACAATGTGCTGATGATGCCTGGAACCGGCGCGCAGGTTCAGCCCGTCCTCGGTGTCATTAATATTTGCGTGTTGGGTATTTCCATTACTGCAGGTCAGCCCTTCCGAGGTTGTGGTGGGCGTACCTACAGCGCTGTCGCCGCTGCACTGGATAACATCGCCATAACGGCCTAGAGCTTTGCGATAGAAGGCCAGCACCTGATCCTGCGAATCGCCGGTCTGGTAATTGATTACTTTTATACGCAATTGCCATTTGCCGAATCCCATGTGAATATCGGCGGACTTATCGTTCTGGCTCGAGATGATCTGAGCGCCCGGATATACAGGCAAGCCCACATCGGCGGCTGTCATTTGATCGGTGCGGACGTGCAGGCCGCCCATCGGCGTATCGATTTTCACGTTCTTATCGTCGCCATTCTTATTCTTATCTACCTGTACGCGGCAAGCAGTTACTACCACGATGGAAAGCAACACCAAGAGTCCAAAGCAGCGCTTCATGAAGTAAATCTCCCTCAAAACTATACGTTGCCAGTTTCGTCTCTGTTCCCTTGCAGGCTGAAGCGCAAATTTTGCTCAAAATTGTGTGCATTTTTCTTGACATATCATCATGAGCAATACAAGATGTAGAGCGGCTAGTTGATTTGCTTCTATTTGTTGCGTCTATTGTGCGCAATTCCTCAGAGCCTACTTAGGGAGGGGTTCTGAACGGAGGCAAGAATTGCGTCAGGCAGATCGTAGCCATAATGAGGTGTGATTCCAGAGGCTTCCAGTCACGCGCGAAGCCTCTTTTTGTCGGCTTCGTAGACTTCTACGGCTCTGCGTCGATTGCGTCTTTCGCGCATCTTAAAGCTGTACCGCATCCTATTTTTATTGCGTCCGCCTTGAGGAATCACTATGCCTGCCGAAAGCTCCAATCTCTTCGCGCCACTCGAACTGGGGAATGTCACTCTGCCGAACCGTATTGTCGTTTCGCCCATGTGCCAATATTCCTCAGAGGATGGCTTTGCCAATGACTGGCACCTGGTGCATCTGGGCAGCCGCGGCGTGGGTGGAGCAGGGCTGGTCATCACCGAAGCGACAGCTGTTACCCCGGAAGGCCGCATCAGCCCTGGGGACCTTGGCCTGTGGAAAGATGAGCACATCGTGCCCCTCAAGCGCATTGTCGACTTTCTGCACGGACAGGGGACGCTGGCAGGAATTCAGCTGGCTCATGCCGGACGCAAGGCAAGTATGCGCGTGCCATGGCTGGGGGAAAGCCCTGTCCCGATAGAAGAAGGCGGATGGGATGATGTGCTCGCACCGAGCGCTATCGCTTTCTCCTCAAATTACAAGCAGCCGCAAGCTCTCGACGAGGCAGGCATCCAACGCATCATTGAAGCATTTGCAATCGCTGCCCAGCGCGCGTTCCAAGCCGGTTTCGATGTCGTGGAAATTCATGCGGCCCATGGATATCTGCTGCATGAATTTCTCAGCCCTCTCAGCAACCAGCGAAACGATAAATATGGAGGCTCGCTGGATAACCGCATGCGGTTGCTGGTGAGCGTTGTGGATGCGGTGCGCGAAGTATGGCCTCAGGAAAAACCTCTTTTTGTGCGCATTTCCGCGACCGACTGGGCAGAGGGCGGCTGGAATTTGCAGAGCTCAATCACATTGGCGTCGCAGTTGAGCCTGCGTAACGTCGACCTGATTGATGTTTCTTCGGGAGGGCTGGTCCCTGGAGTAAAAATTCCTGTCGGCCCCGGATACCAGACACATTTTTCCGAGCAGATTCGCCGCAACACGGGCGTGCTGACAGGCACCGTCGGCATGATTACTGAGGCGGCGCAGGCTGACCATATCCTGCGCACCGGGCAGGCCGATCTTGTGCTGATGGCGCGCGAATTTTTGCGCGATCCTTACTGGGCGCTGCATGCGGCTGACGACTTAGGACAGAAAATCGCGTGGCCTGTACAGTATCTGCGTGCCGCAAATGCGGGAATGCCGGCACGCGAGCCTATTTCCGCCGATGATGCTGAAGCGCTGCGCCTGACCTGAGCCTGCGCTTTGATGTTGCATAAGCATGCAGTTCGTGGCCTATACTTTTGAAGATGGCGTGGTTAACGCCAGTCGGGCCTGGAATGCAGAAGCAGAAACATGCCTCACAACGAGCGTCGCAACCGGGAGAAGCGGCCACTACCGCTATTCCTGACAAGCTCTACTTTCGCATTGGCGAAGTAGCAAAATTGTGCAAAGTGCAGGCTTATGTACTGCGATTCTGGGAGTCGGAATTTCCTCAGCTGAAGCCGAACAAGGGCGGTACGGGCCAGCGCCTCTACCGCAAGCGCGATGTTGAGATTGCGCTCCAGGTAAAGCACCTGCTGCATGAAGAAGGCTATACCATTGCCGGCGCGCGCCAGGTACTGCAGGGAGATTCGCGTGATGGAAGAAAAAAGGACCAGCCGGGTCTTACCTTGAACGCCGCTATGAGCGGACGCAGCCAGGACAAAAACCAAGCCAAGCTGCAGCGTCTTCGCATGGAGCTGAAAGATATGCTGGAGATGCTATCTACCAAGCGTCCTGCCGGGCGCAAGGAGCGGCACGCGAAAAAAGAGACGGCATCCATGCCGAATCTTTTTGGCGAATAAATCTATGAATGCCGCAGGTGCGTTTGTAGCTCCGGCTCAATGGAGCCGTGCGTCATAAAACGCTCCATTGCCTGCATGGCGCAGCCCTGACCGCAGAGATGATACATCTCCGGGTTGCGACTCTCGGCCGGATTCCAAGGCAGGAGGGTAAAACGTTGACCGGGCTGGCCCTCATCGAAGCAAGGCACATCTCCGAGCATTACCATCCACCAGTGGTTCGCTTCGCCTTTTTTCTTTCCGCAAATATCACATGAGAATGCAACATCCCAGGTCATACCCACCCCCAGCTCACAGCCGCTGTAAAGATACAGTACCCCAAAACCGGTTGAATTTAGCGCAAATTTTATGAAGGTAGAGCTACTCTCTCCCTGAGACAATGATCTTACGTTGTGTGCCGGATGTATCTAAATATCTATGAATATTCATTGTCCAGTTTGTTATTCTTCGGATTTTCGCCTCGCCAAATTTCATCTGAAGGATTGGTCCCATCTTATGATGCTCCAGTACCCCATTCGTTGCATGGCATGCCAGGCGCGCACATATATGTCTCTCCGCAAAACCATGCACATCATGCAACAAACACGCACGCGGCGTCCATAAAGGCGCGCATTGTTTAGCCCAGGCACACAACAGCACAAGAAACGGATTGAAAATCTTCCAGAAATTGTTGATCTACTTCACGGGCATCCATTTCTCCCCGTCTGAACTCCGACCGAGTATTGTATTGGTTTGAGGAAGAGTGTCTTTTTTCTCGGGCTGTATTGCAGACAAGAACGTGCACGGGAGTTTTTTCGATGGAATTTCACATTTCGCGCGCCATTCGCGATCGTCTCTATATCGATGAATTGCTGTTCAGCTATACCGGCAATATCGTTTTCGCCGATGTAGCTTCCAGCCGTCGGCTCGCAGAAAAATTAAATAAGACGCGCAATACGGAATCCGATCCGGAGAAGACAATCCATGCAGGCTCGCTGTTTGCCATGGGCCTCATCGACGAACTGAACCATGCGCTTGTTGCTGCTTATCGTAAGGAAGTTGATCCGTCTATCCTTGCGGACGGACTTCGCTGGTTCGCATCGAAGATCGAGCCGGATAAGCTGGAGCGCCTGCTGCTCACTTTTGTCGAGCAGTTCCCGAATGTCTCGGTCTATCGCGGCCTTGAAATTCCTATGCAATGGCTGCGAGGCACAACAGAAGGCCTGCCGAACCGCGAAGCCGCTCTTGAAGAGCTGATGCTTCTTTGGCTGGCCAATATCAATCCGGCTTTCCAGCCATTTCGTGAATTATTTGAAGACACCGGCCTGCAACAACAGACCGTATATAAGAATGTCACTGCGGCGCTACCCGATTATCTCGGCACTCGTCCGCCGGTTGCGCCGGAGATAGGCAGCTTGTATGAAGCTTTGCGCGCACCCATGTTAGCCTCGCCCGGTTCGCTGACCGGCCAGCTCGATTACATTCGCGAGCGGTGGTCCAAATATATCGGCGCGGACTTAAAGCGCATTCTTCTTGCCATCGATGTTGTGCGCGAAGAAGATCTTGCCATCTGGATGCGGTTCCATCCACCCGGGCCGGATCATCATCGCCACGCAGCGCCAGGCTTTGGCGGTGAATGGTTTGACAGCGATGAGTTTGGCCCTGACGAAATCGGGCCGGGTGGCATACGCCGTCGTCGCTATGCGCATGGCTATCAAGCCCCGCTTTTGGAATATGAGGCCTTCAGCGCCGATCAGGCATGGATGCCGAACGTTGTGCTGATTGCCAAGAGCACTTATGTATGGCTGGAGCAGCTTTCAAAAAAATACCAGCGGCACATTCATCGTCTCGATCAGATTCCCGACGAAGAGTTGAAACTACTTGCCGATCGCGGCATCACCGGCCTGTGGCTCATTGGGTTGTGGGAGCGCAGCATCGCCTCGCGCACCATCAAGCGCCTGCGCGGTCAGACGGACGCGGTTGCCTCCGCCTATTCGCTTAAGGATTACAACATCGCTGAAGATCTTGGCGGCACCGGCGCGTATGAAAATCTCCGCGATCGCGCCCGCAGCTTTGGCCTTCGACTGGCAAGCGACATGGTGCCGAATCATATGGGCATCGATTCGCCCTGGGTGATCGAGCATCCTGACTGGTTTCTGTATCGATGGGAGAGCCCGTATCCTTCGTATCGTTTTGACGGTCCCGATCTTTCGCCCGATCCTCGCGCTGAAATCAAGATCGAGGATCACTATTACGATCAGACAGACGCTGCGGTTGCTTTTCGTTTACGCCACAGCGACGGCACCACGCGCTATGTTTATCACGGCAATGACGGCACATCATTTGCCTGGAATGACACGGCGCAGCTCGACTATTCGAAACAGGAAGTGCGCGAGCACGTCATCCAGACTATTCTGCACGTGGCGCGACAGTTCCCTATCATCCGCTTCGACGCTGCTATGGTTTTAGCGAAACGCCATGTACAGCGATTATGGTTTCCGCTGCCGGGGGCTGGAGGATCGATCCCCTCACGCGCAGAAAACGCCATGTCGCAGGAAGAGTTCGATGCGCTGATGCCGCATGAATTCTGGCGCGAAGTTGTGGATCGTGTTGCCGTTGAAGTTCCCGGCACGCTGCTGCTGGCGGAGGCCTTCTGGCTGCTCGAAGGTTATTTCGTCCGCACGCTGGGCATGCATCGCGTGTACAACAGCGCCTTTATGAACATGCTGCGTGATGAGGAAAATTCGAAGTATCGTTCGTATCTTAAAAAGACGATCGAATTCGATCCCGATATTCTTAAGCGCTACGTCAATTTCATGAGCAATCCTGATGAACGCACAGCGATCGACCAGTTTGGTTCCGGTGACAAGTATTTCGGCGTTTGCACATTGCTTGCAACGCTGCCCGGCTTGCCGATGTTCGGCCATGGACAGATAGAAGGATATACCGAACGCTACGGCATGGAATTTAAGCGCGCTCGCATGGACGAGTGGCCCAACGAGGGCTTAGTTGCTCGCCATATGCACGATATTGCACCGCTGCTACAGAATCGCCGCATCTTTGCCGAGAGCACAAATTTTGTCCTTTACGATTTCTGGACCGACCACGGCACTGTGGATGAAAATGTCTTCGCTTATTCCAATTTATGGAATGGACAGCGCTCGCTCATTCTCTACAACAACCGATACGGCAGCACGCATGGCACAATTCACATTTCTGCCGCTGCGCGAGAAAAGGCAAATGGCGACCTGCGGCAGAAAACTTTGAGCGAAGGCCTGCAGCTTTCAACCGACCCGTCTGTCATCTTTGCTTTTCGTGATGCCGCGCATGGATTGGAATATCTACGGCGCGCCACCGATTTTCAAAACCATGGCTTACAAGTAGATTTACGCGGATACCAGTACATAACGCTGCTGGATTGGCGTGAATTGCGTCCCTCTGCCGAATATCCATGGGACGCTCTTTGCGATGCGCTCAACGGCAGTGGCGTGCACAACCTTGATGAGGCGCTGACGAAACTTCGCTTGCGTCCGCTACACGAAACCCTGCACCAGGCAGTAAATGGGGCACAAGTTCATTGCTTTGTGGATGCCGCAGTGAAGCCGGTGAAAATCGAGCCGGCTGCTGCATCTAAAATTTCTGAGACTGCTCCGGGAACGACTCATTCCAGCCAAGAGATTCATCCCTGTCTCGCAGGCTTCGTTGAAAAAAGCAGCTCGTTTTTTGAAAAAGCCCTTGTATATCTTCCGAGAGAAGAACGGCAACAGTTCGAGATTCAAACAACGGATATTACGGAAGAATCTGCCGACTCCGTTATAAACATCCAGGAACAATTCAAGATAGCTTGCGCGAAGCTGGCCTCGGCTGCAGCGCTTTCTCTTCCAACTTTGGAAAATTACTTCTCTACCGCCTGGCCCCCTGCTGTGCGCTACATATTGCCCAGCAGCGAGCTCGGCTCCTCCGCCAACTTCACCTGGTCGCCGGTTCTCGCATGGATTGTTCTGCGCAGTTTTCCGTCGGACGGCATCGGCATTGAGCTTTTTGACAAGCTCCAGCTGCGTTCGGCACTTGCAGAGATTTTTACATCTCTAGGGATGGAAGGTGAAACAACGTG
Source organism: Alloacidobacterium sp. (assembly GCA_035547425.1). GTDB lineage: Bacteria > Acidobacteriota > Terriglobia > Terriglobales > Acidobacteriaceae > Alloacidobacterium. The sequence goes on along the minus strand of DASZUU010000043.1, from coordinate 137,252 downwards.
GCAGATGGCTGCGCGAGTGCGCGCTCTTCTCAGTCATGCAAGCGAGCCGGCTCCATTTACCATGCAGGATGAATCTTTCTGGAATGACCCGGATATCCGCTGGCTTACCGGTTACAACGAAGCCGATGGGAAAATTTATGTAAACAAAGAACAGTTTGAAGAGATGCTTTGCTGGATGCAATTGCCCGCTCTGCTTGCAACTACAACGCAGACACCCGATCAGCAGCAAGCAGCATTGAAAAAAATTGAAGCTGTGGTTTCCACCTCCAGTAAAACCATGAAAGACGCCGGTTACCAGCTGAACATCTTGTCCTCGAACAAACCGGAGGAAGAAAAGGCGTCTCTTTCCGCTTCGGAGTCATCGACAAATATCTCACTTTCTCAAACGACAAAATAGTATGTTTATCGCGAGGCGCATTACGCATGAAACTGTATCGCACGACCGGCGGTATTTTTCTTTCCAAAGATGATTGCTACTATCGCATCGACAACAATACCTGGGATCGCCTGATTGCGCGCGACGATCTCTATGACTACTGCCTTGCGGCGGTGAAATATGCTTCTTCGGCAGCGAAGATTTCTGAATCTGCGATTCTTCCGCCTGTTGAAAATCAGGAAGTGTGGGCCTCTGGAGTGACTTACTATCGCAGCCGTACGGCACGCATGGAAGAGTCAAAGGATGCCGGAGGCGGCAGCTTTTATGATCGCGTCTATTCCGCGGAACGCCCTGAACTTTTCTTTAAGGCAACCGGGCGCCGCGTCATAGGCCACGGAGCACCGGTTCGCATCCGCAGCGATGCTCAATGGTCTGTACCCGAGCCGGAACTGACGCTTGCAGTGAGCAGCAACGGCAAAATCATTGGTTACACCATCGGCAACGATATGAGCTCGCGCGATATCGAAGGAGAAAACCCGCTCTACCTGCCCCAGGCAAAAGTCTATGACGGAAGCTGCGCTATCGGCCCGTGCATCCTGCTGCAGCGCGAGCCGTTAACACGCGACACGCGAATTGAAATCTCCATCATTCGTAATGGTGCTACCGCTTTTCAAGGCAAGACCACGTTGAACGAGCTCAAGCGCGATCCACAATTGCTTGTCGACTATCTTTATCGCGACAACAGTTTTCCTTGTGGGAGCTTCCTTATGACCGGAACCGGCGTTGTTCCTCCGGATTCATTCACCCTCGACCATGGCGATCGGATCGACATCACCATCGAGCACATCGGCACTCTCTCCAACACCGTCGCCTGATGCTGTATGCTTCAACCTGCATAGCTTTTCTTTTTGACGGCAAAAAATAACGCGAGTGGAGAAACGCAGAGAGAAATCCACATCAAAAAGCGAAAGCAATCGATGTAGCAAAGCATGTTTGCTTGCCGCGTGATCTCTTCATGCATGGAATTCAATGCCCGCATACGGGCAAAACTCTCTGAGTCTCCGGCGAATCTCCGCATGAACGCTGATTTTTTCTGAACCGCTTCCAATAAGTCGAGTGATGAGGCGGAAAGATTCTGCACCAGATATGTTCGGTGAACCTGAGTCCTGCGCACCAGCATGGTGTTCACGACAGAGATGCCGATCGCGGAGCCAAGGTTCCGAAACAGCCCATACAGAGAGGCCGCCGCATCATTCTTCCCTGACTTGAGCTGTGAAAAGGCCAATACGCTGATGGGAGTTAGAAAAAGTGCTACTCCCGAGCTTTCCAATATGCGCAGCCGGACGATGGTCCGGTAATCTACGTCGAGTGAAATGCCGCTCAGCAAATGAAATGCAAATGATGTCACCATTAAGCCGCAAACCACCATCATACGAAGATCAACACGCTTCATCAGCCATGCGGTAAGCGGCAGAAACAGCAGAAGCGCAAACGATCCCGGAGAGAGCACCAGCCCACTATCTGTAGCGGTGTAGCCAAGCATGGTGTGCGTAAACTCCGGTAATAATGCTGTGCTGGCATAGCGGGCAAAATAGGTGAAGAAGATCACTGCATTTGCCAAGGCAAAATTGCGGCTCGAAAGCAGGCGAAGCTGCAGGATGGGCTGCTTCGCACGAAATAGCTCGTAATATATGAGCGACACGAGAGCCACGACCGATATTACGGCCGCAGTTAAGATTGCAGGCGAGGCGAACCAGTCGGAACGCTCTCCGCGATCGAGCACATATTCAAGGCAGCCTAACCCGAGCGCGATACCTAGCAGGCCGGGATAATCAATCTTTTTCTTTATCTCTTCATTTTTTGTCTCAGGTTGCAGCGCGCGATTCATCAGGTAAGCAGCGATGCCGCATGGAATGTTCAGAAAAAATATCCATCGCCATCCCCAGTTATCGCTCAGCCAGCCGCCGAGGATCGGGCCAAGAGTCGGCGCCAGCACAATCACAACGGAATAGAGAGTGAATGCTGAAGCGATCTTCTCTTTCGGAAAAATATCGGCCAGAATAGCCTGGGTTGTCGGCTGCAACCCGCCGCCTCCAAGCCCTTGCAGAACACGAAACACAATCAATACAGGCAGGCTTGGCGCGATGCCGCATAGAAAAGAGCTTACTGTGAACAGCAAAATCGATGTCAGATAAAAGCGTTTGCGGCCCAGCCGCAACGAAATCCAGCCGCTCATCGGCAGCACAATCGCATTTGCCACCAGGTATGACGTAAGCACCCACACTGTTTCATCGAGAGATGATGACAGGTTCCCTGCGATATACGGCAATGCTACGTTTGCGATGGACGTATCGAGCACTTCCATAAATGGCGCGATGATAACGGCAGCGGCCACCAGCCAGAGGTTGCGTTCGGTTTGAAAAATGTTTTTGCCCTCGTATACTGCAGCCTAGATCGTCTGAAATGCGATATGCGGACAGAGACTATCGATATACGGACAGATAAAGCGCTTGCCGCCTGTTTGCGCATTCGCCGGCCTGTTGCGGTCCTTGCCTATGACTATGCCGCCGGAGACAAAGTTCCTTTCCACGAACATGCAAAAGCGCAGCTCATCTATGCCATTGAAGGAACGATGGTGGTTTCTGCGCGCGAGGGGAAATGGGTTCTGCTTCCTACGCGCGCTATCTGGGTGCCCGCGCATACGCGGCATGCAATTCGCATGCGAGGAGCGGTACGGATGCGTACTGTATATTTCGATGACACGGTCAAACCACCGACGGAAAACTGCGCGGTGGTACGTGTCTCGCCTTTGCTTCGGGAGCTCATCGTCAGCATGTTATCGGAGCCGAGAGAATACGCGGCGAGTGGGCGAGGTGCTCATATTGCAGCGCTTATCTGCAGCGAATTGCGCATTTCGCAGACACTGCCCTTGCATCTTCCCTGGCCGGAAGAGTCCCGGCTGCGTCGTATCTGCAATGCGATGCAGAAAAATCCCAGCCTGCGCGGTGACATGGAGCATTGGGCGGCTAGCCAGGATATGAGCAGCCGCACGCTTACTCGCTTATTCCGATCGCAGCTGGGGATGAGCTTTCATGAATGGCGGTCTCAACTCTTACTGCTTGAGGCCCAGATCCGCTTATCGCAAGGGCAATCCAGTTCCCGAGTAGCACGAGCGCTGGGATATTCCAGCCATGCCGCTTTTTCGGCAATGTTTCGAAAGACGATGGGGCTCTCGCCTTCAGCGCAACGGCGGCGCTGAAGCAGATGCATTCGTCCCGCTACTCGTAATGCAGAGTCGATTGCGGATTGACCTTCGCCGCGCGACGAGCCGGTATCCAGCAAGCGATGAAAGCAACCACAGCCAGAAAAGCGGGCACGAAAGTAAAAGTGACGAGATCGTGTGGGCGAACTCCATAAAGAAAGCTGTTAAAGAGTTTTGCAGTCGCCAGCGCAACAGGAATGCCGAATAAAAATGCTACGAGAATCAGCAGCATTCCCTGGCGAAGGATAAGGCGCTGTATGGATGCAAGCTGCGCTCCCAGCGCAATGCGGATGCTTATCTCGCGCGTGCGGCGGCTCACCGCATAGCTCATGACACCATAGAGCCCAACAGCAGCAAGAACAAGACCGATCAAGCCGAAAATGCCGAAGAGTGTCCCTGCCAGGCGGGGTAAAAACAGAGCGCTGCGAAGGTGTCCTTCCATGGTTTCAACATTGTAGACAGCCATTGCCGGATCGAGCGCATGAATCTCGCTGCGAATGGCTGCAAGGGTGCTTGCCGCGTTGCTCCTGGTATGGACGATGAGCGTATATCCAAGAAAGGCAGGCTCGCTTCCGATGGTCTGTGAAACGGATCGAAAGAGGACCGGACGCATATCCTCGCCGATAAACCGAGACTTGATATTCCCGACAACGCCAATCACTTCATAACGATCACCGCCATCGCGAATATACCGCCCAACGGGGTTCTCGCCTGGAAATAACTTCTCAGCCAGAAGCTTATTAATGACAGCCACTTTGGTGCCTGTGGCGGGCTCATTACCGAAGTCGCGGCCTGCGAGGCGCGGGATGCCGAGCGTTTCAAAATATCCCGGCCCTGCCATGTACATTTCCACGGAAGGAATTAACTGCTTCGGGCGGCCTTCCGCAGTCATGCCATCGCTGCGATTGCCTCCGGAGAGCGGTACGCTGTCGGTCAGGGCGGCAGAGATGACGCCGGGTGTGGCTGCTGCGCGATCCCGCAACTGGCTGAGAAACTGCGCCGTGCGTTGCGGACTATACCCATGCACGCGAGGATCGACCGACACCATGAGCAAATCGTGCGAACGGAAGCCGATATCAATCGTAGACGCGTTTTCCAGACTGCGCAGGAAAAGTCCGGTAGCACTGAGCAGCACAATGGATATGGCGATCTGAATGATAACCAGCATATTGCGCAATGTGATGCGACGGCCCGGCCGCGCAAGAGCATCTTCGCCCTTAAGAGCGCTCGTCAGAATTGGACGCGACGCTATCCACGCGGGAATAAGCCCAAAGAATAGTCCGGTGACGACACTGAGCGCGAAAGTATAAAGCAAAACCCGCCAATCAATGCTGAGGGATGTATCCAGAGGTATGGGCGCCGGCACATGGAATGTTGCCAGCGCCGAAGTCGCCCACAATGATAAGGCAATGCCTACAACTCCACCGCCCAGAGCGAGCACGATACTCTCCATAAGCATCTGCCGTAGAAGTTGCCTGCGCGTAGCCCCAAGGGCAATGCGGACAGCCATTTCTCTCTGGCGAGTAGCCGCATTGGCGAGAAGCAGATTGACTACATTCACGCAGGCAATGGCAAGCACGAGCAGGACAACAATTGAGAGCGCAGCAAGAAAGAGCAATACAGTCGACTTATTGCGCGGAGGCAGCGAGCCGGCTTGATCAAGATAAAAACCGCTTCCTTTGTCTGTATCGGGATAAGCCTTCGCAAAGCCCTGCGCAAGAGTCTTCAGGTCGGCTGCAGCCTGCGATGAAGTGACACCAGGTTTAAGGCGCCCAACGACAGCCAGCCAATGATCGTTGCGCGAATCGAGCCTGGGAACGGTGTCCAACAGCGTACCGATATTGCCGAATGGCACCCAGAATTGTGGATCAAGAATAATGTCGAGGCCATGGTAGCCCCTTGGTGCCACTCCCACGACTGTGAATGGATGACCGGATAGAAGGATGGCTTTGCCCACAATAGCCGGATCGGACGCGAAACGATGTTGCCAGAGACGATAGCCAAGGACTATGACCTGGCTATGCTCTTCGTTCGCTAGAAAGCCGCGGCCTAGTGCCATGTGAAGTTGGGCTGTATCGAAATAATTTGCTGTGGCCGCCTGTCCCCAGATACGCTCCGGCTCTCCATTTCCGCCGATGGAGGCTGCCAGAAGCTCATAATATGCAGCCACCTCTGAAAACGATTTTGCCTGGTCGCGCACGTCGGCATAGAGAGGCCAGGAGAAGTTATTGCAGCATTGCTCGCCATCGTGAACCGTATGCAGCGATAGAAGCGTGGGGGGGTCGCCTACAGGAGGAGGCGTGAGAACAAAGCGGCTGACCATGGAAAAGATGGTCGCGTTGGCAGCGATCCCGAGTCCGATAGAGATAACGATTGCGATTACAAGACCCGGGGTTTTGGAAAGCCGCCGAAAGGTATAGGACAAGTCTTGCCACAGTTGTGCCACGGATACTCTCCTCTGCTCTGGTGAATACGTACCCGGGAACAAGGTGGTTCCGTGTTCTTTTGCATATTTTCTGCTGCCTTGCAACCATCGGCAGCTACGGCAACCCGCCACGAGTCCGACCGAAACTACGAGACAGGCTGCCTTCTAAGCCTGGTTTACGATCCGTAGTTTCGACCCTCGTTCGGCGCTAAATCAAACTGAAATGGAGTAAACGTGCGCTGAAAGAAGTCATCATCAACAACATAACGTTCCCCGTTCTCTCCCCGAATAATCCAATCGCCTTTCTTCACATGGCAGAAGCTTGTATCGCTCACGAGGGTTTGAGATTCGGCACATTGGGTAGCATCAACTAGAAGAGGACGGCAGGTTCTAAAAGTGCTCATAGCTCCTTCTCTTGTAAGGCATGCTTGCCTTCACTCTTCACATGGAAAAGCAAAAGACATAAAAAATGCCTTGAAGAGTTGTTAGAAAGTTGTTATGAGTCAGCTTTCAGGATCGTAATTCAGATTGGGGCCGAGCCAGCGTTCGACGTCTTTCAGAGTCATGCCTTTGCGATTTTGATAATCCGTTACCTGATCACGATCGATTTTGCCCACACTGAAGTAGCGCGATTCCGGATGCGCAAAGTAGATTCCGCTTATGCTCGATCCCGGCCACATGGCAAATGACTCTGTGATGATGATGCCTGTCTTCGCCTGCACATCGAGAAGCTTCCAGATTGTGCCCTTTTCCGTGTGATCGGGGCTTGCCGGATAGCCCGGCGCAGGCCGGATGCCGCGATATTTTTCCTGAATCAGCTCCGCATTGGTGAAACTCTCCTGCCGGCCATAGCCCCACTGATCGCGAACACACTTGTGAAGGCATTCTGCAAATGCTTCGGCAAGGCGGTCGGCAAGCGCCTCCGCCATGATGGCGTTGTAGTCGTCGTGCTCAGCCCGGAAACGATCACGTAGCTCGTGCAGACCGATTCCGCTTGTGACTGCAAACGCGCCGATGTAATCCGGTAGACCTGTTTCCTTCGGGGCAATGAAATCGGCAAGCGAGCGGCATGGCTCTGAGCCTTCACGATTTGCCTGCTGACGAAGGAAGTGAAAGCGTTCGAGCACGGTAGAGCGCGTTTCATCTGTGTACAACTCTACGTCGTCACCGACTGCATTCGCCGGGAAGAAACCATATACGCCGCGTGCGGCGATGAGCTTCTCTTGAATGATGCGGTCCAGAAGCGCATTGCCCTCAGCGAAAAGCTGGCGAGCCTGCGGTCCCTGTTTTTCATCTTCAAGAATCCGCGGATAGATGCCCTTCAATCCCCATGCGTGAAAGAAAGGAGACCAATCGATAAATTCCCTCAGAGTAGAAAGAGGAAAGTCTTCAAGCACACGCACGCCGGTAAACTCCGGTTGCGCAATATCTTCTTTACGCCACTCGATCGGCGTTCGCCGGGCTCGCGCCTCTTCAATCGAGACGACCTGCTGCTTTGGCGCAGCATGAGCTCTTCTTACTGCTTCATACTCGGCGCGATGCTGCTCGACAAATGCCTGCTTATTTTCTTCGCTGAGTAAGCTCGTTGCTACAGGCACAGCGCGGCTTGCATCGAGCACATGCACCACAGGTTCGCTGTAATGCGGCGCAATCTTGATGGCGGTATGCGCCCTGCTTGTGGTGGCGCCGCCGATCAGCAACGGAATCTTGAAGCCCTGGCGCTCCATTTCGCGCGCGACGTGCACCATCTCGTCGAGCGATGGCGTGATGAGCCCGCTCAAACCGATGATGTCGGCATTCTCCTCTTTGGCGCGTCCGAGAATCTTTTCCGCCGGAACCATGACGCCCATATCGATGACTTCATAGTTATTGCAGGCCAGCACAACGCCGACAATATTTTTGCCGATATCGTGAACATCGCCCTTCACGGTGGCCAGCACGATCTTTCCCTGCGTTTTTACTTCTTTGCCGGCCGCGGCCAATTCTTCTTTTTCGGCTTCCATAAAAGGCGTCAGATAAGCGACCGCCTTCTTCATCACTCGCGCCGATTTCACTACCTGCGGCAAAAACATCTTGCCTGCGCCAAAAAGATCACCGACGACACTCATCCCATCCATCAATGGGCCTTCGATGACCTGAAGCGGACGACCCAGCTTTGCTCGCGCCTCCTCGGTATCTACGTCGATGTATGTATCGATGCCTTTGACGAGCGCATGCGAGATTCGTTCTTCCACCGTTCCATGACGCCATTCTTCGGTCTTCTTCTCGACCGTGGAGGGGCCCGCGCCCGCAGCCTTCAGTGCTTCGCCGAATTCCACCAGGCGCTCCGTCGCATCCGGCCGCCGGTTAAGAAGCACATCCTCAACCATGACCTTTAATTCCGGCTCAATCTCTTCGTAGACCTCGAGCATGCCGGCATTCACAATGCCCATGTCCAGGCCCGCAGCAATTGCGTGATAAAGAAATGCCGAATGCATGGCCTCGCGAACTTTATTGTTGCCGCGAAAGCTGAAGGAAATATTCGATACACCGCCGCTCACCTTGGCATGCGGAAGATTCTGCTTGATCCAGCGGGTTGCGTTGATGAAGTCGACAGCATAGTTGTTGTGCTCCTCCATCCCGGTAGCTACGGTAAGGATGTTGGGATCGAAGATAATGTCTTCAGGCGCAAACCCTACACTGTCTACCAAAATCCGGTAAGCCCGCTCGCAGATACGAATCTTGTCTTCGTAAGTTGCAGCCTGCCCCTGCTCGTCAAAGGCCATCACGACCACTGCTGCGCCATATTTCAGCACGGTCGCGGCATTCTCTCTAAACTTCGCTTCTCCTTCTTTCAAGGAAATGGAGTTCACGATGCCTTTGCCCTGCATGCACTTGAGACCGGCCTGGATTACCTCCCACTTGGAGGAATCAACCATGAAAGGCACTTTGGCTACTTCAGGCTCGCTTGCAAGCAGTTGCAGAAACCGCGTCATAGCCACAACGCCATCGATCATGCCTTCGTCCATGCAGATATCGATGATATTGGCGCCGTTCTCTACCTGCTGGCGGGCAATGCTGACGGCCTCTTCGTATTTCCCGTCTTTGATCAGCCTGGCGAACTTCGGCGAACCGGCTACGTTGGTACGCTCGCCTATCATGATGAAGACGCCCTGCTGCTGCGTGAAGGGCTGCGAGCCCGAAAGACGAAGCGGCCTTGGCTCTAGGATGGTTTTATTGCTCATTGGCCAAGTCCCACAGCGGTTTCCACTTCCAACCGGCGCGGAGGCTGGCCTTCGAGAGCCTTGGCAATAGCAGCAATGTGCTCGGGCGTGTTGCCGCAGCATCCGCCCGCAATATTGATCAGGCCGCCCTTTGCGAAATCGCCAAGGTAGCGAGCCATATCCGCAGGCTCAAGATCGAAGCCCGTAGGCGACAGAGGATTCGGCAGTCCCGCATTCGGATACGCCGAAATCGCCACATCCGCCTTCGCGGCCAGCTCTTCAAGAAACGGGTACATCAAATCCGGACCGAGCGAGCAGTTGAGCCCGATGGACAAGGGTTTTACGTGTTTCACAGCATTCCAGAAAGCCTCGACGGTTTGCGCAGAGATCATCGTTTCGCCGCCGCGGCCCACGGCTGCGGAAATCATAATCGGCAGCTTCGTATTGTCTTCTTCAAAAACTTCCTGAATGGCGACCAGCGCGGCCTTGGCATTCAGGGAGTCGAAAATTGTCTCCACCAGCAACAAGTCGGAACCACCGGCAATCAGGGCGCGCACTTGTTCTACATAAGCCTTCTTCACCTGATCGAACGTAACCACGCGGAAACCCGGATCATCCGCATCCGGCGAATTTGAAAGCGAAACCGTCAACGGTCCGATCGCGCCTGCCACAAACCTTGGGCTGCCTGTTTCATTGGCAATGCGGTCTGCCCATTCGCGGCACTGTCGCGCCGACTGCTCATTGATCTCCCAGGCAAGTCCGCTGAGAAACGGGTCGTCGATGACCTTCTGATAAAACGCCGGGTCCTTCCGTCCGCCATGCTCGCGCGGATCGTCCACGAAAAATTCACTCTGCGCAATGCTGGTGGCGCCGAAGGTATTGGTTTCGATGATATCCGCCCCGGCCTCAAGAAAGCGGCGATGGATGTCGCCGATCATAGCGGGTTGCGTCAGGCTGAAAAGATCCCCGTTGTTCAGCAGGTCTTTCTTTGAAACTTTGAAGCGCTCCCCACGAATGTCAGCTTCCTTCATGCCATAGGTACGAATCGTCGTGCCCATAGCGCCATCGATGATGGCGATCCGTTTGTCGAGAATCTCATGAAGTGAATGCCGTGGATAGGTCATGCCTTCGTGCGCCCTTCCTGCGGCGATCTGTAGCCGCACCTTATATCTGAGATTTAGATTCCGGCGAAAGCCTCGCAGGCGGAATTTATATGTATCTCAGGGGGTGCTTCTATTATCTCATTTGTTTTCTTATTCGGAGCAATCTCAGGAAGGGCCGGCGCTCGGGCTCAAGGCTCAATATGTTCCTATGTGGAGGAGATTGGGCTACTCCACATCGAAACATGACCTCGGAATCAACGAGCCAGGAATCATTCGCTTTGCGTATTTGACTCTCACCAATCTCGCAAATTTTGCCAAGTGCATACGATAAGCACTCAGCCGACTAGACGCGATGAGCACTCCCATCTCCATGGGGCTGCGATTTCACCCGGGCATAAAATGAGCCGTCTCCTATGCCGTTCAGTACCGTTGATACGGTCCCTTCAAATGGGCTTCCATTGATATGAATAAGCCGAGCGCTTTGAGAAATAGTTTGGCATAAGGTAAAGCGATTCGGAACGAAATCGAGGGCACGGTAAACCTGGGACGAGCGCATAGCAGAGTCCTTTCGAGTGCAGTTGAAAGCAGTAAGACATCGATACGACTGTCGGCTTCGGCAAGCGCATGGTCAGGTACAACTTCAGTCGCCGAGCGGCAAACAAAAAGTAGAACTTCGAAGGAATCAGGATCAGGTCGCGGGAAGATTCATCGCAGCTCCAGTAGTCCGGTGACTTACTTGGTAAGGTGCTCGTCTGGAGCGAGATCTGAATGGCTGAAGGCGAGAAGTATTTCCTGTTACAGCTGTGAGTCTACTCTTTATATCTCGCGAATGCGGGCAAACTCCCACGAACATCTTCAGGCAATGTTGACGAGTACAGCGTCTTCCGTCTGCTGGCGCAAAGAACGCGGAAGATCGGAGTCCTGAAACTCGATACCTTCCTCCCTGAGCTTTGTCGCTGTCCGCACGAGAGTGGCTCGCTTTGTTGTCATTTTTCCGAGCGCAGTTTCACGTTCAGCCTCTGAAGCAAAGGACTCATATTTCGACATATGTGCCAGCTTACGGTCGTACAGAGCAATCTCCTCATGGAGAGATCTCAGAAAGTATTTATCCTGGACTTTTACAGGCTTTTGCATAGGACTCCTTGGCGTTGTAACTGGTTGAGACGAACGCTTAAGCAGAAAAAGGGAGCTGACGCTCCCTCCACTCGTAATTTTGTTGTTGCCCTCAGGCGACTTCAACATTTTCGGCCTGCCAGCCTTTGGGGCCTTTTACAACGTTGAAGCGTACGGATTGACCTTCCTGCAGGCTACGAAATCCGTTGCTTTGAATTGCTGTGTGGTGAACGAAAACATCATCGCCATTTTGGCGGCTTAGGAATCCGAATCCCTTTGCATCGTTGAACCATTTCACTGTTCCTTGTTCCATGACTTATTTCCTCGTATATGAGATGTACCGCCGAACGCAATGTGGAATAGTTTGCGAGTAGGGGCAAGCCGGAACAAGCAGTAAACCAGATCGGATTCTTCGATCTCTTTTAGAATATCACCTTAACGGTAATCAGTCGCGGCAATCCCGCAGTCATCCATAATGTTTGTGTAAGCCTGTAGTGGCATGGCGCCGGGAAATTTGCGCCAGTTTAAATGGTGGAAACGCTGAAATTGCGACAAATAGTCGACCTTAGAGAACGATTTTGGAACTAATGCAGCGTATTTTGAAGCTTATTGCAGCAGATTAAACACTTCTAAGCGACCAGCGGGAGCCTGATAAAAAATCCGCGTGGCGGCCCAGAGGCCGCGTCTGCTCCATGTAATGGTCGGGACGGGCAGATTTGAACTGCCGACCCCTCGCACCCCAAGCGAGTGCTCTACCAGGCTGAGCCACGTCCCGACACGATGGGTCTTCCTTAGTGTACACGAGCAGGCGCGTCTCCGGAGCGTCCTCGTTACAGCTTTTGCGAGCGTTGCACGTCACGCACGCCGGGCACGCGGCGAATCCCCATTACCAGACGATTCAAATGCCTTACGTCTTCGGTATCGACAATGAATTCGACCGTCGCATCGCTGTTCGGTCCCGGGCGGGAATCGACGGAGCGGATATTCGTATTGTCATCGCTGATCGTAGCTGTCAGCTCCTTGAGCATGCCCTGGCGGTCATCGCAATACACGGTCAACTTCACCGGATACGTCGTCTTGCGGCCCTGCGTCTCATCCGCAGGACGCGCCCACTCCACGGAAATTCTACGGTCGGACTCGTACAGCAGGTTCTGCACATTCGGACAGCTCCGAGCATGCACGGCAACACCCTTGCCGCGGGTCACATACCCGATAATTTCTTCGCCACGGATAGGATTGCAACATCGCGCGCGGTAGACCAGCAGCTCATTCTGCCCTTCCACCTGCAGCGAATCCGTACCGCTCGCCATCGAGACGCGCTTGACCGTATCGGAGACACCGGCGACGGCAGCTTCCGTCTCCGCTGATTGCTGACTGGTTGACCCCGGCGACAAACGGTTGAGCACCTGGCGCGCCGAGTATTTGCCAAAACCAACCGCTGCCAGCAAATCGTTCGGCGTAGCGACGCTGTAGTCAGCGGCCACGCGCTCGTAATCGGATTCCTCAAACCTGGAGATCGAAACCTTGTACTTGCGCGCCTCGCGCTCCAGCAGCTTGCGGCCAATTTCAATGGCACGCTCGCGCTGATGCTCATTGAGCCAGTGCTTGATCTTGTTGCGCGCGCGCGAGCTCTTGACAAAGGTCAGCCAGTCGCGGCTCGGCGTATGTCCGTTCTGCGTAACGACTTCGACGATGTCGCCATTCCGCAGTTTGGAGCGCAACGGCACCATGCGGCCATTGACCTTGGCCCCAATACAGGAGTGCCCTACCTCAGTGTGAATGGAATAAGCGAAATCGAGCGGGCTTGCGTCCTTGGGCAGAACAACGACCTTGCCCTTCGGCGTAAAGGTGTAAACCTCTTCCGGATAGAGATCGATCTTGAGCGTCGAGAGAAACTCATTCGGATCGCTCATCTCGCGCTGCCACTCGACCAGCTGCCGCACCCACGCTAAACGCTGCTCGTCGCGCGCGCTGATGGGCGAGCCGCCCGCCTTGTACTTCCAGTGCGCCGCAATGCCTTCTTCGGCGATGCGATGCATTTCCTCGGTGCGAATCTGCACTTCGAACTGATGACCACCCTCGCCCATCACGGTTGTGTGCAGCGACTGATACAAATTCGGTCGCGGCATGGCGATGAAGTCCTTGATACGCCCGGGAACAGGCCGCCAGATGCTGTGAATCAGCCCGAAAACTGCGTAGCAGTCCTGCACGCTGGTGGTAATGACGCGCAGCGCGAGTAAGTCATAGACCTGATCAACGGTCGTGCGCGATTTGATGAGCTTCTGGTTGACGCTGTAAAGACGCTTGATGCGCCACTCCACGCGGGCTTTAATGTTGTGCTCGCGCAGCTTTTCCTGCAGCAGCGCTTCTACACCTGCAAGGAACTGCTCGCCCTCGCTGCGGCGCTCTTCGACAGCATCCTGTACCTGTTGATAAGCGTAAGGATCGACAAAGCGGAACGCTAAATCTTCCAGCTCGCCACGCACTTTGCCCATACCAAGGCGGTGTGCCAGCGGCGCGTATATGTCCAACGTTTCTCTGGCAATTACCTGTTGCTTGTCGGCAGGAAGATGCTCCAGCGTGCGCATGTTGTGCAGCCGGTCGGCCAATTTTATGAGAACCACGCGCACATCGCTGACCATAGCCAGCAGCATCTTGCGGACGTTTTCTGCCTGGCGGTCTTCTTTGTTGGCGAACTGAATTTTGTCGATCTTGGTGACGCCTTCGACGATATGCGCCACCTGCTCCCCGAACTTTGCGGTGATGTCGGCAGTCGTAACCGGGGTGTCCTCGACGGCATCGTGGAGCAGGCCGGCGGCAATCGCTGTCGAATCCAGCTTCATTTCTGCTAAAACAATAGCAACTTCAAGCGGATGAAGCACATACGGCTCACCTGAGGCGCGCAGCTGTCCCTTGTGGTGCTCCAGGCAGAACTCCCAGGCGCGCCGGATGATCTCGGTATCGTCATTGGGCCGATTCGCGCGGACAGTGGCAATCAGCTTCTCGACCCGCGGCGCAAACGGATCAGCCACAGGGAGAGGCTTTACGGGTTGCACTGACGCGCTTTGCGCAGTTGCCATACTTGATTATAGGCTTTCGATGCAAATCGAGCGCAAAAGTAACAGCCGTCCAAAAATGCTACTTGACATCAGGAGAACAGAGGGCGAAAATACAAATGAAGGATTGGGGATATCCCGGTCGACAGAAGGGTTCGGTTCTCCGAGCCCTTTTGTTATTTAGGGAAGATTTTCAATCCAAACCCCTCCATAATACCTCGTATTTGTACGGAATTTTCTCTTGATAATTTCAAATGCTCGGTTTGGCTGATCAGGTTTCAAGACATAGCGGCCGATTGGACGCACGATCAAATCAGCAATCTGCAATCCCGTAGAATTGCATTTCTTGTCGCTGAAATCCATGGCACTGCAGCTTGCCCCAGTTGTCTATCGCTTAACTGTCAACATGATTTGTTATATGCGACCATACATGCAATGCCTGCGCACAAAAAACCACAATTCCCAAAAAGATACGCCCCATTATCAAAACGGGAATCTCTTCCCAATTTTGAAATAACTAGACCCGCTGCCGTCATTTCGCGTCGGGCGGCAGACCGCCTTCGCGCAGGCCATGTCTGGGTCTATCAATCCGATATTGAGCAGCTTACTGGCGAGCCGTCCGGTTTGATCGCAGTTGCCGATCACCGCGGCATTCCGCTGGGAACTGCGTTGCATAGCCCTGCTTCGCAAATCTCCCTGCGGCTGGTTTCCACCGAGCTTATCGATCAGGAACAGTGGCTGCAATTGCTGCGCGCACGGCTCAAAAGCGCCATCCAGCTGCGCCTGCCCATGCTGAACGCGAACACCAACGCCTGCCGGCTGGTTTTCAGCGAGGCCGATGCCCTGCCGGGTGTTATCGCTGACAAATATGGCGATCTCATTATCCTGCAACTGCTTACAAAATCGCTAGATACACAGGAAATTCGCTCGGTTGTCACCGAGATATTAGAAGATGAGCTCAGCCCGAATACCATCATAGAGCGGCCCGATCCGCGAATTCGCGAGCTGGAACAGCTCAGTGCTCCCTCTCCTACACCGCTGTATGCAGCTCATCCCGAACAGCCCTTAGTCAGCACGGATTTCCTTCTCAACGGCCTGCGCTTTCACTACGACGCCAACGCCGGGCAAAAAACAGGGGCCTTTCTCGACCAGCGGGAAAACTATGCAGCTGCCGCCCGTTACGCGCGTGGAGAAGCGCTCGATATCTGCACTTATCAGGGAGGATTTGCACTGCATCTGGCACAAAGCTGCCCTCGCGTGACAGGAGTGGATATCTCCCGTGCCGCACTGGAAACAGCAGAAAAAAATCTTGCTGCTAACAAAGCTGCGCTCAAAAATTCAGAAGTTGACTGGGTCGACGCCAATGCCTTCGACCTGCTTCGTGACTGGAGCGATGCAGGAACGATGTACGACACGATTGTGCTCGATCCACCTGCATTTGCTAAATCAAAACGCGCAGTCGAAGGCGCGCTACGCGGCTATAAGGAGTTGAACCTGCGCGCCATGAAAATGCTGCGTCCCGGCGGCACGCTCATCACAAACTCCTGTTCGCATCATGTTTCGTTAGCTGATTTTCAGCAGATCGTTGCCGCTGCCGCAGGAGATGCAGGCCGCCGTGTACGTCTTATTGAAAGACGCGGCGCCGCTGCAGACCATCCGGTCATCCTGACCATTCCGGAAACGGAATATCTCAAGTGTCTGATCTGCAGCGTAGATTGAAACCACGTTACTTAATATGCAGGTCGATCACGAGCTGCTTCTTGGTATTGAACGAGCTGATATTCTTCTTCTCGCTCTTTTGGCCCTTGTATTCCGCCCAGAGCTGGTAATCGATATCTGTGGATAACTGGCCGAAGCGGTAGCTGCCATCCTGCGTAGAGATAAAACTCTTGACGTTATTTGTCTTCGAGTCCTGCAGGTAGACCACTGCGCTGCTTAGAGGTGTGCTCTGCGCCCCATACACTTTTCCTTCTACTGAGCGCACAGCGTTGCTCTGAGCAAAGCTCAACGCCGGAAACATCAGGCAGAGGGCGAACAGGGCCAACACTGCCACCTGCACCCGTTTCAGGCGTACAGGGCTACAGAAAAACTGCTTCATTCTTCATCCTCGTCTTCTGTTTCTTCGTCTTCGTCCTCATAGTCTTCTTCAACTTTCGAGAGTTCCAGAGGATCGGTGGCAACAACTTCAAACTCGGTTCCGCATTCGTCGCAGACGACCACGTCGCCTTCGTCTACTTCTTCTTCATCGAAATCGAGCACGCTCTCACATTCAGGACAAATCGGCATAAATCCCTCCAAGCCAAATGGAGTATTAGGATGATTACAACAAATTTCAGGATGCAACTTCGTTAGTTTTTAAGAGAAGCGGGCGGCACGTCAAGGCCGTTTCAGCCGAATTCAAACACTTCTCATTTTACTTCGCGCGCCAGGGTGTATCCCGGGCAGCTCCGCACATCACGGGGTCGCATAGGTGTCTGACGATGCTATTAGCAATTTGGATGACAATCCGCTGATTTTTCCCTCTGTCTGTTCACTTCCAATTGCACCATTTGTGCTGCAATCCTAGGACACTGCCTCAGATACGAATTTCTGAGAAAATAAGACAGCCTGTATGCCACGTACTGCCGGAATCCTCAATTTTCCCGATTTCCGCGGTTTCACACGCGGTCTTATTCTCTGGAACATCGGCGCGTATTTTTTGCTGGTGCTGCTGCAAGTTGTTTCTGCGCCTCTGGCAAACGAGATGGTGCATTGGGCAGCGCTTATCCCGCCGCTCGTCCTTCATGGCTTCATCTGGCAACTGATAACGTATTGCTTCATCCACGCCAGCATTCTGGGCACAGCGCTTGAACTTCTTTCGCTCTGGTTTCTGGGCAGTTTCTTGGAATCAACACATGGCCCCCGCTGGCTGGCTGAACTGTACTTCACCAGCGTCATCGGAGCAGGCCTTACAGCGGTTGGGTTAAGCCTGGTCCTGGGCGGCGGATCGTTTGCCATCACCGGAGCATTCGGCGGCATCTTCGGCTTGCTGATCGCCTTTGGCGTGCTCTATGGCGACATGGAGTTTATGCTCTTTCCTCTGCCGATGACGATGAAAGCAAAGTACCTGGTCATCGTCTATATGCTGATTGCCGTTGCCATGGTTTTTTCCGCCAGCCGCGTCTACGCACTGGCGCAGCTCGGCGGAGCGCTTGCCGGGTACCTGTACATTAAAGCCGCGCCCCGGAGAGGTTATGCCTTCGCTACCAGCGAAAAATATTTCGGCATACGAAACAACTACTATCGCTGGAAACGCCGCCGTGCCGCCAAGAAATTCGAGGTCTACATGCGCAAGCAGAACCGCGATGTGCACTTCGATAAAGATGGCCGCTACATGGGCTCGGAAAAAGATCCAAACGACCGCCGCTGGATGAACTGAGCATTTTGCCCTGTATTCGCAGCTTCCCTGCGCTGACATACAACCGTCCAACCGTGTATCGTGAGTATTTGCAGCCTTTTTATGATGTTTTAAGAATGAGGTTTGAAAAAGCAGCGTGATTTCAAGAATTCGCTTTGTGTATGCAGCCCTGGCACTTCTGGCAACTTTTGCCTTTTCTTCTGCGCTGAATGCGCAGGTGCAGGCTACCGCTCCTGTAACAACCATCCCGCAATATGAGCAGCGTTGGGATCTTTATGGCGGCTTTTCCTATTCACACTTCAACCCCGGCATCGGCAGAGGCGTACAGGCTATCAACCTCATGGGCTGGAATGGCGACGCCACGGCATGGTTTAAGCAGCTTTTTGGCCTCGAATTCTCAGCTCGCGGTTATTACGGCACCATCAATGTACCGCTCAACTCGGCGAATATCACCAAGTCTGACATGTCGGAGCATCTCTTCCTGGTTGGGCCCAACTTCCGCATCCTTCGCAAAGAAAACTATGCTGTCGGTTTCCATGTGCTGCTTGGCGCTGCAGACGGCAGTTTCGATCAGGGCTTCAAGGGTACAGGTATACAGCCGAACCAGCTGGGACTTTATAACAACAAAGTTGCCTTTGGCGCAGCTGTTGGAAGCTGGGCCGATTACAACCTCAACCCCAAATGGGCCGTCCGCTTCACCGCCGACTGGCAACCTACACACTACGGCTATTCCACGCAGAATGAATTTGCCGGAACCGCAGGCATCGTTTACAAGCTGGGCGCGCTGCGCTAAAACCGCATGTATTATCGAAAGGCGCGAGTTTCGCGCCTTTTCTTATTTGGGGCTATGGTTTCCCCGAGTGATCGACGAACCTCCCGTCGATTGCGCCTTCCACCAATCGGCTGAACATGGCCAGATCGCACGGATATCCCGGTTCGGGTTCGCTGCATCCGGGAACAAAAACCGGCACCAGCGAAGGCTGCTCTTTCCCTTGTAGCGGCGTCAGGAAGCGCATCTGGTCAAGTGTCTGGCCGGCAAAGAGCACATGGACCGTATTGCGTCCCGTTGTTGTATTGCGATACAGCTCGAAGACAAGCGCACTCCCCGGAGGCGTCGCATCCCTGGGTTGATCCGGCAGCAGCCATGAGAACCGCAGCAAGCCGCTCATCCATGTCAAATTGCTGTCATGGCCAGCCAGCAGCACAAATTGATCCTCGGGTGGAGCGAGCGCATCGGCAATCGTCTTGCCATTGGCTGCCTGCTCCAGCGTAGCGTTCAGCCGATAGGCGAGGTCGGAAGCCGCCACCTGCGCAAAATAGGGTGTTTGCAAGATGAAGTCGTGATAGCTGGTATTCATCGCCATCAAATCATCCAACTGTTCACGCGAGACGCGCCCCCAACCGACTTCCTCCATCGGCAGGCCTTCGGTGTATTGCAGCAGAAAGTGCTCGGCAAAATCGGCGACGATGCTGACTGGCGTTTCGATGCTGACAATCTCTCCGTTGTTCACGGCTTTCACCGCAGACGGCGAATCGAGCAGCTTTTTCTTATCTTTATTGCAACCGGCGCCGTTACAGTTGAGCAGAATCGCCTGCAGATCGTTCAACTGGCGGCGATACGCCTGCGGCCACCAGTCGATGCGTCCGCCTAATCGCCCCAGAATCGCTGCCGCCAGCTTTTCGTGATCGGCAGCGGCGCTAAAAGTCGATTGCCCAAAAAGTGGATCGCGTTCACGTCCTTGTCGCGCATGCACTTCCACGTCGCATCCCGGTGCAATTCCCGAGAGCAACGCATGCGCCGAAGCAATCGTTCGTTGCGAATTGTTGGCGATGGCAAAAATGTCGGGATGCGCGCAATCGCTGTTCTGAAGAAGCCCGCTGTAATGCTCGCGGTAGAACGTGCCCATCAGGCGCAATGCTTCTGTTCCATGCGAAGTCAGCACACCCGGGGCAACAGGCCAGGCCGCCCACGTCTGCGCATTATAAAGATTGTCGCGCATCTCGCTGGCAATCGGCGCACGTATGCCGTGACGGCTTAAGACCACGACCATCTGTAATTGTTCATTTTGAGAAGATGCAGGAGATGCCTCCGCTCCAAAGAGCGGAAGCATCATCACGAAGAAGGAAAGAAGTGCTGCAAGTCTGGGCATGGCGGTCACCAGCCCCAGTGTAATGCTAGCTTTTTAATGCTGTGCGAATATGTAACTCTTTCAGTTGCAAATCGCTGACCGGAGTCGGCGCATCCACCATCAGGTCGATCGCCTTTGCCGTCTTGGGGAAAGCAATGACCTCGCGCAGGCTCGGAGCGCCTGCAAGGATCATGACTAGGCGGTCGAGGCCGAGCGCGATACCGCCATGCGGCGGCGTACCGTACTGCAATGCTTCCAGAAAGAACCCGAAGCGCTCTTTCGCTTCTTCCTCCGACATGCCGAGCGCAGCAAAAATCTGCTTCTGCACATCCTGCCGATGAATTCGGATCGAGCCTGATCCAAGCTCCAGCCCGTTCATGGCCAGATCGTAATAGCGCGCGCGCACCGATGCCGGATCGGAAACCAGCCGGTCCATATCTTCTTCATGCGGCGAAGTAAACGGATGGTGCGCAGGCATCCACTTGCCCGTCTCCGGATCGTGCTCGAACATCGGGAAATCCGTGACCCAGATGGGACGAAACGCAGCGGAGCCATCTACAACACCCGTGTTGCGCTCTTCTGAAGCAACCACGGCATCGGTTACACCGAAAGCGTCATGCCGTTCGGCGTATTTCTTTGCCAGTTCCACGCGGAAGTTACCTGCCGCCGAATAGACAGCAATTTCGCGCTCGGAAAGCCGCCCTTCGCTCTTGGTGTCGCTTGCGTTGATGTGCGAAGCCGCATCGCCGGCAACGATGATAATCAGATCGCCCTCTTCGGCCTTCGTCAGCTCGCGCAGCCTGGCCACGGCATCAGGGAAAGACTTCTCCAGACGCTTCAAATCGTCGATATACTTCGCGCCCTTGCGCTGATCGAAGAGCGGCTTGTTATCATCGCGCTCCTTGCGCGAAAGCTCGCCCACCTTGGGAATGCGCAGAGCTACGACCGGCAACGCAGGATCAATGGCCAGTGTCGTCAAATCGTTCTCGGAGAAAATCGACTTTACATCGGTCAGCCCCGGCAGGCGCAGATCAGGCTTATCGATGCCGAACTGCCGCATCGCCTCGTCATAAGTGATCTGCGGAAACGGTGTCGGTAGCGCAATGCCGACTGCGGCAAACGAGGCCGCAAGAAAGCCCTCCACCACGCGGAAGATTGTCTCCTGCTGCGGAAAGGTCATCTCGAGATCGATCTGCGTAAACTCCGGCTGGCGGTCTGCGCGAAGGTCCTCGTCCCGGAAGCAGCGGGCAATCTGGAAGTACCGGTCGAAGCCGGAGATCATCAGAATCTGCTTGAAGAGCTGCGGCGATTGCGGCAACGCATAGAAATTCCCGGCATGCACGCGGCTCGGCACCAGGTAATCGCGCGCGCCTTCCGGTGTCGAGCGCGTCATGAACGGCGTTTCGACTTCAAAAAAATTCTGCGCCGACAAATATTGCCGCACAGCCAAAGCAATCTTGTGTCGCACCTCGAAGTTATGCTGCATCTCCGCGCGCCGCAAATCGAGATAACGATATTTCAGGCGCACTTCCTCATTACCGATGGCGTCTTCAGCCGGCGAAAACGGTGGCACCTTCGAGTCATTCAGAATGCGAATCTCATCGGCGACAATTTCAATCTCGCCGGTCGGCATCTTCGGATTGATGACGTCTTTGCCGCGCAGCCGCACCTTACCAATAGCGGCGACTACATACTCTGGCCGAGCCTGCTCCGCCTTCGCGTGTCCGGCAGGGCTCAGGTCCTTATCCAGCACCACCTGCGAAATGCCGTAACGGTCGCGCAGATCGAGAAAAATGAGGTTGCCGTGATCGCGGCGGCGGTTCACCCATCCAAGCAGAACAACGGATTTTCCGGCGTCTTCAGCGCGAAGCTCGCCGCAGGTATGTGTGCGTTGTAGCGTTCCTAAAAAGTCCAGCAAAATTTCTTCCTTAATCTCAAAGCTGCTCAGCATTTCACTGAACCGCTAAACAATGTTGTCATCCTGAGCGAAGCGCCGCAGACGCGTAGTCGAAAAACCTGCTTTTCACTTCGCTCGTAGTACAGAAACAAGCTCAGCGCGAGGCACCTTCACCTGCTCGCCCGTCGAAAAATCCTTCACAGTCAAGATACCCGATTGCTGCTCATCCTCACCAAGCAGCACAATCCTGCGGGCCAGCTTATTCCCCATTTCGAACGACTTTTTTAAACGGAACGAGCCATCGCCCAACTCCACGCGCAACCCGGCACGGCGCAGTTCTCGCGCCAACTCCAGCGCCGCAGGATTCAGTGCTTCGCCCATCGGAGCCACGTAGGCATCCGCCAGACTCGTCTTTTGCGCCGCCTGCGCTTCCAGCGTCAGAATCAACCGGTCCGCGCCCATGGCAAAGCCAATACCCGGAGCCTTGGGGCCGCCGATAATCTCCGACAGCCCGTCATAGCGTCCGCCGCCGAGCAGCGCATTCTGCGCGCCCAGGCCGCCGTGTGTAAATTCAAATGTCGTGCGCGTGTAGTAGTCGAGGCCGCGCACCAGCCGCGGATTCACATGATACGGAACGCCACAGGCATCGAGCGCAGCACGGACAGCAGCAAAATGCGCTTTCGATGATTCATCCAGAAAATCAGCAATCTTCGGCAGCTTCTCGATAATCTCCTGGTCGTTCGGGTCCTTGGAATCGAGCACACGCAGCGGATTCGTCTCTGCGCGTCGCTGATTGTCCTCGCACATCAAATGCTTTACTGGAGCCAGCGCCTCGCGCAGCGCCGCCACATAGCGAGGCCGATCCGTAGCCGAGCCCACAGAATTGATCTCCAGCCGCCAGCCGGTAATGCCCAGTTCATCGAGAAGCGTCGCCAGCATCTCCAATATCTCGGCGTCGCGCAATGGCGACTCAGACCCGGCACTAGGAGGCCCAATCACCTCAGCCCCAATCTGGTAGAACTGCCGGTAGCGTCCCTTCTGCGGGCGCTCACGCCGAAACTGCGGACCGATGTAGTAAAGCTTCTGCAGCAGGCCTTTGTCGCCCAGCTTGTGCTCGATGTAGGCACGCACCACGCCGGCTGTGTTTTCCGGCCGCAGCGTCAGCGATTGCGCTTTTTCCGACTGCGCCCGGGCGCGATCTTCCCATGTATACATCTCTTTCGAGACGATATCGGTCTCTTCGCCCACACCGCGCGCAAACAGCTGCGTGTCTTCAAAAATGGGCGTGCGAATCTCGCCGAAGTTATAGCGCGCAAAGATGCGGCGCGCAGTCTCTTCCACAAAATTCCAAAGTTCGGTTTCCGGCGGCAGTAAATCCCGTGTGCCGCGAACGGCTTTCAATGTACTCATTTATGTAATTTGACCTGTATTTCAGACTATCAGTCGGCTGACCGCATCCGCTTGGTACCAGTTTGCGTCAGAGATATGTCCAATTCATCGCCGGGGTCGGGTTCACGGTCCGGTGCCTGCCGTAAAAGCTGTAGCAGCTTTGAACCGTCGGCTCCATCTGCCCGCCGGGCAAAAAACTCTGCAGCCGTTTCCACCACTCCGACTTTCTCAGCCACGGCGACTGCAATCCATTGGTTCAGCGAAACACCATCTTCTTTCGCCAACCTTTGCGCTGCCTTTTTAATGGAAAGCGGCAGCTTAAGAGGATAGGTAGCCTTACTCATCTCGCAACCTCCCAAGCACATCTGCCGGAGACAGGACCCGCAAACCCAACCGCCCTATCGCTGGAGCAAAGTGCTTCATATTATGCGTCACAATTGCATCCGCCCTGCCATTGAGAGCCGCTTCCAGAACAATTTCATCTGCCGGATCAGCCAACTGCGGCCTCCATTGAAAATGAATCTGTACCGGGTGTATCAGTGCCGCCAGTTCTGACAAATACTGCTCAATTTGCCGATTAGAGAATCGATGCACTGCCATATGCTCTGGTCGGAGCAGCACATCTTCATACTCCAAAAAGAGCGGCGGAGTCGCAAGCGCCCCTAATTTTCCCCTGGCCAGACGAGTGAGCAGTGCATTCGATGCGCCATTTTTGCTCCGCAGAGCAGCAACCACTACGGAGGTATCGAGCACAACCAGCATTGCTCTCAGGATAGCATAAGACATCCCATGGGATGTCTTATGCCTCACTTCCAGCTCTTCTGCTCTTCGAGATAAATCTTCGTGTAATCCAGATAATTCCGCGCATACTTCAGAATCTCGTCGCGATCATCCGACGTCAGCTCGCGCCGAACTTTACCGGGAACTCCGGCCACCAGCGAGCGCGGCGGAATCTTTGCATTCTCCGGAATCAGCGCTCCGGCAGCAATAATCGAGCCCTCGCCAATGTGCGCATTATTCAGGATCACCGCGCCCATCCCGATCAGGCAGCAATCTTCGATCACGCAACCGTGCACCGTCGCGTTGTGCCCGATCGTCACATAATCGCCCACTATCACCGGATACACATAGCGCATCCCATGCAGCACCGCGCAATCCTGCACATTCGAGTGAGAGCCAATTCGGATCGAGTTCACATCGCCGCGCACCACGGCATTCATCCAGATGCTCGAATGCTCGCCCAACTCGACATCGCCCAGCACCTGGGCAGAAATATCTACGTAACAGCTAGCAGGAATGATCGGCGTATGCCCCTGATAAGAACGGATCATAACTACTCCAGTGTAGGCTGAAGCAGACCCCCTGGAAGCGCTCCGCTACGAATAAATCAGGGACGCACTGCTTCCGGCCGGCGGAAGAGCGAATGCCACGATGCATCCAGATACAGCCAGCGCTGGGTGGCAAACCAGCTTGTCGGCAGCTCCGGCACATGCAGGAAGCCGTGACCCACAACGCAGATCAGCTCCGTGCCGTTCCATGCCAGGAAGTTCCGTGACGGCTGTCCTACATGCACCGGATGCTGCAGCAATTCCAGGCATACCGGGCAACGCCGCCGCTGATCCTGCAATATCCAGCGCAGCGCCGCCAGCATTGCGGCAAACGCATACACATACTGGATATCCGGAAATATCTGCCCCAGATCGAGCGCACTGAACCAGATCAACGGCAGTATCAGCGTCAACTTTCCGGCAAGAAAAAGCCAGCGCCGCACTCTCACTCCAAGTGTTTGCCGGTGTGGGTTATAGGGATACTCATCCAGCGGAAGCGATGTCGTCGCCGGAAGCGCTAGCAGAGCCATTAACGTCGTAAACATCAAAAGCACAAACGGCTCGCGCATATAGCGGGAGACGGGCATGCAGGTAAATCCGTCTACGCGTCCGCCGCCATACGGAACCGTCATGTGCCAGCCGGTTTCCTGCGAATGGCGCTCCAGCGACGGCTGCATGCGGAGCTATCACAAACCCTGTCGTGCGTTCAGAAAGAGCGGCCATGCGCCGATCGCTCTCCAACAGCCACACATCGGGCTTCCCCGGCAAATGCCATGCGCTTGCCTTTGCTATACCAACGATTCTCACCGTTTCGCCGGCAAGAAAAACAGTTCTTCCAATCACGCGTGGATCGGCATGGAAATATCGCCCGCCACACAGCATCACTCAGCACCAGCTTCGGCAGAGCATTCATGCTGCCGGCATCAGGAAAATCGGGCGATTGCAAGAGAGCCGGCAAATTACCGGAGGCGCGTATGACAGATAAGGCGACACCGCGGCCCAATCCCAGGTGAAGCTCTTTGTGTACGACATCATAAAAAGAGAGGTCGGAAAATACAGCCTGTGCCGCACTCTGCCAGTAGCGAAACTTGCCCAGCGAGATACTTGGATTCGCACTATGGGATGCGCCGTCGCGAGAGACAATTACCAGCGTATGGGCATCTCTGTAAGGCGCAGGCAAAAGCAAAGGCCGCACTCCGGGAAATAAAAATGCCAGCCCTACGCTCACGCTCATTGCGGCAAACAGCAGCGCTAAAAAATGCACCGGCGATGAAACGATCCCCTGCCAATCACGCTTGCGCGCGGGCTGCAAATCATCCCGCAATATAGCAGCGTCGCGGAACGCCCCCGCCACAAATGCCGCCGTAGTATGCGCCCGCTGCCTCTCCGCAACGTGCCACAATTCCGCCTTCCATTCACGCAGCCACGCACCGCGCTCCTTCGCCGGAACCATTCAGGAAGCGCAACGCAGGATCAGCATATACAGTCGCTTCATGCGTGCTCCACCTCCGGCAGAGGAATCATCTTCTCGAGCAGTGGATACCGCTTTATGGAAGCATCGAGCGTGGCCTTGCCTGCGCGCGTCACCTTGTAATACTTGCGTGGAGGCCTCTGCTCAACGGCGGCAATTGCCTCGGCTTCCCATTTCGATTGGATCAGCCCATCGCGCTCCAGCCTGCGCATCGCCGGATACACCGTCCCGCTCGGCAGCCCTGTCATCTCCATCACGCTGAAACCGTAAATATATCCGGCGCTGATGGCACGCAGGATCAGCGCCGCTGTGTGCGAAAGTTTGGCTTCGGCTCCCATGCGCGGCATTCTACCTATGTAGCATGCTACTTGACAAGCCAATAAGTAGTTTGCTACATAGGGTAGCCATGCAAACGATTCCTGTCCTCGAATTGCAGAACATCACAAAACGATATCGCGGCATCGCAGCGGTCGAAAATGTCAGCTTTCAACTCCAGTCCGGCGACATTACCTGCCTTGAAAAAGCACTTTGCCGAGGTTGGGCTGCAGCAGGCCGGTGATGATTTTGACGGTCGTGGATTTACCGGAGCCTATTCTCGATGACATTGTGGCTTACCGCGCCATGCTCGGCTATGTTCCCGAGGAAGCCCACGTCTATACGCATCTCTCCGGGCTGGAATATTTGCAGCTCGTGGGCCGCCTGCGCGGCATGACGGAAAAGCTCATCAAGCTCAAAGCCAACGCCCTGCTCAAGCTGCTTGCACTCGAATCCTGGCGCTATTCGCCCATCTCGCTCTACTCCAAGGGCATGAAGCAACGCGTACTCATCGCCGCCGCGCTCATGCACAATCCACAGTTGCTCATCTTCGACGAGCCGCTCTCCGGTCTCGATGTAGCTTCGGCGCGGCTCTTCAAAGACCTGCTCGAAGCGCTGGCAGCCGAAGGTAAAGCTATCCTCTACATCTCGCACGTGCTCGAAGTCGTGGAGCAGATATGCAGCCGCGTCATCGTTATCGCGCAAGGCCATATCCGCGCCAACGCCGCGCCCTCAGAGCTGACGCAGCTTATGCAATTGCCCAGCCTCGAACGCGTTTTTGCCGAGTTGGTCCAGCAGGAAGATACCAAAACCGTAGCCAACGAAATGGTCGAAATCATCAAGGCGAGCCATGCTTAATCTCCTTAAAGCCATCGACGAACCCGCTCACCCCGTTCTTTCGCTTGAAGTGCAAACGAACATGACGAAGAAAGAAATAGTGCAAATAGGCACTTTCCGCGTCCTCACAGATCACTTCTTCCATCGCCTGTTCGATAACCCGCTCACTTCGCTCGAAGGCGAAAATACCACCCGCATCGTACAGGTGCTCGCGCTCATCGCCATTCCCGGGCTATTGTTTATGCTCGGCACCATTCCCTCTTATTTCATCTTTCCGCCCAACACCGCTCCTCGTGGTTATTGGCCGCGCGTTGGCGATCACTATTTTTATGTCATGTATGCCGGCGCAGTTCTGGGAGCAGCCACGGTTTTCGAGTGGGACATGCTCTTCCCCGACTTCCTCGACATTCTGGTGCTGACACCGCTGCCGGTCCCGGCGCGTCGGTTTTTCACCGCAAAAATCGCCGCGCTCGCCCGATTTCTCGGCATCTTCCTCATTGCCGGCGGATGCATGGGCGCTTTCTTTCTTCCACTCATCGCCGACGAACCCAGCGTACTGCGCCATGTCGCGGCTCATATCATTGCTATCTCAGCGGGAGGACTATTTACTGCCTGTTTCTTCATCTCGCTGCAGGGAATTCTGCTCAGCCTTACCGGAGAAAAGCTCTTTCGCTGGACTTCACCTGTCCTGCAGGCAATATCGCTGGCCACATTGCTGATTATCGTTTTTCTGCTCCCGCTTATCTCTCCGAACCTGCCGCTCCTGATCACCACCCGTAGTCATGGCGCTTATGGGTGGTTTCCGCCCTTCTGGTTCCTCGGCGTGTATCAATTTCTGCTCGAAGGCGGACACACCTTGCCGGCCTTTCGCGATCTGGCGGCCCGGGGAGGTTTGGCGCTCCTCATCATCCTCGCCTTCACCTGCGCGAGCTATCCCCTGGCCTATTGGACAAAAACCCGCCGCGCCGTCGAAGGCATCGTGCAGAAAAATACGCGCAACTGGCTCACCGATGCCAAAGACTGGCTGCTGCATCGGGTGCTGGTCCTGCGGCCATCGCAACGGGCTGTGTATCACTTCATCAGCCAGACGCTCAAGCGCGCGCCCCATCATCGCGTCTATCTTTCACTTTATGGCGGAGCCGGCCTTGCCCTGCTGCTGGCTCTGACCATCATCTTCCAGCCGAGCAACGGCCACATCACGCTGGGCTTCTGCAAATATGGGCTGCGCTGTTCGATTCCAGTTGTCGCCTTTCTCGCCGTCACCGGCCTCAAGGCTGCCTTTTTATCGCCGGTAGACCTGAGGGCGAACTGGCTTTTCGCCGTCATCGGCACCCGCCCTAACCGCAATCACATCGCATCCACTCTGCGCTGGACATTGCTTCGAGCTATCGGCCTTACCATTGCGATGCTCATCTTCGCCATGCTGCTCAGTCCAACGCTCTTCCCCACCGTGCTCCAGATAGCCGCCCAGCTTTTGCTCCTGCAGGGACTTTGCCTTCTCCTCATCGACATCTTTTTTCTGCGCTATCTTTCCGTGCCCTTTACCACGCCGCTCGTCTATTCCAAGCGAAATCTCGCATTTTATGCCGGGGCATTCATGGCTCTGTTTGGGCCGTACATCTGGACGGTGGTCGATGCGGGGCGCTGGATAGAACGAAATCTCCGGCATTTTCTTGGGGCTGCGGCTGCCATTCTCGCCTTGCATTTTCTTCTGCAGCGATGGCAGCGCGCCCTCATCAACGAGCGCGCCAGCCTGCCCGAAGACATGGATATGGACGAATTCCCCCAGCGCCTCGGCCTGTCGTAACCCATAAATTACTCATTCAAAGGCATTTACACCAAAGTTCAAGGCTTCATGGAAAATCCTGATATCCTAGAAGCACCCGAACGGGGTCGGTTTGGAGGTGTAGTTCATTGGCAGAGGTTCGTGTACAAGAAGGCGAACCGCTGGAAAATGCGTTGCGTCGGTTTAAGCGTAAGGTGCAGCAGGAGGACATCATCAAGGAAGTCAAGCGTCACTCCTTCTACCTGAAGCCCGGCGAAAAGCGTCGCGTAAAAGAGGCGCTGGCACGCAAGCGGAATCGTAAAAAGGCTCGCAAAGAGCAGGACTAATCACCTCTTTTTCAAACATCTCAGCCCCGCTTTGGTTTACCATGGCGGGGCTGAGCTATAAGAACGTATAACAATGCTGTACTGCCGTCTTATCGGCGTGCCTTTCGGCATGTCATACCGGTTCGCTTAAGAAAGCCGGTATTCCGCCGCCTCTCGCCGCGGCTCGGGTCCCTCTTTTTACATTGTTGTCCATAGTCCGCTACGATCAGCAGCTTTCATTCACTATGCCAGTGAATTGGGGAGCTCTGAACCGCTGCTGCGGTAACTCTGCAGCGCGGCTGGGGAACGCAAAAATGGAGTTCGTAGATAAAATTCTCAAGTGCGTCGATTGCGGGAATGAATTCGTATTCACCGCCGGTGAGCAGCTGTTTTTCCATGACAAGCAGTTCAGGAACGATCCCAAACGATGCAAGCTTTGCAAGGCAAAACGAGCTGCCGGGAGCTCCGCCGTGCGGGCAGAAACCCGCACTACCTGTTCGGAATGCGGCGAGGAAACAACTGTGCCCTTCAAGCCCACGCAAGGACGCCCGGTGCTCTGTCGCCAGTGTTTCCAGAAGAAGCGGGCTCCAATTGCTGCCGGCGCGTCTGCCGGTAGTCCGCCTGCTGCCGTCTAAGGATGACGAGCTGATTATTTGGCGCGGCTGGTGGCTAGTTTACGTGCCGCCGGACGCGGCTTTTTCGTAGAAACAGCTTCGGCGCGGGCAGCCACAAGCTCAAGATTCAGCGCTTCCGCCTTGCGCTTCTTGTCTTCGTGAGTCACCAGCAAAGCTTCGATCTGCACCAGCAAATCCTGCGTGTTGATCGGCTTCACCAGCATCTCGTCAGCACCCTCTTCCCGCCAGTCGAAACCGGGCATCGGAAATGCGGTAAGCATGGCGACCGCAGGCTGGTACGCTGCTTTTTTGGCAGCTTGCACAACCTCCAGGCCCGCGCTTTCGCTTTCCATGCGCATGTCGGTCATCACCATGTGGTAGCTGTTGCTCTTAATCTTTGATTTTGCTTCACGTGCCGAAGCAGCTGTCTCGACCTCGAAACTGTTGATCTCCAGGATGGCCTTCAACGTCAACAGAATCGCAAGTTCATCATCTACAAGCAGAATGCGCCGCTTCATAACCACACTCCTAACCCTTTACTTCTGTTATTCACCCGCACTCCAAATTCAGGAACTGCTTCCAGCTACAGTATATGAGGAAGGGACCAGATCACCATTGTTACACTAAATAACGTGGCAGAATACCATGTTGAGAATTTTGGGTGCCGTTCCAGCCGCTCCGATGGCGAATCCATCGCCGCCGGTTTGCGCCGGAATGGTCTGCGCCCTGCCACAGATATTTCCAGCGCCAGCGTTGTCGTCGTCAATACTTGCAGCGTCACCGCTGATGCCGACAGCGGCGCGCGTGCGTTTATTCGCCGCGTTCACCGCAACAACCCCCAGGCAAAAATCGTCGTCACCGGCTGCTATGCCCAGCGCGCGCCGGACGAGCTCGCCCGCCTGAACGGCGTCAGCGCAGTGATCGGAAATAGTCATAAATCTCTGGTCGTTCCCAGCATTGTGCAATCACCGAGCTTCGTCCCGCTGGGTCGCCTTGTCAATAACATTCCTGTATACGCGGATGAAAATTTTGCGCATACGGAGCTGTCTTCGCTTCCCTTCGCCCCGGATGCCGACCAGACGCGCCCTAATCTGAAAGTTCAGGATGGCTGTGGTAATCGCTGCTCCTTCTGTATCATTCCGAACACACGCGGCCCAAGCCGTTCCGTTTCCCTGGTTACCTGCCTGGCCTCGGTCGAACGCTTTGTTTCTGAAGGCGGCCAGGAACTGGTTCTCTCCGGCATCAATCTCGGGCGCTGGGGACGCGACCTCGACCCAGCTCTGCGCTTCGTCGATCTGGTGACCGCCATCCTCACGCAGACCCGGCTTCCGCGCTTGCGCCTCAGCTCCATTGAGCCCATGGACTGGACCCCGGAGCTGCTCGCGCTCTATGCCGCATACCCGGATCGCCTGGCGCACCATGCGCATCTGCCCCTGCAGTCAGGGTCCGATACGATTCTTCGCCGCATGTACCGCCGCTATCGCCCCTGGCACTATGCGGAAAAGCTGGACCGGATACGGGCGCTCTTGCCAGATGCCGCCATCGGAGCCGATGTCATGGTCGGCTTCCCCGGCGAAACCGACGCCCTTTTTCAGGAAAGCTACAATTTCATTGCGGCGCAACCCTTTACGTATCTGCATTTGTTTCCGTTCTCGCCTCGACCGGGAACTCCGGCAGCCGCCATGCCCACGGTTCCTGCCCGCGCCGTCGAAGAGCGCATGACAGCGCTTCGCGCCTTGGCTTACGAAAAAAATCTCGCTTTTCGCCGCCGATTTATCGGGAAAAAACTGAGCGTGGTCACTTTACAACGCAGCCATCAGCCGACAACTCCGGCTCTCTCCGGCAATTTCATCAAGGTGGAAGTTGCAATGCTTCTCCCCGCCAATCGCACTATCCAGGCGGAGATAACAGGTTTAAGCGCATCCGGCCTCTGTGCCGATCCGGTTCTGAGCTGAAAAAGAGCGGCTCAAATCCCTTTGCCTGCATCTCAAAATTTAAGAGCCTGCTTGTTATACTGAGTAGGTACGTGGCGCTGCCACAAATTTTGGAGGAAACCCATCGCACAGTTAGATAAGCGTTCGGCAAAGCAATTTATCCGTATCAATGAAAGAATTCGCGCCCGCGAAGTGCGCGTAATCGACGACAAGGGCGAACAGCTCGGCATTATGGCGCCATTCGACGCCCTGAAAATCGCCCGGGAGCGTGGACTTGATCTCGTAGAAGTCTCCCCGAACGCAGTCCCGCCCGTCTGCCGTATCCAGGATTATGGCAAGTTTCTCTATGAAAAAGACAAGAGCGAACGCGCTGCCCGCAAAAAGCAGAAGGTCATCGTCGTCAAGGAAGTAAAGTTCTCGGTTACCGTCGACGAGCATGACTACCAGACGAAGAAGAATCAGGCTGTCCGCTTCCTGACGGAAGGCGACAAGGTGAAGGCATCGCTGCGTTTTAAAGGCCGCCAGATGGCCCACCGCGAGCTCGGATACAACATCATCAATCGCCTGATTCAGGATATTGGCGATGCCGGCACGGTGGAATTCATGCCGCGCATGGAAGGAACGACTCTCCACGCCATCCTGGCCCCGGGCAAGAGGGAAGCGCCGAAGAAGCCCGCCGCTCCCAAGCCACCCGTGACGCCGTCCGCGCCTGCCGCAACCTCGACACAATCGTAAAAAAGGGCGCAATCATCGCGCCCTTTTACTGCAACCAACCATTTTCTATCGCGAATAGTTCTGCGCAAAGGTGTCGCGCGGCAGTCCTTCGCTTCGCGCCTTATCGCGCAGTCGAAACGCATCCTCGCGCTCCATCGGAGATCCCAGCGTCACCAAATATGGCGCGCCGTTTCCCTTCGGAGAAAACACGCTCGCCTGCAGGTCAGGATGTTTTTCATTGATCGTCCGCGCCTTATGGTCTGCCTGATCCTGATGATTGTAGGTATATGCCACCACGCGCCAGTTTCCTGTTCGTGAAGAAGCCGGCTGGACCACAGGGGGTGCCACTGCTTTTACCGCCCGGGGCAAAGGCTTTGCCGTAGAAGAAGGTGCCGCTTTCGCCGGAGAAGCCGCAGCAGGAGCATCCGGCTGCGCCACCACAACCTTCGGCGACGATGCGCCTGTCGATCCGGAAGAATGTGAGATTCCGCGCAGCACCAAGCCCATAATCACCAGCAGCACGACAAAGCCTCCGACAATCAAAGCTGTATGCCTTGAAATCGTCGGCTTTTCCGTCGGCGGTTCGGCTTCCGCGATTGGGGCCGACGGCTTCACAACCGGTTTTGCCGCCGCTACATTTGCCGCTGCAGGAGCTTCCGTCTTCGTAACCGGCGTTGTTGTAGCCGGAACCGCCGCCGGGCGCAGCAATGCCTCAATCTCATCCAGGGTGGCCATGCCGCTCCAGGCACGCCGCACTATCTGGATAAACGATGCAGGCAGCCGCTGCAGCGACGGATCATTTGCATTTGCCCGGGTTGCCGGAGCGCGCTGCGTCAAACATTGATAGATGAGGCTTCCCAACCCGCGCACATCCCGCGTGACATAGCCGGCGAAAGCGGCATCCGGAGCCACGTGCAGCAAATGATCGCTTCGCAGCTTTACCGTATCGCCTGCGGCAAGCACGCTGGCTGCTTCGATCTGCCCGTCGTCACTGCGCACACAAACCAGCCGCTCTTTGTGGATGGCGCGTAACGCGCTTACCAGGCTCTCAGCCACTTCCTTCGTCTCATCTGCCGAGAGGGCCCGGGCACGCAGCACGTCATCAAGATTTTCTTCAGTATGCTCCATTACCGCGTATACGAGGGGCGTCTCCTGCGCCTCGGTCGCGCCAACTTCAAAAATCTCGGCGACGTTCTTATCTTTCACCTTCTGCGCAGCCTTCAATCGCTCCAACAATACGTCTTCGTCGTTCAGCGACTCCGTCAGGCTGATCACCGCGGGTTTCCCCTCATACTTTGTTTCAAACCAACCGCACCGCCCTTCGGAGCGCACCAGCTCCGCCAGCGGATAACGGCCTTCTACAACGTCAGATTCAAAATCACTCCACAAAACGGCTATCTCTCTTTATGAATTTTTCTCGTACTTGCCGAGGCGGGGCCATGCGTGGGCACGCTTCGGCACCCTCACGCAAACGGCGGATTCAGGCAGGAAAAGAGGTGAAAAGTGAATCTTACGCTACGGAAGTTTCCGGTGTTGTTGCCGGAGCCGCCGTTGTCAATCGCGGAGTCGAGCTTGCGCGCGCCAGCAACTGCATGCCCTCCTGGGCCAGTTCGCGCGCCATCTTGCGCAGCTCATTGGGGCGCTCGTTGTGTATATTCGTCAATTGAAATAATGCCACTGCCGCTTTCAGCTTGGCTACTCCTTCAAATGCCACGGAGCCCGCGCCGTTTGCAGCCTGCACAACATTATCGACAGTAACCTTGAAGACATCGTCTCCTTCGATTACAAAGGCCACAAGATATTTTTCCGCCGCTGGAGTGTACGGATTCGTTGCCATATTACAGATCCTTCAAATGTGGGGATACCAGGTACTACGATGCAGGCAGTGAGCAAAAACGCTGCGTGCGCGCAACTACCTTTCATCGTTAGTAAAGAACAGTTCATGAGCAAAATGCCAATGCTTGCCGCAATTTTCCTGTGTCAGTTTTGATTCCCCCTTGCCGGTTCGCATGCTATGCTGGCAGCCAACTCCCCCGCGACCCTGAAAACACACAAAGAAGGACACCATGAGCGTCAATAATTTCACTTACAGCCGCGATGGCCTTGCACTCACGGAGCAGTTTGAAGGATGCAGGCTCATTGCTTACCAGGATCAGGTTGGCGTCTGGACGATCGGTTACGGCCACACAGGAACTGGCGTAGTTGCAGGGCTTACCATTACGCAGGATCAGGCCGAAGCCCTGCTCGCAAGCGATATCGCTGCCGCCGCAGCCTACGTGAACCAGGTGGTCACCATCGCGCTCGTGCAGGAAGAATTTGACGCGCTGGTCGATTTCGTCTTCAACCTGGGCCGAGGAGCTTTCGCCGGCTCCACTCTGCTGCGCGACCTGAACGCAGGCAATTTCACCACTGCCGCCGCGCAATTCGATCTGTGGGATCACGCCGGTGGTCAGGTTGTCGCCGGGTTATTGCGCCGCCGTCAGGCCGAAACTGCACTCTTTGAACGAGGACTCTCTCACCACAATGCGAGCACGAATGCCTAACCCAGTCGATGTCCCGGGCACCGTCGCTTACCAGCGCATCGAAGACCAGATCGCCTGGTATGGAAGCAAAAGCCGCGCGATGCGGAAGGCTTTGAAACGCATCAAGGTTACGGAAATTCTCGCCGCCGCATTCATTCCGTTTCTCGGCAGCCTTCCCTTCGCCTGGCTCAAGCCTCATCTGGTTCTGATTACCGGAGCGCTCGGCGTTCTCATCACAATCCTCGAAGGCATTCTGCACTTGAATCAATATCAGGAAAACTGGACCAACTATCGTTCCACCGCCGAAGCCCTTAAGCACGAAAAATTTCTCTACCTAAGCCATGCCGGACCATACGCGGGAGCTGCCGCTCCTGACGCCATGCTTGCCGAGCGCGTCGAATCACTCGTTTCGCAGGAGCATGCTCAGTGGGGAGCAATTCAGCAGCAAAGCGCCAAGGATCAGAATCAAGGGGCAGCACGCTGATATCGGCGATATCCTGCGCATAAACCAGGCACGGAGACGGCGGCTATTTTGCCGCCACGAATTCAAAGCGATGCGTATTTCCGGCGCGCTGTGCATAGGTGTTGGCAATGGACACTTCGAGCTTCCCCGCGCCGCCGGAAGACATGGTCAGGGTTGCCACGCGTCCGGCTTCCTGCCCGTTTGCCGCCGCCTGCAACATGCTCCAGGTGGCTTTCGCCGTCTTTCCGTCGAAGCTCGCCGTTTGCGTGCCCAGATCGCAATTCGCCGGACGGCACAAGCTCCAGGCATGTACAGCAAGCTGGCTGCCGTTACCGGAGATATCCAACTCCGCAATGGCGCCGCGTTCCGCAGCCGCCGGATTCACCCACCGACCGGTTAAGGGATTGCCCGTCGTGCCAAATCCATGCAGCGCGAAAATCAAAACCGCTGCAATCGCAATTACAGCCAGTCCGCCAATCCCCAGCCAGAGCGGCTTCTTCGAGCGGGCGGGCTCAGTCGCAGCCGTCCCGCGGAGCGCAGGTAGTTGCACAGGAACTGTCGCATGCACGGTAGCTGTTTCCGTGGACTTTGTTGCATGCACATACTGTGCCAGGGCTTGAATCAGCAATTGCATGTCGGAATTCCATCGGGCGAGCGTGATTTCCACGCTGTTGCGATAGGCCAGGTTCTGCAGGTCATCGGGAAGCTGATCCGCATGCGGCATATGTGCGCCATGCACCAGCACCGGAATCACTGCAATATTTCGCTTGAGCGCCGATGCAATTTCCAGGCGCACATAGTCGTTTTCGTTATCCAGCCTTCGCTTGCCGTCAGAACCGGTAATCGTCGCCCACATAGGCCCTATGATTGCCAGCAGCACGCCGCAGGAAGCTACGCCGTCATCAATGGCTTTACGAAAATCGGATCCCGGCTCAATGCCCGATACATCCATGAAAACTGCATCATTTCCAAAGGCCCGGCTCAGATCATCAAATAATCGCCCTGCCTCACCCTCTGAATCATCCCTGCGATAGCTGATAAAAATGGCGTGCGCCACTGTCGTTCCCCCGCGAGCCAAGCATAAGCTGCGCCTGTAACAAGAGCAAGAAAATGTATGGCTGGGATGTACCAGCTAAAATAGAAGCTGGAATCATGCCGTTTACCGAACAATACGACGTAGTGGTTGTGGGCGCCGGACACGCCGGGTGCGAGGCCGCTATGGCCGCAGCCCGCATGGGCCTGCGCACCGCCCTGTTCACGCTCAACCTCGACCTCATCGCGCAGATGTCCTGCAACCCCGCCATCGGCGGTATCGCCAAAGGCCATCTTGTCCGCGAAGTCGATGCACTCGGCGGCATCATGGGCGAGGTTGCGGACGCGGTCGGCATCCAATTCCGCCTGCTCAACACCTCCCGCGGCCCCGCTGTCTGGTCCCCCCGCGCACAATGCGACAAGCAGCAATACCGCGTCAAAATGCGCGAAGTGCTCGAATCCCAACCCAATCTCTTCATCAAGCAAGCCGAAGTCGCCGACCTAGTCTTCGCGCCCGAAACGCATTCGGATGTCATTCTGAGCGAAGTGACCAAAGCACAACTTGAGCCCTGTGCCCTGAGCCCTGCGCCCGCAACTTTACGCCGCATCATCGGCATCAAGCTCCGCGACAGCCGCATCGTCTATGCAAACGCAGTCGTCATCACCACGGGAACCTTTCTCAACGGCCTCATCCACTGCGGTGAAGAAAATTACCCCGCAGGACGCAGCGGTGAGCCGCCCAGCGTCCTCCTTGGCGAAGCTTTGAAGAAGCTCGGCCTGCGTGGCTGCCGCCTTAAGACGGGAACGCCGCCGCGTCTCGATGGCCGCACCATCGACTGGAGCCGTTTTGAAGAGCAGCCCGGCGATGCCGACCCGACCCCCTTCAGCTTTCGCACCAAGGAGATCAAGCAGCGCCAGATTTCCTGCCATATCGCCTACACCACACCGGAGACGCTGCGCCTCATCCGCGAGAACGTGAACCGCTCGCCCATGTACTCCGGCCAGATCAAGGCCACGGGCCCGCGCTACTGCCCGTCGATCGAAGACAAGGTCGTCAAGTTCCCCGACAAGGAACAGCACCAGTTCTTCCTCGAACCTGAAGGGCTCAACACGCACGAAGTCTATGTGAACGGCATGTCCACTTCACTTCCGATGGAAGTGCAGTGGCAAATCGTGCACTCGATCCCCGGCCTCGAGAACGCTGAAATGCTGCGCCCCGGCTACGCCATTGAATACGACGCGATCGATCCCACCGAGCTCGACCGCAGCCTGCGTGTCAAGAAGTTCCAAGGCCTTTATCTCGCCGGCCAGATCAACGGAACGTCCGGCTATGAAGAGGCCGCATGCCAGGGCCTGATGGCCGGCATCAACGCCGCGCTCTATGTGAAAGGCGAGCCGCCCTTCACCCTCGACCGCACCGAGGCTTACACCGGCATTCTCATCGACGACCTCATCAGCAAGGGCACCAACGAGCCCTATCGCATGTTCACCTCGCGCGCCGAGTTCCGCCTGCACCTGCGCATCGACAATGCCGACCGCCGACTCACGCCTCATGGCCGCCGTCTTGGCCTCATTCGCGATGACGCGTGGGCCGACTACGAAGCGAAGCAGGCTCGCGCCGTAACCTTGGAAAAGCTGCTCTCCACAAAGAAAGTCGCCACCGAACGGCTGCAAGCCTTATCGCCCAATTTGGCCGCGCAACTTGGCAATATCACCGGCCAAACATACGCCCAGCTTCTCAAGCGCCCCGAAGTCACCATCGATCAGCTTTTTCCCGTCATCCGCGAAGAGCTGTCTGATCCAATCTTCTCTAGCTGGCTTACTCAAAATTCGTCATTCCGACCACAGCGAAGCGTAACGGAGGAACCTGCCGTGCCCGCTTTATCCGCGCAGGTGCGCAACGAGCTGAAATCCGTCGAAACCGAAATCAAATACTCCGGCTACCTCGATCAGCAAAAGAAGGCCATCGAAAAGCTGAAGAAAGCCGAGTCGCGCGTCATCCCCGAATGGTTCGATTACAAAAACGTCAGCGGCCTCTCGCGCGAGATGCAGGAGAAGCTTCTGCGCGTACGTCCGCAAACCATTGGACAAGCCAGCCGCATCCCCGGCGTCACCCCGGCCGCGCTTTCGCTCATCAACGTCTATATCGAAATTCAAGCCAAGCGTGGGCTGTCTCCAGTAAAAGCGGAATAAAAAGCTCTGGCATTCCGATGAATAGTCGCGGAGCCTGCAGAACGCATGATTCACCCGGTGTGCGGCAATTGCCTCACATGTATGAACGCTCGACGATATTAACGCATCGCGTTAATATGAGATTGAGTGATCGCTGATTGTAAAAGATCGAGATACGGAAATATTGTGGCTTACCGGCAAAAGTCGTAAGTTTTCATCCATCCGCGATATTGCGAATAGAAAACTGGCAATCCTCGATGCCGCTACCGAATTATTGGCACTTCAAATTCCTCCGGGAAATAAGCTGGAAAAACTCAAGGGGAACAGAGAAGGCCAACATTCGATCCGAATTAACGATCAATACCGCATCTGCTTTGTCTGGAAGGATGGCAACGCCCACGCAGTGGAGATTGTTGATTATCACTGAAGGTAAAGAGAAATGTGCTGAGGTACTGGCTATGAAGAAGACATTTGCTGTTCATCCCGGGGAGATACTCCTAAAGGAATTTATGGAGCCGGTGGGTTTGACTGCCTACCGCCTTGCCAAGGATCTCGATGTGCCTCCTCCGCGTATTAATGACATAGTGCGCGCAAAACGCTCTATCTCCGCCAACACGGCGCTTCGCCTGGGCAAGTATTTTGGAATTTCTCCGCAGTTCTGGCTTAATCTTCAGAATCGTTTTGACTTGGCTGAGGCAGCTAAAGACAAGGCCATTGCGAAGATCAGGCAAAGAGTGAATGCGGCCTAAGGAAATGCAGGCTGCGGTAGAACGAATTTCAAAATCAGTCACGTCAAAACAAAATCAGCCTTCCACCACAGCGCCTCGACGAAATCCCACCCTTCAGCAACAATGAAGAGGTTCAAGAAAGACGGAGGAATCGAATGTCCCAGGCCTGTACCCACGTCAAGGATCACGTCAAGAAGGTAAAACCCGGCAGCAAAGGCTGCGAGGAATGTCTCAAAACCGGCGACACCTGGGTGCATCTGCGCATGTGCCTGGAATGCGGCCACGTAGGCTGTTGCGATTCATCGAAGAACCGCCACGCCCGCGCCCACTTTCACGCTACGCAGCACCCCATCATCCAATCCGCCGAGCGCGGCGAAGACTGGCGCTGGTGCTACATCGACGAGGTCTATCTCCAGTAAACCTCAGCCCCAGGCATCCACCGTCACATAGCGAACCTGCCGCGCCGTGCTCTTCAGCAGCTTTGCCGTTGCTGCAACCGAATGGCTGCGGTCCTGTCCGATTCCTGCCTGCCCGCCATCGTGCAGCAGCAGGTTCGACCCCACACCCTTTCGCCGATTTCGCCGAATCCCCTTCTGCAGGTTCGCCAATACCGCATCCGCCGTCGTCGGCTTCCAGTCATAGCCCATCGCATTCCAAAGGACCGGCGTCAGCCCCAGCTCCCGCGCCGCGCGCAGCACATCCGGCCTTCGCGCTCCGTGCGGAGGCCGAAAGTACCGCACCGGCTCCCCCAGAGCATCTTCGATTGCCGCATTGCATTCTGCTAATTCCTGATGCACTCGCTTCGGCGATTCAAACAGCAACACCGGATGCGTCGTGGTATGGTTCCCGACAAGGTGTCCCGCAGCGCGAATGGCGCGTGCAATATCCGGGCGCTGACGAACAAAGCGGCCAATTAGAAAGAACGTTGCCCGCGCCTGGTGCTGCGCCAGCAAGTCCAATAGTTGCTGCGTATACGGATCGTTCGGCCCGTCATCATAGGTCAGGGCAAACTCATTGGGATGGTCTCCGCCGATAATGGCGCGGCCAAAAATCTGTGAGGTCGGCCACATGGCAGCATACGCATAGCCCCCGGCAGTCAACGTAAGAACAGCCCCGGCAGTAGTAAG
Source organism: Alloacidobacterium sp. (assembly GCA_035547425.1). Lineage (GTDB taxonomy): Bacteria > Acidobacteriota > Terriglobia > Terriglobales > Acidobacteriaceae > Alloacidobacterium. Next base: position 96,554 of record DASZUU010000043.1, on the reverse strand, counting down.
AGGAACAAGCATTCTGGTTTAGTTTAGAGCCAGCAGGTCATTGCGGCAGCATCCAGTTCGTGATATTTTCGTCTTTTATTCGCCCCAGAGGTAAATTTGCATGGCTAAACTTTTCGATCAGCCCCGTTTTATTGCCGTTGAAGGCCCTCTCCGCGTTGGAAAATCCTCTCTGGCCCGAATTCTTGCGGAAAAGCTTCACGCCCGGCACGTGATCGAACCGGAAGACAATCCTTTTCTCCACCGCTTCTATCAGGCTGAGAGCGGCACTGCTTTCAGCGCCCAAATGTGGTTTCTTATGGAGCGCTATGAGCAATTCAGCCGGCTCAAAAATGTCGATGGTCCCATCGTCTCCGACTACATCTTCGAAAAAGACAAGCTTTTCGCCTATGTGAATCTCAGCGATGCGGAGCTCGCTCTCTATAACCGCTACTATCAGATGTTCCGCGAACAGGTTCCCTCGCCTGATCTCGTCATCTATCTGCAAGCCACTCCCGAGGTTCTGAAGCAACGGCTAAAGCGCAAAGGCGCAGCCGGAGAGCGCGACATCAGCGACGCGTACATCGAACAGATTGCCGCCGCCTACGAGCACTTTTTCTTTCACTATTCGGCCAGCGAATTGCTCATCGTCAACACATCGGACATCGACTTCGTAAATCAGAATAAAGATCTGCAGCTGCTGTTAAAGCGTCTCGAAGAGCCCATCAAGGGCACGCAATACTTCCTGCCCCTGGGCGAAAATGCAGCCGACTAAAACAAAAAAGCCGGACGAAGGTTGGTGCCCTCGTCCAGCCATTGTTTTTAAAAATCCTGCCTAGAAATACAGCTTCAAAGCAAGCTGCAGAATACGCGGGTCACGATACGACGTAACCTTGCCAAACAAGCTCGACGTATACGATGTGCTGATACCGTCCGGGTTTGTGTGATTGAAGGTGTTGAACGATTCCGCACGGAACTGCATATGGAAGCGCTCGTTGAATTTGATGTTCTTGAACATCGAAAGATCGGCGCGCCATAATCCCGGCCCGCGTACGCTGCCCGGATGCTCGTTGCCCGGACGCGCTCCCGTAGGACAGGTGGTAACACCACCCACCGTCGGGCACACCTGCGCGTAGGCAGCCGTATTGAACCAGAGCTGCTTGCCGTTGTTATTGTGAATCGGCCCGCTTTTCACGCTGGCCACATTTGGATTGCCCACAAGATCAGGCCGTCCGCTCACAGCGCTGTTGGCATCCAGCACGCCTTGCCCAGCCGGATCGTTCAGAACACCAGTCACCGTATACGGCAAACCCGAGTAGGAATTGATAATGCCTGAAAACTCCCATCCGCCCAGCACATGTCCCGTAAAACCGGACTGCGTCTGGAAGAATGGCAGGTCATATACAAAGTTCGCGTTAAAGATATTCGTGCGGTCATAGCGTGCCGGACCATACTCTGCCGACAAGTCATACGTGTTCTGCGCCGGAGAAGTATCGTTGAAGGCCGTCGTCATTGCCTTTGACCACGTATAGTTCACGTTCACCAGCGAATTTGCTCCAATTCGTTTCTGCAACGCCACCTGCAAGCCGTTGTAGTTGGAAGTGAAGCTTGTGATCTGATCGTTGATCGAATCATATCCCCGGTATGGGCGAATATAGTTCAGTTGCTGCGTTGTCTTACCGCGCGTCGGAGGCCCGGTCACACCATAGGGAGCAAGCTCCGTGACATACGCGCCGGGAAGCGGCTGGTTCAAATCAACCTCGCCCAGCAGGTGCGTGCCAATGCCGCCGTAGTAGCCGATATCCATCAGCCACTGCGAAGGAAATTGTTGCTGCAGATCGAGGCTATATTCCTGCGTATAGGGTGTGTGCCATTTTGTGGCTACAGCTGCCAGCGCGGAAGGATAATTAGAAACCTTTGCCTGACCGCTCGGATTATCTATGGAGGTAGAACCAAGGGAAAGGCTATTGACAAAGGGTGGATTGGTAAAGATGTTGATCTCATAACGGCTCACGGCTGATGAGTCAAAGAAAATACCGTAGCCGCCGCGAACTGACATGGTTCCATTGCCCTTCGGGTCCCAGGCAAATCCAACGCGAGGCGCAAAGCTCAAATTATTCTGCTGATTGATCGTGTCACCATAAGGCGAAGTCTTGCCGCCGATAATCACTCCATTCAAGTTCGCGCTTGCACCCGCGACAGCAAACTGTCCCGTTGTCGGATCGATCGCCGGAGCGCTCGTTGCATCGAACAACCCGGGATTGAAGTTTGTGAGGTGTCCTTTCGCATCCGTAGGCTGGCGGAAGAGCGAATACCGCACGCCGTAGTTCAGCGTAAGGTTTGGACGCATCTGGAATGTGTCCTGCGCGTACATCTCCCATTGCTGCTGCCGGACAACTGCACGAAAATCTTCGGATGCCTGGGTGAAGGAGCTGGCGTTTCCAGTCAGGAAGTTCGCCCATTCCTGGTACTCGCTGCTCGTGCCGTCCGGAGCAGTAATCGGGAAACCAAAAGCGCCCTGATTACCCGAAGCCGAGTTCTCGTCCTTTTGATACCAGTGATAGCTCACGCCGAATTTTGTAGCGTGCCGTCCAAAGACCTTCGATAAGTAGTCAAAAGCATTATTGTCATCGTTAAAATCGCGATACTGACCGCGGTCTGAAACATTGGCGAAGTAGCTGAAGGTCAGGGTAGGCGCTACATCAAGTGAAGAAGCGTAAGGAAGGCTGATTGCAGAAAGGATATCCTGCGAGTTCTTTCCCGCAGTGAGTCCGATGGGCGAGCTCAAAATACCGCCATGCGAATAGTTATAACCTGCGTCATTAATCAGCGTGGGCGAGAAGGCATATGTAGCGTGCACAGAAACAATGCGTCCTGGCGAATTCGTCGAGGACGTGGATACACCCGGTAAAGAACTGCCGATAAATAAGCCCCCCGGTTCGGTGGTCGGAATCGTGTCATTCTCAAACCGCCCAAACAGCCTGAACTTCGGGCTGAATACCTGGTCAATACGCACAATCTCCTGATGCATATTGAAGATGTTCTGACCATTCGATGTCAGCGTGCAGCCTCCAGTACAGTTCGGATCGTCAGGTGCCGGCAGCTTATTGAAAATATCCGTGAGATACGCCTGAGCCGCCGGTGAAATCTGCGTTACCTGATAGCTGGTCTGCAAACAAGTCTGATTTGGTCCAGGCGCGCTCCACAATACGCAAACAGGAGATGGGGAAGCACTTAAATCGCCCGCTAGCTCTGCCTTGCTGGGAACATCCGCCAGAAAATTTGTATGTGTAACAACGCGCCGCGCTTCTTCCGAAAAGAAGAAGAACGTATGATCGCGCCAAATCGGTCCGCCTACAGTGCCGCCAAAGTCGTTATACCGAAGCGAGGGAATCGGAATTTTGTTCCGATTATTCAGATATGTGTTCGCGTCCAGCACATCGTTGCGAAAGAACTCATACAGATCGCCGTGGAACTGGTTTGTGCCGGCGCTGGTGATGACATTGATCTGCCCGCTGGAGCTGCGGCCAAACTCGGCATTGTAGTTGCTGCGCTGCACAGAAAATTCCGCAATCGAATCGACGCTCGGGTACGCCAGCAATGTGAGGTTCGCGCCGCGGTCCACGTTATCTGCGCCATCGATATTCCATGAGTTCTGCGTAGGACGGCTGCCATTGATCGAGAAGTTGATCTGGTTCGAAGTGCCCACCGGATTACTCGCGCCCACATAAAGCTGGTCCGAAGCGAGCCCCGTCGAAACGCCCGGCATTAGCGAGACCAGCTGTTCATAATTGCGCGTGTTCAGCGATAGCTCCTGAATCTGCCTGCCGCTGATCACCGTCTGCGCCTGCGAGCTCTGCAAATCTACCTGGAGCGCCGAAGCATTGACGCTGACTGTTTCCTGCGCGCTGCCCGGTTCCAGGCTCATATCCACGGTGAGATTTTGCCCCACATCCAGCTTGATCGCCGTGCGTTCCGCCTTTTTAAATCCTGCGGCCTCTACAGCGACCGAGTAATTGCCTACCGGCAGAAATGGCGCGGTATATTGTCCCGCCGCATTCGTATTTGCGGTAAACACGACCGCATTTTGATTTGTATTCGTGATAGTTACAGATGCCCCCGAAACAACAGCCCCGGATGAATCCTTCACTGTGCCGGTGATCGTTCCTGAGATATTTTGTGCAAGCAGGGGAAAGCAGAAGAAAGTGAGAAACAAAACCAGACAACCGGTTGTCTGTACTGCTTTGGCCAAAGAAGTAAAACATCGAACCATTCGCATAAGCTGAGCCTCTTCAAAAAATGTATGCGCGCAACCTCGTTTTCTTTTTGGCGGAACATGCGCGTTGCGTACGAGAAGTAGTCACATAATCAGCGATGTTTACTCTTTGTGCAAGCAAAAAATAACCGAATCATAACAAGTGATACATACTTTTCTGATAGCAACTGCGCGCTCAGATATGCCTGTCGCCCCGGCTGGTAGGTTGTGATATCACCAGGAATCGCACATCTGCTCCCGAGCAATTCTTTGCCTGGTGCGGGCTCCCCGGTTCAATCTCGATGCCCTCACGCGCTCTCAGCACCACGGGGCCATCATCGAACTGCATTGTCAACTCGCCTTCGAGAACATAAAAGAACTGCCGCGACTGCTCATGCCAGTGCCTCTGCTCTTCCGTAGCCGAAGGCATCCGCTCTTCAATCACGCTCAGCTCTTCGTTCCGCACCAGGTGCCAGCCATCGCAGGCTGCGCCCCAGTTGTAATGCTCTGCCGTGGCCGCATCAATCGATTTCATAGAGAAATCTTCTCATCCATGCTTATGGCATGAGGCGATGATGCATCTCTGAAGATGGATTTAAAAAGAAATACAAAGAAAGAGAGGAGAAAAAAGACGCAAGGAAGGTTGGCGGGGATAGCGTATTGGTGAAGCCCGAGAAGGCGAGTCTAAAAAACTTCCTTATGAAAAAGCTCGTCTTTCTCTTCGCAGGGCGTGCAGATGCAGCCCACAGCGCAGCCAATCAGCATACCAACGCCGATAGTCACCAGGATCGCAGGCAAAAAATCGCTCAGATGAGACAAGTGATTCAGCAGATCACTCATTTTTGTAAACCACATATCCAGCCCCTTCTTGCTCGAGCCGTGTCGGGACGCACAGCTTCTCCATTCAGGCACCTACATCATCTCACTGGATTTTGACGATAGAAAAGTAAAATCGTGTGAAATCCGCCCGTACTACCATAATCGGCGCCTGAGCCTGAAATTTTAGGCTGCCTTTTAAGATGTATTTTTTCATTTTTCCGTTTACTGATAGAGCACAAAGGCGAATAAAATACGAATAGTTGCCGTGATGCTGCCGCCCGCCCAACCCGCCAGCGCATCTGGACCGCGCGTTCGCTGGCTCTTCCTCGATCTCAATTCCTACTTCGCTTCCGTCGAGCAGGAGATTCATCCCGAGCTCCGCAACCGTCCCGTTGCCGTCGTGCCCGTCATGGCCGACACAACCTGCTGCATCGCCGCCAGTTACGAGGCCAAAGCATTCGGGGTAAAGACTGGAACCCAGGTGGGCGAAGCCAAGCGCCTCTGCCCCGGCATCATTCTGGTCGAAGGCAGCCACCAGGTCTACGTCGAATACCACAATAAAATCGTCGAAGCCGTCGAGAGTTGCGTGCCCGTCTCCAGCGTCATGTCCATCGACGAGATGGCCTGCAGCCTCATGGGACGCGAGCAGCCCCTCGTCGCCGCCCTCGAGCTCGCCCGCCGCGTCAAAGAAACCATCAAGGCCAGGGTCGGCAGCACCCTCCGCTGCTCCGTCGGGCTCGCCTCCAATCGCTACCTCGCCAAGATCGCCTCCGACATGGAAAAGCCAGACGGCCTCGTCGCCCTCACCCCTGACATCCTCAGGCCCGCCCTCCAGGGCCTCGAGCTGCGCGATCTCCCCGGCATCGGCGCGCGCATGGAAAAACATCTGCATCTGCAAGGCATCCGCTCCATGACGCAGCTGCTCGATCTCGATCGCCAACAATTAAGCAAAGTCTGGGGTGGCGTAGGCGGAGAAAAACTCTGGTACTGGCTGCGCGGTGAAGACTTCAACGACCGTGAGCTCGAGTATCAAAAATCCATCAGCCACAGCCACATGCTGCCGCCTGAATTCCGCTCCCGCGACGGAGCCTACGCCATCGCACAGAGGCTCCTGCACAAAGCCGCCATGCGCCTCCGCTCCGAGCACCTCTGGGCCGCCAACATCACGCTCTCCGTAAAGTTCGTCATGCCCAAAGACCTCGCCAAAAAGCGCCACTTCTCCGGCATCCCGCAAAGCGGCTGGTCACATGGCATGACCATCGTCGAGTGCCAGGACAATCAAACCCTCATCGAAGCTCTGCGCAAGCTCTGGGCAGAAATGCCCACCGGCGATCTCTACCAGAAACCGTTTTTCATCGGCGTATGGCTCGGCAATCTGGTGCCCGACCACCTGCACACCTTAAGCCTGTTTTCGAATCTCGAAACGGAAACGCGTCGCACGCGCCTCTCCGAAACCATGGACGCACTCAATCACAAGTTCGGCACCGACACACTCATACCCGCGAGCATGCTGTTAGCCAAAGCCGCCGCACCCACACGCATCGCCTTCACCAGCATCCCCAATCTCTTCTGAGCGTAATTCCCACATCACCGAGTGCCCATCCTGAACAAAGAGGAGGGAGGGGAAACGCCAGAGGATGAACTACCGCAACCCCTTCTCCACCCGAGCAATATGCTTGCGCCCCCACACGCAAATCTCCTCCAGCACTGGAGCCAGCGTCATCCCATACTTCGTAATCGAGTAGCGCACGCAAGGCGGCACGCGTTTCTCTTCATGCCGCATCAAAATCCCATCCTGCACCAGCTCCTGTAGATGCCGAATGAGCATCCGCTCCGTAATGCCGGGAATACTCCGCCGCAGCTCGCTCGTCCGCATCGGCCCATCGCAAAGCCGCCACAGAATCGTCCCTTTCCATCGCCCATCAATCACCGACAGCATGGCGTCAATCGGACACTGCGAAATTTCCTTCTTGGAAACAGGCATCTTCCCACCCACATACTGACAAATTAGTCAGTACAACAATCTGCGTCAGTACAACTATATTCGATATCCAGGACATGGAAGAAAAGGCAGAAGCGCCGGGCTGAAGCCCGGCGAAAAAAAACACAAGACCGGGAGGGGCTTCGGCCCCGGACCGCTCTCAGCATCAGGAGTCGCCATGCACACCCTCGATATTTTCGTCATCCTCTGCGCGTGCTTCATGGTTGGAAATGAGCTGACCGTCTCGCTATTCATCAATCCGGTCATCTTGCGGTTGGAAGAGCGCACGCGGGCCGCCATCCTTCCACTCTTTGCCGCCCTGCTGGGCAAGGCCATGCCCATCTGGTATGCACTTTCCCTCGTGCTCATTTTCATCGAGGCATATTTCCATCGCCATCAACCCACCCTCACTCCGCTGCTCATTGCCGCAGCCATCTGGATTGCCGTCATCGTCTACAGCATCGCCATGCTCGTCCCCATCAATAACCGCCTCGCAGCTCTGGCCAAAAACGCCCCGGCAGACTGGCCGCAGCAACACAGAAAATGGGAAATACTCCACCGCTGGCGCATCCTGCTACTCACCATCGCCATGGTCTTCCTGCTTCATGGATTACTGAGCCCAGCCTGAACGCGATGGCAGCTGCACAAAAGTGTTGTCATCCTGAACGCAGTGCAGGACCTGCTTTTCCCTGCACTTGCCACATGACGGGTTCCCCATCCTGAGCGAGCGCGAAGGGTGGGAGCGCAAGCCATTACACTAACTCCGTGACCTATCGCGGACGCCTGGCCCCATCCCCAACCGGTTTGCTCCATCTCGGCCACGCACGCACCTTCTGGACGGCTTATCAGCGAGCTCAGCAGGCAAACGGCACGCTCATTCTCCGCAACGAAGACCTCGATCCTCAGCGCTCCAAACCGGAATACACAGCCGCCATGCTCGAAGATATGCATTGGCTCGGCATCCGCTGGCAGGAAGGACCGGACATCGGCGGCCCATATGATCCATACAAGCAAAGCCGCCGCCGCAATCTCTATCTCGAAGCCTGGCGCTCGCTTGTCGAAATGGGCTTCGTCTATCCCTGCCGCTGCTCGCGCAAAGACCTCGCCCGCAGCGCACAGGCTCCGCACGATGAAGACGACGAGCCCATCTACCCCGGAAACTGCCGCCCTCTACATCACACAGGCAAAATCGTCTCTCCCGAAACGCCCGCCGGAATCAACTGGCGCTTCCGCGTTCCCGATGGCGAAACTATCTCGTTTCACGATGGCCGCTTCGGCCCGCAGCAGCTCACAGCAGGCCGCGACTTCGGCGATTTCCTCGTGTGGCGGCGCGACGATGTTCCTGCTTACCAGTTGGCCGTCGTTGTCGACGATGCCGCCATGCGCATCACCGAAGTCGTTCGCGGCGCTGACCTGCTGCGCTCCACGGCCCGACAAATCCTTCTCTATCGCGCCCTCCGCCTCGAACCGCCAAAGTGGTATCACTGCCCCTTGATCCTCGATAAAAACGGGCAACGGCTCGCCAAGCGCCACGATGCCCTCTCTATCCGCGCTCTGCGCCGGCAAGGCAAAACACCAGACGAAATTCTTTCCGGTTTTGCATAGATTTTTATAAAAAGAAGATCACTCAGACACTTCTGGGATTTTCGGGAGGTTTCTGTTCATAACCAGGTAGAAGCACCGAGCTTTATCCCCGATGAGAGGGGGAGAACGATCATGTCAAGCCCCAAAACCAAAGAAAGCCATCAAACCATTCAAACCAAAAGAGTTATTTCTCCACCAACCTGGCATATCATTCCTCATCATTTTGCTATCCTTAAATAAGGGAGAAGGAAAATTCCCGTAATCAGTGCCTATCCTTGTAAGCCATTGAAAATAAACGATCTCCGTACAGAGAATCACCCAGGGGGAGGGTCGACGCGTTATCATCGGCTGAAGCCGCATGGCCTCCGATTTCGCACAACTCGTCAAGCAGCAAGCCGATATCGTCAAGATCATCGGCGATTATGTGCGTTTAAAGAAGGCTGGAGCGCAGAATTTCAGCGGTTTGTGCCCCTTTCATAAGGAAAAATCGCCCTCATTTTCCGTCCACGCCACGCGCCAGTTCTTCCACTGCTTCGGCTGCGGCGTCTCCGGTGACGTATTCACCTTTATCCAGAAAATTGAGAGCCTCAGCTTTCCCGAATCGGTCCGTTTTGTAGCGCAAAAGTGCGGAATTCCGCTGCCAAAACGCGAATATTCCTCCGAAGAAGAAGCGCAGGAAAGCCGCCAGCGCGCCAAGCTGATCGAGCTGCACGAGCTGGCCGCCGCGTGGTTCGAGGAGCAGCTTCGCTCCCCCGAAGGCGCCCTGGCGCGGGAATATCTCACCGGGCGCGGCCTCAAGCCCGAGGATATCCAGAAGTTCCGCATCGGCTACGCGCCCGACTCCTTCCACGCCCTGCGCGAGCGCCTGCAATCCGTGGCCGACCAGGAAACCCTACGCCTCTCCGGCCTCTTCTCCTTCAAACCGCAGGAAGACGGCTCCCCCGGTCCCCTCTACTCAAAGTTCCGCAAGCGCGTCACCTTCCCCATCGCAAACGAATCGGGACGCATCATCGCCTTCACTGCGCGAGCGCTCGAAACCGGTGAAAAAGCCGGCCCAAAGTACCTGAATTCGCCCGAAACACCGCTGTATTCAAAGGGAAATGTTCTCTTCAACCTCGATAAAGCGCGCCAGCCGATCCGCGAAACCGGCTTCGCCGTTCTGGTCGAAGGCCAGATGGACTGCATCTCCGTCTATCTTGCCGGAGTAAAGAACGTCATCGCCACCAGCGGCACCGCCTTCACCGAAGCGCAGACCCGCCTGCTGGCCCGCTACGCCACTCGCATCATCGTCAACTTCGACCCCGACACCGCAGGCGCGAACGCAGCGGAGAAATCCATCGCCCTCCTCACCGAAGAGGGCTTTGAGGTGCGCGTTGTAACGCTCGAGGGCGGACTTGACCCCGACCGCTACATCCGCGAGCACGGAGCGAAGGCCTATCTTGACGCGCTGCGCAGCGCCAAGCGCCATACTGATTATCTGATCGAGCGAGCACGTCAGCTCTTTCCCCCGGTCACAGCCGATGCCAAAGTGAAGGCGCTTAACTATCTGCTGCCGCACATCAAGCGCATGCCCAACCGCATCGCCCGCGACGAGTTCGCCGCCGACGCCGCCCAGAAGATCGGCATCGACTCCGCCCTGGTGCGCGAGGAGCTGAAGCAGGCCGCAGCCAGGCGCCGCGATTCGCTGACCCACGCCTTCCCCGCCCTCAGCGAAGCCGAAAAGATCCTCATGCGCGCCTTTGCCGGGGCGCTCTCCGAATCGGCATGCCAGGCCGCCATCGCCGGCTTCGACGCCAATGAGTCCCACTTCGACGGGTTGACCGTGGCACCCATCCTTAAGCAGCTCCGCCACCGCGGCGCAACCGACCCCATGCACGCAGTCGATGATCCAGCCAGCCGCGGCCTGCTGGCCCAGGCCCTAAACGGCGAGATCGAGCCGGTGAGCGCCGAGCATGTGACCGCGGCCCTCGATACCCTCCGGCACCGTCACCTCGAACGCCGCCAGCGCGAGCTCCGAGCCGCCATCTCTGAAGCCGAACGGCGCGGAGACAGCGCCGCAGTTCTTAATCTGACAACAGAAAAAATGTCGATTGATCGCGCTCTTCGCGAGTTTTAACCCACGGTTTCGCCAATCGCCAACAGCCATTAAAATAAAGGGTGATGAGCACGAACCTCCAAACAGCACTCACGGCCACTCTGGGCGAAGCCGCCCGCACCGCCGGACTCACCGTTCTTTCCGCCGAAGCAGGCACCGATTTCAACAACCGCCCGACCGCTATCTTTAAGCTGGCGCTCTCTCCCAATGCGCCTGCGGAGAAGACTTTGCAGCTTGAGTTGAGCGATGCTTTCAACTTCCAGAAGCCTGAACTGATCGGCGAAATGACCACGCACCTGCAGGAAGCGGCCAAGCGCCTGCGCAATCCGCGTCCGGATGCCTATGTGACGCTGGCAGGATTGCCCATCAGCTTCAGCCAGTTTGCATGGCCATTCCATCGCTCCACCTCCGGCGCGGACACCTACATTGTCCACGGCCTTGCTCATCTGGAGGACGGAACCGGCTCGCCGCTGCATACGAAAATCGCCGCCAGCATGACGGTAACGTTCGCCGAGATTGTCCCGGCGCCTGAGCAGCCCTATGCCGAGACGTTTATCTACAACGCCATCCGCAAAACCTTCGATCAGGGACAGCTGGAACTGCTCAAGAGCGGCAACCGGCAGCCCGTGCCCGTGACCACGCGCTACTATAGCCGCTGGCAGAAGAAATTCTTCTTCACCGACACGAATGACGCCAGCCGCATGGACTTTCTTAAGCTGAAAGTATATTGGCTCTCGCATGTGCTCGGCGGCGATCAACCTGTATGGATTGCCGATCCGCGCGATGCGCAGTATCTCAATACAACTAGTGAAGACTTACAACGTACCGCCGCGGAATTAGCCCGGCAGGATCAGTTAGCACTCACTGACGATTACGCAGTCGCCACACCTGCATTGATTGCGCACGCGGAGGAATACAAGGAACAGTTGCATAGCGCGCTCGATATTACCAAGCCTTCATTCAATGAAGAGATGCGCGCCGGCCATACCAATATGTAGCTCTGAAAAAAACACGCTGCCTGGTTATCAGCAGCGTGTTTCTTTTATTGGTTATTCTTTAGACGGTTTTACCGGCAAGCTCTTCCGGAAAATACGCATTCAGCACATACTGTTCCAGCATGCGTTGCGTATTGAAGAATGATCCGTTCAATGCGATCGTGGATCGCATAATCCTGCGCCATTGTTGCGGCTGCGTATAGTAGAGCGGCAACAGAACACGTTCCAGGTGATCGTAGAGCGAACCGGCTTCAGCGGTTTCATCCTCGTGGTCTTCGATGGCCCATCCGGTAACGCCTTCAATCCAGCCCTCAATCCACCACCCATCCAGAATCGACAGGCTGGGCACGCCATTCAAGGCCGCCTTCATTCCACTGGTTCCGGATGCTTCATAAGGCCGCTTCGGCGTGTTCAGCCATACATCCACCCCGCTGGTAAGCAGCGCACCCAACTGCCATTCATAGTTTTCAAGGTAGACAATGTGCAGAGCGTCTGAATCCAGCTTATGCGCCATTTCAATAACGCGGCGAATTTTCGCTTTCCCCGGTTCATCGGCTGGATGTGCCTTGCCGCTATAAATAATCTGCAGTCCACCGTGTTCGCGCGCGCAGTGAACCAGTCTCTCCGGATCGGTGAACAAAAGGTCGGCGCGTTTATAGGTTGCTGCGCGACGGGCGAATCCAATCGTAAATATGTCCGGCTTGAGGGTTACACCTGCGCGCTCTGCGATTGCATCGATGAGTAGTTGTTTCGATGCAGTGTGGGCAGCCTCCAATTCCTCTTCCGGAATGTCGATGGCGTAACGCAGCGTGACATTGTCCTGCCGCCAACGCGGCATGTGGCGGTCATAGATATCTTGAAAGGGCTTCGATGTCCAGGTTGCCGCGTGCACGCCATTTGTAATGGCGCTGATGCTGTACTCCGGGAACATAGCACGAGACACGATACCGTGCTGCATGGCCACACCGTTTACAAAGCGCGAGAAGCGCAGCGCGATGTAGGTCATGTTCAACAGACCTTCATGCGTACAGCCATTCTGCTCTAAAAAAGTAGTCCGCTCGGCTCCAAGAATCCGGTGGGCCTGCTCGATAGAGAATCGATCGTGACCTGCAGGCACGGGCGTATGTGTAGTGAAAACACAAAGCTCACGTACCGCAGCAATGTCGTCATTGGTTAAAGCGGATAAAGAGCGCCCTTGTAAATGGTTTTCCAGTAATGCCAGAGTTAAAAGAGCCGCATGGCCTTCATTCATGTGGTAGACGGCAGCCTTATATTCCAGCGCATCGAGAATACGGACGCCCCCCATGCCGAGGATAATTTCCTGCCGAAGACGATAATCCCCATCTCCACCATACAGCTGGTCAGTAAGCACTCGATCGCGCGGATCATTCTGTTCGAGATCAGTATCAAGAAAATAGATCGGAATGCTGTGCCCCGTAACGCCGCGCAAATCATAGCGCCATGCACGCAGCGCAACGGAACGGCCTTCTATTTCGATCGTGACGACAGGTTTTTCTAATGCGAGCTTTTCTTCCAGATTCCACGGTTGCGCTTCTTCGGTTTGCACACCATTCGGATCGAGATGCTGACGAAAATACCCTTTGCGATGCGCCAGCGTCACGGCAGCCAGATGCAAGCCCGCATCGGCGGCAGAGCGCAATGTGTCACCAGCCAGCACACCGAGGCCACCGCTATAGGTAGGCATGTCGGGAGAAACTGCAATTTCCATGGAAAAATAGGCGATCCGAGTATTCTCGTTCGTCGAAGCAATACCAGTTAGAAAGCTCATCAAATTTATTCCCTGCGTGGAGGATTTAGATCAACGAAAGCGCAGATAAAAACTGCTGTGTCGCAATTTTCCATGCGACACAGAAATCTCAGGATGTAGAAATTTTAACAAGGACATACGACAGGGCATATGAAAGAAGGCTGCGTTTTGAGAATTTCATCATTCTCCAAGAAAGCGCGTTTACTCTACTCTGTGAGCACCTGCCGATGCGCGGCTCATATAAATTTCCGGACGGATTCCGGTTTCTTTTTCATAACCGCTCGCGATCTGTGCAGCGAATTGTTCTGCATGGACAGATTCCACCAGGTTCACCGTGCAACCGCCAAAGCCTCCACCCGTAAGACGGGCGCCAATACAACCCTGCAAAGGCAGCGCCAACTCTACCATAATGTCGGCCTCACGGCAGCTTGCCTCAAAGTCGTCGCGATAGCTGGCATGCGCCTCAGCCATAAGCCGTCCCAGTGTCTTTAGGTCGCTGGCTTCCAGCGCATTCGCTGCCTCTACTGTGCGCGTGTTTTCCGTAATAATGTGGCGAGAGCGCTTCAATACATTCGGAGGCATCTCGTCGCCCCAACGATCGAGGTCTTCGATCGTGGCATCACGCAGAAAACGAATCTCTGGACGATGACGCTGGAGAATTGCCGTTCCCTCTTCCACTTCGGCGCGACGAGTTCCGTATTCGCCGCCGGCATGCGCATGCTTGACCATCGTGTTGCAGATAACCAGGCTCAAGTGCTTGGGTATGGGCGCAAGTCGAAAATCGAGGCTGCGGCAGTCAAGCAACAGCGCATGATCCGCGGCACCACAGCAGGAAACAAACTGGTCCATGATGCCGCAGGGAGCGCCTACATAGTCATTTTCCGCGCGCTGGCAAAGCAGTGCTATTTTTTGTAGCGGCAAAGTTGCCTGTGAAATGTGCAGCACGGCAAGCATGCTTGCTACTTCAATGGAAGCCGACGAGCTTAGACCGGCTCCGAGAGGAACATTGCCGTCCAGCGTAAGGCAAAAACCAGGAACATTTATGCCTTCCTGCTGCAGGACTGAAACGACACCCAGCGGATAATCGCTCCAATGATGCGAGCCTCGTGCACCCACCTCTGCGATAGCACGTTCGACGATCTCGTTAAAGTTCTTGGAAAAAATCGTGATCTTACCGTCATTCCTGGGTGAGACAGCTGCGAGAGTTGCAAATTCGATGGCCGCCGGCATAACAAAACCGTCGGCATAGTCGGTATGCTCTCCGATCAGGTTTACGCGGCCGGGCGCCATGAACACTTCCGGTTCCTGGCCGAACTTCTCCTGATGCGTTCTTCTGATACCGCTTACATCTAACATGCGTACCCTTCTTTACTTAAAATGAAAACATCCCTGTTTACGATACACCAGTCACACGTAATTCTAGCGCCCATCTATCCTCCGATCCGGCGGAAATGCGTCTTGCGCGGCCCTCTTTGATAGCTGCAGCAAGGGAGTCACCTTCCGTCGTGCATGGCTCCATGGCCACACAGTGCTGGCGCTGAGTCTGGGTTTCCGGCCACCCTCCATAGCAGATCCATAAACCTAAATACGGCAACTGTGCAGCATCGAAATGGAACGCAACTTTACGCTTCAGCCGCTTGCGTTCGATTGCGCACCAGCCCTCTGCCGGCGCTTTGGCAAAGAGCTTGTCCCCAATGCCATCAGTTGCTTTCCCTGCGACACTAAAATCAATCGTTTGCCCATTGGCATGTGTATGCGGCCAGGAGTGGCGCGTGCCTTGATTCCCTAACCGATTCTTCCTTGAGCCTTCTACGGTCACTTCACGAACAGATGGCGGAAGCAGTATGCGATCCCCTTCCTCTACAGCAAAGCCCGGATGCGCAGACCACAAATAGTCGACCGGCTCTGCGCTGCGATTGCGCACACTATATTCGATGTGGAGGCTTTCGCCTTCCAACCGTAATTTCTTACGGAAATTGAGCGGCAAACTAAAACCTTGAGCGGCAAGCGTAAGCTCATATTCGCTTCGGGATTCTACAAGCCATACAACCTGCCAGAAATCTCCATGATCGGGAATTGTTACGGCACGGGAGGCAATCTCAATTTCGCACCCTGCTACCGATGGAAGGCACTCGTCCCAACCGCTGGCATCGCCGGCGTCAAAACTCATATATTGAGTCCGAGGCGCATAGGGACGCAATGGCGCCTGCAACAGTTCTTCGCCTTCCGGATGGATACGAATCGAGGCAATTTTTCCGCCAAGCGCAGGCAATACGGCCACTCGCAAGTTGCCGTTTTCGAGAACGACTTCTTCCATAAAATCTGCGATTTCCTGATTGCCCACTTCGATCTTTTCCATAGGAGAGAAATAGTCCGGGTGCTGGAGTCCCTTCTTAATGTATACGCTTTCATTACCGATATCAGAAGAGCCAACCCTACGGCAATAGTCTGTACTGCCTAACATACGGCCATAAGGGTCTTCTGGAAGCTTGCGGGCGATGACGCAGAATGCTGTTGCGCGATTTGTCTTCCTCCGAAAAAAGAGGGAGGGATGTATATGTACGACTGCCGTTTGATGTGCAATCTCGCCGCAGCAATCCATCCCGCACTTTTCTCATGTAAATTTTCAGTCAATAAACCCAATAGAAGATCGCATTCCCGCAACGAGTTGATCTCCACTTTTATCCCTCAAGGATACCTGCTCATTCGATAGGAAATACCTATATCCACCATGGAAACTATGTATTGGAACTATCCATCTGCCCGGTGCTACATTTCATGGGTCAGGAGAAAGCATAAAAACCTATAGACCAGATGTCATACCAACAACCCGGCACTTCCTCATAAGGATTCAATTTAGAGATCACAATTTGACCTAATCAGCATAAGGAGAAAGCATGTCAAACGAAGCAAAGTGCCCCTTTCATCACGCCGCAGGTGAAGGCACATCGAACCGTGACTGGTGGCCACATCGGTTAAATCTGAACATCCTGCATCAGCACTCGAGCCTCTCCGATCCTATGGACAAAGACTTTAATTATGCTGAGGCATTCAAGAGTCTTGATTTGGCGGAAGTAAAAAAAGATCTGCTGGCGGTGATGACCACTTCCCAGGACTGGTGGCCCGCGGATTTTGGCCACTATGGTCCGTTATTTATTCGTATGGCGTGGCACAGTGCAGGAACGTATCGCACCGGCGATGGCCGCGGAGGAGCCGGCTCTGGACAACAGCGCTTTGCCCCTTTGAATAGCTGGCCTGACAACGTCAGTCTGGACAAGGCGCGTCGTCTGATTTGGCCGGTCAAGCAAAAATACGGCAATAAAATTTCCTGGGCTGATCTCATCATTCTTACAGGTAATGTCGCTCTGGAATCGATGGGCTTTAAGACATTCGGCTTTGCAGGCGGACGTAAAGACGTTTGGGAACCGGACGAGGATGTCTATTGGGGAACGGAAAAGACGTGGCTCGGCGGCGATCACCGTTATGGCAAAGGACAAGCCGGCGAAAGCGTGCTTGTAGCCGATGAAGAGCTGCACGGTAGCGAAAAAGATCGCACCAGCGGCGGCTCCAACGAGCGCAAGTTGGAAAATCCGCTCGCAGCTGTACAGATGGGTTTAATTTACGTGAACCCTGAAGGGCCTGAAGGCTATCCTGACCCCGCGGCGGCTGCGCATGATATTCGCGAGACTTTTGCGCGCATGGCAATGAATGATGAAGAAACGGTCGCGCTGATTGCAGGGGGACACACTTTCGGGAAAACTCATGGTGCGGCTCCTGCCTCACATGTTGGACCCGAACCCGAAGGGGCTGGGCTGGAAGAACAAGGCCTTGGATGGAGAAACAATTTTGGCACCGGTAAAGGCGGTGACACGATTACGAGCGGTCTTGAAGTCATTTGGACAACGAAGCCGACAAAGTGGACGAATGAATACTTCGAGCATCTGTTCGGCTACGAATGGGAGCTGACGAAGAGCCCGGCGGGGGCGAATCAATGGAAACCAAAAAACGGAGCGGGCATTGATTCCGTACCGGATCCGCATGACACATCGAAGCGGCGTACGCCATCTATGCTTACCACGGATCTCGCGCTGCGCGTCGATCCAATTTATGAAAAGATTTCGCGGCGCTTCTATGAAAATCCTGACCAGTTTGCTGACACCTTCGCTCGTGCGTGGTTCAAGCTAACACATCGTGATATGGGTCCTATCACTCGTTATCTGGGACCAGAGGTTCCCACTGAGGAACTTATCTGGCAAGATCCCATCCCAGCGGTGGATCATAAGCTTATAGAGGACCAGGATATCGCTGCTCTCAAGAGTAAGATTCTTTCTTCAGGGCTATCGATTTCCGAGCTTGTCTCCACGGCATGGGCTTCCGCATCTACCTTCCGTGGTTCTGACAAGCGCGGCGGCGCGAACGGTGCCCGTATTCGTTTGGCGCCGCAAAAGGACTGGGAAGCGAATCAGCCGGAAAAATTAGCGAGGGTGCTGAAAACACTGGAAGAAATTCAAAACAACTTCAATGCTAACCAGTCGGACGGCAAAAAGGTTTCGCTCGCCGACCTTATTGTGCTGGCAGGCTGTGCTGCTATCGAACAGGCCGCAAAGAATGCAGGTCATAGCGTGACAGTCCCATTTGTGCCGGGGCGTGCAGACACGACTCAGGAGAAGACCGACGTTGAGTCTTTCGCAGTGCTCGAGCCGATCGCAGATGGTTTTCGCAACTATCTCAAGGGCAAATACACGATTCCGGCTGAAACACTGCTGATCGACAAAGCTCAGTTGCTGACGTTGACTGCGCCGGAAATGACGGTACTTATAGGCGGCATGCGTGTTCTGGATGCGAATGTCGGACAAACAAAACATGGAGTCTTCACCGATAAACCTGGAACGCTCACTAACGACTTCTTCGTCAACCTGCTTGATATGGGGACAGAATGGAAGCCGGTTTCAAATGCTCAAGACCTATTTGAAGGGCGCGATCGTAAAACAGGTGAACTGAAATGGACCGGCACTCGTGTTGATCTCATTTTCGGCTCAAATTCGCAGCTCCGGCCGCTTGCCGAAGTCTATGCTTCTTCGGATGCCAAGGAAAAGTTTGTACATGACTTTGTGCGTGCCTGGAACAAGGTGATGAATCTGGATCGCTTCGATCTGGCATAATCTTAAACTGGAAACAGAATCCCTCGCACTTCCATCTGGTAATTCGTTAGAGTTCGAGGGATTCTACATTTTTGCGAAGCGCACACCGCATATTCAGTATGAAAAGTGGCTCAACCTACAGGTGCCATAGCCTTGCTCAAATTATATTTTTTCTCAAATTCCATGAGTTTGGATTTGAGAAAATCTAGGGATGCCGTTTCAGGCCAGAGCAATTCTCCCTTGCATGCAAATATCACAGCGTTACCGTCATTATCAGGCGACAAGATCGCCTGGCCGTTAAAGCTTCTGCATATGCGGGCAAAAATCTTGTTCTCATCGGCGCTGCACAGATTGACGACTAGTAATCCCTGATCGGTTAAAGCCTCATAACAATCATCATAGAAACGCTCTGAACATAAATTTTCCGGCAAGCTATCGACATCGAAAGCATCGACTAAAAGCACATCCAATTTATTTGCGTGCCTTGCTACAAACTTCGTGCCATCTTCACACAGGATTCTGAATCGATGATCGTCCTTAGGGATATGGAATCGATCTCGCAATGCGATTACATGAGGATTGATTTCGACCACCGTTATCATCGCTCCAGGATGGTTGCGATAGCACCATTTCGCAAGCGAGCCGCCACCCAGGCCTATCACTGCAATCTCACGCGAATCTGATTTCAGGAATTCAAAAGCCATCATGGTGCGGGTGTAGGTTAATGCTAAAAAATCGGGCGCCCTCTGGACCATTTGAGTTTGAACATAATCCGATTGAAAATGCAAAGTAAGTATCCCATTCTCTTCTGAGACAACAGGGACGGGAAAAGAAACAGCATCGGCACTTGCTAATGTTTCCTTTGCAGGCAGAACTATCGACGGTATCGCTTGCTTCGCCATATATGGTTTTTATTGTATGTCTGTATCGCTCGACATTACTGAATGCTGTTGCCGCTACTGATAAACAGCCTTAGCTGATACAAAGTACATAGAACGATTGCTAAGGAGAAGCGGATGGCAAATGAGCTTAAAGTCGGTAGGCGTACTTTTTTGAAATTGGGCAGCAGCGCGGTCGTTGCCTCATGTGTAGGGAATGCCACCGGACAAGAAGCGAACAATAACGGCACCTATTCAGGAGAAAAAGTACAACCCTCTCGACGTATTGATCTTGTAAACCCTCTACAGGGGACAGATTCAACGCCGCTCTTTTCACGTGGAAATACATTGCCCATTGTGGCAATGCCCTTCGGCATGGCGCATTGGACATTACAATCAAGCGATCAGGGCAGCTGGTTCTTTCAGCCTCACGATGAGCGACTGCAAGGGATACGCTGCACTCATCAGCTCAGTCCCTGGCTCGCTGATTATGGATTCGCAACAATACTTCCGTTTAGCGGAGATGCCTCGCCGGAACCCGCCGGACGCGCATCGTCATATCGCTCGCGTGAGCTGCAGATATCGCCTCATTTTTTAAAGCTTCGGCTCATGCGATATCGCTGCTGGCTGGAATTAGTGCCAACCGAGCACGGCTCTCTTATGCGGTTTACCTTTCAGGATGAGGGGACACGAGGTGTCTTTATCGATCTTCCAGGAAGTAATGCTGAAGTGGAATATGACGCGGTAAGTGGCACGATCAAAGCGCTCACTCATGAAAATCAGGGCGGAGTACAAGCTAATTTTGCAGCCTATTATGTTTTCAAATCAGACACGCCAATTGCCGGCTGTGAAGTGAAACAGATCAAAGATCGCCGCATTGCCGTCGTACGTTTTGCTTCCGAAGAGAATGGGCCAATCAATCTACGCATCGGAACTTCCTTTATCTCTTTTGATCAGGCGTCGCTGAATCTTAAGCAGGAAATTGGACAGAAATCCTTTGTGTCTCTTGAACAGGAAGCCGCCAAGGTATGGGAAGATGCGTTGGGCAGAGTGCAAATTCAAGGCGGCACAGATGAACAATTACGCACTTTCTATTCATGTCTTTATAGAACGCAACTATTTCCACGCATGTGGCACGAGAAGGATGCTTCTGGAAATATCGTGCATCGCAGCCCTTACAACGGAAATGTAGAACCAGGTTTCTTGTTTGCTGATCATGGATATTGGGATGATTATCACGCATGGTATCCGATGATGACTTTGCTTTATCCAGAGCGACTCGGCCAAATCCTTCAGGGTTGGGTAAATGCGCTCAAAGAAGGCGGATGGTTTCCTCAATTTCCCTGCCCCGGCTATCGCGGCGCCATGACCGGAAGCCTGATCGATTCAGTTTTTGGAGATGCTGCCGCCAAGGGCATTAACGGCTTCGATCTTCATGCTGCGTATTCAGGCTTGAAAAAGCATGCTACACAAAAGGGATATCCGGACAAAGGATATGGCCGCGTTGGAATTGAACACTATCTCAAGCTAGGTTATGTTCCTTGCGATTTGGTAACTGGCGGAGCAGCGCAGACTCTTGACTTCGCTTATGGCGATTTTTGTATTGCACAGGTCGCGCACGCAGCTGGATTGCATGAAGAGGCGGCGATGTTTGAGAAGCGTTCTCAAAATTGGAAAAATATTTTTGACTCCCACACAAAATTTCTTCGCGGAAAACTTGCAGATGGGTCCTGGCTGGAACCGTTCGACCAATATACGTGGGGAGGAGCCTATGTTGAAGGCGGTCCCTGGCAATACCGTTTCAACGTTCTGCATGACCCGGAAGGCCTGATGGAAGCACTTGGCGGAAAAGATGCGCTCGTGAAATATCTCGAGGAGATGCTGACGCAGGCTCCGGCATTTCATGTAGGCACCTACGGCGCAGAGATTCATGAAATGTCAGAAATGGCAGCCGCCGACTTCGGACAATATGCGCATTCCAATCAGCCAGTGCACAATGTGCTCTATATGTTTACAGCGGCCGGGCGTAGAGACAGGACACAGTATTGGGTTCATCGAGTACTTAATGAACTTTATTCTCCTGACAATTTTGCAGGCGATGAGGATACCGGAGCTACAAGCGCCTGGTACATACTTAGCTCTCTCGGTCTATTCGCTCTCTGCCCCGGCAAGCCCGAATGGACATTAGGCTCACCTCTTTTCAAATCTGCAGAGATTCGCTTGCCGGAAGGTCGCACGATTCGTATTGATGCCATCAGAAGTGCTCCTAACGAGTTTTACAACCAAGTGAAACTGAACGGAATTGTTCAGCATGGCCCGTCCATTCCACATCGCGCGTTGTTGTGCAACGCACATCTCGAATTCACCGCAGTTTGATCAAACATTCCGGATCTCTGAAATTATGAATATATCTGCATCACTTTATAAGCTATCGATCTCTGCCATTTTGATTGCAAGCTATTGCGCTTCCTCACACGCTGAGACGCCGCTTATTCAAAAAGTTTCTCCACCGGCATCGATAGTTCCATTGGCGATGTCTGTCGGAGGGCGGGTTTCTGTCGCACCTGCGCGCAATCCCGGGAATTTTGGACCTGAAGAATACGTGTCGCGGTGGCCGGGTACGTATTTCTCGACAAAATTCAAAGGCTCCGAAGTTTATTTTCGTATCGGCACAAATCACGAAATTCTTCACATTGTTGTGGATGAGCAATCACCGCTCAAGCTTGTAAATCCTGAGCCTGCCATCTATCGGATTTCAGGATTGAAGAACTCTTCTCACAGCATCAGAATTTTTGTCGTGACTGAAAGCCAGGATGCTCCCAACTATTTCGGCGGATTCGCCATACAAGCTAAGGAGAAGCCACTTCCGCTCAAACAACAGAGTCGGCAGATAGAGTTTATTGGTGACTCGCATACTGTTGGCTATGGCAATTTGTCTCCAACAAATGCTTGTTCCAACCAGGAAGTGTGGGAAAGAACCGATAACTCCCAAACATTTGGTGCGCTCACAGCAAATCATTATCACGCTGCATACCAGATCAACGCCATCTCCGGGCGCGGCGTTGTTCGGAACTACAACGGTTTTATCGGTGATACTTTACCTGTCGCATATCCGTATGTGCTCTTCGATAAAAAGCAAGAGTATCACGATCCGGCATGGAAACCTCAAATCATTGTCATTGCCCTGGGAACCAATGATTTTTCTACTCCGCTTCATGCCGGCGAGAAGTGGAAGACGCGAGACGAACTGCACACAGAATACGAGAGAACCTATGTCAGTTTTCTTCAGAATCTTCGCGCAAAAAATCCTAATGCGTACATTGTGCTGTGGGCTACAGATTTAGCCAATGGAGAAATCGAAGCGGAAGTCCGCAAAGCCGTTCAGCAAGCCAAAGAGCAGGGTGAAACAAAGCTTGCCTTTATCCCTATAGATCACCTGCAGTTCACGGGTTGCAACTCGCATCCCTCACTGGAGGATGAGAAGACAATCGCGAATAAGCTTGAGCAATTTATTGATTCAACACCAGGTATTTGGCAGGGCAAGTAATGACAACATTTTTCATGAGCTCAATCTTCGCCACAATTTTCTGGCGAAGATTGAGTTCGCTCCATTCCCATAGATGCTCGTCCAGGGTCTATCTCATTCCGCATCCCTGACACATCGAAATCCCAAAGCCGCAGAACGATCATAGCTTGGTGACATCATGAGCAATTTTCCATGCTCGTCATTCTTATAAGCCTGTGGAAAGTACCACATGGAACCTTGAGCCTGATAGTAGCTTCCTCCGCGCAAAATCCCAGCTCGAGTATGTTCGTCTACATATTCATCAGTCCACTGCCACACATTCCCCACCATATCCATGACTCCAAAAGAACTGGCGCCGTCCGGATGAGCATCGACATTATCCGGCGCTCTCATGGTGCGACTTTTGTCTGGAATTGGAACAGCATTCGCGTTCCATTGATTTCCCCACGGATAGATGCGACCGTCTGTTCCTTGAGCCGCAAACTGCCACTCCCATTCATGAGGCAAGCGTTTGCCAGCCCATTTAGCATAAGCGCGAGCATCTTCGATAGAAACCCAGGTTACAGGCTTGTTATCCCATCCTTGAGGATATGTGCCGTTCTTCCAATCTTTCAAAAAGTTCAGATCATCCTTTGGGCGATAATTGGTTGCATCCAGAAATTTCTTGAACTCGGCATTCGTTACCGGATACTTATCCATATAAAAAGGACGTATCTCCATGCGATGCTCGTGAAAACGGCGTGGGCTGTCCTCCCATGGATATTGCACGTCTACGCCGATGTCATCGGAACCTTCAATTTCAATTCCATGAACTCGAAAAACATAGCTGCCGCCAGGAATTTTCACCATACCTTCCGGCGCGGAAGATGTCGGTTGGACCGCGGCAATCTCCACTAATTGCTGCGGCAGCGATTTCCATTCATGGGAAAAGCTCTCGAGTGGAGCTGCCGTCATAGTTTTCATCTTTGCCATTAGCTGCTTGATGGCTTCTCCTGGCTCCCCCGTCATAGCCAGCACCATTCCATAACCATGTGCTTCGAGATCGAAAGACAACACCGCGTTCTCGCCTTCAACTTCAGGAATCAGCTCGACACCATGATAGAGATCAAAATAGCGCGCGCCTTTCTTAAATGGCACACTCATCTGCCGTCCCTGCACGTTGTACTCATTGCGATTCACGATCGTCCAAACTGTCTGATCTGCTAATGGCCAGCGACTCGCAAATACGCCATACATGTGCGTCGGGTAAAAAGGCTCCCAGTTTTGACTTACAAGAAATGGCGCTACTCCTCGCTCCAGAGTCGCCACGCGTCTAGTTGCTTCTGCATCCCGAGGCGTAACACCGTTCCAGATACCCCAAACGTTTTCCCAACTCTCCCATCCTTCGCCATTGAAGAATGCATATTGCAGATCATCCGTCTTATCACGATTCCAGCGGCCTTGAATATTGACCTGATGTCTTGGTTCCAGCCACCGATACTTATCTACCGTCGGAGCAAATTGAAACTTATATTGCCCCCATGTAAGCACATTCCATGCCAGAGCTTCGTCAGACGGCCCCATCTCCGGCTCAAATGCGAGTGGATGACCTGCCTTTTCTGCTGCAAGTGAGAATGCTAAAGGAACCCCATCCTGTGTATCGCCATTTACGCCATCGGCACCAATCTCTTTCATAAACTCCGCAGTTGCTGTAGGCCAATCTTTTCCAGGAGCTCTCGTGCCTTGGTCCCACATCATGATTGGGAAGAGTACGCGGACATGACGGCGATGGAAATCCGCCACCATCTGCTTTACGCCTTCGATACCTCCAGGCATTGAGCGCACCATATCCTGCTGATTGCGATTATCAATGCCCATGTTGGGATATGTCGCCCAGATCAAAACTGCGTCAATGCCGCCATATCGTTTTTCGAGATCATCGAGATAACGATCGACCGTGTATTTCCCTGAAACGGGATCGTAAAAATAACGGTCATGCACCATCATCTGTGGTTGGATAAAACTTGACTGCGTCCACTTAAGCGCGGGCAGATCGTAACGTGAACCGTCATAACCAACACGTATGCGACGCTCTGTACGCCAATCTGTTACGGCTTTCAACCACTCTTTATGCGTTTCATCGGTGCATGGAGCATTGCCGCCTTCCCAGGGAAAACGCATTGTGAGACATGCCGGAGGAGGAATCTGCTGCTCATGGGGTATATAGCGAAAGTCCTGAGCCGGCGCACCGCATGTTAAGCCAACAGAGAAAAGCATGAATGATGTAGCTATCCCTGTTTTCCATAGACGTGCCATTCTTTCTTTCTCCATTGCAATTCCTTGTTTATTTAATTTCGCTATTGAGCATCTGCTCCACTTCAGCCATAGTCGGCATCGATGGTTGCGCGCCGGACCTGGTAACAGATACAGCAGCAGCAGCAGCAGCAAAGCGCGCACTCTCTGCCGGCTCCATATTCATCGCCAGAGCCACGGCAAAAGCTCCGTTAAAAGCATCTCCGGCAGCAGTTGTATCAACCGCAGTCACAGAAAAAGATGGAATAAAGGTAGCAGGCCCTGAAGAAGAAGCCACATAAGCACCGCGAGCTCCAAGCTTGAGCGCAACGTTGCGGGCTCCGCTTGCAATTATCTTTTCTGCCGTATCAACCGGATCGTTCGAGTCGCGGTCTTGATCCTGCTCATTTGTAAAGAAAGCAGCTTCAGTTTCATTGGGAGTAAGCCAGGAAACTTTTCTCAGTAGTTCCTCAGGCAATTCTCTGGCCGGTGCCGGATCAAGCATGAGTGGCACGCCTTCATGAGTGCAAATTGTTGCAAGATGCAAAACTGTTTCGAGGGGAATCTCGAGCTGTGTCAATACAAGTGCGGCTGAGCGAATCGTCTCGATGTTTTTATCTAAATCAGCAGGTGCAAGCTGCGCATTCGCTCCAGGCGTAATGATGATGCAATTTTCGCCGTCATCGCTGACAACAATCATTGCAACACCCGATGAACCCGGTACAGTCTCAACACTTTCGATATCGACGCCGGCTATTTCCAACTGATCTCTAAGAGTCTCACCAAAAGTATCATTGCCTAAACAACCAATCATTCGAACCGGATACCCCAGCCGAGCAACAGCGACAGCCTGATTCGCTCCTTTGCCGCCGGGATGTATCTGGAAATTGTCTCCTGCGATCGTTTCGCCTTCCACAGGAATACGTGTTGTATGAGTTACCAGATCGATATTGATACTGCCGACGACAACAATGGGTTTCTTATCCGCCAGCATAGATTTACTTTGAATCACACAATCCTTTCTAGCGCCCGTAAATCGGAGCAAGCGCAATAGCGCTCAATCCGCAGAGAAAAAATATGAACATCCAAATCAGATATCTTTTTGAACGGTCAGGAGCGGCGGCAAATTCACGCCAGATGAAGACACCCCAAGCTGCCGAAATCATCGTAGCTCCCTGTCCGATGGAATAGGAGACCGCAGGGCCAACAAGGTGTACTTGCGATGCAACAAAATTCAACACGGCTCCAGTGCACCACACTGCTCCGCCAATAATTCCCCAAACATGCCATGCGCTCAACGCCTTCCAGTATTCCCGCATTGAAAGGCGCGAGCTGCCATCCAGCGGTTTCCGCATCAGCAGATAGTTCAATGGAATCGCGCAAAAAACCACACCGATCACGAATATCAATGCGACCGCATATGGTCCGGGGGCATGCTCTCCACTCATAGCGGTTGATACGAATGGATAAAAACTGCCCATTAACAGCCCTGCTGCAAGGCTGATCAACACGCCTCGTGTTGTCAACGAACGCTTTTCCGTATCTCGAAGCCGATACGCTACTGCATCAAAGACCACTGCAGCCAATACCAGCGCGATGCCGCCGAATAACAGTAGCGGATTTCCGCTCGGCGCTAATACGTAATTGCTGACCGCGCCGACTACCAGGGCAAGTCCAATGCCGACAGGAAAAGCTACAGCGAGTCCGGCGATCTCAATCGCAGCAACAAGGAGAAGATTGGCAACGTTGAAGATGATGCCGCCAATCAGGGCATAGATGATATGAAAGCTATCTGCCTGGGATAAATCAGCCAGAAATGGATGCCCTAAATTGCCATGGCTACCGAGTGTAAATCCCCAGAACAGAGCGCCGAAAACGAGCCCAACAACATAATCCCAATAAAAGACCTGAAACCGGTAGCCTGGACAAAGCTTTATCGTATTAGCCCACGATCCCCAGCAAAGCATGCTGATAATCATGAATAAAAGGGTTACCAGGTACGTTGCCGGTTGAAACAAAAGCTTACTCCTGAATTTCGAGAATGATTAGAAACGACATATTTTATTGCAGTAGCAATCAACGTCGATTGATGAAGCCATTGCTTAATTAAAATTCTTGCGTGAATGAAAGCTTTCAATTCAAGCTGATGCAGAATAGAAAGATCGGCGGCTTATTGTCAAGACATGTTTTTCGCTCATTTTGAAACAGTGCTGAAATCTGCGCAATCATGCTAAAACTCCAGAAGAGCAAAGAATACACATGGCCAACATGAAAGAGATTGCGCGAATTGCAGGCGTTTCGCTCGGAACGGTATCTCATGTTTTAAATGGATCCGCAACAGTACGGGAGCCTCTACGCAAGCGCGTAATGGATGCAGTGAACTCCCTCGGCTATCAGCCGAGCCAGCTTGCGCGCGGGCTTCGCAGAGATAAAACAAACATGATCGGGATGATCATTCCCGATGTGACTAATCCTTTTTTTCCCGCAGTTGTACGCGGAGCTGAAGATGTAGCCTTCGCCAATGGGTATCGATTGGTTCTCTGCAATACCGATAATGATCACGCCAAAGAGATAGCACATCTCAACGAATTGAGAACATATCTTCCATCTGGATTGATCGTTATCCCATCCAGCTTTAGCGATCTGACAGTACAGGCGGAATACTATCGCAAATCCGGAGCAGCAGTTGTTTGCGTCGATCGTCTTCCAAAAGACTGGGACGGCGATAGTGTCACAGCAGACAACGAGCACGGCGCTTATGAGGCAACAAATTACCTACTGCGGCAAGGACATCAACAGCTGGCCATTATTACGGGACCGCGGCACTTAACAAATGCGCAGCAGCGGCTCAAGGGTTTCAAACGTGCCCTTCAGGAAAAAAAATTACACATCAACCCCGAATATATTCAGGAAGCAAGCTTCGACCGCCATGGAGGCTATGCCAAGACCCTGTTGCTCTTGAACATGATCCCTCGACCCACCGTGATCTTTGCTGGAAACGACATGATTGCCTTCGGTGCGCTGCTGGCTTTTCGTCAGGCGGGCGTGCGCTGCCCTGAAGATATTTCCTTAATTGGCTTTGATGATCTTGATCTTGCTGAAATGACCAGTCCTCCTTTGTCATCGGTATCGCAGCCCGGCTACCAGATGGGAACTACCGCAGCAAGCATTCTTGTAGAGCGTGTCCGTGGAGACCATGGCCCAGCGAAACATGTTGTACTTAAAACGGCTCTCAAAGTTAGAGATTCAGTCATTTCTCCAAACCGTGCTACATCGAAAAAGCAGCGAAAATAGCTTCAATTCTATGGCCCAGGATTTAGATTAGCCTTCTAAATTTTCCTGTTGACAACTTTCTCGGTGTGCAAATAAGCTTCTCGCCGAATTAAATGAAAGCTTTCAAATTACGGGAAGCCATCCTGTTCAGAATCGAATGGGCGGCTTCTATTTGAGTGAGCGGTGAGAGAGACAGCCATGCGGAAAATGAATTTTATGCATATTTTCAGGCGCAACACACTTTGTGTTGCGGCCTTTATTGCTGCGATGACAGCAACGGCGAGCGCCCAATACAGTAGCGGCATTCAGGGAACAATTGTTGACCAGAATGGAGCCGTGGTTCCTTCTGCGCAGATAACCCTGACGAATCAAGATACGCAGGTGAAACAAGCTACCACGTCCAATGAACAAGGATTCATGCAGATACTCCATTTGGCTCCCGGCAGATACTCTGTCAATGTATCTGCACCCGGATTCGCTACATGGCAGCAGACGGACATTGACATCGAAGGTACTGATGTCCGTTCGATTTATCCGAAGCTCACAATCGGTGCTACACAGTCCACGGTGGAAATTACGGCAAACTCTTCCGCAGTCGAGACGACAAGCGGCACAATAAGCCGCGTCCTTGAGCAACAAACTGTACAGACGGCTCCGCTTGTTGGCGAAAATCTCTATGCAAGCGTTGCTACTCTGGCACCTGGAGTAACCGGTCTCGGCGGCTCCTTCGGAGGGGCAAGCGGTTCGGGCTCACAAGGAACGAACAGCTTCAACGCAGAGCCGGGATTCCAGATCATCGGCGCCGGCCAGCGTCAGGAGGCGAATGAGTATCAGGTTGATGGAACCAGCGTGAATGGAAACTCTCGTGACGGCATCACGAACCTTACGCCGGAGCCTGACAGCGTAGCGCAAATGAAAGTCAGCACAAACACATTTTCAGCCGATAAGGGCCGTCAAAGCGGCGCATTTATTGAAGTATTTACTAAGCCCGGCACAAATAACTTCCACGGAACGCTATCAGAGTTTTATACAGGCTCCGGCCTCACAGCTCGTACCGAATTTCAAACGAAAGTTCCGCGCTATCTGCGAAATGATTTTGGCGGCTCCATTGGCGGTCCTATTTTTAAAGACAAGACATTCTTTTTTGGATCGCTTTTCTGGAGCAAAAGTAGTCAGGGTGTCACATTGACCCAAACTATGGAAACGCCTGAATTCGTTGATTTCGTCAATTCACACTATCCGAATTCGCTTGCTGCTGCTTTCTTCAAAGGCGCGCCTGCGGGCGGCACTCCAACAAGCAACTTTCAAACAGTAAGCCAGATAGAGCAATCCCTTATCAGCCCTTATGCCCCACCTGCAGATATGCCGGGAAATCTGGTCGCGCTGGGCAATGTTTCTATTAATCAATCACCGATTAACAATGGATTCCAAGGCCATGTTCGCATCGATCATAACTTCAACAACGGTAACGATAAGCTTTTCTATAGTCTTTTTCGAAATACGACTCAGGGAGGAGTAGCGAATGCGCGCCCCAATCTGGCTTATGTAAGCCCCAATGCAACCTGGTATCACAAGATCGATTATGTACATACCTTCTCTCCAAAGCTGCTTAACGAAGCCAGCGTGGCCTATGTACGTGCAGATGGAAATCAGCCTGTAGCTCCCGGCGATTTACCAACGCTGCCGAATGCTTATCCCGGCGGACTCGGCACAGGATTTTCGTCGTGGGGACCATCAGGATGGGTTCATAACAATTGGAATTGGCATGATGTCCTCACTTATGTGCAGGGGTCGCACAGTATTCGGGTTGGCATTGATATTGACCGTCAGCAGGACCTCGATAACTTTACGGCTGGCCTTGATCGCCCATCATTTTCTTTTGCCAATATCGTCGACTTTGCAGTGGATCATCCTAGCTCACAGAGTGGCCCCGTGGTAGATGTAGCAAAAGGAGGAACGGCGCAGAGTTTATATTCTCGAGTTCTCATGCTGCAAACCGCGCCCTTTGTGCAGGACGACTGGAAAGTAACAAACAAACTCACGTTGAACCTTGGTGTTCGTTGGGATTATTTCGGACATCTGGGCACTGTCACTTATGGAAAGAATCCACTCGCGTTATTTACTCCAGCATCTGGCGCTCAAGGCATGGATGCGATTGCAAACGGCTCTATGCTTGTGCGTGGCTCAACCGGACAAGTAGTCGATAACTCTTTATGGCGCTTCGCTCCTCGTTTCGGATTCGCTTATGATGTCTTCGGCAACGGAACCACGTCTATTCATGGCGGATGGGGCCTCTTCAATAATAAAATTGGCGACCTCTCCTATGTAGACGGCATTCGTACCAATCCTCCGCAGTTTGCTTCGCCCAGTATCAGCATCTACAACGCCGGTACAACACTCGCAAATTTTTCGTATGGAACAAGCAGCAGTGGACCAACAGGCTTTGCGCCGCCGCCGGGCATCTCTTATGAGGTCGATCCTCACGGAGGACTTGTAGGCACGCGCATTGGAGTTGGAGGTTTGCAAGCAAAGCTTTCTCCTCCTCTCGTACAGAATTGGTCGATTGGAGTACAACGGAGCATTGGAAACAGCATAGTCGTTGAAGCCGATTACTTTGGCACATCAAGCACGCATCTTTATTTTCAGACTGATGCGAATCGCTACGCCGGCGACCTCATCGTGAACAATGGAAATCTGGCTCGCCTTAATCCCAGCTTCGGAGCTGTTGTCTATGGGCAGGATATAGGGATCGCAAATGCGGAAGTTGCCGCCTTTGCAATCTCAAAACGCTTTTCCAGGGGATGGTCTGTCCATGCCATTTACAACTATGGCAAGGCACTAGACTACACGAGCAGTAATGATAACGGCGTAGGTGGTGCGGAAAATGTGATCGATGTAAACAATCCAAAGCGCAACTATGGACGATCGGATTATGATGCTCGCCACCGCATTTCGATAGACGCCGTGTGGAATATACCCGGCTTTCAGAATGGCATACAGCATTGGATCACGAGTGGATGGGCGCTTTCTCCCGTCATCATACTGGAGTCAGGTCAACCGTTCACCGTGTATACTTCCGCGGCCTTCCCTTCCGGAGATTTCAATGCCGATGGGTATAACTATGACGTGCCCAATGTTCCCAGCTTTGGAAGCAATAAAAGTACAAACCGTTCGGATTTTCTCAAAGGAGTTTTTGCAGCCAGCGATTTCCCATTGCCGCCACTTGGCACAGAGGGAAATCTAGGTCGAAATACATACAATGGTCCAGGTCTTGCAAATGTAAATCTTGCCGCACAACGCACCTTTAGACTTCCGTTTTTAGGGGAGCAAGGAGGGTTCCAGGTGAGAGGTGAAGTACTCAATCTCTTCAATAGGGTGAATCTCGTGAATCCAGTCAGTGATCTCGCAAATGGCGAATTTGGAAAATCTACAGACCAAAATTTACCTCGCAATATCCAGGTTTCCGGGAAAATACGCTTCTAAATATGTTGAGCTTTCCAGTGGTCCAGTCGCGCTTCTATACTGGACCACCGGAAAAATCGACTCGAAGTTGTTTCATGGGTAGAAAATCTGTTCTCGCATTTTTCATTCTTCTCTTCATAGCCACATCTTGCCTGCATAGCCAGGAAGACACGGATACGCGCCGAAAAGCAGCCAATGCCATAGATTCTCAACGATTCGCAGAAGCTCTCCAGATTCTCACTCCATTTCTTAAAACTCATCCCACTGATGTTTCCGCATGGACATTGCAGGGCCTCGCGCTGAATGGCCTTGGAAAAACAAAAGAAAGCCTGCTGAGTTTTGATCATGCATTAGTGATCGATAAGGCATACCTGCCTGCGCTAGAGGCTGCGTCTCAAACAGCATATCTTCACGGTGACCCTTCAGCCATGAAATACGTGAAAAGCCTTTTGGCGACATCGCCGGATAACGAAATAGCAAACGCTATGGCGGGAGCGTTAGCGTATCAATCGCACGATTGTAAGTCGGCTAACGAATACTTCGAGCACAGTCAAAAAGCAGTCTACCAGTCGCCTACCGCAATTTCCGAATTTGCAGATTGCCAATTGAAAAGTGAAAAAAAACAAGAAGCTTTGGCAACGCTGTCACACGGTATACAACTACATCCTCACAGCGGACAACTCAAATACAATCTCGCTATCGTACAAATGCAATTGCATGATTTCAACGGAGCCATTGCAACACTGGCTCCGTTGTCTGATGCGAAAGACTCGGAATTGTTGAATCTTTTAGCCTCTGCCTATGCTCATGCCAACAGGCCGGATGATGCCTTTAGCATGTTGGAAAAAGCAATACAGATTGACCCTGCCAAAGAATCAAATTATCTCGACTTAGCGATCCTGTGCCTCGATCACAGCCAGGAAAACCGCGCTGTTACAGCAGCATCCGCAGGCCTTGTCACCATTCCCCGTTCTGCGTCCTTGTATCTTATTCGGGGCGTAGCTTACGCCCAGTTAGCCCAATACGATAAGGCAGAACATGATTTTACCGCTGCAACCGAGCTCGAGCCTAACCAGCCGCACAGCACCATCGCAATGAGCCTGTTGTATTCAGACAAGAATGATCCACAGAAGGAAAAAGAGCTACTAGAGAAGCAGCTTCGTGCAACTCCGAATGATGCAGTTGCCAATTATCTATTGGCAGACTTGCTTATCCGCTCCGGAGCCATGCCTGGACAGGCAGAGTATGACAAGGCGCAAAACCATTTGGCTAAATCGCTGGAGGCAAAGCCTGACTCGGCAGAGGCGCAAGTGCTAATGGGAAAGTTGCTGGAACAACAACACGATTTTTCCGGAGCTCTCAAGCATATCCAATTAGCCCTGGCAATAGAACCTGAGAATCGCGCTGCATTGAATCGCGAATTCATACTGCTGCGAAAGTTGCACCGCGATCAGGAAGCGAATGAAGCTTTGAGTCGATTGCGATCTCTTGTGAACCAGGAAATACAACGTGAAGTGAATATTGGACAGGTGAGGATTAATTCGCAGTCTCACTGAGACTGACATCGAGCGCTGAGTGGATAACTATGAATCGGCCTCTTCACGGTTTATCCAAGAGACACCATAATTTTAGTGAATCTCGTAGGTTCGGCAGCCCACTCTTTAAAAATTTCCCGCGCTTTTTCCAGCTCCACAATCATACTGATGGCAAAATCAACAGGAAATCGCTTTTGTTCCAGCATGCTGATAACTTCATGAAAGTCCTGAGGCAATGCATTTCTGGTGCCCATGATATCTAGCTCTTTCTGAACAAAGATCTTTGTCTCGTAACTTACCAGTTCTTTAGCATAACCGATGTAGACCACACGCCCGGTGTAAGCAACTAGATCAACTGCGACACGAAATGTTTCTGGCCGTCCTACTGCCTCGACCACAACCTGTGGGCCTGATCCGTTCGTGAGCTCTCGTATCGCCGATTCGACATCGTACCGCGAAGAATTAATAGTATGGGTAGCGCCGGCTTTTCGAGCTATTTCGAGTTTGTCATCATCAAGATCAATGGCGATGATCTTCGCTCCTCGGAATGCTGAAGCGGCAACAGCTCCCAGTCCCACACCGCCGCAACCAAAGATGACAACAATATCTGAAGCACTGACATGTGCGCGTGCGATAGCATGACAACCTACGGTCAGTGGTTCGACCAGGCAGAGTTCACGTAAACCGAGACGCGCTGTATACAGCTTCTCAATCGGCATAGAAATGTATTCGCACAATGCGCCGTCACGCTGCACGCCCATGGTCTCATTGAACTGACAGGCATTCTGTCGTTTATTAAGACACGCAGCGCACTTTCCACAACTTGTATAAGGAGAAAGCGTAACGTCAGTTCCGGACGAAAGACCGAGGTTATTTTCATCAATTTCCACAATCGTCGCTGCGATTTCATGGCCTGGAATACGCGGATATGCAACAAGAGGATTCCATCCTCGATACGAGTTCAAATCCGTGCCGCACAGACCTACATAACGCACCCGAAGTAACGCTTCTCCAGCTTTACGAACAGGAATGGAAATATCTTTCATCAACAGAGATCCGGGCCCGGGCATGACGAGAGCTTTCATCATCTACTCCCAATAAATGGTTAAATATAGGACATTCAATTATGTATCCTATGTAATTCCTGAAATCGCATAATGCTCCGTAAGACTAAACAAGCAGCAGCTTGGCAGGTGAAGCAAAAGCTCAGGCCGTCGTACAATATGGAAATAAAGCAAAAGATTTACCACTCGCGGAGGGATGTGTGAGTGGTTGAAACAGGCGGTCTTGAAAACCGCTTTACCCGAAAGGGTAACGGGGGTTCGAATCCCTCTCCCTCCGCCATTAATTTCTCTGGTTCTCAAAGACAAGCGAAAACTCCGTCCCGCTTTGAGTGCTCAATCGACTTTATCTCGATTTTTCAAGAAAGATTTAAAAGAAATCTTCTGTGGACAATCATGTAGACCACTGCAATCAACCATGATGAGCATCGAAGTTCATGTATTTAAGTCAGTGGGATAAAGTCCCCGGAGCAGTCTCCAAAACTTCTTTTCAATAACGAAATTTAAAACATTTTAGAAGTCCAGCCGCAGCGCGAACTGTATCTCGCGCGGCGTTCCCGACCCTACAGGGGTGATCGGCGATACGGTCAGGTTTTCTGTCGTAATGATGCTGCCGAACCCATTCGTATTAGCCGGGTTGAATGTGGCTTGCGGCTGTCCCAGTTGTGGATGATTGAAGATGTTGTAGAACTCCGAACGGAACTGCAGCGTCGCGCGCTCCCACAGAGAAAACGTCTTGGCCGCGCCCAAATCGACCTGCCACGTGCCCGGCCCACGAAGCAGGTTCCGAGGAGCCGTACCGAATTCTCCGACTGGAGCCTTGAAGGCTGCAGGATTGATCCACTTTGCAACCGTTTTGCCTCCCGCCGGTGTGAGAGAAACTCCCGAAACAAGATCGGGACGCTGGGTGCCCGAAGCTCCGTCCGGCGCCGTGTAGCTGCCGGGCATAACTACGTTGACCGGGAATCCAGTGCGAGCCATCGCCATCGTGGTCAATTCCCAGTTGCCTGCTATGGTGCTCACCACGCCGCGATGATTCAGCATCTGCTTGCCCAATCCAAAAGGAAGCTGATAGACCGCATTGCCGTTGAACACGCTGCGGGCATCCCAGTTGCCGCTGGCCCAATCGCATCGCAAGCACAATGGATTCTGCGGGTCCTGGTTATCACCGTCGCCACTGCCATTTGATCCGTTGTCAATCTCATGCGACCACATGTAGTTGCCTGTCAGGAGCAGCCCATTGGAGAACGACCGCCGCAAAACCGCGGAGAGGCCGTTGTACGAGCTCATGCCGACCGAACCTCGCCAGGCAATCGCAGGTGCGAAACTCGAATACTGCATCTGTCCCGTGGCCGGATCAATCAGATTCACTACGTTGGTATCCAGCAGATGGACGCCATGACTCCCAAGATATGAAAGAGTTGCCACAAACTTCGCTGGAAGCTCTTCCTGCGCGGAAAAGCTCCACTGCTCAACATAGGAATCTTTACGTTTGCGTTGCTCCGCATTCGGTGAAATGGTTCCTGCTCCAAACGTCACGGGGAAGGAGATAGAAGAGCTCGCGCTGCTTGTCTTCGAATAGGATGGAACCTCGTTTTTCGCGGGCAGGTTCTGATCATCAAGTTGTCCATCTTCGTGGTAAATGCCGAATCCGCCACGAATCACGGCACGACCGTCGTCCCGCGGCGCCCATGAGAAGGCAACACGAGGATCGATATCGCCATAGTTCTGTCGACCGAAGCTGGCGCCCACACCACAGAAGCCCTGCGGCCCACAGGTATCAAAATCAAATGGATTAGCCAGCCCATGCGCCTCGTTGAAAAGACCGAAGATACTGTAGCGCACACCGAGATTGAAGGTAACATTGGGCCGCCACTTGTATTCGTCCACCGCATAGGCGAAGTAGACGTTCTTGCGCATATCGTTGGCGGGCATAGCTCCCGCTAGAGTGGCCTTCTTCACCTGATTGTTTACAAGATCCTGAATCGTGTTGAAGGCAATGGTGCCGTGCTGACCATAGGACTGGTTTACCTGGATGCGGCGGTACTCCACGCCTGTTTTGAAAGTGTGTCGGTCATGAATCCAGGTCAGGTCATCGAGTACCGAATAGGAATTACCTACGTAAAAGCTGTTGTAGCTGTAGTTCTGCGTGATGAATCCGGGACCGGGGCCGGTCGAAATCGCGATCTGAAACGGAATACCGGAATTGCTGTAGTTGTACTGGTCATTAGTAGAGCGGTTAAATCCCGCCTTGATCTCATGCATGAGGTGAGGATTGAAAATATGCAATAACTCCAGTGCGCCATTGATTGGAGCAGAAACCTTTTGTGTCGGATCCGTCGCTAAGGGCGAAAGCGGCTGCGTATCGACCGAACGGTCATAGTTGAAGCGCATAAAGCTTGTGGTTTTCTGCGTAAAGCGATGGTCGATGCGCAACATGGCGGAGCCTTCGTTGACGAC
The DNA here is from genome assembly GCA_035547425.1 of Alloacidobacterium sp. GTDB lineage: Bacteria > Acidobacteriota > Terriglobia > Terriglobales > Acidobacteriaceae > Alloacidobacterium. The sequence continues at coordinate 59,474 of DASZUU010000043.1, read as the reverse complement.
CTGAGTACAGCCGCAGGTGAGAAGCTCGTAGTCCGCATAATTCGGATCTCCCGGATCATTGGCCGGAGTCCACAGTGTTAGTGAGTACCTTGGGCCTACTGCAGGATATCCATGAACAATCGAATATACGGGTGAACTCGGCGGAACGGAGGCAATCAGCGACTGGCTAGGTACATCGCCGCTCACTGGAAAGCCCCAGTTCTGCCGATAGGCTTCGGCAGCGGCAAAGAAAAATGTCTTGCCCTGCCAGATGGGACCTCCCAACGATCCGCCAAACTGGTTTAGTCTGAGCGGTTGTTTGACATCCCCGCCGGGAACCCACGAGGGTAGAGGCGCGTCAAAGACATTATTGCGAATGTACTCAAAAAGACGTCCGTGAAAATCATTAGTGCCGGAGGGCGAGGTGACATTCAGCTGCGCGCCTCCCGTTGCTCCAACCTCAGCGCTCGATGTCAACGTATCCACGCGGAACTCGGCAATGGCATCCAACGGAATCGCCAGCCGCACCCACTGGCGCTGTGTCTGATTTACGATGTTGGTGGCATCCACGCCATCATAGGTGAAGTTACTGTCGTCGGTGCCGCGGCCGGCAAAGCGAATGGATCTCTGGTTACTACCGCCGGTGTCAATTGCGCCGGGAATGAAGGTTGTCAATGCCGCCCAGTTGCGGCCATTCAGCGGAAGCTCGTCAGCTTGCGTGCGCTCAATCAAGCCTGTCACCGCGCCGGAATTCCGGTCCATCAGGGCTGAAGCTGCCGAAACTTCCATGAGCTGCTCGCCACCTGCAACCGGCAGCTTCGCGTCCAACGTGCGTGTCCGGCCAATTACCTGCTCCACGCGTTCAAATCGGAGCGTCTGAAATCCTTCATGCTCAAAGGTGACGGTATAAACACCTATCGGTAATCCGGGAATGGTGTAGCTTCCGCTGGCGTCCGATACTGTCTCACGACGGAGGCTGGTCGCGTTTTCGACTGCTGTGATGTGCGTCTGCGCCAGCAAACGCCCCGATGGATCGGTCACAGTGCCGGTCAATCCACTGCGGTCCACTTGTGCGAAAGACGGTGCGGCCAGAAAACAGACCGCGATAAAGAGAAATATCTGAAGACCTGAAATCTTGAAAAGTTTTCTCGAAAAATAGAGTCTCCCGATCGACTCACAATACATGCTGCCCTCTACAGAAAAAAGTTGGGTCAACCGCAAACAATGGCTGCCACGCTCATGGCTCTCCGGCTACCGGCGATGCGCGCTCGATGGATTGGCTGAACGCAAAGAATCCTGCAGCGGGCTTCAAAATTTCGTCAAGAGTGCCAATGGTTGACGACAGAACGAGGAGCCCCCCAACGTTAAAACATGCTGATAGCGTAATAACTATTTTGTAATAGGGACGTTCTTAGCCAACTCACGTCCATGAATATTGCATGAAATTGCTCAGTTGGAGACTCTTAGCTGAGCTCGCGCTCCGGCTTTTGCGAGGCTTTTGCCGTACGAATGAGATTCGGCAACTTTAAGAGAGTAGAGCGTGTGATATTTGCTCCCGCCATTTCCTTCAGCTGCGCCAAGGCCTGTCTATGCTCCTCAGCATTACGCGCGCAGGAGCAATCCGGGGGAATGTATATGTCGAAACCGCGCATATTTGCGTCGTGCGCCGTTACAGTGATGCAACTATTGGATGTCAAACCCGTGAGTATCAATGTTTCGACCTGCAGATGCTCGAGCAGTACCTCCAGCGGGGTCATGTAAAAACCAGAATGCATCGGCTTCAGCACAAAATAATCTTCGCTATCGGGCAATAACGGGCGTACAAACGAGCCGCCCTTCGCCTCGAGGCAGCGGCCCATTAATACTTCCTTTTCACTGCGCCAGTCGCCAAAATTGTCATTGACATATAAGACGGGAATACCAATCTTCCGCGGGCGCGCCTTCAGCCTCATCAATGCATCCCGGATCGTAAGAGCATTCTTCAGAATGGCATCTCCGTCGGGGAACTGAAATGTCGTCAGTACGTCGATCAACAGTAGTGCAACTGGAACCGGGGATGGGCGAGTTTGTGCGTGTTTCCGCAGCCTCATGCCATGTCTGATGCAATATCTGCAACTCTGGCATAAGGCCGTCCCTGCTGGACGCCACGATTATTCTTGCGCCGATGTCCGGATCTGGTTGTAGCGAAGCGATGCCGCATGTCCGAGCCGCAGGATTGGGGTTGCCTCAAGCCCGCGTGCTTCAAAACCGGGACGTGGCTGCGTTTGCCCCTGTACCGCTGCCGGCAGGGCAAAATTCACAAGCTGCATGATTCGCGAAGTTATAGACGGCGAAAGGTTCGCGACACGCGATACAAATTCAGCTTGAGGAGTAATGGCAATTTCATTGCGCCCAGCGATAACAGCACGCAAAATCTGGCGCGCAGCTGACTTAGACGAAGTTGAAACTCCCGGCAGACTTGCGCCAAGACTAAACCATCTATACTCGCGCTCCGCATCTCCGCTAAACAAGGCATTGAGATGCGATCCGGTGCGCATCAACCCAGGGCAAACTGTAGTTACACGAATACCCCTGGCCCGCAATTCCGTATTTATGCCTTCAGAAAATCCCACTGCCGCAAATTTGCTGGCAGTATATGGAAGCAGGTGAGGAACCGCTACTTTGCCTCCAAATGATGCGATATTCACAATCGCTCCTGCTCTGCGATGCAGCATCTGCGGTAGTACAGCCAACGTGCAATAAACCATCGAGAAGAAATTTGCCGCCATCACGTTTCTAAAGTCGTCGGCAGATTGATTTTCTACAGGCCCTACCGTAATAATCCCGGCATTATTCACCAGAATATCGATCCGCCCAAAGTGATTCGTAACTGCGTGAATAACTTTTTGGGCATCTTCCTCTTCGCGAAGATCACCGGAAATCACAAATATCTCTTGTTCGTTTTGAGCAGCCCCCCTCTCAACCAAAAGCGCACGCGCTCGGTTCAGTTCTTCAGCATTGCGAGCGGTGAGTGCCAGCTTCGCGCCCTGGAGACCGAATTCTTCCGCCAAAGCCAGGCCTAGCCCGCGGGATCCCCCCGTGATCAATACAATCTTGCCTCTCAGGCAATCAGAACGCATTCTCAAAACAGAAGCCCCAAGCGCCAGCGTTCCTGCGCAAGCCAAGCCTGTGCCCGCAATCACAAGGCCGCCCTTAGCGAATTTTCCTAGAACTGTCATGAATGCTACCTCCGTCGGAGCAATATCATCAGTCAATTGAGAAGCACGATTTTATCTGTGAGCCTGTCAGAAAATATACGGCAATAACAAATAGAAGGCCGCATGCTTTTGCACGCAGCCTCCAGAATCGCCGTTTTCCTAAGCAGCGCCCCTTATCGCACGCGCTGCCTCCGGATTTCTCTGGTGGGAAACTTCCGTGAGCACCTTGTCTGCATGCTTTTCCTCATCCAGCGTTTGTTGAAGCACGTTAGCTTGTTCTGTTTCTCCTAAGAGAAGCGCCCAGTCTCGAACAGAACCGTAAGAAGCAATTTCGAAATGCTCAACCTTCTGCGCCGATGCAATAATTCCTGCATCGCGGACAGCAGGATCTTTTGATGCCTTGATCACTGTTTCGCCACTGCTGATTAATTCCTTGGTTACATCGCAGGTCTTGCTGTTCGCCTTTCCAGTCAGATTGGTGAGCATTCTATCCAGCCGTTCCTTATGTCCCTTCGTCTCTCGTAAATGTTTAGTTAATCCCTCTTTCAGTTGGGAGTCGGTTGCAGCATCAATCATTTTAGGAAGAGCATCGATAATCTGTTCTTCCGTCGACAGCAGATGATGAAGCTGAGTCGTATAAAGCGATCTCAAATCATCAATATTTCCAGAGAAAAGAGCCATGGGGGTGCACCTCGAGAAGTAATCCTTCTTTATCTTGGGAAGCAGGCGCAATGAAAGATGTTGGCTAATGAACCGTGAATCGTATGGGTAGCGGATTCCCTTCCAGCAAGTGAATGCCATATTGCGCCGGAATAAAATGGAAATCTCCACATAGGCTTAAGGAAAGTGGCTGTAAGGGTTCATCGTTAGCTGAACCGAAAATTTACTGTGCCTGCGCACGAAATAGCAACGATCCATTTTTCTCAATAAAATGCGAACGCCAGTGGCTGTAAAAGCCCACTGGCGTTGCTATTTTGAGCTGCGCTTCTCCCCCGAGAGCACTGCTCAAAAGGGGGAGGAAGTTGCAAACGTCAAATAGGATGCCCCGCCTGTCTGCTGAGTTGGCTGCAGCCCTCGGGGTAAAATTAACTCGCCACTGAAGTGACGCAGGCAAATGAAACTGCGTTATTCTAGCGCTTCCATGCGCAAATACAAGTTTCTTGATCTGCTGACTATAGGCTTTATTGTCGTATTGCTAGTCTCCAACCTTGTCGGCCCCAAAATCTGCCAGTTTGGCCCTTATGATCTGCCTATCCTCCGCGCTCTCGGTCCCATTCGTGTCAGCGGAGCGCAATTGCTCTTTCCCATAACCTATATATGCGGTGATGTCTTCACCGAAGTCTACGGTTACGCAGCATCGCGCCGCGCCATCTGGATGGGCTTTTTTGCCATGGGTCTTCTTTCCGTCATGGGCGCCGTAACCGTGGCTCTCCCCCCGGCAACCGATTGGCATAACCAGCAGGCTTTTGCCATTGTTTTCGGCCTGGTGCCACGCTTTGCCGTAGCCAGCCTGATCGCTTATTGGGCAGGCGAGTTCACCAATTCTTATACGCTCGCCAAGTTGAAGCTTCTGACCGGCGGACGCTGGCTCTGGACGCGCACCATCGGCTCAACCGTCACCGGGCAAGCGGTCGATACAGCCACCGTCATCCTGATCGCCTTCTGGGGAACCCCTTGGCGCACCGTCGGAAGCGTCATTTTCTGGTCGTATGCAACCAAGGTGATTTATGAGACACTGGCTACGCCTCTGACTTATGCCGTAGTGGCCTGGTTGAAGCGGGTCGAAGATGTGGACACCTTCGACAACAGCACCGATTTCAATCCCTTCCGTCTGCGAGCATAACGAAATCAGGAGTAAACGCTTGATTATAAAAGAGTAAGATAAAATTCCGGCTCTACGGGCCGGCACATAGCTCTTTCCTGGATAGTTGCCTGCAAAAATTACACTTCGGCGAATTGTTTGAAGCATTTGCCGCTGTGAAACATCCAAAAACCACCTGCAGCTGAAATAATGGGCTTGATTTAGCTGAAAGATCGTTATTTTCGTGGAAAACGGTCTCAGATAACGCGCTTTTCATGACTATCATTCAGTGCCGGTTTCGCTCTTGGCGGGCCGGTAAATGCAGGTTTTATTAAGATTCCGAGGCCTTGTCGTGCACGGTAAATATACATTTGCGATTAACTCACTCTTTTTTGCAGCAGTTTTAACCGCCTGCAGCAGCAAGCCTGCCCAGCCGGCAGGCGCCGCAGCCGCCGGACCACAGGCCATGCCGGTGCAAACGGTAACCGTGGCCGCCCAGCCCGTGCCGCGTAGTGACGAATATGTCTCCACCATCAAATCGCGCCGGTCAGCGACCATTATGCCGCAGGTCGCAGGCAATCTGATCAGCATCGGCGTTCGCTCCGGTGATCATGTCAAAGCCGGTCAGCTTCTAATGACCATCGACCCGCTGAAGCAGGAAGCCACCGTGGAAACACAGAAATCCACGGAACAGCAGAAGCTCGCCGTCTATCAATACAACCAGGTCGAAGTCGAGCGCCAGAGAAAGCTCTTTGCCGCGGGCGTCACCAGCCGCGACACTCTCGACCAGGCCGAGCAGGCATACAAGAACTCCAAGGCCGATTACGAGTCTTCTGTCGCCGCTCGCCAGACGCAGGAAAAAGAACTGGCCTATTACCGCATCCGCGCTCCATTTGACGGTATTGTAGGCGATGTTCCGGTACACGTAGGCGATTACGTCTCCTCATCGACTCTCCTCACCACCGTCGATGAGAATCGCGATCTCGAAGCCTACATCTATATTCCAACCGAGCGCGCCGCCGAAGTGCATCCCGGTCTTGCTGTCGATATCCTCGACAACAGCGGCAAGCAGATCGAGCGCACCTCCATTGACTTTATCTCCCCCCAGGTTGATGACCAGATTCAGGGAATCCTGGCCAAGGCTCCGGTTCACTCCCCGCTTCTGCGCACGCAGCAGTTAGTTAAAGCCAAAGTCATCTGGGCCACTGCGCCCGCGCCGGTGGTTCCGGTTCTTGCTGTGACCCGGCTCGGCGGACAAACCTTCGTCTACGTCGCGCAGGATAATGACGGAAAATACGTCGCCAAGCAGCGAGCCGTCACGCTAGGAGATACCATTGGCAACGATTACGCCGTAGAAAACGGGCTGAAAAACGGAGATAAGGTCATCGTCTCCGGCACGCAGTTCCTGGTTGACGGCGCTCCTGTGCAGCCCTTGGGATGATCGGCTTTCGCGCGGAGGGGCGCAACCCTCCGCGGAAGATGAATATGTTTTTGGGTGCTTTCCGCCCCGGTTAGCGAAAGGACTTTCGCGTGGTAGATTTCTTCATTCACCGTCCAGTATTCGCGACGGTTTGCGCGCTGCTGATCATTCTCGCAGGTGCAGCCGTCATTCCTACACTTCCGATTTCGCTCTACCCCGACCTGGCTCCGCCGCAGGTCACCGTCACCAGCAACTACGTCGGTGCCAATGCCCAGGTCGTCGAATCGGCAGTCACCATTCCATTGGAGCAGCAGATCAACGGCGTCGAAGGCATGCACTATATGACCTCGACCAGTTCCAATGACGGCACCAGCAACATCAATGTCACCTTCAACACTGGATACGACCTTAATATTGCTGCCGTAGACGTGCAGAACCGCGTCGCTACAGCGCAAGGCCGCTTGCCGCAGGAAATCAAGAACACCGGCATTACCATCACCAAAGCAAACCCGAACTTCGTCTTTGCCGCCGGTTTCTACTCGCCTGATGGCAGCCTTTCGAACCAGTACATCTCCAACTATCTCGACGTTTACGTGAAAGACCCGCTCAAGCGTATTAAAGGCGTCGGCGACGTTGTCATTTTCGGCGAGCGCAAATATGCCATGCGCATCTGGCTCGATCCCTCCAAGCTGGCCGCGCGCAATCTGACGGCAACCGATGTCATCAATGCCCTGCAGGAACAGAACGTCGAAATTCCGTCCGGTCAGCTGGGCCGTCCGCCGGCGCCTTCAACCCAAAACTTCCAGATTACGCTTCGCGTTATCGGTCGTCTTAGCGATCCCCGCGAATTTGAGCAGATCATCATCAAGAACACGCCAAACGGGCTGGTGCAGCTGAAAGACGTAGGCCACGCCCAGTTGGGCGCCGAAACCTACGATACTAACCTGGAATACAGCGGGCACGAAGCTATCGGTATCGGCGTGCAGCAACTCTCAGACGCCAATGCTCTTGATGTCGATAAGGCTGCAAAAGCAGCTCTGGCGGATCTTTCAAAATCCTTCCCGCCAGGTATTAAGTATGTCGTCGCCTTCGATACCACCACTGTTATCGGCGATTCGGTAAAGGAAGTCGTCTCCACGCTGGAAGAAGCGATCGTTATCGTTATCGCGGTCATCTTTCTCTTCCTGCTTGATTGGCGCGCTACCGTCATCCCCGCTATCACGATTCCCGTTTCTCTTATCGGCACCTTCGCCTTCATCAAGATGTTCGGCTTCTCCATCAACTCGTTGACGCTCTTCGGCATAACGCTGGCCACCGGCCTCGTCGTCGACGACGCCATCGTCGTTATCGAGAACGTGCAGCGGCACATTTCGCTGGAGCATTGCGACCCGCACAAGGCCACATCCGATGCTATGGCCGAAGTCACCAGCGCCGTTATTGCTACATCGCTAGTGCTGATCTCAGTATTCGTGCCGGTATCGTTCTTCCCCGGCACTACCGGCATCCTTTATAAGCAGTTCGCGCTTACCATCGCGTTCTCCATTGCCATCTCCGCGTTCAACGCTCTTACGCTTTCTCCTGCACTCGCAGCGCTCTTCCTTCGCGGTGAAGAAGAAAAGTACAAGATGCTCGATTGGACACGCATCAAGTTCCTCTCGAAAGCTTACTCCGGCTTCGCGCATGGCATTGAGGCCTTCATTGCCTGGCTGGGGCGCACTTACGCTCGCATCATTCATATAGCTCTCAAACTACGCTATGTGATGCTGCTGGTCTTCTTTGCTGGACTTGCAGCAACCGTATTCGTCTACACGCACGTGCCCACCGGCTTCATCCCGCAGGAAGATCAGAACTACCTTATCTGCGTGGTGCAGACGCCTCCGGGTGCTTCGCTCAACTACACGACTGAGCTTTCGCATCGCGCCGAAGAGCTCATCCTGAAAGATCACGATGTCTTTGGAACATTTGCCGTTCCAGGCTTCAGTCTCTCCGGCGGCAGCGCTCCTAACTATGGACTGATCTTCGTTCCGCTCAAGCCTATCGATGAACGTCGCGGCAAGGGACACAGTGCATCCGACATCGTAGCCCGCCTGGCGCCGAAGCTCTTCCAGGTTCCCGGTGGCATCATCGCCATGTTCGAACCGCCTGCCGTGCAAGGCATCGGCAGCTTCGGTGGATTCCAATTCCAACTGCAGGACCTTGGCCGTAACACGCTGCAGGATCTGGATCAGGTGGCACACAAGATTGTTGCCGCCAGCCGTCAGCGTAAGGACCTTACCGGCCTCTTCACCAGCTACACGGCGAATGATCCACAACTGCTCATCACCATCGATCGAGAAAAGGCGAAGGCCGTGGGCGTCCCGATCAGCGAAATTACGAACGCTCTCGGCGTCTACATGGGTTCGGAGTACATCAACGATTTCGACTTCAACAACCGTTCCTATCGTGTCTACATTCAGGCCGACCAGCCCTTCCGTATGAAGGCCAGCGATCTGCGTCAATATTACGTGCGCGCCGGCAACGGTGGAATGGTTCCGCTCGATAACGTTGTCCGCATCAGCGACACTGCCGGCCCGCAGGTGATTTACCACTTCAACCTCTTCCGCTCCGCCGAAATCGATGGCGCCGCGGCTCCCGGCTACAGTTCGAGCCAGGGCCTCGAAGCCATGGAGCAGTTGGCGAAGCAGAACATGTTGCAGGGTATGACCTATACCTGGAGCGGTCTGGCTCTTGAAGAAGTCGAATCGCGCGGCAAAGCAGTCATCATCTTCAGCCTGGGCATCATCGTCGTTTACCTCACGCTGGCAGCCCAGTATGAAAGCTTCGCGCTTCCCTTCATCATTCTGCTCTCAGTGCCGATGGCCGTTCTTGGCGCATTAGAACTGATTTCATGGCGAGGGTTGTCGAACGACGTGTACGTACAGATCGGTCTGGTCATGCTCATCGGACTCGCGGCAAAGAACGCAATTCTGATCGTCGAGTTTGCCGAGCAGTTGCGAGAACACGGTCGATCGATCGTCGAGGCGGCAATCGAAGCAGCCGAGCTCCGCTTGCGCCCGATTCTGATGACCTCAATCGCCTTCATCCTCGGCGTGCTGCCGCTCTACTTTGCAACCGGCGCCGGCGCAAAGGGACGAAATTCCGTCGGTACTGCCATCGTCGGCGGCATGTTAGTCTCCACCGTGCTGAACCTCATCTTTATCCCGGTACTGTATGTCATTCTGAGCACCCTTCTCAGCAAGTTCAAGAGAACGCGCAAGAAGGCGGAAGATTGCCTCGAAGTAGAAGAAGGAGCAGCACTCTCCAGCTAACCAATCATCGTCGTCCTGACGACCCTGAGCAACCGAAGGGGAGGAAGCATCTCAGCGATCCTGACTGAGATACTTCCTCCCCTATTTTTTCTACGGACACCTAAAAATCAGGTGCGGCAAATCAGGCGGATTTCTTCCCCATCATTTTGACAAAGTAAAAAACCATGCGCTCCGACCCGGTATTCCGAACACCGTGCAGCACATTGGATTCGGCAAACACCATGTCTCCGGCTTTGACCTGCGTGGCGACACCGTTGACAGAGAACTCCCCTGTCCCTTCACCTACAATCATAATCTCTTCCTCGACATGCTGATGCGGCGGATGCGGTTGCGCTCCAGGCTCAAGCGTCACCAGACCACAGGCAAGCGCCTCAAGCTGCTCTGTGGGCCCATTAAAGTGCACGTAAGCTTTCGCGCCTGGAGCAGCCCCTTCAGATTGAAGGCTCTCCTCTTTCACCACACCGCTATGCAGCAAGGGACCTGTAGTCTTTGTATCCACATGCGTGATTCGTTGCCCGGATTGCGCCATCGCCTCAGATACCAGAGCTGTTCCCGCCAATGCAGTGACAGAAGCTAGAAGTTTGCGTCGATTCATTCTCCACCCTCAGCAGCAAGTGTATAAGTTGCCCGTGTTTTGTTTGAGCAAAAGCGAGCATAAAACATGAATCACCGAGCATCCATCAGATGCTCGGTGATTCGTTGCAACGCGGCCTTACGGTTGAAGAGGAAGAGCGCTGAGGTAATGCACCAGGCTCTTTAAGTCTTCATCCGATATCTTTTTGTCATACGAAGGCATGGGATTGGGCGTACCCGCGCTGGTTGTTTTCGGCGGATTGAGAATCGCCGCTTGTATCTGCTCAGGCGTGCGCCGAGTTCCCACTCCATTCAACGATGGCCCAATGTCTCCGCCTTCCCGGCCAATATGATGGCATGCAAGACAATTATTGTTCGCAATAATGCTTTTCACATGTTCGGGATCAGAAGCATTCTGCGCTGCGGTTCCGCTCGGAGTCGCAACCGGCGCTGCCGCCTGTGCCGCAGGAGCCGCAACCGCCATGCCCAACGGCGTCAGGCGGAAAAGACCACCCGGATTCGCATCCTCGATCATCCACAAGGCTCCATCAGGAGCGACCTCCACGTCGCGAACTCTGTGTCCCACGTCCCAGCGATCCACCGCCTGCGCGCCTCCTTTGCCGTCGAAGGTAATGCGAACCAGCGCCTTTGTTGCCAGGCCGCTGACAAAAGCCGACCCGTTCCACTGCGGGAACATGGCGCCTTTGTAGAACATGAGATTACCCGGCGCAATCACCGGAACCCAATAGATCACAGGCTTGGTCAGGTCAGGCCGCGTATCCGGACTGGGAATAGGAACGCCGTTGTAGTTGTGCCCGTAGGAAACCAGCGGCCACCCATAATTTTTTCCAGGCTCGATCAGGTTCAGCTCATCGCCGCCGCGGGGACCATGTTCCACCTCCCACAGCCGCCCATCCGGCGCAAAAGCCAAGCCATATGGGGTGCGGTGTCCCGTGCTCCAGGTTTCGGCCGGTGTCAGGTTTGGCCCGGGAAAGGTATACGTCCGCACCACCGGAGCCGTCTTGGCCTTCTCCGTGTCCGAAGGCGGGTCGATCACCGGCACAGTAGGAGCGCCGATTTTACCTGCCATGGGGTTCCCCGGCGCAGGCTTGCCATCGAGCGTCAGGCGCAGAATTTTGCCCAGCGGCTGGTTCGGATCCTGGGCAGGCGTAAAGCGCTGCCTGTCCCCGGAGCTGAGGAAGAGATACTTGCCGTCCGGAGAAAACGCAACCGCCGCACCAACCTGTCCGCCGTCGCCTCTCTCGCCGTCTCGCCAGATGACCCGAAGCCCCTCCAGGCTCGCTGTCCCGTTACCAAGCTTCAATTGTGCCCGTGCCAGTGCAAGGCTAGAACCGCCATCACCCGGTTCGGAATAGGTCAGGTAGATATTGTGATCCTTGGCATAGTGCGGCGAAAGATAGACGCCCAGCATCCCATCCTGGCCCTTCCAGTAAACCTCCGGAATATTGGCAACCGGCGTTTTCTCTCCCTGCTGGGTAACCAGCCACAGGCCGCCAACCTTCTCGGTAATGAGCATCCGTCCATCGGGCAGGAAGGCAATCCTCCATGGCAGACGCAGCGTCGTGATCTGGGTCATATGGAAGGGCAGGTTCGGGTCAGACGGCTGCTCACCCGCGTTAACCTGCGCTGATACGCTGCTTGAAACAATGGCCAGGAACAGCCCCGCGATCGCTAGGTGCTTCATCATTCTTCTCCCTGTTATTGATACGCGATCCGACAGCAGGTCGCTACCCCAGCGCCAACTGTGGCCGCAATTGTATCTTAAACAGTACCGTGTTCAGGCAGCGTGCAGAATGAACGAATGGGTGAAATGCATTTCAAAAAAGCTATATTGCAACAGAACAAGGGTATTTATTCTGCTTGATCGAAGAAATATTGGGTAAACGAAAAATCTATGCCTCACTCCGCGCGCAGTATCTCCGTCGGGTCTGTGCGTAACGCGCGAAGCACCGCAGGGAATGTAGCGATAAGCGCAGTAAGCAGGATGGCGCACGTCGGCAAAGCGATCATGTCCGCATCAGTGGCTTTAACCTGGTAAAAAAGCGATGCTACATAGCGTGCCGCGCCGAATCCCAGCGCCAGGCCGGCACACCCTCCCAGCGCGATTGTCAGGAAAACATCGAGCGTGACGAGGCGCACAATGCCAACACGAGGCGAGCCCATCGCCATGCGGATACCAATCTCCCGGTGGCGTTGGACGACGGAGTAGTTAAGAACAGCGAAGAGTCCAATGCCCGCCAGCAGCAGCGCAACCACAGCAAAAAAGGCGGCCAGCATGGCGATCAGGCGCTCGCGTATTGTCTGGTCGCGGACCAGATCGAGCTGTGTAGTGGCGTTCGAAACGCGAAGACCATTGTGCCGCCGTGCAATGAGCTGACGGAGAGAATTGGCGAGGGCGAGCGGGTTCTGGATGTCTGTGTGAATGACGAAAGTGGCAAAGCCCAGAGTGCGCGGTGCAAATTTGTCGTCAATTGCGTTGAAGGGGACGTAGAAAACAGCGCGGTTGGGTTCGCGCAGGTCGTGATCAGGAATGTCCGGCGTGACGCCGACAATCAGGTTGACTGGCTGGTTGGCGCCGCGCTCAAAGGTGCGTCCAATCGGGTCCTGACCCGGGAAAAAAGTCTTGGCGAAGGTTTCGTTGACAATGGCAGCTCCCGGGGAGGTATCTTCCGGGCCAAAATCACGACCGGAAAGCAAAGGAATCTTCATGGTCGAGAGCCAGCCCGGAGAAACGTTCAGGAAAAAGGCAGGAGTCGGGCTCGGCGGCGCGCCGTTGATGGAGATGTCAGTGTTAATTTTAATGCGTCCAAGAAGAGGCCAGCCTGAGATGGCGACCGACTCGACGCCCGGCACGGCACGGAGCGCTTCGGCAGTCTGATTCCAGACAACGGGGAGCTGGCCTTTGCCGCCCACGGTTTCAAGCAGGAGCAGACGATCGGTAGAAAAGCCGAGGGGGCGGTTCTGCAGACGCCGGAAAGATGTAACAAAAAGTGAAGACAGAAAGAGAACAAGGAAGCAGAAAGCAACCTGAAGAGCGAGGGCGCCACGCATAATACGGCGCGGCAAGTGCGGGTCTTCGCCACCTTTAAGCGCGGCAACAGGCCTGACCGCGGAGGCGCGAAGAGCAGGAAGCAAACCAAGCAGGAGAACCACAAAAACAATGAGCGCCAAGCCGAAGAGAAACACACGCCAGTCTGCGGGCAGGGCAAGGCGCGCAGGATCGTCCGGTGGATTGATGAGGCTGAGCACAAAGGGCGCTGCCCATGCCGCAAACAATGCACCCAGAGCAGAAGCCAGAAGCGCAAGCAGCGAGCTCTGACAAAGAATGAGCTGGACGAGCCGTCGACGTCCAGCGCCGATCGAGATTCTCAGAGCCATCTCCTGAGCTCGGGCAGCAGCCTGCGCGGTCATCATATTGGCGACATTGACGCAGGCAATGATGAGGACAAGAACGACCATCATGCCCAGAATGCCGAGAAAACGGCGATAATCCTTCTGTAGATCGGAAATGCCGACGCCACCCGGATTGACTACGAGCGTCTGGTTGAGAAAGCGGTCAATAGACGCCTTGGTTGCGCCGCGATAACAGGTAGAACATGCGCTTCCGAAAGCGCGATTGATGGCGGAAAGGTGCTGCCGGATCGGCTCCAGCGCTGTGGCCGGATTGACTCCGGGTTTCAACATGAGAAAAATGCGATGCCAGTCCGTTTTGTCCTCAGTGGCGAGGCTGTTCATTCTGAGAGGTAGAAATATGTCTGTAACCGTTCCCTTTTCGGTTCCGGTAAAATCGCGAGGGCCAACTCCGATAATTTCAAAGGTCTGTGCGCCAATATGGAGCGAGCGGCCCAGAACGCGGGGGTCGCGCCCAAACCGGTGATTCCAGTAATCCCATGAGAGTACCGCATAAGGGCCAGTACCCGGCCCGCGATCATCGGCAGGAGAAAGCAGCCGACCGAGCGCAGGCTCAAGTCCGAAGAGTGGGAACATGTTGCCGGAAACATACACGACATGTGCCTTCTCCATATCGTCGTCTGTAGTCCAGGTGATATCCGTACGCTCGGCTTCACTGATAGCGATAAGGTCCGCCTGGCCCTTAACCGCATCGCGCATAAGCTTGAAATCCGGCGTGGCCCAGTAACCGTCCTCGATAGGCTTGCCGTACAAGCCAATCATCTTGCGGGAGAGGACATAGAGCCTGCTGGAACCGGAGATGGGCAGCGGACGCCAGAGCAGGGCATCGATAAGACGGAAGGCAGCAACGCAGGAGCCGATACCGAGGGCAAGAGAAAGCACAGCCGCCGCAGACGTAATCTTGTTGCGGCAGAGCTGTCTCCAGCCAAACTTTACATCGGCGAAAATCGACTCCAGCCAGCCGACAACACGAATGCTGTGGCTCGCTTCGCGGGCCTGCAGTCCAGAACCGAGTGCGCGGCGCGCTTCCTCCGGATCACGTCCTGCTGCAATCGCCTCTTCAATGTGTGACTGTATCTCTTCATCGATCTCGCTGTTCAAGTGTTCGCCACGCATGGAATTTGAGATACGCGACCACAAAGACATCTCATGCCTCCCGAAGAACCCGATTGATTGCCAGGCTGACCGACTGCCAGCGCGATTCTTCGATGCCCAATTGTTTTTTGCCTGCTACGGTTAGCTCGTAAACGCGGGCGCGCCGGCCCGTGTCTTTCTTGATCCACTCGGCGCGAATCCAGCCTGCTTCCTCCATCCGATGCAGTGCCGGATAAAGCGAGCCTTCCTCGGCGCGCAGTACTTCGTCGGACATGCTTGCGATGGCCGTCATGATGGCATAGCCATGAAGCCGTGGTCGCCGCGACAAAATCTTCAACACAAGTAAATCGAGTGAGCCTTGTAGGGCATCTGTCTTAGCCATATATAGATGTCTTTATATAGATATCTATGCATGCTGTCAATGAAATATCTTCAACGAAAATCCGGAAGCTGAAGAGAGAGAAGGAGAGGGAGGGAGGGGCCTCACGGTGTGACCGTGAAGTCCGCCTCTTTTGTAGCCAGCGAACTGCCGCCGATCCAGACGGTATAGTGCGTCGGCTCGATCACTTCCCTGCTCTGGATGTTGTAAAAGGAAAGCTCGGGAAAACCGAGATCGAAGGAAACCTGCTTTGATTCACCCGGCTTCAGCGTGACCCGCGTAAATCCCTGTAGGCTGCGAACCGGCTGCTCTACGCTCGCTCCCAGGTTACGCACATAGCATTGCACCACTTCGGTCGCCTCGCGACTCCCGGTATTTGTCACCGTCGCAGTTGCAGTTATCAGCTTCTGCGCCGTCTCGCGATTTGCCTCGCGCAGCGGAATCGAATTGCGCGACAAACTCACATTGCCGTAATCGAAGGTGGTGTAACTCAGGCCGTATCCGAACGGAAAGAGCGCATCGTTCGGCACATCAATATAGCGCGAGAAGAAGCGCGAATCTCCGCCCGGCGGCTGCGTGAGGTCGATACCGATCGGCGGCCTTCCGGTAGGAAACTGGTTATAGTAAAGCGGCTCCTGCCCTACGGCACGCGGAAAGCTCATCGGCAGCTTGCCGCTGGGTGCCACATCGCCATACAGTACATTGGCGATTGCATTGCCTGCCTCGGTTCCCGGGAACCACACCTCGAGGATTGCGGCCACATGCTTCGCCGCCCAATCGAGCACCAGCGGACGGCCGGAGAAGACCAGTAGCACTACCGGACGTCCGGTTGCGGCAACCGCCTCCAGCAGTTGCTCCTGGTTGCCGGGAAGGTCGAGATGCGCGCGCGACCCTGCCTCGCCGCTCATCGTGCCCGCTTCGCCCAGCGCAAGCACCGCGACATCTGCCTGCTTCGCTGCCTGGACGGCGTCAGCAAAGCCACTCTCCGAGGTGCCGGTGATTTCGGTGCCCTTGGTATAAGTCACCGATCCGCCCCGCTCTCTGGCCCGAGTCTCGAATGCCTGACGAATGGTCACCACATCGGAAAGCTGGGGGCCGCCACTCCAGGAGCCAAGCATCTCTGCCGGATTATCCGCAAGCGGTCCGATAAGCGCAATTTTTTTAGGGGCTGAAAGTGGCAAAACAGAATCATTTTTCAACAGAACAAGCGATTCTTCTGCTGCTTTGCGCACTACTTTGCGATGTTCAGGCACAGCGGCTGTTACTTCGGTTCCGCGCGCATACGGATGCTCAAACAAACCGAGCGCAAATTTTACCCGAAGCACGCGACGCACAGCTTCATCCACAGCGCTCATCGGTACCCGTCCGGTACGAACCAGTTCCGGCAACTGCGTGTCATAGAAATGCGACATCATATCGACATCGACGCCGGCGAGAATCGCCTTGCGCGTCGCTTCCGCCGGAGTCAGCGCAATTCCGTGATGTTCCAGCTCCATCACTGCGGTGTAATCGCTGACGACGAATCCGTTGAAGCCCCACTCATCCCGCAGAACATCCTGCATCAGAAAGTGATTCGCGGTCGCTGGAACGCCATTCAACGCATTGAATGCACTCATGATCGTCGCTGCGCCGGCTTCCACAGCAGCCTTATACGGCGGCAGATAATCTTGCCGCAACCGGATCTCAGACATGTCCGTAGTGTTGTACTCGCGACCTGCCTCAGCAGCGCCATAGGCAGCAAAGTGCTTCACACAAGCCGCCACATTCTCCGGATTGGAAAGGTCATTGCCCTGGTAACCCTGCACGTATGCACGCGCCATCGCTGCGCCCAGATACGCATCTTCGCCCGCGCCTTCTATTGTGCGCCCCCAGCGCGCATCGCGCGAGATGTCCACCATCGGCGAGTAAAACCAGCGCACACCAGCAGTCGTAGCTTCCAGCGAAGCAATGTGCGCTACAGCCTTCACGATGTCAGGATCGAACGTAGCACCAAGCCCAATGGGCTGCGGATAAATCGTGCGGTAACCGTGAATGATATCGGCGCCAAAGAGCAGCGGAATATGTAGGCGACTCTTCTCGACGGCGGCACGCTGGTAGGTATTCGTACGCTCCGCCCCCACCGTATTGAGCATGGAACCAAGCCTGCCCGTAGAAGCCAGTTCCATCGCATCCACCTGATTATGCGCAGTGGGATTGGCAGCAATCTGGGCGGCGGTGGCATTATCTCCGCGCCCCGCATCGTTGTACTGCACCAGTTGCCCAATCTTCTCTTCCAAAGTCATCTTCTTCAGCAACTCATCCACCCGGCGCTCGATGGCAGGCGAAGCAAGCTGAGCATTGGCAGGAGAGTGCTGTGGCTTCTGTGCGGGAGATGCGGTAGTCAGGAACATAAAAGCCGCTCCGATAGCAGCATGGCATATGGAAAAGTGTCTTGTGAAAAACATATTGTTTGCCTTTATAAGTCAGTTCAAAGCGCATTGCGTACTACAGCGATTCCCTGCACAGCCTGCACGATCCTCGCAGTCGATTGCCGCTCCACAAAGCTGGGCAATACGCGAATTGGATGCTTTGGCCATTCTTCTTTTTCGCTATGAATCATCTGCAGCAATGTGCTTGCAGCCACACGGCCCATTTCCTGCAGCGGTTGTCTTACCGTCGTCAGTGGAGGATTGTTAATGCCAGCGCTGAGAATATCGTCAAAGCCTACAACGGAAACCTGCGCGGGAACCTGCACTCCTCCATCTCGCAAAATCGCAATCGCTCCAATGGCCGCAAGATCATTAAAGGCAAAAATAGCGGTGAAATGCTCCTTGCGCTCCAGCAGCCTGGCTGCTGCCGCTCTTCCCGGCTCAATACCCATTCCCTGATCCTCTAGCTGTACAACGAGCCGCGGATGAATCTCTATCTCCAATTCGGCAGCAACTTTTGAAATAGCGCGCCAGCGCACCAGCGTATCGGAACTGAAGCTCTGCCCTTTAATAAAGGCAATCCTTCGATGCCCCAGCCGTTTCAAATGCTCTAATGCATAGCGAGCAGCCAGCAGGTGATCGAGCTCAATAGTAATAACCGATGGACGATGATGATGGTCTGATATGGCAACAACCGGCACCGGAAGCTCTTCATCCAATGCAGAATCTACCGCAATTATCCCTTCGACTGCGCGTGACAACAGCAACGATGGATACTCGCGCAGAAGATCGGCGCGATGGCGATGGCTTACTACAAAATAGAAAAAGCCTGAGGAAAGCAGCACATCTTCTATACCGCCAAGCACGGCAGTCGAATAGCCTTCACTGATCTCCGGCACGATAACGCCGATCGTTTTGCTGCGTTTGCTCCGCAGGCTGCGCGCCAGCACATTTGCCTTGTAATTAAGTTTGGCGGCTTCGGCTAGAACGCGCTTCTGCGTCTCTTCTGAAATGCGGTAATACTTTGCCGAGCCATTCAATACGCGTGAGATAGTAGTCTGCGAAATGCCCAGATGTCGCGCAAGCTCCTTGAGGTCCGGTCTTGCTGTCCGTTGGCGCGAAGCGCCCTCCTCACCTTTCGAGGTCATGATTCCCTTCTTCTAACTTGCCTCAATGTGTTTTTACCTGAATGAGCAGCAGCGCATTTGGGCCCAGCGTCAAATCCAGCTTGCCGTCATGGAGATTCCGTTGCTCCGGCCTACCCAGTGCCGTCTCGCGATTCAGTTGTTCTACTTGTGCTTCTGTCGGATCAAGGGGGCTGCCCATCGCTTTGTATGCTGCCAGCGTATTGCTGTGCGTCTCGTCGACACGGCTAATGGAAACTTCCGCATTCGACGGCACACCCTGAAGTCGCAACTGCACGCTCTTCGTGCTTCTCGTTTTATCCGGATCGACAATATTCCACAGCGCAATCGCAAGCGATCCATCAGCCCGCTTTGTCACGATGATGTCAGAATTCAGATTTGCAATACGCTGGTTGCCGAGTTGGTGCAGCAACGCAAAATCATAATAGCTTGGCTTGTTGATACCGCCTTTTGCCCGCAGTCCAAACTCTCCATCAAATGGTTTCGCAATCGGGCCGCCCTCTTCAAAGACATCCGAGAATGTCCAAAAGGACATCATGTCCACCAGACCGTCGCATTCGCGTATGGTATTTGCCAATCCAGTGCCGACGAATGCAGTATCTCTCGATTCATTCATGCCTTGCACATTCCACTCCGTCCAGAAAAGCGGCAGCTTGGGCATAGCAGAATCCTCAATCTGCTTTCTCACTTTTCCTATGGCTCGGCATACACGATCATCCATCGGAATGTCTTCTTTCGTCCCAAATAGATTTTCGACCGTGTCATCCGCATAGCCATGGCTGCTGACAAAATCAACAGGCACATGATTATCCGCTGCATATTTCAGAAAATCATCCACCCACGAAGCCGCGGCTGTGGCTGGGCCTCCTACACGAAGCTTCGGGCTAACAGACTTCAGATCACGCGCTGTATGCGCATACAGTTCAAAGTAGCTTTGCTGACGCGGAATGCCATTCCAGAAATCGATATTCGGCTCGTTCCAAACTTCAAAATACCACTGCGACACCTCCTGGATTCCATAGCGATCCACCAGATGTTGCGCAAAGTGCTTGATCAGATCGTCCCACCGCTCCATGCTTTTCGGCGGTGAAACATTCTGCTTGTACCAGAAGGGATGAAGCGCATCTGGGTTGAAGGCCAGTTTCTTCGGCATAAAACTTATTTCAACCACTGGCCGCACGCCATTCTTCAGTAAGCCATCATAAATCTGATCGACATATGAGAAGTTATAGACCGGATTGCCGTGTTCATCTTCGTTATAAACACCATTTTCGTCGTGCAGAATTGCATGGAAGCGCACATAACGAAAATCAGTAACCTGTTTTACAGCGCGCAGATCGTTGCGGTAGCTTTCACGCAATGTAAGATTCGCGCGTCCGGAGCCGAACATCTCCTCCCAGAAATGAGGGAATGGCGTCGTCTGTGCCTGTGTATTGATATCGATCTCTTGTTGCGCGGTCGCGAAGGGAGTTCCAGCAAGCATTGCCGCAAGTGCCAGCGCGGAGAGATATTTCTGTCGCAAAGTGAAACTCCTGACTTCAGGCAGTAAGGAAAAGGAAGAGGGTACGCATGAGAAATGCGCACCCCTATCAGAAATGCAAACTATTAAAAGCTGAACCGTGCCTGTAGCTGCACTGTTCTGCTTGCCAGGGCGCGGGATGCTATGCCAAAGCTGGAATTCGGGCTTACCGTCCCATCAGCATGTACAGTTCCTAAAATGTTATCGATCGAGGTCGTATCGATATTTGTTTTATTGAAAAGATTGTAGGTGTCGGCGCGAACCTCAAACTTCGCGTTCTCGCCTAAGATGGGCATCTTTGGTAAGCCAAAAGCCTTAGTCAAACTGGCATCTACATCGTTGTAATTTGGTCCGTTCAGCACGTTGCGTTTAATTCCTGGTGCCGGTGCCGGTGATGTTGCAGGGAAAGGCGCGCCCTGTACATACGTCGGGGGCAAGAAAAAGGTTGTTCCATCTCCCCCAAAGTTTGAATTTTGAGATTCAAACA
Source organism: Alloacidobacterium sp. (assembly GCA_035547425.1). Classification (GTDB taxonomy): domain Bacteria; phylum Acidobacteriota; class Terriglobia; order Terriglobales; family Acidobacteriaceae; genus Alloacidobacterium. The sequence continues at coordinate 38,731 of DASZUU010000043.1, read as the reverse complement.
CTTTGTTACCAGTGTTCTTTCCATAACCTTGCAGAACTGCTGATGGACGCAATTGGCTATAGCCGCTACCGGAGAAATACGTATTTCCATCCGTATTGTAGACAGGATTCCACGGAAATCCGGTATGCCAATTCCAGATACCGCTCAATGACCATCCGCCTGCAATTTTTTCAATCCAACTATGCTCTCCGCGAAAGAATACCGGTTGCCATAAACCGAAAATCTTTACTGCATCCTGCACGTTATAGTCTGATCGACCATACGCCGCATGGATATCATATGGATAAAAATCTTCTGAGTACGGCCCTGAATTCTCATCCATTGCTTTCGCCCATGTATATTGCACCTGCGCCTGGAAACCATGGTTGAAGTTATGCGCCAGCGTGGCAATCATTGCATTGAAGTTGCCGTTACCTGCGTTGTCATAAAAATCGATGCTCTGAATTCTTGGATCAAGCGGAAGACCGCGTGCCGCAGCTACCGCATTCCAATTGTTTTGAACATAGAGATGACGAGTTAAGCTTCCCTGGTAGCCAAGCGTAGCAACAATATCCCAGGGAAATTGGTACTGTGTATCGAGTGAATAGTGGTAGTTCGTGATAGTCTTCGGGCTACCTTCAAAAGCAGTTACCGAGATCGGAGAACCTCTTGTCGGAAGGTTATCCGAACCGAATGTTGTCACTGCATTCGGATTCGGTGCATAGCCGAAGATGGAATGCGGATCAGAGGCTGTTTCGTAAAGTATTCCAGTTCCTGCGCATGTAGGGTTAGTCGTATATGGGTAAGCACAAATAAAATTCGCATTTACTCCATTCGGCGGATTGTTGTTAACGTTCGCCGTAATAGCAATTTCATTTTGGTTGTAGTTGATGCCAAATCCACCCCGAACCACTAAATTGCCGTTGCTTTGCTTAGGCAGCCAGGCAAAACCAAATTGTGGCCCCCAGTTATTTTTTTGCGGATTATAGAGGTTGCCGCCAACTCGAATGTTTATGCCGCTAAGTGGATCCCCACGATCTGATCCAAAACGGAAAACATCCATATTGTCCTGCTTGGCGTACAAGCTCCCAAAATAAGACCAGCGTAAGCCAAGATTCAGTGTCAGGTTTGGTAGAACTTTGAAGTCATCCTGCACGAAAGCTCCCCAAATGTTCTCACGATCATCCTGGCGATTTGAAAAAGGCACACCCGTAGACGAATCGAAAAATCCTGTTTCCTTATAAGGAGCATCATTCGCGAAGTCCCATAAGTTATTGAAAAAGAACTGCGGACGCGCTGAATATACAGGATTATTCAGATAATAAAGACGGGTAAGTTCGCCGCCTATTTTAATGCTGTGACGTCCAATAATTTTGGTCAGAACATCGTTATAGCTATATGTCCACTGGTTTAGGTCGCTTGGTCCTGGTGCGCCAAAATATTGAAAGCCATTGTTATTGGCAATATTGCCGATGGCATCGATCGTTGCCTGCGGCAGACCAAAGGCTGCCTGGGAATTCGTAGACACTTCATTCCAGCGCCATCCGGCTGCATTAGCGCGAGCTTGGTTCAATAATGTGGGTGAGAATGTGTGATTCCAGATCACAGAAAATGCATCATTCACCTGGGAGTGATGCCAATAATTAGCAGTGCGTACTGGTCCCTGAAAGTTTGTCGTGCTTACAGGCACCCAATAGATAGCAAAACTTACATGGTCGTTCTGCGTAATTTGCGCATCCAGTCGTCCGTTATATTGTGACTGCGTGGTCGAGGTGGGATTGAGTGTGTTGTAATACGCAAGGTCTGCAACATGATCCAGGCCGCCGCCTATACCCGGTTGTAGCGTATTACCGCCATAAGTCAAATCCTGGTGACCTACGCCTGTTGTCAATGGCGAACCAATATCTAACCCTTGGCCGGTGGTATTGCAATTTACTCCTTCCTGCAATCCGATAGAGGCACATGTGCGCTGAATGATTCCGCTGGCCGCAACTGCATTTCCCGGGAATGTCAGGTATTGCGTTGCTATGGGTTCGATTCCAGCCAATGAGTCAAACTGCGAAGTCTCATACCATCCTTGCGTTGTATTCAAAGCATCCAGAGGGCTGGTTTCCCAATTAAAGAATGCAAAAAGCCGATTCCTCCAAATGGGGCCACCTAAACTGCCGCCATATTGATTGAAGCGATTATTATCGCGATTCACCCCGCGCGTTGCAGCATCTCCTGCAACGTTAGAGCCCGGTCCATTCCACCGCTGATAAGCATTCAAGCCTGGCCGTGATGCCTTAAAGAAGGCACTGCCATGAAAATTATTCGTACCGCTCTTGGATGTGACCTGAATCTGCGCACCACTGAAGCGACCATTTTCGGCATCGTAGCTGTTAGAAGTAACCTTCAGGCTATCTACCGAGTCCTCACTCGGAGTGATGACCGATGTGCCTCCCCAGACTGCGCTAACGGTACTGATGCCATCAACCGTGACGCTATTCGTTTCATACTGTCCGCCACGAGTCTGGATCTGAGGACCATTCTCTGTTTGAAAAATGCCACCGGAACCTCCTGCAGTTCCACCCGGCCCCTGATTGCCTGGCAGAGTGAAAGCTCCACCTCCACCCGCTTGCGAAGAATCGCCAAATACGCCCGGAGTCAATTGCGCTAATTGAAATACATCGCGATTGAACGATGGCAAGTGCTCAATCTGGTTACTGCTGATAGTCGAGCTAACGGTTGCGGTTTCAGAATCGAGGCCACGTGTCGTTCCTGACACAGTCACGGTTGTCTGTGTCCCCGCAGCCTCTAATTGCACATCAATCGAATTCAGCTGCTCGGGAATAATTTGCACTTGCGCCAACTCTTTTGTCGCAAAGCCGTCCTTTTCAACTCTCATGGAGAAGTGCGCCGGAGGAAGAGCATTGAAGTTATAAATGCCGTTTCCGTCGCTGGTGCTTATGAGTTGTTGGCCCGTATCTGCATTTATAAGAGTGACTTTTGCTCCGGGAATGACTGCACCCGACGTATCAGTGATATTGCCTCGAATTGAGGCCCGATACTGTGCGTTTGCAATTAGAGTAATGGCGCACGTGATCACAAGAATTATCAGGCGGGCATATTTCGGCATATTCAATACTCTTCCTGAAGTTGCAATGCACTGCGTAAAGGGGGATCGCTGCATACTGCCTCCAATAAGAAATACCGGGCTTTGGTTGATTGCAATTTATCTGCGCAACCGATTGCGCATTGCCAAACTGCAAGAATTAACACCGTAGAATTGCAGTGTCAAATCTGTGGCTGTTGGGTTGCCGCATAACCGTACTCCTACTTGCCGCAGGCTGTCGAACGACTGCAAGAGGACCCGTTTACAACTGAATGTGTTGGATGCTGTTTTTAAGCATTATGTAGTCTGGAATATTAACGAAATTGATACCTATGGGTGCGGATCATTTGTGACTGGCACGATACCGGCATCTTTTAAGGCATGCCGTTCGGCCTGCAAAGCCGTTGTGCGCAAGGCGATGACATGCTGCATTGCCGCTTCCGATGCTTTCCTATGGCCATCTTCACGCAGGGCACGTGCCAGCAAATAGAAAACACCGGATTCATCAGGGTTTCTCTCTGCCGCCTTCTTCAGGGAAACGATTGCATCAGGAATTTGGTGCATCTGGAGTTGAGCCTTTCCGATATAAAAGTAAGGCGCCCATGCGTCAGGCATTTCCTGCTGAGCTTTTTCAAGGTACGGCAGTCCCTGTTCAAATCTGTTCGTCTGCACAAATAATGCTCCAAGATAGTAGAGCGCCCCTGCATCGCCTTGATCCTGTTCAATTGCTAACCGCAATTCTTTTTCAGCATCGTCATTCTTCTGCCTGCTGATATACACCTTGCCGAGCTCACGATGCGCGCCGGGAAATGCAGGCTCGTTGGCTAACACCAGTCTGAAAGCATGTTCAGCCTCTTCAAAGCTCGCGGCATCGTAATACGCCTTTCCCAATAGAAATTCAGATTGAGCAGGAGTCGCACTGTCAGAAAATAACTTCTTGAATGTGTCCTGTGCTTGTTGGTCCTGTCCCGCTTTTGCATAGGCAATGCCCAGTAGATACAACGCTGCCGATCGTGAGACTCCCGCTTCTGCCAGCGGCTTCAAAAGATGAATACCCTCGCCCGCATGCCCGCTATAAGTGAGGCATGTAGCCAGAAGCATTGTCGCCTGCGGGTTCGATGGGTCTTGCTCATGTAGCTGCTTGAAATATGGCAGGGCATGCGCATAATCATCTTGCTTCATATACGCAAGACCGATATTTAACTGCGTCTCTTTTTGATGAGGATTAAGATGCAGAACCTGCTTATATGTGTCGATTGCTTCTGTGTAGCGATGTTGCCGGGAATACAAAATGCCGAGATTTGCAAGCGCGCTTATATTTTGCGGATCAAGCCTCAATACTTTGTGAAACCCGGCTTCAGCCTGCGAATAGTCTCCCGCATTCATTGCTTGCATTGCTGATTCAAATATTTGCTTCGCGGTATCTGCTCCCATACAAAAATCGGCATTCGACAAAAACAGAAGAACCGCAAGAATGGAAGCAATGATCTTCATCAAATGCTCATATTACATGGATAGCGGTACACGATTTATAGCTCTCCTCAAAAAATGACCGGATGCTATGATGCATCCGGTCATCAGGAAGTTATTGAATTCTAAAAGTAGAACTTTCCTCCAATCTGCAACTGGCGAGGGTCACGGGTAGAAGTAATCTGCCCGGAAGCGCCCGCATTCGCGCCAGAAAAGGATGTTCCCGGCGTGGGCGCAGATAAGGAATTGTTCACAGTTCCCCATTGCGTGTGGTTGAAAACGTTGTATGCTTCGAATCTCAATTGAAGTCGCATATTTTCAGTGAAATTGAAATTCTTGAAGAGCGACATATTCCAGTTATCCACGCCCGGGCCATAAATCGTGTTGCGATGGAAGTTGCCAAAACTTCCGTTTGCAGGAGAAGCAAAAACAGCCGGGTTATACCACATGGGAAACTGCCCTGCCGGAACATTATGACTATGAGAAGTAAGAATTTTTCCGCCCAGGTAGTCAGGCCGGATATGACCAAATCCACCGTTTCCTAAATTTCCGCTGGAAATAAGATCACATGAATCACTGGTTGGACTATTGTTTGCGAGACAAGGTGATCCGCTCCAGAGTTGCGTAACTCCGGACCACTCCCACCCGCCTGCAGTGAGCTGAATAAGTTTGTTCGATCCTTTAAAGTCTGGAAGGTTATAGACATACTGGAAGTTGAAAACATTTCTGCGATCGAACCCTGCAGGCGCATAAAACCTGTGAAGCTGCGTATAGTCAGGGAAAGCATTCTGATCGCTGTCTACATCGTCCAGATCGATTGCCTTTGACCATGTATAGTCTGCGTTAAAGGTTAGTTTGTCACTGAATCTGCGCGTTACCTTCACCTGCAGTCCGTTATATGCGCTGTTTGCCCCGAATCGGTTATAGAAGATCGAGTTGTAGCCTTTGTACGGAAGGATTGCCGCAGATACGTTATTCACGGTTGAAAGAATATTTGTGCTCGTCGTATAGCCTAGAGGCAATTGCTCCAACTGCTGGTTATACATCTGATGCCGGCTGGCATTGCCCACATAACTGATATCAAGCACTAGCTTATTCGGCAATTCCTGCTGAATCCCGAGGTTATATCCATAGGTTGTAGGAATCTGGCCTGCCCTGTCGGACGACAAGATGCCGCTGGATGGAGTCAAAGGCGCTCCATTTACCAGCGATGGCGAGATATCGGAAATATTGCCGCCATAAATGGTAGGCGTGTATACCAGTGGCGGATTGCTGATCCCGCCAAAGTTGAATACATTCTGCTGATAGCGCTCGTAGAATATGCCAAACCCTCCACGGAAGGCCGTGGTGCCATTTCCAAAGACATCGTAAACAAAGCCGAGACGCGGCCCAAAATTATTCCAACGATAATTTAATCCGCCCTTCGGCAGACCATTGGTCCCTTCCTGCACCATGCCGTTATAAGGATTCCCTGAGCCGGGAACGATGGAGCCTTGTGTCGGCACTTGGCCCGGAATGTTCGGCGTAATATTAATCGCTACGGCATCTGCCGGGTTATAGAAATTCGGCTCGAAATAATACTGATGATATGGAGCTACTGTATATGTCGGACCGACAAATGCGTATCGAACACCATAATCCAGCGTCAGCTTTGGCGATACCTTCCATGTGTCCTGAGCGTAACCTTCATACTGGAAAAAGTGAAAGTGCCCGAAGGCATATATATTTGTCTGGCTAACAGTCGTGTAGTTCCCCAGTAGAGTGTTTGCGATTCCGGAGTTGCTGTTGTTCGGATTCTGATTGCTGGCTCCAAAATTAATCGAAGGGTTTTCCTGCCATGTTCCCTCTTGCCCATTCTCGTTTAAGTCCGCAAACAATCCGAACTTGATGACGTGATTGCCTGCAACCTTCGTCACATCATCGGTGGCTACAACTGTATTTCCTGTCGAAGTCCAACCTGAAGGGAAGGGCGAGATGTTAATGTATCCATCGCCTGTATTGATATTCGGAGAAAGATTGTGAGTATTTGTCGACGGATAAATATCACTGAAACTGAATCCGACAGCAGTCTTGTCGTACAGATCCTTCGACGTGCCGGGAACAATATCGACAACCTGAGTAAGATGCAGCCATCCTACCGTGGCTTCATTTGTTAACGTAGGCGAAATAACATTCACCAGGCTCCAGGCATAGCTCTTACCGGGTTTTTTGCGATACTGCGGCAGAACCGGAAAACTATTTCCGGAGAAGATGCCGAATCCCTGGCTTTCTTGTTGTCGGTCATCAACATAGCGGAAGAACGCATTTGCCTTCGGCCCAAAGTTATAGTCAACGCGGGCTACATATTGGTTCTTATAGAACATATATGTATCTTGAAAATTGATTTGCTGCTCATCGCCGAACCCATTGTTGAATGTAGGATGATCAAAACTCCCCCGATAGCCCGGAGTAAAGTACTTGATCATCGCAGGGTACTGATTACTGAATTGCGAAGCCGGAATGATGTTTCCCGGATAGGGTGTTCCTGTCAGTATTTCGCCATATGAGTTGTACTTGATAGTTCCCGGCATAAAGACCTGCCCATTCTGTACCAAATTGCCGTTTGTATCGTGAATTGGCGTGCAGGTAGATGCGGTTCCGTTGAAGTCGCACATATTTCCGGAACGGTAAAGCGGCGATAAATTCGCCTCTCCATTCGGGGTGCCAATGCCCAGCATCGAGGGCTGAGGCATCGTGTAGTACGTACCGCCATTTGGTCGGCTGGAGCGCGTTCCTTCATAGTTAAAGAAGAAGAAAGCTTTTTTGTTGTCCCGCGGAGATATCTTAGGAATTGGAATATATCCGCCTATGTTGGCGCCAAACTGGTTAAACCGCAGCACCGCTCTCGGTGAGCCTGCATGATTGCTGAACCAGTCATTCGCATCAAAAACGGTATTGCGATCGAATTCGTAGAGCGTGCCATGAAAGCGTTGCCCGCCGCTCTTGGTGTTCACCATGATCATCACGCCGGGACTGCGGCCATACTCCGCATTGAAGTTTCCAGTGAGAGTTTTAAATTCACCGACGGCATCGATACTCAGGTTTGTGTATTCACCATCGTTTGCGCCTACATCCGTGTTAATCACTCCATCCAGGAAAAAGTTATTGGCTGTGCCACGCATGCCGTTTACATAAAAATCGTCTGTCTGATTGAACACCAGCCTGAACTGAGACTGATTGTTTGTCACTACGCCCGGCAATGTTGTCATCAGCGATTCAAAATCGCGTCCATTGAGGGGCTGTTCCACAACCTGTCGCTGATCAATCACAGCTGCATTGCTTGATGTTGCCGTATCAATCAAAGGGGTTGCCGTGCTTACAGTTACTGTTTGTGACGCCTGGCCTATGCTTAATTGCAACTGCCCCAAGCCGAGACTTTGCTCCTGATCCAGAACGACGCCCTTTCGATCGAGATCTCTCATTCCTGTAGCCGTAACCTTGATCTCGTAAGTGCCGGGAGGAATGTTTAATGCTCGGAATGTGCCACCGGGATCAGTTACCGCATTGCGTGTCAGATCGCCTGTTGCCTGATTAATGATTTGAATCTGTGCACCCGGAATCGCTGCGCCCGAAGGATCAACCACCGTTCCAGTAATCAGGCCCGTCTGGGCGTGAAGCGGCCTGCTCGAAGAAAAAATCAATAGAAAGAATGAGAAGAAAAAGACAAATCGAACCTGGTTTCGCGTGAATGCTTCTGTCCTGGCATGAAAATTCGTGTGGATTGAATATGCCGGAAAACGGCTATCAGTAGCTGAATAATTCCTGCGTCCCATGATTGGAATTCCTCCAAAAAGAACTACTATCGTGCCAGGAAACAAGCTGCGTTGAAGCCAAATTCATCTTTACTTATGCATTTGGATATTTCTTGATACCGTTACCATTACTAGCGCGCCAATATATTGGCATACCCATAGGATTGTCAACGATAAATGGTGTATTTCGCCAAAACGTTTGAGTAATTGACAAAATGTTTTGTAAAGAAGTGAGAATTTTTCAAATCTATTCGACGAACAAAGCGGCTTTCGATTATTGTCGAATAGGTTTGGTATCGACATCTCAATCTTTATAAAACTGAAACTCAATAGGCATTTCGCTATTCCCAAATTACTTGCGTTCACTCGCCCGGACGTTGGAGATACAGCTTATGCAGATTTCTGAGCCTGAAGTTTCTTCCAGAGTTTCGCGGACATTGATCCGTATGCTTGCTCTGTCTTTATTGTTCTGCCCAGGTTTTGGAATCGCGCAATCGCCGCCGGAAAATATGCAACCTACGCGAGAGAACTATCTAAAACTGGCTGAACAAGTGGAAGATGCTCTCAACCGTGACGTATTAGGCGTATGGTTTCCCCGCGCAGTCGACAAGGCGCATGGTGGTTTTCACTCACATTTCACCCGCGACTGGCAATATGCTCCGAGCGATGGCAAGTTTTCCGTCTTCCAGGGGCGTATGACATGGATTGCATCGCAAGTCGTCCTTCGTCGCCCCGAGTTGAAAACTCAATACCTGCCTATCGTGAAACATGGCATCGATTACTTGCAGAACGTGATGTGGGATAAGAAGTATGGAGGTTTCTATTGGGGACTGGACGACGATGGATCGATCAGCCCTAAATTCACCGATGGTAAAGAGCTCTACGGCATCGGTTTTTGCATCTACGGGGCAGCAGCAGCCTATCAGGCAACGGGCGATTCCCGTGCTCTTGATTTGGCAAAAAGAGGCTTCCTTTGGATCGATAAGCATGCGCACGATCAGGTGAATGGCGGCTATTTTGAATGGCTTACCCGATCCGGCGTCCCGGTGGCTTCCACATCTCCTGATGGCCAGATCGACCTGATGCCGTTAGCTGCCTTCCCTATCGGCTATAAATCCATGAATACGCATATACATCTGTTAGAGGCTTTAACGCAGCTTTACATGGTCTGGCCGGATGCCACTTTACGTGCGCGGCTGGAAGAACTGCTTGCCATCGTTCGCGACAAGATTGTTGTTGAGCCGGGTGTTATGAATCTGTATTTCACGAATAGTTGGCAGGCTATTCCCGACCACGACTCATACGGCCACGATGTGGAGACTGCCTATTTGATTCTTGAAACCGACGAGGTTCTCCACCATAAAACAAATTTAAAAACTGAACACATGGCGCGCATGTTGGTTGACCATGCGCTTGCCTATGGATGGGATCACGAGCACGGAGGCTTTTTTCGCGAGGGAACAACATTTGGCAGAACCGAAGACACCCTCAAAGAATGGTGGGTTCAGGTCGAGGGCTTAAACGCGTTACTGCTCATGCACGAAAAATACGGCAAGGAAACGCCTATTTATTTCCAAAGATTTCTGGAGCAGTGGCAGTTTATCCAAAAACATCAGATCGATTCCGAATATCACGGCCTATACAACCTGACCCGCGCCGATGGCACGCCAGTGACTCAGGACAAAGGAGTTATCTGGAAGGCGGCCTACCATGACGGCCGTGCATTTCTAAATGTAAGTGAACGGCTTCACCATCTCGCAGACCAATAAACACGGACCATAGCCGGAAACAAGCGTACTACCTATATCTCCGGATTCCTGCTACTGGAGGGCCCTGATAGGCCTATAATGTAGGCCCTAAGGCCGCCTGGTCTGAACACTGCTCTGTGTTGCGCCAATACTGACGGAAAGACCGGCTGCGAGTTCTAAAACTCCTGAATGGCGGCTCGATGTGCGATGGTCCGTCCCATTCGTCTGGACGCCGTTCCAGAGGAGGTAGTTATGCAAGGACGCAGCTTCTTTTCCAGCATGGCCCTGATCTCCATCACCAGTATATGCACCCTGCAATTGTCGGCGCAGGCACCGAACTCCTTCCTCGCGGCAGTGGGCAGCTATGCCCAACAGTCTCCAGCAAAAGGACTGGAAGAGGCACAACACTTCAGCATTGGCCCTGAGTTGCGGGGAGATATCCTGATGGCGCATCAACGCTACATTGCCGCTCTCGATACTTATCGCCAGGTTCCAGGAAACTCAGCCGTGGTATGGAACAAGATGGGCATTGCAAACCATCACATGTTTAATCTGCGAGAAGCAGAGCGGGACTACAAAGAAGCTCTTAAGCTGAATCCTTCTTATCCGGAAGCCTGGAATAATCTTGGAGCTGTCTATTACGGGCAGAAAAACTATCATAATGCCGAGAAGGCATACAAGAAGGCCATCAAGCTGAATCCCAAATCCGCAATGTTCTACAGCAACCTCGGCACCGCATATCTGGCTGAGCACAAATACAAAAAGGGAGAAGGAGCATATCGGACCGCACTATCGCTAGACCCGAATGTATTCGAGGCCGACCCAGCTTCAAAAGTTTCCGAAATGGGCCCAACCCAGGAGCTCGCAACGCTCAATTTTCTGCTTGCTAAGACCTACGCTGAAGCAGGCCGAAAGAATGAAGCGCTCATCTACCTGCGCAAGGCAATCGACGAAGGATTTGCAGACCGCAAAAAAATTCAGGAAGAAAAGGAATTTGCCATTCTGCGAGATGTGCCGGAGTTCCAGCGCATGATGTCGGATAAACACGAATAACTACCTCTCGATCCATGGTTTAGCTTGCGACTCATCCTTTTGGATGAGTATTCACTATTGCTGCGGATGTGTAGTATTCGTGTTAGTTCCCTTGCATGCGCATTCTTTACCATATATATGTCGTGATCCTGCTCCTGCTGGCTGCTCTGCCCTGCGCGGCCCTTGATCCGCACTATCCTCTGCAACACTATGGCTTCCAATCATGGCAGACTGACGACGGCCTTCCTCAAAATACAGTTCATGCAGTGCTGCAATCCCGCAGCGGCTACATCTGGATTGGGACCGAGGGTGGTCTGGTTCGTTTCGATGGTGCGCAATTCACAGTTTTCGACAAGAAAAGTACGCCCCAACTTGGGAGCGACTTAATCAGCAGCCTGCTCGAGGATCAGGCAGGAACGCTCTGGATCGGCACTTCAGGAGGGCTCACGCGTTTTGATCATGGCCACTTCCAGAACTTCACCACACATGATGGACTTCCCGCTGATTCCGTGTCTTCGCTCTATCGAGCCCGCAATGGTTCACTGTGGATAGCGACAACGGCGGGCATCGCTACATATAGAAACAATCGCTTTCAATCAATCCCACTTCCACAAGGACTATCTGACAACAGCATCATCGCAGAAGCACCCGATGGTTCACTGTGGACCAACTCAGCAAATAACCTGATTAGAATTGATCCACAATCTTTAGCAGCGACAACAGTACAAGACTTCAACGAGCCTATTCTAACCATTGCTATCGATGTGCATGGAACCGTATGGGTTGGCTCGCACGTCGGCCTGACCGCCATATCGGCGGGAGTTATTTCATCGAATCTCATCCATGCTGAAGTGACTTCCCTCTTATGCGCCTCGAATGGTCAAGTATGGATCGGCACGTCGAATGGGCTCGCTGTTTTTGACGGCAAGAATGCGCGCTTCCTTGCTCCGCAAGAAAGCACAGCGAAAAGCCGAATCGTAAAACTCTTCGAGGATCAGCAACACGCCATCTGGGCATCCACAAGCCACGGAGTCATGCGCATTCTGGATGGCCATGTTGCTGTTCTGCCATCGAAAGAAGCGTTGGCAGGCAGCTTGGTGCTTACTTTTTTTGAAGATCGCGAAGGCAATGTATGGATGGGAACAGAATCAAGTGGTCTCGCCATTCTGCGCGATCGCAAATTTACAACCTATACCTTAAAAGATGGTCTAACAGATGAATTAGTCCGATCGGTGTACCAGGATCGCAATGGAAGGGTGCTGGCTGGCACAAACGGAGGCGGCGTCAACCAACTTACAGCCAGTCACTTTACTCCTTTGGCTGCTTCCACCCATCTTTCGAGTGATGTTGTTCTCGCTCTCACTGACGACCCTTACGGAAATCTCTGGGTTGGCACACCAGATGGATTGAACCGCGTGCGCGGTACAGAAACCACCGTATTCACCTCAGCCGATGCCCTCGCCGACGACTTTGTGCGATCTCTATATACCGATCGCACCGGCGCTATCTGGATCGGCACGCGCCGTGGATTGTCACGCTATGCTCACGGAACATTCACGTCTTACGCTGCCATCGATGGTTTAGGCAGTGATCTTGTGGGTGCGATTCTTCAAGATAAAGACGGAAGCCTCTGGATCGGCACGTTGGGAGGGCTCACTCGCTTTGCCAATGGAAAGTTTGAAAATTTCACGACGCAGCAAGGGCTATCAAGCAACATCATCACTGCTCTCTATCAGGATTCCGGCGGCAATCTCTGGATCGGAACAAATGGTGGCGGCCTTGATGTCCGCATGGGGGAAAAGCTCATCAGCCTATCTTCGGCCAAAACTCGTCTCCCGGAAGACATTTACGGAATACTGGATGACGGCAATGGCAACCTGTGGCTCGGCTCAAGCAAGGGTGTTTTCCGTACCAGTAAAGCAAAACTGTTGGCTCTTGCAGCCGGTCATGACGAAACGTTCTCACCCGATCTTTACGGCACCGCAGATGGAATGCGTATCAGCGAGTGCAGTAGTGGAGGCCACCCCGCCGCGTGGAAAGCTCGTGACGGGTCACTATGGTTTGCCACTCTGCGCGGCGTCACGACTGTCGATCCTGCTCATATGCCGGTCAATCGTGTACCGCCATTGGTCGCAATGGAGCAGGTTTCGGTAGATGATGCTGTCGTATCCGGCGATCAAGGCGAGAAATTTGGCCCTGGGCATACACGCTTCGCTTTTCAATATGCCGGACTGAGTTTCGTTGTTCCTCAAAAGGTGCGCTTCCGCTACAAGCTCGATGGGCTAGATCGCGACTGGGTAGACGCCGGTACACGCCGCGTAGCCTATTACACAAATATTCCTCCCGGTCGCCATGTGTTTCGCGTCATGGCCTGCAATAACGATGGAGTCTGGAGCGAGCAGGCCGCCACATTCAGCTTCCGCATCATGCCGCATTTTTACCAGACGTATTGGTTCTACTTTGCGCTACTATTGGCCCTGGCACTGCTAACGTATGAGGTCTATCGCTGGCGGGTGCGCAGCGTCGAATCCCGTTTCAGCGCCGTGCTGGCGGAACGCAACCGGATCGCGCGTGAAATTCACGATACGCTGGCACAGGGCTTCGTCGCTGTCTCCGTGCAACTGGAAGTTGTAGCGAGATTATTGAATACATCCACTGACGCCGCACGCACGCATCTTGAACAAGCCCGCAAGCTGACGCAGGAATGCCTTGCGGAAGCACGTAGTTCGATCTGGAACCTGCGTTCGCAATCTTCTGCGCAGGACCTGCCCTCGCGCATCACCGAATCAGCACGGCGGATTACCGGCAATTCCAATGTGCAGGCGCGTGTGCAGGTCAGCGGAACGTTCCATCCACTCGATCCAGATATAGAAGCGGAGTTGCTGCGTATTGCGCAGGAAGCAATGACCAACATTGTTCGCCATGCCCAGGCTCGTCACGCTGACGTGATGTTGCTCTTTCAGGAAAAGCTTCTTCGCATGACGATTAAAGATGACGGACGCGGCTTCACAGGCAATCCTGAGAATTTTAAACAGAATGGGCATTTCGGACTCACAGGCATGCGCGAACGCGCGCAACAGATCGGAGCGCGTTTTCAAGTGACAAGCAACAAAGATGAAGGAACGGAAATTCAAGTAGAAGTACCCTTTTAAAGGAACACTATGGCCGAAATTATTCAAATTATGGTGGTGGATGATCACCATATCGTGCGACAGGGACTGGCCGCGCTGATTGCAACCATGCCGGACATGAAGGTCGTTGCCGAGGCATCGGACGGTGTGCAGGCCATCGAACTGTATAAGAAACATCGTCCTGACGTGACCCTGATGGACTTGCGATTGCCCAATAAAAACGGCGTCGATGCAATCACGCAAATTCGCAAAGAGTTCCCCGCAGCCCGTATCATCGTTTTAACCACATTTGATGGGGATGAAGATATTTATCGCGCGCTACAAGCCGGGGCCAAGGGATATTTACTCAAGGGCATGAATGCCGACGAGCTCACGCAGGCCATCCGCACTGTGCATGCCGGTAAATCTCGCATACCTGCTGTGGTTGCGGAGCGTTTGGCCGAGCGCATGGGTGGCCCCTCCCTTACCAACCGCGAGCTCGACGTCTTGAAAAAGATCGTAAATGGCCGCAGCAACAAAGAAATAGCCGGCGACCTGTTCATCTCGGAAGCCACGGTAAAAACCCATATCAACAGTATTCTCAGCAAGTTGGGAGTCAACGATAGAACGCAGGCCGCAACCACGGCGCTGCAACGAGGAATTGTTCATCTTGATTAAGCTTCTTATTCGAGAAAAGCGCCTGCTGGCTCTCGTTTTCTGTATCGCCCTCTTTCTGCCCTCATTCGCGCAGGAAGCAAGGTCCGGCGCATGGCGTGTTGCCACCGATGCCGAACTAAAAGCGCTCATTCCCCAGCGCGCGCCTGTAATCCAGGAGCGCATTGAAACGGAACTGCGCACGGCCTCGGGTATCACCGACGGCAAAGGAAAATACGTGGCCGGGGTTGTGCTCATCACGGCGGGCTATTCGGCGGAAGGCAAGTATTCGCATTTCTTTCTCGCACAGGTTCCGATAAAAATCGGGGATATCCGGCTAACTGCGGGCGAATATCTCATCGGCTGGAAGCATAATGAAGATTCGCTGACGGTGAACTTCTATGAAGCCTCCACCGGGAGGTTTCTAGGCAGCGTGGAGGCGGTGAAGAATGAATCCATCACGCGGGTTGAGTCTTTCCGCATCTGGCCGCCGGAGGATAAATCCGTAATCCAGATTGGTCGATTTACCTTTCCCTATCAGCTGAAAAATTAGCGGATATCGTCCAGCTTATGCGTTCTTGCTTGTATCCGTGTATCTTTACAGACGACGGATACTTTCACATGAGAGGGGTATTGTGCACGAACTAAACCGGAGGACTTTTCTGAAAGCGGCAGGGACGGCAACCGCAGGAACCTTGCTGAGTGAAAGAGTACACGCGCTGACTACGGCAGCTTCTCAGGAAGAACCATCCAAACCTGTTTCTGCAAACGATCACATTCAAATTGCATTGATCGGTGCCGGGGGGCAGGGGCAGTACGACACGAGCGTAGCGGTCCGGGTACCCGGGGTAAAGCTTGTCGCCGTGGCCGACTGCTACGACGGAAGACTTGCTCACAGCAAGGAAGTCTGGGGCAACGATGTATTCACCACGCGCGACTACAAAGAAATTCTGGCCCGCAAAGACATCGATGCCGTAATCATCGGCACTCCGGACCACTGGCACAAACAGGCCGCCGTCGATGCCATGAAGGCCGGCAAAGACGTGTATTGCGAAAAACCGATGATCCATCTCTATTCCGATGGCCCGGAGATGATCGACACGGCCCGCGAGACAAAACGCATCATTCAGGTCGGCAGCCAGCGCGTCAGCTCCGTGATCTATGCCAAAGCAAAGGAGCTGCTCGCCTCGGGCGCCATCGGCGAGCTCAACATGGTCACGGCGCACTGGGACCGCAACTCCTCGATCGGCGCATGGAACTACACCGTTCCGCTCGACGCCTCGACCGAAACCTGCGACTGGCCGCGCTTTCTCGGCACCGCTCCGAAAATCCCCTTCAACGCCGAGCACTTCTTCCAATGGCGTAAGTGGAAGGCCTATGGAAGCGGCGTCGCCGGCGATCTCTTCGTGCATCTTTTCAGCGGAACGCACTTCATTACCGGTTCGCACGGCCCCACCCGGGCCATGGCCACCGGAGGCCTGCGCTACTGGAAAGATGGGCGCAATGTACCCGATGTAATGCTTGGCCTCTTCGATTACAAAGAGGGATTCAATCTCAGCCTGCGCGTCAACTTTGTCGATGGCGGCGAAGAGAGCGAAGGGCTCACCTTCACCGGCTCCGAAGGAACCATTGAGATTGGCGGCAACGGTGTCAGCATCACCCGCGTTCCTCGCGAAAAAGAACCGGGCCTGAGCATCGGCACCTTTACCGACGCCATGCAGCAGCGCATCGAGAGGGAATACCGCAAGAAGTATCCCGTCACGCCTTTTGAAGGGACACCGCCTGCGGGCTTCGAGCGGTACGTGGTGCCGCGCGGCTACAGCGACAGCTACGACCACTTCAAGAACTTCTTCAACTCTGTCCGCAGCCGCCAACCCGTGGTCGAAGACGCCGTCTTCGGCTTCCGCGCTGCCGGAGCTGCCCTGTTGAGCAACCTTAGCATGGAAAAGAACGCCGTCGTACACTGGGACCCGGAAGCGATGAAGCTGATTTAACACCTGTTTCCACCCAAAATGAGAAGGCCGGGCATCGCAAATGCCCGGCCTTTTCTATGTACCCCCCTCCCCCACATTCTGTACGGGGATCCTTTATTTTCAAATACATACGATCGTGATTCTGTACGGAGATCGTTTATTTTCAGCTATTTACAAAACGGCTGCCACTCGCTCAAAAACAATAGTCCTATTCATATTTTATTAAATTGAAAGATAATTCCCTACACTGCTTTTTCGCTTTATTTTCTTACCCTTAAAGCATGACAGGGCTTGACATCGAAAAATCTAAGGCTGAGGCAGGATCATCAACTCAACCCCTGACGGAGCATCGCTTTCGTGAAAGATGGTCTCTGTTGCCTTTTTGAATTCTTCCGGCTTCGCATTGGGAATATCGGTGAAGGTCTGCGGGTTACGATCCGTCAGAGGAAACCAGGAGCTTTGCACCTGCACCATGATGCGGTGACCTTTGCGGAAGGTGTGATTCAGGTCGGGCATGGTGAAATCGATCTCAGCCATCTTGCCGGGAGTAAATGCTTCCGGCTTCTCCCAGCTGTTGCGGAATTTGCCCCGCATCGGCTCGCCGCGCAGAAGCTGCTGGTAGCCACCCATGAGTAATGGAGGCGCGTTCAGTATCCGCTTGCCCTGGTGGGTATCTTCCTCGGCATTGGGATAATCGTTGGGATAGACGTCGATCAGCTTCACGACAAAATCGGAATCGGTTCCCGTGGTCGCCACTTTCAGTTTTGACGAGATAGGCCCGGCGATCGTTACATCTTCCGTCAAAGGATCGGTCTGGTATGTGAGCACGTCCGGGCGAGTCGATGCAAAGCGCTGATCGTCCACCATGTACCGCTGCGGCACGGTGTCTGTGGTGTAGCCAACGAACGGGACAGGATGCGCAGGGTCGCTCACATAGGAATCTGAGCTTTCCTTTTCTGAAGGAGGATCGAAGGAAAGCTTGCCGTTAGCATGGAAGTAAAGCATCTTCGGTTTTGCCTGAGCGGGGGGCCAGGCGTCATAGGTGCGCCACACGTTCGTTCCCGTTTCGAAAACGTAGGCCTTCGGCAATGGAGATCCTTTGCCTTTCAGGTAGTACTCGAAGAAGGGAAACTGAATGTTTTTGCGGAAAAATTCTGCCGTTTTTGCGTTGAACTGCGCATCGCCCAGGTGATCGCCATCGCTGCGCGCCCATCCACCATGCACCCATGGGCCTTCGACCAGCGTCGTGGTGGTCTGAGGATTGAACTTGTTGATGGCATAGAAGGTCTTATATGGTCCGGACAGATCTTCCGCATCGAACCAGCCTCCGACGACCAGCACGGCGCATTTCACATTTTTCATGTGCTGTGAGAGATCGCGCGCCCTCCAATAATCGTCGTAGGTTGTGTGATACATCTGGTCATTAAACAGAGGATTCGAGCCTTTTAAATATTCTTTGTCGAGATTTGAGAGCGGCCCGACATTCAAATAAAACTCGTAACTGTTCGGCGTACCAAAATCGAAAGGGACTTCGTGCTTCGGCACCGATGGCTCGTCGAACGGCTTGAAAAATGTGTAGAAGCCGAAGTTAGCGTCGAGCATGAAGGCCCCGCCGTGATATGCATCATCGCCCTTGAAGAGATCCGTCATGGGCGCCTGCGGCGAGGCTGCCTTGATGGAAGGGTGCGAATCGATGATGCTGGCCGAGGTATAAAAGCCGGGATAGGAAATACCCCAGATGCCGGCCTTGCCGTTGTTATTCGGCACATGCTTCAGCAGGAACTCCATGGTGTCGTACATGTCGGAGCTGTCGTCGACATCCTGCGGTGACTTTTTATCGTCGATATGCGGGCGCATCTCGACGAATTTGCCTTCCGACATATACCGCCCGCGGACATCCTGGTACACGAAGATGTAGCCGGCCTTTTCAAATTCATCCGATGGCCCGAGGCTTTTTTTGTACTGGTCCTCGCCGTAGGGCGCCACGCTGTAGGGCGTGCGATCGACCATGAAGGGATAGCTTTGCGAGGTATCCTTGGGCACGTACACCGAAGTGAACAGATGCACACCGTCCCGCATGGGAATGCGGTATTCGTACTTGGTGTAATGCGCTTTGACGTAATCTTCGTCCGGAGCAGGGGGCTTTTCCTGGGCAGGGCTTGTGGCGGCAAAAATACAGAAACACACGCACATGAATGTGCTGAGGAGAACGTTTTTCTTCATACAACCTCTGGGAACAGATTGAGAGAAGAGACAGTCTACTCGATCACTCGGCAAATAGCTTCATTTATCTGGAGCCGAGGCGAAACCGGTTCGCCAGATCAAACTCTTCGCGCAGTTCCGGCGTCTTCAGATGCTCGCGCAGATGCGTGAGCCGCTGTTCCAAGGCCAGGAGGCTGGCGGCCACGGCATCCGTATTGGTGTGCGCGATGTCACGCCACATGGAATAGGGGCTGGCTCCGAGGCGCGTCATCTCACGCAATGCGCGGCCGCCGATGGCGCGTAATTCCTCATCGTGCGGAAAGGTATCTTCAAGCAGCGCGCTCAACGCGGTGGAGACAAACTGGGGAAGATGACTGACCCAGGCACATAGCTCGTCATGCCGGGCAGGCTGAATTTCAAGAATGCGGCTTCCGAATTTCTGCACCCACGCGCGCCATTCTGTTGCTTTCTCGCGAGCTCCGGCGGACATGCTGTCGTTGGCCTCACATTCGGTAAAGAGCCAGACCGCATTGCGGAATAAATCGCCGTCGGCATGCGCGGCGCCGCTTACTTCCTTGCCTGCCATGGGATGACCGGGAAGGAAGCCGGGCTTATCCGGCTGGTTGTAGCGGCCTTGGGCGCGATCGCACAGCACACCTTTTACGCTGCCTACGTCGGTGACAAGCTGTTCAGGCTTCAGAAGGGCTGCCAGTTGTTCCAGCCAATCGAGAATGCTGAATACCGGGCCGCTGAGCAAGATGACGTCGCACTCAACGGCAGCTGACAGAGGCTCCTGAGCAGCGACATCAATCGCGCCCCGGCTGAGTGCAATCGTGGTCTGCGCCGGGTCGCGGTCCCAACCGAAGATGGTGCCTCTAAAATTATTCCTGCGCAGCGCCATTCCCACGGAACTGCCGATCAGCCCGGTCCCAAGAATGGCGATGCGCTCGATCGGCATGGTTAGTCGATAGTCCTCTCCACTGCCGAGGCTATCATACGAAGCTCCTGCATCAGTTTGGCGAACTGCTCGGGGAAGAGTGTCTGGGCCCCATCGGAAACCGCCTTTTCCGGGTTCGGATGCACTTCGATCAGCAGCCCATCGGCTCCGGCGGCAACAGCGGCGCGGGCCATGGCCGGAACTTTATCGCGCAAGCCAACGCCGTGCGATGGGTCGCCGAGAATCGGCAGATGCGAGAGCTTCTTGACGACCGGAATCGCTGAGATATCCATGGTGTTGCGCGTATAGGTCTCGAAGGTGCGGATGCCGCGCTCGCAGAGCATCACTTCATAATTGCCGCCGGAGAGGATGTATTCGGCCGAGAGCAGCAGTTCTTCAATGGTGGCGGCAATGCCGCGCTTGAGCAGCACCGGCTTGCGAACGGCTCCGAGCTCTCGCAGCAGGTTGAAGTTCTGCATGTTGCGCGCGCCTACCTGGAAGACATCGATGTACGGCAGCATCAGCTCGATCTGGGAAATCTCCATTACCTCGCTGATGATGAGCATCCCGGTGGCATCGCCTACTTCGCGCAGCAGCTTCAATCCTTCCAGCCCCATGCCCTGGAAGGAATATGGCGAGCTGCGCGGCTTGAATGCTCCTCCGCGAAGGAATTTTGCGCCGGCGGCTTTTACTTTTTCCGCAGTGGCGAATATCTGCTCGCGGCTCTCCACGGAGCAGGGCCCGGCCATCACAACGACTTCGTTGCCGCCTACGGTGACGCCGTTCCTGAAGCGGATGACAGTTCCTTCAGGGCGGAATGCGCGGCCTGCGAGCTTGTAGGGGGAGGAGATGCGATAAGCTTCGGCGACACCGTCGAGCACCTGAAAATCTTTCACATCGAACGCTGACGGCGTTCCAACACCGGCAAGAATTGTCTGGGCTGTTCCCGTGGTGCGGTGAACCTTGAACCCCAGCTCTAAAAGGCGTTCTGTTACGTGTTGAATCTGCTCTTCGGACGCCTGCTCCTGCATGGCAACGATCATGAGTTTACTTTCCTGTCTCCCCTGCCTTGGCGTCCGGCTCTTGGGCGGACGCGTTTTTCTGTGAGGCCAATTCTTCCGTCTGCAGCGCTCGCATCACGTCGATGATGCGTTCGTAAATGTGCACCAGCTCAATATCGGGCAGGGGGCCCTTATTGGCGGCGCGTACTCGATCGAAGATCAAGCGCTCGCGGTTGGGCTCATACACGGGCAGATTCGTTGCCTCTTTCAGCTTGCCGATGGCCTGTGCCGCCATGGCGCGCTCGCTCAAGAGCGCCACAATCTGCAGGTCGATAGCATCAATTTTCTTGCGCCAGTCTGCAATGTCCATGTATGCCCCTTCCACCGCGCATGACCACACGTCTGCGCAGGAGTTGAATTTGCCTAAACTTGAAGCGGGATTAACGGGCCAGCGCCACAGGTTGGCGCAGACCCTTGATAAATCGGGCGATCGAGCTGGGCGCTTCGGCGCGTGTTGACTGCTCGATCAGCGAAACGATCGCGCTGCCGATCACCGCGGCGTCAGCGAACTCACCTACAGCAGCAAAATGCTCCGCATTCGATACACCGAATCCCACGGCAATCGGCAGGTCAGTAAACCTGCGCAGCTTTGTCACCAGCTGTTCAGCATCGGAGGCCAGTGTCTGCTGCGTGCCGGTGATGCCGGTGCGCGAAATGGCGTAAACAAATCCCTGCGAAGCCTGGGCAATGCGCTGCAGGCGCTCTTCCGGGCTTGTGGGCGCGGCAAGAAATACCGGAGCAAGCTGATAGCGATGCAGGTGCTCCAGATACTCGTCGGCTTCTTCGACAATCATGTCGGTAATCAGGACGCCGTCTACGCCTGCCTCCCGGGCTGTGGCGCAGAAGCGCTCTAATCCAAAACGAAGCACCGGATTGAAGTAGGAGAAGATAATCAGTCCGGCATTGGGGCGCTCGCGGCGCAGGTCTGCAGCCAGAGCCAGGACATCGCTAAGAGTAGTGCCGCCTTTTACCGCGCGCTCGCTGGCGCGCTGGATCACGGGACCGTCGGCGAGGGGATCGCTGAAAGGCACGCCCAATTCGATGACGTCCGCGCCGGCGTCAATTGCGGCCAGCGCAATTTCGCGTGTCGTCGGCAGATCGGGATCGCCGGCGGTAATGTAGGCCACCAGCCCGGGCTTGCTTTGGAAACGAATCGGCATAAGCTCTTAAGCGCCCTTCAGCTTCAGTTCGCGCGAAAGGATGCCCATATCTTTATCACCGCGTCCTGAGATGTTGACTATTAGTATGTCATGCCGCGACAGCGTTGGCGCAATCCGGATACACTCGGCTACCGCATGCGCGCTTTCAAGCGCAGGCAGAATGCCTTCTGTGCGCGCGAGCGTTGCTGTCGCCTTCAACGCTTCTTCGTCTGTTGCCGATGTGTACTCGGCGCGGCCCGAATCGTGCAGCATCGCATGTTCCGGCCCGATGGACGCGTAATCCAAACCGGCGGAAACAGAATGCGTCAGGGCAATTTGCCCAGCCTCATCCTGCAGGACGTAAGAATATGTTCCCTGCAGCACACCTGGGACTCCGCCGCGAAAACGCGCCGCATGCTGGCCTAGCTCGAAACTGCGGCCACCAGCTTCCACGCCGATGAGCCGAACATTTTTATCCTCGATAAATTCGTAGAATGCGCCGATGGCATTTGAGCCGCCACCGACACAGGCGATGATTGCATCCGGCAGGCGGCCTTCTTTTTCGAGAATCTGCGCCTTTGCCTCTTTGCTGATGACGCGGTGAAAATCGCGCACCATCATCGGATACGGATGCGCGCCAAGTACGCTGCCCAGCAGATAATGCGTGGTGCGCACATTCGTCACCCAGTCGCGCATCGCCTCATTGATGGCGTCTTTCAAGGTGCGCGATCCGGAACTGACGCCGCGGACTTCCGCGCCCAGCAGGCGCATACGATAGACATTCAGCTCCTGCCGCTGCATGTCCTCTTCGCCCATGTAGACGACGCACTCCATGCCAAACAGGGCGCAGACCGTGGCCGTTGCTACGCCGTGCTGGCCGGCCCCTGTTTCGGCGATGATGCGCTTCTTGCCCATGCGACGCGCCAGCAGGGCTTGCCCGATGCAGTTGTTGATCTTGTGGGCGCCGGTGTGCAGCAGGTCTTCGCGCTTGAGATAAATCTTTGCGCCGCCAAGCTGCTCTGTGAGCCGCGATGCGAAATAGAGAGGCGTCGGACGCCCGACATAATCGCGCAGCAGCGAGTCGAGCTCGGCATGAAAGGCGGGATCGGCCTGCGCTTCCGCATAGGCGTGCTCAAGCTCTTCGAGCGCGGCCATCAGCGTCTCCGGCACATAGCGTCCGCCATAAGCGCCGAAGCGGCCCGTTGCATTGGTAGCTGGATGTGTCGCCGTGCTCATCGTCGAATCCCCTTATCGTTTCAGCTTACGCCATCATTGCGCGGCCACGGTAAGCTCGCGCGCCGCCTCGTTTGCCGCTTTTATAAACGCCTGTACCCGCGCCGCGTCTTTTTTTCCCGGAGCAGCTTCCACGCCGCTGGCTACATCGACGCCCCACGGCTCGAGCACGCGAATTGCTTCGGCCACATTTTCCGGTTTCAGGCCGCCCGCGGCAATCAACCGCAAGCGCGATGCCGCAAGAAAACCTGCGCGCGCCGCCTGCCAGTTATAGCTCACACCGGTTCCGCCGACAGCGTTTGCGGTGCGCGAATCTACCAGGATGCCATCGATGGCATTGTCATTCCGCACTGCCTGCAGTTGCGCCTCAAGATCATCGGCGAAATGCAACACTCGCAAAATGCGCAGCGAAGCGCCGAAGCGCTCGCGCAACTTCGTTGCAAGTGTCTCGTCTTTGGCTGCGTGCAACTGCACGCCTGTCAGGGCCGCATCTTCGACACTGCGAACGATCTCGCCGAAATCTGCATCGACAAAAACGCCGATCTTTTCTACGCCTGCCGGTAGATGCCTTGTGATGCCGGCCACCTGGGGGACATTCACATGCCGGGGGCTTGCAGCAAATACAAACCCGACGGCATTCGCACCCGCATCCACGGCAAGCTGCGCGTCTTCCAGATTTGTGTTGGCGCAAATCTTGATCCACATGACGCTTACACCTGCACCGCAAATGGCCGCAACAATGTCGTCAGCGCTTCACCCGGCGACGCCTGCCGCATCAACGATTCGCCGACCAGGAACGCATGAAAACCCGCTGCCCGCAAACGCTGAATATCTTCCGCTTTATGAATTCCGCTCTCCGCCACGCGCACCGCGTCCGAGGGCAACCGCTCAGCCAGATCGAGCGAATTCTCCAACCTCACTTCAAATGTCTTCAGATTGCGATTATTCACGCCATACGCATCGCAGCCCAGATCATGCGCGCGCTCCAGCTCCTCGGCTGAATGCACTTCGCACAGCACGTCCAGCTCATAGCGGTGCGCCGCGTCCTTCAACCTTTTCAGCTCCGCATCCGTCAGTGCAGCAACAATCAGCAGAATCGCATCTGCCTTGTGCGCGCGGGCCTCGACGATCTGGTACTCATCGATCATAAAATCTTTGCGCAGGCACGGAATTGTCACCGTCGAAGAGGCAATCTCCAGATTTTCCAGGCTTCCCTGAAAAAAAGGCTCATCGGTTAACACAGACAAAGCTGTCGCACCTCCGCCAGCCAACTCTGAAGCGAGCCAGCGCACATCGAACTCCGGACGAATCAAGCCCTTCGACGGCGAAGCCTTCTTCAACTCGGCAATGATGGCAGGCCCCTCCTGCGCGCGCTCGCGCAGTGCCCGGGCAAATCCGCGAGGCGTATGGTCTGCGGCGCGCAGCTCCAGTTCGCGCAAAGGCACGCGCTGCCTGTTTTCAGCCACTGTCTCCCGGGTTTTCGCCAAAATGCGCTCGAGATGCACGAAATTATGTCCAGGTGGAATCGTTATCTATTTAGTATAGCTTTCAATAAAGGAATATTCTGCATGTCTCGTGTTTCCCGCGCAGCCATTCTGCCCGCATTGTTTCTGACGGCTTGCTTCTCAGCATTTGCCGCAAGCCCTATTACGATTACCGCCGATCTCTCGGAAGCACCCAGAAAACTCTGGCACGCCGATATCGTCATTCCCGTAAAGCCCGGCCCGCTTACCCTGACCGCAGTGAAATGGGTTCCCGGCAATCATCGCCCTACCGGCCCTATCTCCGACATGACGGGAATCGTCTTCCGTGCCAACGGGCAGACGCTCACCTGGCGACGCGACGACGTCGATCTCTATGCATTTCATCTCACCATTCCGCAGGGAGTCACGCAGATTGAAGCACATGTCGACGCCATTGTCACCGCGCGTGTTTCGGACAAACTGGCCATGCTCGAGTGGGAAAAATTTCTGCTCTATCCCGCGGGTATTCCCGTGCGCGAGATCGAGATTCAGCCCTCGGTCAAAGTTCCCGCAGGCTGGGGCGTAGGCACTGCGCTTACGCCTACAGGAAAAGACGGTAGCACGACGCACTATGCGCCGGTCACGGTCGAGATGCTCGAAGACTCGCCTGTTCTCACCGGCCAGTACTTCAAAGAGATTCCGCTCGCGCCTGACGTCACCCCGAAGCACTACCTGGATGTGGCCGGAGACGCGCCTGGGGATGTGGAGCTGCGTCCGCAGTTCCTTACCGCGGTCAACAACCTCGTACACGAAGCCGGCGCGATGTACAGCTCGCACCATTACAACAGCTATCACTTCCTGCTCACGCTCTCAGACTACGCAGGCGGCGAAGGGCTGGAGCACCATCAATCCTCCGACAATGGAGTGGGAGAAAAGGGCTATGCGGATGATCAGCACCAGGTGCTTGAGGCTGATTTGTTGGCGCATGAGTTTACGCACTCGTGGAACGGTAAGTATCGCCGTCCGGAAGGACTGGCAACGCCCGATTACGCTACTCCCATGCAGGGCCAGCTGCTGTGGGTGTATGAGGGCATGACGCAGTACCTCGGCGGTGTGCTCGCTGCCCGGTCCGGATTGGAGACGCAGGAGCAATATCGTGAGGCGCTCGCCTTCACAGCCGCCAACCTCGACAACAAGCCGGGACGCACCTGGCGCAATACGGAAGATACAGCCATTGCCGCTTCGATTTTGCGCGGAGGTAATCCGGCATGGGCGAACTGGCGCCGCGGACAGGACTACTACCCGGAAGGCGAGCTGCTCTGGCTCGATGTGGATACGACTATCCGCCAGCTCACGCACAATCAGAAATCATTGCACGACTTTCTCGTGCTCTTCGTGGGCAAAGGCGGAAACACCGGCCCCATGGTTGTTCCCTATAATTTCGATGACATCGTCAAGACGCTCAACGAAGTTGTTCCGAATGACTGGGCCGGCTTTCTCCATGAGCGCATCACTACGCTCAATCCTCATGCCGACCTTGCAGGCATTGAACATGGCGGCTACAAGCTCGTCTATACAGAAGCGCCCAGCAGCTATGAGCGGGCCATGCTTGCTATCAGCGGCAGCGTTGACGCATGGTTCTCCGCCGGCCTGCGGCTGCGCCGGGATGGAACGATCTCCGATGTTCGCGTCTATTCGGCTGCGGACGAGGCCAAACTCGCGCCGGGTGAGCGCGTGATTGCTGTCAACGGGCGCGTCTTTGCCGGAGATATTTTCACGAATGCCATCAAGCAGGCGAAGGGCAACAATGAGCCCATCCACCTGATCGTGCAATCCGACACATATATTTACCCCATCGACCTGAATTATCACGAGGGCGAAAAGTATCCCACGCTGCAGCGCGTCGAGGGCGCTCCGGCGGTTCTTGATGAGATCACCAAGCCGATGACCGCCGTGCAGCCCATCAACGCTACGGCTCATAAATAACATCGGGCGCGCCCCATCCTTAGCGAAGTGCAGGGGTGGGGCAGTTTCCTCCATCAGAATCGCTGTTTGCACCCGGAATTTGCACACATCCCATATTCGCCAACCTGCTAAGGTGAATTTCAGATGGGACGCATCCGCATTCTCTCCGACCAGGTTGCCAACCAGATCGCCGCCGGCGAAGTGGTGGACCGTCCCGCGTCTGTTGTGAAAGAGCTGCTGGAAAACGCGCTCGATGCGGGAGCTACCCGCATTCGCGTCGAAGTGGAAGCCGGAGGGCGCAAGCTCATCCGCATTGCCGACAATGGACACGGTATGATGCGCGATGACGCGCTGCTGGCTTTTGAGCGCCACGCCACGTCCAAGATTCGCTCCAGCGACGACCTGCTCTCGATCGCAACTCTGGGTTTTCGAGGCGAGGCGTTGCCTTCCATCGCTTCGATTGCACGGCTGGAGATGGATACCCGCGCCGCAGAGGAGGCTTCCGGCACGCATATTGAAATTGTCGGCGGCAAGGTCATGCGCGTCGACGATGCCGGCGTGCCACCGGGGACAACGTT
This sequence comes from Alloacidobacterium sp., assembly GCA_035547425.1. Classification (GTDB taxonomy): domain Bacteria; phylum Acidobacteriota; class Terriglobia; order Terriglobales; family Acidobacteriaceae; genus Alloacidobacterium. The sequence continues at coordinate 11,302 of DASZUU010000043.1, read as the reverse complement.
CACGATTCGGGACCTTTTCTTCAACACGCCGGCGCGACGTAAATTTCTCAAGGCTGAAACCACAGAGCTTTCGCATGTCACTGCGCTGGTTACGCATTATGCGTTGGCGCATCCGGACAAGCACTTTGAGCTGCACTCCGCTACCCATGCGCTGCTGATCGCGCCGCCGGTAAACCGGGCAGAAGAACGCATCTTTCAGATTTTCGGCAAAGAGACGCTCGACCAGTTGCTGCCCGTGGCTGCGGAGCGCGCCTTCGACCGCGCCGGACTGCCGGAGCCTCCGCCGTGGAAACAGGATGAAGATTATCAGCCACCGGATCCCGGATTTCTGCGCATCAGCGGATTTATTTCCAAGCCGGAGTTGCAGAAACTGAATCGCAACTCGATTTATGTTTTTGTGAACCGACGCCTCATCCGCGATCGGCTGATTCTGCATGCCGTCAGCGAGGCATATCGCAACATCATTCCGCCGACTTCGTTCCCCGTCATCCTTATGTTCATGGAGATGCCGCCGCATGAAGTCGATGTGAACGTGCATCCGGCAAAGACGGAGGTCCGCTTCCGCCAGCAGTCGGTTATTCACGATTTTGTACGCGACAGCATACGCAACCAGCTCATTCACTCGCGTCCGGCTGCCGGATTTCTCGCCGCGCTCACGGCCAATCCGCAAGCTACGCCGTCACTGCTGCCCTCGGTGTCGCCGATGCCGGGCGAGCCTTCGCCGACAATTCAGCAGGAATCGGAACCTGCCGCTGCCGCCGAAGACGGCACAGGCTTTGCATTGACACCGCCCGAGTTGCCGCCGCAGGCCGTCAGCCTGCCCTTTGCCGAAGCATTGCCGGCTCAGGCGAATAGCGCGACCCTGCCCCAGCAGATACCCGCAGTGCAGGAACCCGCCCCCAGCCTGAACTCGCTGGCTTCGCTTAAGCCTTTGGGCCAGCTGCGGGAATCCTTCATTCTTGCCGTGAATGATGAAGGCCTCTGGATCATTGACCAGCATGTAGCGCATGAGCGTGTTCTGTTCGAGAAGATTCTGCGGGAGCGCGAAGTCGAGCGCGTGCAGCATCAGCGCCTGCTCATGCCGTTGCTGGTTGAGTTGCAGCCGCACCAGATGGTTCTTTTTGCCCGGATTGCAGAAGAATTGCAGCGCAATGGCTTTGAAGTCGAGCCATTCGGCCCGCGCACGATTGCGATCAAAGCCGCTCCGGTCGGCCTCGAAGGCAAGGAATTGGAACGTACCCTTATCGAGGTCTTGGAGCAGGCTGAAAAAGAGGACCAGGCGCAGAACCTCGATACCCTCCGCACGCGCATTGCGGCCTCTATCGCCTGCCATTCGGCCATCAAGGTCAATATGCCCCTCGACCCCGTCCGGATGGAGTGGCTGCTCGCCGAATTGGCGAAAACCGACCATCCAACCAACTGTCCCCATGGGCGGCCCATCGTATTGCGGTATTCTTGGAAAGACATCCAGCGGGCATTTCATCGCATTTAGGCCCGCAAAAAGCAGGATTCTTTGACAACAGAACAACTCCAGGCAGTACGCGCTGAAAAATGGCGCCAGAAGGCAAATCCGCTCCTCACCATTGAGGAAGCGGAAGCGTGGATCGACTCCACAGGCATCAGCCTTTTTCTGCCGCGTAAAAACCAGCTGCAAATTCCCGCACCGTCTTTCGTCGAAGCCGTTCTCGGTGAGACCAGTGCTACTCCGGCGCCGGATGCCATTCAGAACGCATTTGAGATGGCGACACGCCTTTTTTCCGACCAAAAGGCTACTCCGCTCAATCTTTTAGGCAATGTCTCGGAGCAACCTGATTTTCTAGCCTCTCGTGAGGCTCTACCCTATGTTTTCGCCCTGCGGGGCGATCGCGACTGGAAGCGCGGTCCGCGGGAGAAGTCTTCGCCGCTGGTCATCGAATCGTGGAAGCTGCTGAAGCGCGAAGGCGCGCTCACCGTCTCCGAATTGCAGAATTTGCTGGGCCGTGAGGTTACGGAAGCCGCGGTTCTGCGCGCCCTGTGCGAATTGTGGGGCGCAATGCGGGTGCTTCCCATTTACTCAGAGGGCGAGGATACGGCGTGGGAGGTCTTTGAATCGCGCGATCAGAAGGCGATGCAGGCAGGCGGAGGCATGGGACAGGGCACCGCTCTCTCGGCCCTGATCTCGCTTTATCTGGATGCCGTTGTTGCCGCCACTTCCGATGAGATTGAAACATTTCTGTCGCCGCTGGCGCCGCGCTCACGCATCCGCGAAGTCGTCCATGGGCTCACCACCACCCGCCAGTTGCTGACCATTCCACAGGGCACGCAGACCCTTGTCCACATCGCAGGCGGACTGCCGGAATTTCCTGAAATTGAGCCGACACCGGAGCAGGCGGCGGAAGCTGCGCCGCAAATGGAAGCTCCTCGTGCACGACGGACGTTTACCCGTCCGGGGTCGGAAGATCGCGGCCAGCGCCCGGCAGCAGAGGGAGGCTGGACGCGTCCGGCGGCGGATCGTTCGCGGCGTGAATGGACCCCACGCTCAGACCAGTCCGGCAGACCTCCACGAAAAGAATGGAAGCCGCGCCGCGAAGGGGAAGAACGCCGCGAGTTCAGGCCTCGCCGTGAAGAGGGCGAATCGACCGAGCGCCGTAGCTTTAAGCCCAGAACTCCGGGCGAATTCCGCCCACGCCGCGAAGAAGGCGGCTTTAAAAAGCCCTTCCGCCGTCGAGAAGAAGGCGAATCCCGCGGTGCAGGGTTCAGCCGAGGTGAGGGCAGCGGATTCAAGCCTCGTTCTCAAGGCGGATTTCGTCCACGGGAAGAAGGCAGCGAGAGCGCGAAGAAGCCTTTCGGCAGCCGTACAGTGGATCGCCGGTCAGGCGGCAGGTTCTTCCAGCGCGAGGGCGGTGATACAAGACCGCCTCGTAAGGAATGGAAGCCGCGCCGCGAAGAGGGCGAATCGACTGAGCGCCGTAGCTTTAAGCCCGGAGCAGGTAAGCCCAGAGCAGGCGGATTCCGTCCGCGCCGCGAGGACAGCGGCCCAGGCGGAAAGAAGCCCTTCAATCGCACAGGAGACCGCCGTTTCGGCAGCAAGTTCTCCCCGCGCGAGGGCGGCGATGCAAGACCGACGCGCAAAGAATGGAAGCCGCGCCGTGAAGGCGAGGAACGGCGCGAAGGTGGCAAATCGACCGAGCGCCGTAGCTTTAAGCCCAGAACTCCGGGTGAATTTCGCCCCCGCCGTGAAGGTGGCTTCTCGGGCAAATCGGAGTCTGGTCGAGGCCGTAGTGGCTTTGACCACAAGAAGCCTCCGCAGCGGGCCTCTCGTCCGGCAGGCGAAGGTTCGGATCGTCCAAAGAAGTCTTTTTCCCGGTCCGGCCCAAAGCCCGGCGGCAGAAGCTTCGGCGGTTCCAAAAAGAGCAATGGAGGAAAATCTTCCTTTGGCAGTAAGCGTCCTGGTTTTGGAGCCAGGCGCCCCGGCAGCAAGCCTTCTTCCGGCAAGCGCCCAAACTATAGAAAAGGAAAGAAATCCGGCGAATGAGTACAACACGTCGATTGATTGTCGCCATTGACGGCCCGGCAGGCGCAGGCAAAAGCACCGTGGCGGCCCGCCTGGCAAGCCGTTTTGCCTTGCTCAACCTTGAAACCGGGGCCATGTACCGTGCCTTCGCGCTCAAGGCCATGGAGCAGAAGATTGACCCGGCAAATGATGCGGCGCTGGAACAGCTGGCCGCGGCCACTTCGATCGTGCTCGAGCCCACCCCGAACGGCAATCGCGTCGTACTCGACGGCCTGGACGTAACCTCTCGCATCCGCGAGGCTGCCGTCACCCAGGCGGCATCGCTGGTCAGCGTGCATCCGACAATTCGCCGCTGGATGGTCGAAAACCAGCGCAAGCTTGGCGAAAAGGGCGGGGTTGTAATGGAAGGGCGGGATATCGGCACCGTGGTTTTTCCCGATGCCGACCTGAAGATATTCCTCGACGCTTCGCCGGAGGCGCGGGGCGAACGCCGCTACACCCAGACGGGCAAATCCACGTCTCAGGAAACAATTCTTAAGGAGATACGAGAGCGCGATGAGCGCGACCGTACCCGGGCACAATCCCCGCTTAAACCTGCGCCGGACGCCGTTGTGATCGATTCCACCCACCTGAGCCTCGAAGAGGTCATCCAGCAGGTGGAATCACTGGTTACTGCGCGACTGGCTGCGCAGGGCTAGATTCACCTTGGGGCTCGTGCAGGTGCTTTGCTCCTGCAGGCGGAGCCGGTGGCTTGGGCGGTGCCGGTGGCGCCAGCGGAGCACCCGGACCACTTTTGCGAATCTGGATATCGCCGTGGTTGGTGGTCAATTCCAGATGAGGCCCGCCATTCCCGACTTGCCCCTGTGCCGTCTTACGGTCTCCCGAGTTGGTCATAGCCAGGGGGAAATCCGTATGCAGCTCTCCATCGGCATTGGAAGCGTTGATGGAGAAACTTGTATTCTCCGGTATGGTGACCGAGATATCCCCGGTCCGATTGGTGATCTCCAGGTTTCCGAGGGGCGCGGCTGTGGTCAGGCTCACATCGCCGTTGTTGTTTTCGATATGCGCATCCCCGGCGATCTGGGATAAGTCGATGTCTTTCGAGCGCGTCACGATGCGGACCGGCCCGCTGGCCTGGCTGATATTCAGGGCGCCGGAGTCCATGGTCATATCGCCCTGGAGTTTTGGAATGGCAAGATCAGTCCGGCTGGAGTGAAAACGCACCGCGGACGCTACCTGCTCGAGATGCGTATCGCCGAAGAACTCCCCATCCAGATTCACATTTCCCTTGATATCGGAGAGCGTCACATCGCCGACATGTCCATCCACGGTCACATCGCCCGTTACCTGGTGCGCAGAAAAGTCGCCGTGATCGATGCGTGCGTGAACGCTTCCGCCTATATCGGAAAACTTCACGTCGCCATGGCCGGCAGTCACGTCCGAGGATGCTTTCAGCCCTTCGACGGTGACATCGCCGCGCCCGGCATTGATGACCGTCGTCGCGCCGGTAGGCAGCTCGACCGTCAAGTCAACGCGCGCGTTATTTCTGCCTTCGACGCTTAAGACCGCGTTTGAACCGGAGTTTACGATCTTCGGGGCAATCGCATCGAAGATCTTCTGCGCGTCGCTATCGGAAGAGCTATGAACTACCTCATGCGCGCGTACCCGCATTTTGCCATCGGACGAAGCGGTAATCGTCACATCACCGCGCGGGTTCTGTACCTGCACCGAGGCATTCGAGGCTAAATCCTGCTCCTGCTGAACGTCGTTATCGTGCTCTTCGCCCATCATGGACCAGAAGTCATTCTGGTCGCCGTCAAACTGGTCGCTCAGCGGCCCCCATACATGCGCCGCATGCGTCCCCCATCCTCCCAGAATCAGAAACAGAATGATGAAACCGAATCCGCTCATGGATCGGCGTCCTGCATAGGGATTGTTACGATCGAGGAAGTACTCCAGCAACAGAATCAGCCCGATACCAATCAGCAGCACCGGCCACCATTGCGCATACCAGGCCCAGAACCGTCCCGCATTCAGGCGGCCTGTCTCCATAAGAAAAGCGACGACGCCAATGGCCAGCAGTATGATCGGCCCGGCAATTGAAGGCCGGTGATAATAACGCCAGTAATAGCGGCGGCTGCGCGCCGCATCTTTCTGCGCGCGCTGCCATGCTTTCCATTGCTCGCGGTTGTCGCGCGGACTGTACGGGGGAGGCGTCGCTGCGGCCATACTTACCTCCTGCCCTCGGAATCGTCCGTGCGATTCGCCGGCGAGTGAAATCCGCTATCTGCCGGCACGATTGCCGTCGAGGAGGAGGCGGGCGGCGCGCCGCCGACCGGAGCATATCCGGTATAACCCTGCTGCTGGGGGTATCCCGGAGGAGGCTCGGCGTGCATCAATGCCGCGCGCTGCGCCAGCTTCAGCACTCCAAGAACGATCAGGTACAGCGGCCAGCTTCGGCCAAAGCTGAGAATATGCCATTGATCGAGCAAAGCTGCGATGCCGACGGTGAGGATCATCACCGGCCCCTGAATACGGTGCAGAAAAATATACTGATTCATTGCATACCTCCTGCCGGCGGAGCGGGCGGCGGCGTTTCCCGTGTGCGGCGAATCAACATCCAGATGCCGACTGCAATGACGATCAGAGGCCAGCCATGCCCGATCCAGTCAAAACGCAGGACTCCAAGCGTACTGAAGAGGAAGAGCATGCCTACCACGATCAGCACAATCGCACCTACCGGCTCCGGCCGCCGCCCTGCAACATCGGGCGGAATCGGAGGAATCGGCGGTATCGGCGGAATGGGAGCATAAGGCTCGCCATAAGCGGGTGGAGGCGGAACCGGCGGCACCTGGTACGATCCGGCTGAAGGCGCAGGACCCACAGGCGGCACGGCATAGCTGGTGTAAGTGCGGTTGGGAACGCCCAGCCGCGCACTCAGTTCGTTTAACCCGAAAGGATCCGGCAACGGCAATCCATCGCGCCGCGCCCGCGCCGTCTGGTAGGCGTCAAAGACCTGATAGAAGACCCAGGCAGCAATAAAGATGCCGAAGATCGGGTGTTCATCCGTAATACCGATCAGTATTACGAATACCAGCACATGCACCAGCGCTTTGATGAACTGGCCGTTGAACATGGCTCCCACGCCGGGGATGAACCCCAGGAGCGCTGCCAGTCCCGGATTGGTTCTGTCCGCATCCACCGGAAGCGGAGCGCCGGGAGCAGGCACTGCGCCTGTGGCTCCCGGAATACCAACCTTGGCTGCAAGGCAAGGCTCGCAGTAAATCACGCTGGAGATCGATCGCACGCATTGTGAGCAGAGCGGCTTGCCGCAATTCTGGCAATAAGCCGCAACGGGAAGATCCGGATGATTTGCGCAGTTCATACCAAGCTCCTTTCTGCCTGGTCTGCTTCTTGTTCTACGGCCACTTCTTGTACCTCATTACTTTTTACTTCAACAAAAGACTGGGAGCTGTCGAGACTTGCCCGGACCGGTTCTCCGTAAAAAACCGCCTGGGGAGCGACCGGCGCCTTCGGAGCAGTGAGCCTGCCGCCGTTCTTATGCGCGTCGCCCGCAGGATTGTTCCGTTGTTTTTCATCCTTCGATGGCTGCGAATTCTGTTCGGTGTTCACATCCTGGCGGAACTCGCGCATCTTCGATTCCACCTCGTACACCAGCCGCAGGTTCTCGTAGTAGCTCACCATCTGCTTCTTTGCGCCGTAGAACTGGCGCGCAATATTCATTTGCATGGTCGAAGGCTTCAGGTCGGCCATACGCAGCGTATCGATACGGATACCGATCATGTTCAGCGTCAGGGCAATCGAAAAGAAAGCCATCGCCGCGGTCATCAGCATGCGGGCGTCTTTAAAGCTGCGCCGCATGGTGAAGTGCGTTACCGGCAAGACTACCGGCGCTGCTCCGGCTGCCGCCAGCTGCGGCAGAGACGCGCCGCTGGTGCGGTCCAGAATCCTGGATACCAGGTCTGCGGGAACCGGCGGCTCCTCATGCAGAAACTGCATCCATTCCCGTCCCTGTTTGGCCTGAGCCAGCATCTCGGCGCACATGGAGCAGTCTCGTCCGTGGGTATCAAAAGCTGCTTTATCGACAGCTTCCAGAGTTCCATCCAGGGCATCTACCAGCAGCGCTTCCCATTCTTCGCACTGCAACGGTCCTTTCGGGTTCTGTTGAAATGGATTACGCTCCGACATCTAAACCACCTGCCTTCCACTACGCTCCAGAAGCCTCGCCAGTTCCGCTCTTCCGCGGCTGATACGTGACTTCACGGTCCCTTCAGGAATACGTAAAACCTGCGCGATTTCTTTGTAGTCCATGTCTTGCAGATCGCGCAGAATCACTGCTTCGCGCAGTTCAGGCGAGACTTTCGTCAATGCCTGCTGCACCATTTTTTGTAGTTCTTTTTGCGCCGCATGCTCGTGCGGCGTGGGTCGCGGATCGGAGAGCCGTTCCGCGATTTGCTGCTCATCATTCTCATCCCATCCGGCGTCCATCGAATCGGTCACCCGCAGCTGCTTGGAGCGGCGGAAATGATCGACCAGAAGATTCCGGGTGAGAGTCGTGATCCATGTCTGAAAGCTGCCCTTGGCGAGATCGAACGTCGCCAGGTTGCCGTAAATCTTCAGGAAAACATCCTGCGCCAGGTCTTCGGCGTCATGCGGCGAGCCGGTAAAGCGATAGCAAAGACTATAAACGCGGCGATGATGCGCCTTGACCAGCTCGGTCCATGCGAGCGAGTCGCCATCGAGGCAGCGTTTTACAACCAGTTGCCAGTCAACTTCCAAATGCCTGTCCCCTGCCTTGCGTGCCGCGATCGCAGCTTCAGCACCTTGAGGCCGCTGCCAGGATTCCGGAGAGTGTGATCGCGTCATCATGCTTCGCGTCTCCATTCTGGCGGCGCCCCATCCATTCCACGTTATGGTGCCGGCTGCGCTCATGCAACAGAATACGCAGGAAAACCACTTTCGGTTCCCCGGAATGTCACTGTCTGCCCCTTCAGCCAAAAAACCTTTCGATACACTAAGCAATAATCCACCCAATGCCTACAGAGATGTCGAAATGGATGCGCGCGGTTACATTTGCCTGGATTGCTGCCCTCTGCCTGCTTTACTCCATCCATCTTCTGCATTTGCAGGCCGATTTCCCCAATTTCTCCCCTTGGATGGACTATTCCAAATACACCGACGAAGGCTGGTATGGCAGCGGAGCCGTACGGCATTTCCTGGGCGGTTCCTGGCGGCTTCCGGGAGACTTTAACCCCGCCGCCGCCCTTCCCATCTGGCCTGTACTTGAAGCTCTTGTCTTCCATTTCACCGGCGTGAGCCTTGCTGCCGCCCGGACACTCGTTGTAGCCGTTTTCGGCGGTAATCTGCTCCTCCTCTATTCGCTTCTTCGCACCCAACACCCACGTCTTATCGCGCTGCTTGGCGTTACCATCGCCGCTGCCTGCGCATTTCTCTATGCATTCAGCCGCCTCGCCATTCTTGAACCGCTGCTTATCTTCTGGACGCTGCTTTCCTGGCGGCTCGCGCTCTCTCTGCCGGACGCGGCATCAAGGGCAAAGCGCCTGTCGCTGCTCATTGCCATCGGGCTTTTGATCTGCCTGTCGGTTCTGACGAAAACCACGGGGATTTTTCTCATTCCCGCGGTTTTTTATCTAATTTGGCGCGCAGCCGACTTTCGTCCAGCAAAGTTTGCGCGATATGCCATTGCGTCGATTGCTGCCGCAGCACTTCCGTGGCTGGCCTATTTTTTGGTCTTCGTTCGCCCACACGCGCTTTCGGATTACCAATACCTCTTCGCCGCAAATGAGACAATTTCGCCGTCGAGTATGACGGGAAAGCTTGCAGCCTTCTGGTATGCGCTGCACGGCATACTCTGGATCGATGTGAGCCTTGGCCTGCTGGCTGCCGTATTCTTCATCCTGTCGGCAATATGGCTGCGCCGGCTCTGGAGAAATCCAATATTTGTCGCATCGCTGATCGCGACCGCGGGATATGTCTTCTTCATCGGCTGGCATAACAATATGCAGCCGCGCTACTACCAGGTCGTTGCTTTTCCGCTGATTCTGCTGGTATGCGCGGGAACCGCGTCCCTGTTACGCCAGCGCGGATGGGCGGGTTTTGCTGCCTTGGCTGCCATTGTGCTTGGTATTGGGCTCAATCTGCGCCTCACGATGCATTTTGTCCGGCATCCCGAGTACACCTTCGTTACCGCCGCCCAAAATCTTACGAACTATATCGACCAACATCCTAACGGCAACCGGCTTCTGCTCTCCATCAGCGGAGCCAACATCACCCTCGCAACGCATCTCCCCTCGATCTGCGACGACTACGGCACCTGGGACCTGCCCTACCGCATACACACCTATAAGCCGGGATGGTACGCTGCTTGGAACGAGATGGACCCCGGCACGCTCGAAGACCTCGAGACGCAATACTCCGCGCAAAAGGTGGCCCAGTTCCCCGCCTTCGACGATGAAGACAGAAACCTGCTGATTCTTTATAAGCTCAATCCATTGCCGTTGGAGAAGCAGGCTTATCAACCATTGGCGGAAGAGAAAGCTAACGCAGGCAAATAAATCCGCAAAAGATGAAATTTAGGCTTGTGAAAAGAACCCCAGGGTTAAAGCCCGGTGTCGGGATGCATGTTTTCACCGGCCTGAAGGCCGGTGCTTCTACCTGTTACGGACAGCATCTTCCTGCTGCTTCATGGAAGATGGACAACAATCATCCCAGGTTGAAATTCACCGTCTGCCCTACCTGCAGATCATGCGCCTTGATCGAGCCCACCGGCAGCTCAAGCACATAGCTCGAAACCTGGTGTCCGCCATACGAAGGACAGGTGCTCGCCTTCCCTTTGCATGGCGGCGTATCCGGAGAAAGCTCTACGATGCGATGGTTTTCATCCATCCAGACAATATCGAGCCCGATCTTGCAGTGATACATCCAGTACGCATGACGGCCCGGTTGATCGTTTTGTACGAAGAGCATTCCGCGCCCCTGCGGCAGGCTGGTGCGGTCCATCAGGCCGTATTCCTGCTCCGCAGGAGTCGTCGCCAATTCCACATGGACAGTCGAGCCATCCGGCAGCATTACCAGCGTATTCGCAGGCCGCGGCGGCACTTTAGCGATCACGCGATCATCCTGCGCAATCACGCCCAGGCTCACGCCTCCAACCAAAACCACCGCCAGGATGATCGACAGCCATTTTTCTCGCATGATTGCCATATTTTAGTGCAGTTGCAGGAAAACCATTGTCATTCTGCCCCGGAGGAACGAAGGAGAAGGCCTGATCTCTTTTTGGGCTATTAGCTAGTCCAAATTGTAAAAGCAGGTCCTTCCGCTGCGCGCCAGGATGACAAGACTTTTGAGTACGGAGAGTAGACCGTCTTCAATCCAGCTTCAGGATCAACATGGTCATGTCATCATGCTGCGGAGCGCCGGCCGTGAATGCATCGGCGGCGGAAAAAAGGTCTTCTAGCACCTGATTGGCCGTTTTATGCCGCGAAGAGCGAGCGGCCTGGATCATCCGCTCTTCCCCCCACTCCTCATCCTCACGCGTCATCGCCTCGCTGATACCGTCGGTGTAGAGCAGGAGCAAATCCCCCGGCTCCAGCATCAATGTCTGCTCGGTGTATGGAGCAAACGGCAGCAGGCCTACCACGGGGCCGTCCGCTTCCAGGCGGATGGTTTCTTCACCGCGCAGCAACACCGGCGGATTGTGCCCGGCGTTCACGCAATCCAGGCGGCGTGTTGCCGGATCATATGACGCGACAAAAAATGTGGCATAGC
>DASZUU010000042.1:0-37332 GCA_035547425.1 Alloacidobacterium sp. | reverse complement strand
TCCTTAGTACGAGAGGACCGGGATGGACGAACCTCTTGTGTTCCAGTTGTCATGCCAATGGCACGGCTGGGTAGCGAAGTTCGGTTGTGATAACCGCTGAATGCATATAAGCGGGAAGCACGCTCTAAGATGAGATCTCCCTGAAGGGCCCAGGAAGACCACCTGGTTGATAGGCTGGATGTGGAAGCGCAGTAATGCGTGTAGCTTACCAGTACTAATCGCCCGTTCGGCTTGTCCATAGAATTAATTCTGTGCAGTTGTCGCACTGAAGATTCTCAACAAGCCTTGTAAATACGCTTGGTCAAAGTAACAAAGATTCAAGGGAAAATATTCCCGATCGGTTTCGTTGTGAGATATTAGGTTGGATATGGCGCCAGTTTGCCGTTTTCGCTTCCGAGAGAAACAGCTCGTTGAAGCTACCTGGCTGCGGGAGAAACAGCCCGCCAAGCGCCGCCCAAGTTTAAAGGCGTCGAGGTCCTTCGCGCATGCGCTCAGGATTTCGGCACAAAGCGTAAAGCGCTTTGAATACGCCTCAGTTTGCCGGTGACCATACCGCGAGGGTCACACCCGTTCCCATCCCGAACACGGAAGTTAAGCCTCGCTGGGCCGATGGTACTGCACGAGAAATTGTGTGGGAGATTAGGTGATCGCCGGCATAATCATAGAAAGCCCGCTCCGAAGAGCGGGCTTTTTCGTTTTTGCTTCCAGATTGCTATAGAACTTATCTTCGGTAGAGGGATAGCTCCTGCATCATGTAAGATCGCCGCGTGAATATTCTTGATTGGTTGCTGGATGCCGACCCAGCGATACGCTGGCAGACGATGCGTGATCTTACTGATTCTGTTCCAGAACTGATTGCTGCGGAGCGTGCTCGCATTCCCCATGAAGGAATAGGTGCCGCTATTCTTTTCCGGCAAAATACGGATGGCGCTTGGCGTGGAAACAATGCGCCCGCGTGGTTAACGACTCTCTTCACATCTCTGCTCCTGCGATCGACTGATGTTGATCCTGCTCATCCCTCGATTCAATCTGCCATGGCACGCCTGGAATCGGGAGTGCGATGGAATGATCAGGACGGCTGTTGGGAGCTGCGTGCACCGGAAACCGGCGGGAATACCTTTTTTGAGGGAGAAGAGGAGCCATGTATTAACGGAGGCGCACTCGCTGTCGGCTCATATTTTGGACGACCGATAGACCGCCTCGCCAACCGTCTGGTTTCAGAGCAACTGGAGGATGGCGGCTGGAACTGCGAGGCTCCGAAGAGCACGCGTTCGTCGTTTCATACTACGATCTGCGTGCTGGAAAGGCCTGCTTGCGTATGAGCGTGGCTGTAGGTCGACCTGTGCCGGAAGTTACGGCAGTCAGGCAGCGCGGCGAAGAATATTTGCTTAAGCGCGCTCTCTTCAGGCGGCTCTCGACTGGAGAAATCGCGGATACTGAATTTCTCGAGTTTGCTTTCCCGCCTCGCTACCACTATGACGTTCTTCGCGCGCTCGATTATTTCAGAGAAGCAGGTGGACAGCCCGATTCGCGTCTTAATGACGCCGTGCAGATAATTGAGAGCAAGCGGCAAAGTGATGGCCGATGGCTACTCGATCATTCCTATGACGAGGGGCTGACGTTATCTCTAGGTGAATCTGCAGGTGAGCCAAGCAGATGGAATACGCTTCGCGCATTGCGGGTGATCCGCTGGTATAAAAGCCGAACGGATACCTAATACCTTGGATATTCGCTTATTATTCGCCTATACTGAAGTCATGAATTCTCCCGCTGCAGGGATTCTTCGCTGGCTTTACCTGGATTTGAATTCATATTTTGCTTCAGTTGAGCAGCAGCTGCATCCGGAGTTGCGAGGCCGACCTGTTGCTGTCCTGCCTGTCATGGCGGAAACGACCTGCTGCATTGCGGCCAGTTATGAGGCGAAGGCATACGGAGTACAAACCGGCACCGATGTTGCGGAGGCACGTCGGCTTTGTCCGGGCATTGCGTTTGTGCAGGCGCAGCAGGATGCGTATGTACACTTCCATCGCCGCATTTGTGAGGTAGTCCAGCAATGCCTGCCGGTGGAGCAGGTGCTGTCCATCGACGAGATGTCCTGCCGGCTCATGGGTCGCCAGTGTGAGCCGGAGAATGCGGTGGCTTTGGCGAAGAAGATCAAGGCAAAGATCAGGAGCGAGGTTGGCGAATGCCTTCGCTGTTCGATCGGACTTGCGCCGAACGCGCTGCTGGCGAGCGAATGGAAATCCATTTAAGACGGCAGAGAATTCGCACGATGCGCGAACTGCTTTCGTTAAGCGCAAAAGAGATGCGGGCAGCGTGGGGCAGCCTTCATGGTGAGCGTTACTGGTATTGGCTGCATGGTTATGATTTTGATGAACCGCTTTCGGTAGCACAAAGCATCGGCCATCAGCATGTGCTTCCGCCGCAATTACGCACTATGGAACAGGCGGCTGCTGTGGGCCAGAAGCTGTTAGCGCGTGCCACGGCGCGAATGCGGAGCCGAAGGCTTTGGGCGCGAGGGCTGGCTGTGTATCTCAGCTTTTCTCCGGGGCGCGAGAAGAAGCTGTGGGAATGTCATACACGTATGCTGGAGGCGCAGGATAATTTCACGATTCTGGCGCTCTTCAAACGCATGTGGGCTGATTGCCCGGAAGGCAGGCCAACTTTTATCGGGATTGAGCTTTACGATCTTGTCCCTGAGGAGCAGCACACAGAAACTTTCCTGCCTGATGAGCAGCGCTGGCAGAAGTTGACAGAGACGATGGATGCCATCCAGACGCGGCATGGGGATCATGCGATTTACCTCGGAGGTTCCCATCTTGTACGCGAGGCCGCGCCTGCGCAGATTGCGTTTGCTTCGATCCCGGAGGAGAACAGCTTTCGTAAGCGCCAGCCACAGAAGATTTCGTCTACATGGCGGCGATTGGATCGCCATTCTGCTTGATCTCAGCGCGTGGCTTCGAGAATCCGAATGCCTTCGGGGCTGCCGATCACTACCCTGCTTGCCATTCCGAGAAAAAGACCGTGTTCGACGACACCGACAGTTTCCTTAAGGGAAACGGCTGCTTGTTCCGGCGTTAGCCCGGATTTGGGCAGGCTGCAATGCAGAATGTAATGCCGGCCATCGGTAATGTACGGCTTGCCATCGTCATTCACACGCAGTTCGGGCGCGAAGCCTTTGTCGCGCAGACGGGCTGCGGTGGTTTCCCATCCAAAGGGAACGACTTCGACAGGCACGGTGAAGATGGTGCCGAGTTTCTTTACCAGTTTCCGCGGATCCACGGCGATCAGCAAACGGCTGCTGGCCATGGCGACGATTTTTTCCCGGAGCAACGCGCCGCCGTGTCCTTTGATGAGATGGAGTGTGCCCTCTTCGACTTCATCAGCTCCATCGATGGTGAGATCGAGGTGCGGCTGATGCGCGAAATCGGTCATGGGAATACCCAGGCTGACAGCCTCCCGGTGCGACTGCTCCGATGTAGCGATGGCGATGATGCGGAGCCCGGAGGCGACGCGGCGGCCCACTTCTTCGATCACCAGGGCCGAGGTCGTGCCGGAGCCGAGGCCGACGGCCATGCCATCCTGAATTTGTGAGGCGGCCCATACTGCCGCTTTCCGCTTCGCTGCTTCTGCCGGGTCTTGCGATTGTGTAGAGGCCATGTTCACGGTGATATCACGGATCAAGCGTATTTGCCAGGCGGCTTTACGGAAATGCTTTGCGATTGCTGTTGCTATTCGGCGGATTTTAATTCGATAGAAACCAGATTGCGGACGGAACGCGCCGGGCGCTTGTCTTCGGTGACGACTAGTTTGAATGGACCGCTTTTTTCATCGAGCGGTTTTCCGTCAAGGGTGTCGGCTACCAGTACGTCGCCGGGGTGGAAGTCCGGCTCGATCTCGGCCAGCGCCAGCACGGCTTTATATCCATCTGAGCCGGTAGCGAGAATGTATTCGGAGAGCGCTTTGCCATGCACGTCGTGCCCGGCGGGAGCGCCGACCTGCTTCAGCAATTCGATCAAAGGCACGCCGGAATAAGTTTCGTCGGTATTGGTATGCGGATTGTGCACGGTCACGGTTTTGTGCGCATCCGCTTTGAGAGCAGCTATTGTCACGTTTGTTGTTTGCCCGTTTCCGGCAATTCGCAAAGTGACGTCCTGCGCGACTGCCAACATATATGCGTATGCGGTCAGAAAGATTCCAAATACAACAGGTGTAAGCTTGAATGACTTCATTTCTTATCCATCCATGATTGGAGCTTCTGGTTCATTCGTACACAGGGGAAATATGTCTTGAGAAATGTGTCTCGCAGCGCTGGTATTGTTCCATGGTTTGGAACTTGCGATCGTATGGCTGCTGATTCAGTAGATAAATAGTCGTAACAACATGCGCGGGATCGTCGAAAGCAAGATAGAAACCGAGTACTCCACCTTCGAGCTTGATTCTGTCATCGCCCCGGATGTCGAAGCCATCTAAAGGAGATTGCAATGTGGTATTCGCCTGCACGTTGTTATCAGATTTCAGAAGATAGTCATAATTTGCAATGAGCCACTTCTTTAGCTCTGCATAGCGACTCTCAGGCAGAGATTCAACTTTGACGTTCGCATAAAAGTCTGTTGCAGGATATGCAAACATGATGCGAAGTCCTGCCGTCATTTCAATATGACGGATTCCATCTGCGGTATCTACTCCACGTTCTGTGATGCCTGGAGCAAGAGGGTCAATTTTGACAATTTGAAGCCCATCGGAAAAATGACAGGATGTATAAGGCTTTAAAACGCTTGTTTCCTGCGCAAATGTGCAATAGGTGCATAAAACGAGGCTAAAGAATGCTAATTTTGTACTCCAGCCACATCGATATTTGGTCAACCGGTTTCTTCCCCTCGCTCCGCATCGTATACTAGAAACATGTCCATCGTGCGTAATATCGCGGCTATCGGCAAGGGAATGAGTATCACGTTCAAGGAGATGTTCGAGCCTACAGAGGTGGAGAACTATCCGGATGGTCCTGGGCCGACCCGTGGAGCGGTGTTGCAGGAGCGTTTTCGCGGCGCGCATGTGTTGCAGCGCGATGAGAACGGACTTGAAAAGTGCGTAGCCTGCTTTTTGTGCGCGGCAGCCTGTCCTTCGAACTGCATCTATATCGAGGCTGCGGAGAATACTGCCGAGAACCGTATTTCCAGCTCGGAGCGCTACGCCAAGGTTTACAACATCGATTACAACCGCTGCATTTTCTGCGGCTACTGCGTCGAGGCTTGTCCCACGGATGCCATCACGCACGGGCACGGATTTGAGCTGGCCAGCCTGAATGCAACCAACCTGGTGATGCGTAAGGAAGACATGCTGGTTCCAACCGTAGGCATGCCGGGCGAGTTGGCTGCTCATTCTGATTCGGTGAAATAACGCTATCAAGCCGCGTCGAAGGATATTCCTGACTGTTAAATATTTTCGTGTTTTACAAGACTCTCTGCTATGCTACGCGGCGTGACTACCTCAAAACCAGGCGTTTTGCATCTGTGCGCCCGTGAGATCATTCGTGAGCTGCGCGACAGCATTTTGCGCTTGCAGGGGTATGAAGTTGTTTCTACTCTCTCATTGATTGAAGCTGAAGAGCTCTATTCCAAATTCAAATTTGATCTTGTGCTGGTGGATGTAGAGGGCGATGGACGCATTCCGCTGGCAGAAAAGCTCTGCGAAGACATCAAGAAACAGAATCCTGACCAGAAAATCGCCTTTGTATGCAATTATCGTGTTTCCCATGATAGCGATTGCCCGGATGAGATTATTCGCAGCGAGTTCAATCCGGAAGCGATGGTGAAGGGCGTAAAGCAATTGCTGGGTTAAAGAGGCGCGCATGTCGCGCCTCTTGTCCTGCGTTATCGCGGCGTAACGTCGAAGGTCAGCACTTCAAATGGAGCCAGCTGGAATTCGTGCGGGGTATGCGCACGCAGCGCGATAGCAGGCTTGTTTGCATCGTCTTTCCACGGGCTTTTTGCGGTGTAGTCCCGCGGCGCGCCGGGCGGCAGCTCAAAGGCTCTCTGCAGATCGATGCGGATGCTCTGCGGTTTGTCGCTGGGATTGCGCAGCACCAGGATGCCCTTCTTCGGAGTCCAGGAGGCCCAGCCGTATACTTCAAGCCAAGCAGGATCGCCGCCCACCCAGTGGGTGTCTTTGAGCACCTCCATGTTGTTGCGCGACCACTTTGCCGCTTCGGCTAAATCATCCCAGTTCTGCTGTGTCAGCAGGGAAGGGGTGATGTACATCTCCTGCAACTGCGTTCCGTTGCCGAAGTAATCGCGCACTTCGTTGCGGAAGTCGTTGCCGGGATCGGACGAGAGCTGCTTGTGGCGCTGCGCGTAGATGATGCCGTGCAGCATGAGCGAGTTCAGCGGATAGAGCGGGCCGCCTTTTACGATCTCGTCGTAGGTGTCGGCGTCACGATACGTGATCCAGCGCTCGCGATACGAGCCGACTCCGGCAAAGCTGTCATCTTCACCGCCGCGCCAGATAGAGTCGGCATAAAGCAGCCAGAAGGGGGAGGGATAGGTGCCGGTGGTCAGGTTGATGTAAATGTCCGGTTTGGCTTCGCGCAATTCGCCGATGAGATGAATGGCTGCGGAGAAGTCGCTATCGAAGGCGCTGCCGCGAAAAACGGAGTTCGCATTGCCGGTGCCGTCGAACTTGAATTGATTCACGCCGTATTTGCGGATCATTTCAAGAGCAATATCACGGAAACGGGCATAGTACCTGGGACCGGAGAGCGCGAATCCGCCGTCGACGATCTCATAGCCGGCCTCCTTGCCGAGCTGTACACGCTCTTTTTTCGGGCCGTCATAGCCTCCCCAGGGAGACATCCATATGCCGGGGCCTGCGCCGTATTTTGCCGCCGCTTCGCGCACCGAAGCGAAGCCGTCAGGGAAGCCTTGGTTGAAGCTCCAAAGTGAGGCGTGGTTGTCCCAGCCATCATCGAAGAGATACGAATCGAGAGTCACACCGCGCTTCTTGTTCAACTCCTGTCCGAAGGCGTTGATGCGGTCGAGCGCGCCCTTTTCGTCATATGCATTGAAGTAGCCGAGATCATACCAGGAGTTGTAGTGCAGGAATGTGCGATAGGGATGTGCGCGTTCGCGTTCGATATATGTCAGAAAGTCGCGGCGGAGCTGGCCGGTGCGCGTGGTCCCGATGACGGAAGAATATGTGACGCTCTGACCGGCTTTGAGCGGCAGATCGCGATCCATGTAGGCGGTGGCTCGATCTCCGGCAACTTTGCTGTCGGACAGCGGATGCTCAAAGCCGAGATAGATGTCTCCGGCAACAATGGGCGAGCCTTTGACGGAGCCGACAACATGCGAGCCGGGAAGATTGACATCGATAAGCTGAACGCGCGCAATAGGCAGATCGCTGGATCCGGCGGTGATGGTCAGAAACTGGCGAACATAACCGGAGCCATCGCGCAAAACCACTTTCCAGGTTGCATGAAAATTACCGTCGGTGCTGACGAGAGGAAGCGTGAACTCTTCACCCGCGAGCCGATCCGAATAGCGCGAAGCATCGGGCCTGGGCGTCAGCTCTGTTATTTTGGGATCGCCGTCGGCATGAAGATTATCGGCATTGTAGATTGCGCCGTTTTTCAAGAGAACCGCGAACGGATCGGGAAGCTCTATGGTGGCACTATGGAGCCTATCGATAAAGGCGACTTCGTGCAGCTTGTTCTCTGATACTTTCCATGTGGCTTCTACTTCGCGGTCTGCCAATTTGTAGCTGCCGTTATGTTCGGTGGCTAAGGCTTTTTCGGTGTCCTGGGCATGCAGGGGAATGAAGGCAAAGGGAGCAATCAGCAGCAAAGCAGATGCGCGCAGAGCTGATCTGCGCGCATGTTTTACTTCGATCATTTTTCCGTCCTTCCGGTAGGCGAGTAAATTTTTACATGCGAGACGACGCGACTGATGGCTCCATCGCTGGGCGTGTCGGGAGTAATTCCGTTTTCGATGGCCAGGAAAAGCGCGAGCAGTTGGCCGACGATGATGTCGACGACCGGCCGATAGGCATCCGGAAAATGAATTGGCGCATCGAGGGAGAGAACATGGCTGGACAGCTTTTGAATGCGATCGGAAGTACGCGGAGCCACAATCAGGATCGCCCCTGCGAGGTCCTTCAGGCGGATTTCTTCGAGTAAATCCAGTTCATAAGGCACGCGATCCTCGTCATCGGAAAGAAAGGCAAGGACCAGCGTCTGCTTCGTCAGAAACGACATGGGTCCATGCCGCAGCCCGAGGAAGGATTCGGCCAACGTGGGGATTTTGCCGGCGTTCAATTCGAGCACTTTGAGGGCCGACTCCTGCGCTGTGGCCTGAAGCGCTCCAGTGCCGAGAAGACATACGCGACGAAATGACTTCGGCGCCAGCTCGGCTGCGAGGTTGGCAGCCTGCGGCAGAAGGTTTGCACCGATATCGGCGAGTTTCTCGGCAATCGCTCTGTACGCGCTGCTTTCATGGATGCATGCCAGATACTGACCGGTCAGCACCATATTTGAAAAGGAGCTGGTCATCGCCAATCCACGATCATTGGTGGCATCGTCGAGCGTCACAGTAAAGATGCCGGGAAAGTTTGCCATGGAGCCGAATGCATTGCAGGTAACCAGCAGGTGGCGCATCTGCGCAGGATAGCGTTCGTGGGCAAGATGCAGCAGCGCAATGCCTTCGGAGCTTTCGCCGGAACGCGAAAAGGAAATCAGAAGATATTTTTTCCCGGGCAGAATGTGATCGTCGAGATTGGTCAGCAGCTCGGTGCTGGGAATTGCAACCACATTCGTATTCCATTTTTGAGCCAGAAGCCGGGTGAGCGAGCGACCGATGTAATCGGATGTGCCGGCTCCCGCAAGTATCACATTTGGAGTAACTTCTGAGCCGGGGGCGATGCCGCAGCTGTGGAGAAATTCGCGGATGCGCGCAGAGTCGGCGTCCAGACGGGTCAGCGTATTCCGCCAAGTGTCCGGTTGCTGTTGAATTTCGCGGGGGGTGTCCGTCAGACCGCGTGCGGTTTTCTCGGTATCGGGCAGAAAAAGCAGCGCAGAGAGTGCGTCCTGCAAAGGGTTAGCTCCTTCCATAATTGGCACTTGATTGTATTACACCGATTCATAAGCGTAATCAAGTGAAATAAATCGACAGTATTAAGATTATCTATCTATTTGGGGAAAATTATTAGCTCAGGAATGCGATTTTGCGTCATGATTATCCATAAATCCCTGAAAATAGACTGATTTGATTGAGCTTATAAAATCAAACCAAACTTTACTTTGCCAGTTTATTTATGTGCCTTCGCTATCGTTTTATTACTTTTTTATGAGGCTCATCTTTATGAATATCGGAATGTGTAAGACAACCTCGATCCTTCGCCGGATCCCCACAAGGTCGCCGTCTGTATCCGATTGCCGAATTCATCTCCAGGGGCCAGACTGCCGAGACAGAAGAAAGAGCAACGCCGTTGAGGAGTTCCGGCGAAGCTTCCAGGGCTGAAAAGGTAAGGGGTTCTCGCATTTTCATCCATCGCATACAATCAGACACTCGGTAGCTTTTTACGCCAGGAGGAGCAGGAAAGATACAGTGGCGCGCAAATCAAAACACATAGAGCAGGATTCCATGCTGATCGAAGAACGGCGTCAGCATATTCTGGGGTTGGTGCAGAGCCATGGCCGCGTTCTGGTCAATGAGCTGTCGGAAAATCTCGGAATCTCCCAGATCACGATCCGCAAAGACCTCGATTATCTGCAGGCGAAGGGGCTGGTGCAACGCACGCATGGCGGAGCGTTGCCGCTTTCAGCGGGAGCCATGTTTGATCCCTCCCTGCAGGAAAAGATGCGTCAGCACTCGCAGGAAAAACAGAGGATTGCCAATGCGGCTGCGAAGCTCGTGCAGGAAGGGCAGTGTGTCATGCTCGATTCCGGAACGACGACGACAGTGGTAGCCCAGGTGCTGCGCAGGCTTACGCATCTTACTGTGATTACGAATGCTATCAACATCGCCGCGGATCTTGCCGGAACGGACTTTGAAGTCATTCTTACCGGGGGAACCCTGCGCAAGAATTCTTTTTCGCTTGTGGGCCCGCTGGCGGAGGATGTGCTGGAGGAAATGCACGCCGACATTCTTTTTCTGGGCGTGGATGGGTTCGATATGGAGATTGGCTTGACGACGCCGAATGTACTCGAATCGCGGGTTAATCGCGCGATGGTGAAGGCGGCAAAGCGCGTGGTGGTGGTGTGCGACTCTACCAAGTTCCATCGCCGCAGCCTGTCGCGTATTGTGCCGCCGTCGAGCGTCCATTGCATCATTACCGACAAGGGGCTTCCCGAAACGGATGTGGAGAATTTGCGGGGCCAGGGGATTGAAGTGATTATTGTTTAAAGTGAGGAGCCCTCAGTCTGCTTTATTTCGATTTTAATCTTTTATTGACTTTTACTTTCCTTTTATGAGGAAATGCCATTACATCCTTTCTTTGTGATTCCTGAATGTTCGATATCACCATCGCAGGCGAAATCAATCTTGACCTGATCCTCTATGGGCTGCCGCAGCAAATGCCCGTGGAGCGAGAGCTGCTGGCCTCGGGCTTTGAAGCGACACTGGGCAGCTCCTCCGCCATTCTGGCGCATAACCTCGCCGTGCTGGGCTCCAGGGTGGGGTTCATCACGAGAGTTGGACCGGATGAACTGGGACGCGTTGCGCTGGAACGCCTGAAAGATAGCGGTGCCAATCTGGAGCGTGTCATTTTCGATGCAAAGACTCCTACCGGCGTCACGGTGCTGCTGCCGCATGGCAAGGAACGGCATATCTTTACCTATCTGGGAACGATTCAGGAACTGACGATTGCCGATCTCGATCTCGATTACTTGAAAGCGTCGCGGCATTTTCATTTATCGTCTCTTTTTTTGCAGCGCAAGCTCGCGCCAGATGTGCCGGAGCTTTTTCGCGAGCTGAAACGCGCCGGACTGACACTTTCTCTCGACACGAACGACGATCCCGATGATACGTGGAGCGGCGCGCTGGATGAGGTACTCGACCTGATCGATGTGCTGCTGCCGAATGAGACGGAGTTGTGCCGCATCGCTCATAAGGACACGACAGAGAAAGCTCTGGACGCTCTGGCTTCCCGCGTGCCCTGTGTCGCGGTGAAGTGCGGTGCGCGCGGCTCATTTGTTCTTTCAGGTGGAAAAAGATTTGAAGCACCTCCGGTAAATGTAACTCCAGTAGATACAATCGGCGCAGGTGATAGCTACAATGCCGGATTCCTGTCGGCGTGGGTGCGGGGATTGCCGCTGGAAACCTGCGCTCGGGCGGGAAACATTACAGGAGCGCTTTCTACACTGCGCTCGGGCGGCACCGAGGCATTCCGTGATCGTGAACTGGTTGCGGCTTTCCTGCAGGAAAACCAATTTCCTCTTGTCGTGTCAGAAGCAGGCGCACGATGAATTTTGCTCCGATTGACTGGATCATTGTGGTCGCGTACCTGGGCATTTCCATGCTCATCGGGCTGCTGGGGCGCAAATACGTAGGAAACACAGCGCATTTTCTGGTTGCGGGGCGCGAGCTCGGCACTTACATTGGCATCGCAACGCTTGCCGCCACGGAAATCGGCACCATTACTTTCATGTACAACAGCGAGCTGGGCTACCGTTACGGCTTTGCTGCTTTTGCCGCTGCGCTGATTTCCGGTATTGCCATGATCTTCGTTGGCCGAACCGGGTTCGTGATTCGCAGACTGCGCGCTCTGCGCCTGATGACCGTTCCGGAATACTTTGAAGTGAAGTACAGCCGCGGCCTGCGCATCGTTACCGGCATTCTGGTAGCGCTGGGCGGGATTCTGAACATGGGTGTCTTCCTCAAGGTGGAAGGCGAATTTCTGACCGTGATCAGCGGCATGAATCAGAAGTACCTTGTTGCTGCCATGATCTCCATTCTGCTGCTGGAGCTCGTCTATACGACGGTTGGCGGCATGATCTCGATCGTCATCACCGATTATTTGCAGTACGTACTCCTTTCGATTGCCACCATCATCATTACGATCTATGGGGTGCACTTCGCCGGATGGCATGCGATGGTTACGAAAGTAGAAAGCGTGATGGGGCCAAGCGGATTCAATCCCATAACTGCGCCTAAGTTTGGATGGAGCTTTTTGATCTGGCAATTGCTGCTGTGGCTTGCGATCCATACATGCTGGCAGACAACGGCAATGCGGATGTTCTCGACCAAGAGCCCGGAAGTATCGAAGCGTGTGATGACCTGGACCGGTTTCATTTTTCTCGGGCGCGGCATGCTGCCGATGCTGTGGGGAATTGCCGCGCTTACGCTGCTCGGTACGGGTGCGATTGTCGGAGGAGTGCCGCAGCCCATCATTCACGGCCATGCGCTGGAGCCGATCGATGCCATGCCGGCGATGCTCTCGATGCTGCTGGGGCCGGGAATTCGCGGCATTGTTGTGGCCGGAATGCTGGCGGCTACCATGTCAGTGAACAGCTCGTACCTGCTGGGATGGAGCGCTGTAATCTCGCAGGATATTGTTGGGCCATTGCGAAAGCAGATGGGGCGTCCCCCGCTTGCAGACAAGACGCAATTGCTCATCAATCGAATCTGCAACTTTGCGGTGGGTCTATTTCTTATCTTCTGGGGATTGCTCTATACGCCGCCTGGCGCCGTCTATCTCTATCTCAACATCACCGGAACGATCTTTCTGGCAGGAGCTTTTGTCTGTGTGATCGGCGGCCTTTACTGGAAGCGGGCGAACCTTACCGGCGGCTACTGCGCCATGCTGCTGGGTGCCGCCGGCGCCATCATTCCATTTTTCTTTATGCATAAGAGCGAGAGCTTTGCCGGGTTTGCCTCATTCGGTCTTGCTGCTTTCGGTCTTCTGGCAGGTTCCTTTCTTGGAAAGAAGACGAATGCGGAAACGCAGGAAACAGCGATTGCTGCCGGAGGAGGCCGATGAATTTCTGGCTCAATTTCTGGGCGATCTGGCTGGTGCTGGCGGGTGCCGCCTTTGCGGTCATCACGTTGATTGTCGCTGTTAAGGGATTTCAGGATCTGCGCACGATGTTCGCTGGCCTCAAGCAAGGTGGAGAAGAATAATATGTGCGCCGACGATAAATTTGTGGCGATGGTGACGGCGAAGGCGAAGGTAGATCTTCCCCTGAGCGAGTTTCAACCGCAGTCGATGGTGATGGCGGAAGAGCACCTGCCGGAAAAAGCTCGCTTTTCCGTCATCGATTATCACAATCATCTCGATGCCACGGAACCTGCGGAAGTGCTGCGCATCATGGATGCCTGCGGTATCGAGAAGATCGTCAATATCACGATGAAGACCGGCGAAGAAGCTCTTCGCATGATCGATAAATTTCATTCCGTATCGGATCGCTTCGCCACGATCGGTTGGATGGACTGGTCGGATGTCACGCATCCGGATTTTGTGAAGCGCACACTGGAGCGGCTGGAAAAGCTGGTGGAGCGCGGCGCGCAGGGAATCAAATTCTGGAAAGACCTTGGCCTCAGCGTGCGCGATGCCGACGGAGAATTGATGCGCGTCGATGACGAGCGCCTTGCGCCTATCTTCGATAAGGCGGCAGAGCTGAATATTCCGGTGATGTTCCACACTGCGGACCCCGACGCATTTTTTTTGCCGATCGATGCGCATAACGAGCGCTACGAGGAATTAGCTGCTCATCCGGACTGGGGCTTCTACGGCTCGCATTTTTCCAAGAATGAATTGCTGGATCAGCGCAACAGCGTTATCGCGCGGCACCCGAAGACGACATTTGTGGCGGCGCACGTTGCCGAGAGCGGAGAAAATCTGGCGCGCGTGACGAAGCTGCTGGAGGCGCATCCGAATCTGTATATCGATATTAGCGCGCGCGCTTCTGAACTTGGCCGTCAACCCTATGCGGCGCGTCAATTGTTTTTGCGGTTTCCGGATCGCATTCTTTTCGGATCAGACCTGCTGCCGGAAGAGACGATGTACCGCCTTTACTTCCGCTTCCTCGAAACTGCCGACGAGTATTTTGAATACCCGTCGCATGCTTCGCGGCAGGGGAGATGGAACATTTATGGCTTGTATCTTCCGGACGATGTGCTGCGCAAGGTGTATCGGGAAAACGCGCTGCGTTTATTGCGATAGCTGGAACAGAGCGCTCTAAACAAAACGAGAGTCGCAGTTGCGGCTCTCGCTTTCTGTTTAGCTTGCTTTCCTGCTTGCGCTGACTCTTACAGGTCGAGGCTGGTATTGCTTATATTCCGCACGCAAAGCCGCTTCGCTCATCGGCTTTTCGTGGAGAAGCAATTCCGTTGCCTGCAATTGCGGATTTGCATGGAACCATTGCTGCACCTTGTCATCATCGAGAAGATTCAATAGCGCAAGCAGCGCCATGCCTTGGTGATGCGCCATCCACTCGCGTACAAGCTGCGGCTCGCGTTTTGATTCCATGTAGTCGACCGCTTCGTAGAAGCCGTAAGCTCCAACCCATCCATTCGATGCCATGCGGCGGAGATTTCGCATTGCCTCAACCGAGTCGACGCCAAGCGCCAGGAACGTTGAATAGGGCGAGACTACGGGACCTGCGGTTGCGTCCCACTTGAGCGAAATTTGCGGAATACCAAACGCCTGGTAGTGGTAGTGGCCCGCATTGTCTTTCTGCGCGTAGCCCGACTCGGAAATGCCCCACAGAATGCGTTGTTCGCGGGCAAAAGCGCGCTGTATCTGGACATTTGCCGCCAGCGTGCGGGAGACGAGCGTATCAGGATAGCTGCGCATCCAGAGCGCGGGCATCAGGTATTCGAACATGGTGCCGGTCCATGAGATCAGCACCGAGCGTCCGAACGCCATCGTATGCGTGCGCCCAAGCTTGAACCATACCTGCTGCGGTACATCGCCTTTAGCAATAGCGACAAAGGCGGCGATGCGGGCTTCGGAGGCTAACAGGTCATAGCATGCCTTATGCACTTTCTTTGTTTCGACTTCATAGCCAATCGAGAGCAGCATGCGGCCTTTCTGCAGAAGAAAAGCGAAATCCATTTCATCGACCAGCCGATAAGCTTTTTCGGAAATGTCCTGCATGCTGTGTGCAAGCTCGGCCAGCTTCTCTTTTGCCTGCGGCAATAAAGACCGCAGCTTTTCTCCTAAAAATACATTCGTATCTCCGTCGCGTGTTGCCCATGCGCGGGCCAGGCGCTGATCGAGCTGAGCAGCAAAATCGGCGGCTGTCTCTAGCGAAGGGTAGATCGTTTCATCCCGCATGCCGAGTTGAGCGATCTCGCGCAATTGCGTAAATTCCGGCAACAGCCACGGCAGGTAATCGCGTATCAAGGCAGCAAGAGATGCAATGCGCAATCTGACTTCCGCAAGCCACCAAGCCGCCTCATCCTGTACGGATTCTTCTGTCAAGCCGGCGCCATCATGTTCAAGTACCCAGCCAATCCATGTATCCAGTGTGGCGCCGGTGGCGGGCAGGGTCATCGCGCTCTTTCTTGCTAGTGATGGAATATGTAACTGTAACAGTTGCCAATTCGTTCTCAGGCCTTCAAATAGCCGATGGGAAAGCAGCGGTTCTTTGAGCAGGAACAGTGCGCCCATACGCAGCGTGTAATACGATGCGGCAAGGTTTCCGCTATCGACTGAGGAAACCGTGATCGGCTTTAAGGGCTCAAGCGTATGCGTGTTGTACCAGTTGTAAAGATGCCCGCGATGCTTTTCGAGGCGAGCGATGGTTGCAAAGCTGGAATGTGTCAGCGAGGCAAATTCCGGAACCGTAAGAAAGCCGAACTCGCATGCGGCTTGCCGCGCATTTAATAGCAGGCCCAGGTTCGTTGGGGAAACGCGAGCCGCTTCGAACAGCCCGTCTTCTTCCACATTGTCGGGGATGAGATAGTTGTGCCGCTCGCCGCCAAACTGGTAGAAGTAGCGCCAGATGCGCAGCGCATGCTGGCGCAGAAATGAGTCTTCGTCGGCAGTGAGCTTCTGCCGCTGCTCGCGTGGAGCATGATTGAGCCAGAGCGTGATGCCGCCGGAAAATCCCCAGAGCAGCAATACCGGCGCAGCAACTAAAAGCGATTTTGGATCGATAGCAAGAATAATGACAGCGAGGATGATGGCAAAAACCGGAATGATGGCGAGATAGCGATCGACCGGCGTCGTACGGCGCGTTGCGCTTTCGGCCTCAGCCGCTGTTTCCCATTCAAGCAGCCGTTGGCCGGTAATGAAGCGCCGCACAAGCGACCGAACGATAGCATCGATCGAAAGCATGGTCTGGTGCGGAAGGAAGATAAGATTCAGCAGGGTGATAAATGCGCCTTGCAGAAAGCCGGTGAAGGCTTCTCGCATGGCGCCTTGCTGCTCGCTTGCCATGGCGCGCCCCGTGCTGAAGATTAACTGTACAAAGGTGGGCAGAAACATCAGCAGCAGGGTTGTCAGCGTCCAATAGAGAGGGCCGCCGGGAAGCCCCAGCCAGCCGGCAACGAGTAGAGCCATTGTCAGCGGCTCTACCAGCGAGCGGCGCAGATTATCAAAGATTTTCCAGCGCGAAATTGTCGAGATGGGATTGCGCACATAACGGCCGGACTCGTCGGGAACGCGCGCAAAGAGCCATTGCACAATCTGCCAGTCGCCGCGCACCCAGCGGTGTTTCCGGCGCGTATAGGCAGAGTAATGCGATGGATAATCATCGATCACTTCGACATCGGTTACCAGGCCTGCGCGCGCGTATGCGCCCTCAATCAGGTCATGGCTCAATAGTGAATTGCGAGGGAAGCGGCGATCGAGCACTTCATGAAGCACGCGAGCTTCATAAATCCCTTTGCCGGTAAAAATCCCTTCGCCATAAAGATCCTGATATGTATCGGAAATGGCGCGAGTGTAGATGTCGAAGCCGGTCTGTCCCGAATAAATCGACGCCAACCGCGAGCGCGAAGCCGAGTGCACGCTGACGCCCACACGCGGCTGCAGAATGCCGTAGCCTTCTGTAACTATGCGCTTTTCCGGATCGATAATGGCGCGATTCAGCGGGTGGGCCATCGCGCCGATCATGGCATTCGCGGAGCCACGTGGAAGCTGCGTGTCGGAATCGAGCGTGATGATGTACTGCACGCTCTTTAAAATATCCAGGTTGCCGACTTTTACCGGGAAAGCGTCAAACACGCCAACCAGCAGCTTGTTCAAATCGAGCAATTTACCGCGTTTGCGTTCCCATCCCATCCACACTCCTTGCCGGGCGTTGAAGAGACGATGCCGATGCAGCAGGAAGAACGTTCCGTTCCTGGGTGAAGCGTAACGCGTATTGAGGTCATTGATGAGCTGCACGGCGAGATCCACCAGCGGATCTGTATCGTTTTCGCGTGGGCGCGTGATCGAGTCCGGCAGATCGGTCAGGAGAACGAAATGCAGATTGGGATCAGGATTGGCAAGGAGGCGAACTTCCAACTCCTGCACGAGCTCGCGTGTTTGCTTCTCGTTAATGAGCAGAGTTGGAACGACCACAAGCGTGGTGTATTCGTCGGGAATTCGTTCGTTGAAATCGAGCTTGGGAAGCGCTCGCGCCTTGTAAAGAGATGTAACCGTGTTGTTCACCAGGTCGACTGCGCCTTGCGTTACCGGCAGCAGCATAAGGATGAACGCGACGGTAAGGCCGCCAAATATGGCATAAGTAGGAATCAGCGGCAGCAAAATGACGGCAATCAGCACAACTGTAAGAACTTCAATCGAGCCGATGTAAAAATCGTCGGCATTGCGTTGAATTGCGAGCCGGAATCGATCGATCCATGGAGGACGATAGCCGACACGCCTGGCAAGCGCCGGAAATCCTTTATCAACAAGATAATAGCCGATGTGCGCGCGGCGTGCGTGCATGCGCGGGTCGCTGGCTGATTGCTCTTCGGCTTGCCTGGCCATATCGAGAGCCGCCATCGCTACCTGAGATTCCGTATCTTCTGAGTAGCGCGCAATATCGGCTACTGCTTTGCGATATTGCTGGCGGCTCTCGAAATCCATGTGCTCGTATGTCCCCGTGGGATCCTGTTGCAATGTGGGCTCGAACGAGATGAGCTGCTGCAGTATCGAAGCCCAATCGGAATATCCGACATCGCGCACGCTTTTAATGCGAAGGCGCAGCATTTCCGCCGAACCTGCGGCAGTAGAGCCGGGGGCATGAAAACGCGCGCTGGCTTGCGTAAGAATCCATTCGAGCAGAAGAAATTTGAGCATTGTAGGAAGCGCCCACAATTCCTCCAGCTCCAGCGGATCGATCTTCTGTGCTTCCTCAACAAACGCCTGAAAAGCTTCAGGCGACCAGCGGGAACCGGCGGCATCGAGATAAGCAGCTGCCATTGCGGCGGCGCGCGGCTCTTCTTCCTGATTGGTCGAGACGATGCGCGGCAACCGCCGTACTTTGCGCCGGATGGAAGCGGCTTCGAGAATAACCCCGCGCAGCAAGCGCGGGTTTTCGCGTATCTCCAGTAATGGATCGGCGTCTTCCGCCGTTTTCGGATCTATGGTCTGAACTTCCGCGGAAAGAAGATCGAGCGCATCACGCGCGGCTTCCACGCGCGCGGCATAGCCGTCTTTGCCTTTTGGCTGACGCGTCACATGCCAGCCGGACACAGTCACGCGCGCTGCTGCAAGCAATGGCTCTACAGCAATGGGAGGCTCTTCCTCTATGTTCGAAACGTCAATGGGGTTCTGGTCGTCTGCCATGAATCTTTCCGTACGTTATCGGTAGCTTGCCGCCTGCATTTCAAACATCGCCGCATAGCGGCCACCGAGCGCCATCAATTGTTTGTGATTGCCTTCTTCTACCAGCCTTCCACCTTCGAGGACGACGATGCGGTCAGCCATGCGCACTGTGGAGAAGCGATGCGAGATCAGCAACGCCATCTTGTTCTCTGTCAATTCTGCGAAGCGCTCAAAGACTTCCAGTTCGCTCCTCGCATCCAGCGCTGCGGTCGGCTCATCCAGAATCAGCAGCTGCGCATCGCGAAGATATGCGCGCGCCAGCGCAACCTTTTGCCATTCGCCGCCTGAGAGATCGACACCACCTTCAAAGCGGCGGCCAAGAATCTGATCGTAGCCGTGCTGCAGCTTGCCCACGACGCCGGCGGCCAGACTCTTCTGCGCCGCGCTCTCAATCTCCTCTTCGGTGTGCGGAATCTCAACGCGTCCAATCGCAATGTTTTCTCGCGCCGTCATTTCATAACGCATGAAGTCCTGAAAGATGACGCCGATTTCCTTGTGCAGGTCTTCTAGGGAATAATCGCGCAGATCCACGCCGTCCAGCAGGATCTGTCCTTCAGTCGGATCGTAAAGACGCGTGATGAGTTTTACGATTGTGGTCTTGCCCTGTCCGTTTTCTCCGATCAAAGCGATGCGCTCGCCCGGACGCAGCGTGAAATTGAAATCCCTCAACACTCTGCGTTCCGTGCCCGGATACGCGAAGGAAACATTGCGGAACTCGAAGCCTTTTCGGATGGGACGCGGTGCCGGAAGAGCATTCGGCTTGGAGTGCACCGTGGGCTTCATCTCGAAGAAAGCAATCAGGTCCGTCAGGAAGAGCGCCTGGTCTGCAATGCCGGAAGCCGTGGAGAAGACCTGCTGCAGGTTTGAGCTTGCCTGCACAATCGCATTCGTAATGAAGTAAAAGGTGCCGATGTTGTAGTAGCCGTTTACCGCTCGCCAGATGACATAAGCATAGGAGCCGTAGTAGCCCAGCGTGCTCAGGATGCCCAGCAGTCCGCCGCCGATCAGCTTCTTGCGCGAGAGCGCGATGTTTTCCTGGTAAATCTGTTCAGCGAGAGCGGCGAACCGGTTTGTCAGATATTCATTCAGGTTAAAGAGCTTCAGCTCTTTTGCGGCTTCCTTGCTGCCGCCCACCTGTCGCAGGTAATCCATCTGGCGTTTAGCCGGGGTCTGCCGGAAGTTCTTCGCATATCCAAGGAAAGCAAAGTGCGTCTCGCCCAGAAATGAAGGTATGACGCCGAGCGCGAGCAGCACCATCAGCCAGGGTGAGTAATAAAGCAGCGTGCCGGTAAAGATCAAGGTCGTGATGATCTGCTGGTAGAGCCTGCCCAGTTGCTGAATCAATACAAGCCGATCCGTCGCCTGTGCCCGCGCGCGCTCCAGGCGGTCGTAAAAAACGGGATCCTCATACGTTGTCAGGTCGAGCTGCGCTGCCTGGCGCATCACTTCAATGCTGACGTGATGCGTGTAGCGATCAGCCAGCAGGGAATCGAAATAATCGATCGTTCGGGTCAGGAGGCCGGTTACAACCGCAAGGCTGACCTCCAGCCCAACAATCCACCAGAAATGGTTGGGAAGGCCCTGGTGCCGCAAAACATGCTCGACGCCGTTGATAATCCATGCGGCAACTTTTGCGATTGCCCATGGCATAAATGCGACGATAACGCGCAGAATCAGTCCCCAGACGACGACCACGGGGCCGGATTCCCAAAGAATCTTCAGGACAGGAGGGACGTTTTTCAGCGCACGAATTCGATCGCCCCACGCATTTTGTAGGCTTTGGTTCTGGCTCATGGGTATCGTACTGGCCTCATTTCCGGCTATTTGAAAAGCTTGGAGGCGAAGTATAAGGTCTGATGCAAACTGCTGTGTAAGCGTTGTTTAGGCCCATTTTAACGATTTTTCCACTCATTTTACACAACCATTTCTTCCGGTTTTTGCCGTCTATTCACGTGAAATTCGCACGTCTTTAACAGACGCTTGGGAAGCTGGAAGCGGATATAGCACACTTCCCAAGCCTGAAGTCCGATTTCTGCAATCTGCAGGAGCGGCGCTCGTGTGCCCACGATGTTTGCTGCATCCACAATTTCCCCTTTGATTGTTGTCACAAAGAAGCAGTTGCAGATGAGAGGCCAAATGAAAACCAATTTGAAAGCACTGGCTGGACTTGTGCTTGCGTCGACGCTTGTCGCCGGGCACGCACAGACTACCACCAGCAAGGCGCACAGGGCGAAAAGAACAGCCCCAGCCAAACCTTCGGTGGAGTCGCAGATTGAATCACTCCGCGAGGAGATGAATTCCCAGATCCAGTCGTTGAAACAGCAGCTCTCCGAGCGCGATACGCAGCTACAGCAGGCCCAGGAGGCCGCTTCCCAGGCGCAGGCTGCTGCCGCCCAGGCACAGCAGGCCGCCCAGGCGCAGCAAGCCGCCGTTTCGGATAATACTCAGGCCGTCAACAGCCTGCAGAGCTCCGTTTCCGATCTCAAGCTCAACTCTCAGTCTCTCGTAACGACTGTCCAGGATGCGCAGGCCCAGGTAAAGAAGCAGGTCGAGCACCCGGATGCCTTGCATTACAAGGGCATTACCATCTCCCCGGCAGGAAGCTTTGTTGAAGCGGCCACGGTGTGGCGCAGCGCGGCTACCGGCGGCGACATCAACACGCCCTTCACCGGCGTGCCGCTGGAGCACTCCGGACAGGCGCAGACGAGCGAGTTTTTCGGTTCAGGCCGCCAGTCGCGTCTGGCCATCAAGGCCACAGGCAAGCTGAACGATATGACGCTGACCGGCTACTACGAAATGGATTGGCTCGGCACCGGCATCACCTCCAACAACAACCAGTCGAACAGCTATGTTGTCCGTCAGCGTCAGATCTGGGCGCAGGCCGCCCTGCAGAGCGGCTGGACCTTTACCGGCGGCCAAATGTGGTCGCTGACAACCGAGACCACGCATGGCCTGGATAACGGCACTGAAATTCTTCCCGGCACCATCGATCCGCAGTACACCGCCGGCTTTGTATGGAACCGTCAATATGGCTTCCGCGTGACCAAGAATTTTGCCGACAAGTTCTGGATCGGTGCAGCGGCGGAGAACGATCAGGCTCTTCCCGGCGGCAGCAGCCCAACTAATCAGTTCCTGGGTTCAGCCGGTGTCGGTGGCGGTCTTTATAACTCTACTGCCAATTACTCCTTCAATCTTGCGCCGGAAATGGTTGCCAAGGTGGCATGGGAACCAGGGTTCGGCCACTACGAGCTCTTTGGCGTTGCTCGCTTCTTCCGCAATCGCGTCTATCCCAACAGCACATCTTCCACCGGCGCCTATAACGACACCACCGTCGGCGGCGGTATCGGCGGCGGCTTCCGGTTCCCTCTTCTTCAGAAAAAGCTCACGCTTGGTCTGAAGGGGCTATGGGGTGACGGTACCGGTCGTATGGGTGATGCGACCATTGCTGACCTGACCTTCCACTCGAATGGCCAGATGTCTCTGCTGCACAACTTTTCCGCGCTCAGCACCGTGGAAGCGAACCCCACGAAGCGCCTTAGCCTCTATTTCAACTATGGCGGCGACTACGTAGGCCGCGACATCCTAGATGGCGGCAAATCGGGCTATGGTCTCTACTCTGCTGATATGAGCGGCTGCAATACCGAAGCGCTTCCGGGCGGCAGCTATTCTCCCGGCGCAACCGGCAATTGCAAAGGCAATAACAAGGATGTGCAGGAGTTCAGCTCCGGATACTGGTATAACTTCTACAACGGCCCGATGGGACGCCTTCGTCAGGGTATCCAGTACAGCTACATCGAGCGCAACCTCTGGTCCGGTACGGGTGGCACAACGAATCCGGGCGGCGGCGCAAAGGGTACGGACAACATCTTCGAGACGTCATTCCGCTACTACTTGCCATAATCAACTTGAATCCGAATAAAAAGGGCGTCCGGCA
This sequence comes from Alloacidobacterium sp., assembly GCA_035547425.1. GTDB lineage: Bacteria > Acidobacteriota > Terriglobia > Terriglobales > Acidobacteriaceae > Alloacidobacterium. The sequence goes on along the minus strand of DASZUU010000042.1, from coordinate 14,642 downwards.
TGCGGACGCCCTTTTTACTTCCGGCGGAACGCGGTATATACCCTCCTAAAAATTTATATTTGTCTAAATTTTTCAATGTTTTAATAAGCCATGTCCCAATTCGTCCGCCGATACCTGCTGTTTGCACTTCTTCTCACGATTTGGCTTGCAGGAGCGGGATGCAACCCGCAAACATCGGCGCCACCTGCCCAATCCACGACGACAAGCGTCGACAGCGGAGCCATCTCCGCTCAACTGCATGCCATCGCCGCGAGCGGACACCTAAGGGACCTGAACTGGCCCGATTTCTCCGATTACCGGCTGCACTTCCAGCACATTTATGAATCATCGAATTTTGCGCCTATCTGGATCAATAACAATAAGCCCACGCCCCAGGCGCTCGGTGTGATTCAGGCGCTCGAGGCGAGCCGGCAAAAAGGCTTGAATCCCGATGACTACGACGCCTCCCGATGGAGCGAACGCTTGCAGGCGCTCGATCACGCTCCCACTCCTGACACGCTGGCCCGCTTCGACGCCGCGCTCACGGTCGGCGCCATGCGGTATATCTCCGATCTGCATATCGGACGCGTAAACCCGAAGCGTCTCAGCCTGGATCTCGATATCGAGCAGAACAAGTATGATCTGCCCCATTTTGTTACTACGGAAGTCATCCATGCCGCCGACGTCCAAAATGTCCTGAACGAGGTGGAGCGGCCCTATGATGGCTACAGGCGCACGGAAGCCGCTCTGCAGCATTATCTTCAGCTTGCAGCGCAGGGTGACGGCCCGGCAGTCCCGGATGTGGCCAAAACCATTACTCCGGGCGGCTCCTATGCGGGCATCAATCAGTTAGCACAGCGCCTTCGGCTGCTTGGCGACCTCCATGCAGATAGGCAGATCGATACAGCCGCAACGACATATGGCGGTCCTATCGTCGATGGCGTCAAGACATTCCAGTCGCGTCATGGATTAACCGTCACCGGCAATCTCGATAAAGAGACAGTGCGGAGGCTGAACGTTCCCCTTGCCTTTCGTGTGCAGCAGTTACAGGATGCGCTGGAGCGCTGGCGTTGGCTGCCTTTGCAGTTTCCCCAGCCGCCGATTGTGGCAAATATTCCCGAATTTATCCTGCGCGTCTTCGGTCCCGATCTGAAGGTAGTGCTTGAAATGAATGTGGTGGTGGGCCGGGCCATGCGTTCCCAAACGCCTGTCTTTGCCAAGGACATGAAGTACATCGTCTTCCGTCCTTATTGGAATGTGCCTCCCAGCATTATCCGCGCAGAGATTATTCCCTCAATCGTCAAGAACCGCAATTACATTGCGAATAAGAACTTTGAAGTCACAGATCACAGCGGAAATGTGATCACCGATGGCCCGATCAGCGACAGCGTGCTTGCGCAATTGAGCGCAGGAAAGCTGACGGTTCGCCAGAAGCCCGGTCCGAATAATTCCCTCGGGCTGGTGAAATTCCTTTTCCCGAATGAATACAACGTCTATCTGCACAGCACGCCGGCGCCGCAGCTCTTTTCTCAATCGCGACGCGATTTTAGCCACGGTTGCGTGCGCGTGGAAAAGCCCGCGGAACTGGCCGCTTACCTGTTACGCAACCAGGGCTGGACGCTGGATAAAGTACAAACCGCCATGCAGTCCGGCGCAAATAATCAGCAGGTGAATCTGACGACTCCGGTTCCGGTGCTTATGTTGTACGTTACGGCAGTTGCTGAAGAAGATGGCACGGTGCATTTCTTCGACGACATCTATGGATACGACAAGCAACTGGAGGCGATTCTGGCAAAAGGTCAGCCGTACCCCGGATAAATTACCAGCGGCGTACCCGGCCCACATCGACGTGCACAAAATCCGACGAGGCGTAATAGCCCACGCCGCCGCGCTGCATCGCCAGGGCAGCATCGCGAACCTGGGCAGTAGGCACGCCGGGAACACGAATGTCGATAGCTTTGGCTTCCATATGCTGGCTATGGAGCGCCACTCCATGACCGTGCTGCCGAAGCCAGTTGTTGCTCCATGGCGTGCGATATCCGCAGACGATATCGATTTCGCCGTCAGGGTGCCCCAATCGAGCCATCAGGTCGTGCAGAAGATCGAATTCCCGCACATCGTAATCCTTTTCATCGCCGGTGCGATGGTCACGCAGAAATTGATCCAGCTGCGCCACCGCGTCAGGAAGATAGCGATCACCGATACGGTAAATCACATCGATATGCTGCCCGGTGTGGAGATGGTAAAGGCGCAGACGATACTGCTCACCGGAAGAGGGAATATCGGCGGCGCGCAGCGGCGCAAGGGCAAAAAGCACAAACGCGGCAACTGCCGCGGTGAAAGTTCTCTTCAATTTCATAGCGCGAAAACCAATCTCCATTGTAAATGGCGATTAGTGAATTCCATTTGCTTTTTACCGGTTTTCAATAGCTTAGGCGTCAATGTTCCTTGCCGCATATAAGCGAGTTACGCTTCCAGGAACTCCCACCATGCGTCTGTAATTTCTGCGCCGAGGTCATTCGTAATCCGAACGGCTGCGTCTTCTACCTGCTTCATCAGCCCGGCCAGGTGATCGCGTGAGCTGGAAATGGCAGCAATGCCTACAGTTGCCGATTGCCAGGTCACGGGCTCATCCAGTTCGGCCACCGAGATATTGAACCCATGCTGCAACTTTTCTTTCAGGCTGCGGACGACTTGCCGCCGGTCCTTGAGCGAGCGTGCATTCTCAATCCGGACTTCCAGGGTAAGGGTTGCCACCGGCATGCGCCTAGGCTAACAGCTTGACGCCACGGTAAAAATGCCTCGCCGCAGATTTGCTGCCTGCTTTTCTTAAGCCTCGTCCGGAAAGAACAGGGATACCTGCTCTTTCCGCGGCGGCCGGGTGAGGGCGCTTACGATAACCAGGCACAGCACAGCCGCAATCAATGCAGGAAAGATCGCATCGCGTTGCGCCAGCACCGCCGGCAAATGATTGTGCACAAATTTGGTGTCCCAGAAAAACGTTATGAAGGTGCCTGAAGCAATCGCGCTCACTGCGCCCTTGGCATTCACGCGGCGCGAATAGAAGGCGGCGAGAATTACCGGTGTCAGTGACGCTGAATAAATGGTGTAGGCATAGAGCGTCTTCTTCAATACCGATCCGGTATGCAGCGCCTGATACAGCGCCCAGATGCCTAGAAATACCACCATCAGGCGCGAGACGATCAGGATGCGCTTATCGGACGATTTCGGCGCAATATAGCGAGCAAATATGTCATTCACCAGGTTCGTTGCCGGTGAAAAGAGAAAATTGTTCGCTGTCGAAATAATCTTGGCAAAGATCGCTCCCATCAACAATGCGCCCAGCAGCCCCGGGAGGCTGTGCAGTGCGGTAAACGCCAGAATTTCGCGCGGAAAAGGAGTGGCATGGTCCTGCATGGCACGCACATGGCCAAGCATGGCGAGCACGACAATCACTGTTTCCAGAATCACAGTGCCGATGATCCATCCCACGACGGCGACACGCGCATCTTTCTCGGATTTGGCCGAGAAAAATTTCTGGTACATAGCCTGATTGCCCAGCATCAGCAGGCAGGTTGGCAGAAACAGTTCCAATGCCTGCATCAAGGTGCCGTCGCCGAGCACGGTGAAATGCGAAGCCGGCAGCGCTGCGTGGAATCCGCTCCATCCTCCCACTGAATGCATCAGCACAGGCAGCGCGATCAGCATTGTGATGGTAGCCAGCAGGCCGATAACTACATCCATATACGCAACCGACGACATGCCCGCGATGGCTGTAAACACGATCACAAACGCCGCAATAATGTATTTGCCCAGGTCCGGAGTAATGACGTTGGGAAAGATCAGGCTGAGGATATCGCCGCCGCCGATCAGCTGATAGCTGGTGATTGCCGTATAGGCGAAAAGAATCGCAATCACGCCCAGTACGCGGGCCGTCTGGTCATAGCGCGCTTCCAGCAGATCAGGAATCGTCAGCTGTGCCGACCGGCGGGCTCTTGGCGCAATAAAGTAGATAAGCAGCAGCCCTGCCCAGCCTCCGCCGCCCTGCCACAGCGCTACAAAGCCGTGGTTATAGGCATTTTCTGCGCCGCCCAGCAGTGATCCCGAGCCGATCCAGGAAGATAACAGCGTGAATACCAGTACAAAGGCGGGCAGCGAACGCCCGGCGACCAGGTAATCAGCTTTAGTTTTTACCCGGCCCAGCCGCGTGAGTGAAACCACCAGCAGAGTAAGGACAATAGCGCCGATGACCCCGGCGTACAAGTGATTCATGCTTTTCCTTTTTCGAGGTGTAATCGCCAGTGTACGAGGAAAGATAAATCAGCGTCGAGCGAACAAAAGCTAACGAGAGTCTTCCAACCGCTGCTGAAGCTGCTCGATGGAAACTCCGCTGATGCGTACCACTTTGTTTCGAGACGTATCTCCGCTCACAATCTCCACGGCAGACCGGCTCACTCCGAGAAGCTCGGCCAGAAAACGAATCAGCGCTTCGTTGGCCTTTCCGTCCACCGGGGGCGCAGCCAATGCAATCTTTATCGCACCGTCCAAAACGCCGGCGAGGGCAGTGCGGCGGGCTCGCGGCTGTACGCGCACCGCAAAGCTCACTCCTGCCGCGGATTCCTTAAACTGAATCATGCGGGTTTCGGGCGAGCGCCGAAGATCGCCGTTCCAATTCGCACTACGGTCGACCCCTCTTCGATGGCAATGGCAAAATCCCCTGACATTCCCATAGAAAGCTCTTGGAAACTCAGCCGTGAATGCTGCGCAGCCAGCGTGTCACGCAACCGGCGAAGCCCCCGAAAACAGGATCGAGCCGTCTCCGGATTCTCATCCAGGGGAGCCACCGTCATGAGGCCGCGCATTTCCAAATGCGGCAGGTCAGGAAGCTGCTCCAGAAGCTCCTCTAATTCGCGCGATGCGGGATTCATTCCCGTTTTCGTGACCTCCTCGCTCATCTTGATTTCGATCAGCACAGACAGCTTTCGCCCTGACTTGCCCGCAGCATCGTTGAGTCGCTGCGCCAGCTTGAGCGAGTCCACCGTATCGATGCCGGAGAAGATCTCTGCCGCCCGGGCCGTTTTATTGGATTGCAAGTGTCCAATCAGATGAACGGCGATATCCAGGTCCTTCAATGCGCTGGATTTCTGCTCAAATTCCTGCACGCGATTTTCCCCAAAAAGCCGTAATCCAGCCGCATATGCTGCCGAAATTGCTTCCGCTGGATGCGTTTTGGAGACCGCCATAAGCGCAACTTCTTCCGCCGGCCTTCCTGCCTGCCGACAGGTTGAGACAATCTTGGCTTTTACTGTCTCGATATTCTGGGTAATTTCCTGGATTGAGAGCATAAGAAGTTCATTGTAAAAGTGAAAAATGGCAAAGAATTTTAGTGTTGGTGATCACTATATATTCCAAAATATGTAGATATATCTTCCAATTCTTATATCTATGCGCACGTTTAACAGGCATTGCCGACTATATTATTTAGCAAACCTTTTATTATGAATGTTTTGTAAATAGTTATTTTTATCAGTTTAAGCAACCATTGCGGCATGTCAGTTGCAATGTTAGTTAACATGAAAAAAGTAAACTTTAAGGTTCGGTTTAGTATTGCCGCAACCCTTGCAGGATTGCTGTTCATCCCTGGAATGTCTCCAATCTCTTTTGTGCAGCCCGTATCTGCCCAGTCAGTTATCTCGGGTGATATTGCCGGTACAGTTACGGATCCATCAGGAGCAGTGATCCCCAACGCCGCCATCGCAGTCAAGAGTCTCGACACCGGTGAAATTAAGAATGTTACCTCCAACGAATCCGGCTCATACCGTGTTTCTCTGCTTAAGCCGGGTCAATATGAGATCACGGTTACAGCTTCCGGCTTTCAGAATTCTGTCGTAAAGCTTACGGTGCAGGCAGGTATTGTCGCCAACGGAAATATTAAGCTTGCTCTCGGCGCAGGTACGCAGACGATCCAGGTAAGCTCCGAATCGATGCCGCTGATCCACACCGAAGACGCCAATATTTCCACCAATTTTGACCAGCGTCAGGTGCAGAATATGCCGAATCCCGGCAACGATATCACCTTTCTCGGTCAGCTGGCGCCTGGTTCCACCATCAACACCACTACCCAGGCAACGAACGGAATGTTCGGGTACGGCAACTTCTCCAGCTTTGGTTTGCCTGCTACCGCCAACAATTTCACGGTGAACGGTACGGATGAAAACGACCCGTTTTTCAACGTGAATAATTCCGGAGCCACCAACATTCTGCTGGGCAACAACGAAATCAGCGAAGCCACAGTTATCAGCAACGCCTACAGCGCACAATACGGCGGTCTTGGCGGCGCGCAGATGAACGAGATCACGCGCTCCGGGTCAAACCGCTTCCACGGCAACATGGTTTACTGGTGGAACGGTAGCGTTCTGAATGCAAATGAATACTTCAATAATCAGCAGGGTGTAAAGAAGCCCTTCGATAACGATAATCAGTGGGCAGCGGCAATCGGCGGTCCGGTGAAAAAAGACAAGCTTTTCTTCTTCTTGAATACTGAAGGACTGCGTGTTGTATTCCCGACGAATACCGCTGTATATATCCCCAGCCCTGCGTACCAAAGCTCGGTTCTAGCCTCAGTGGCGAAGAATAATCCGAGTGAAGAGCCTTTCTACCAGAACATGTTTTCGCTATATAACAACGCCAATGGGGCGGCGAATGCTGTTCCGTTTGTTGATCGCGGCGGTGTAAATCCGGACGTAAACACGTTCCGTTCTACGGCTTCTTCCGGTGCCAATGAGTGGATTCTTACAGGCCGCGCTGACTGGAATATCGGTCAGAATGACAAAATGTATGTCCGGTATAAGCAGGACAAGGGTTTTCAGCCTTCATTTACCGATCCCATCAACCCGCTGTTCAATCTCACCAGCAATCAGCCCTCCTATGAAGGTCAGTTGGCTGAAACACATACATTCTCGCCCAACATCATCAACCAGCTGTCGATCAATGGCTCGTACTACCGCGCTATTTTCCAGGCGCCGGATCCGGCGGCCAATCTCGCAGCGTTCCCGGGTACGTTTGAATTTTCTGATGACACAGATGCAAACGGCCACACTGATCAGTTCACAACTCTCAATCAATACGGTTATTTCCCCAACGGACGCAATGCCACTCAGTATGGTTTTATTGACGATCTGAGCATTACTCGCGGAGCGAACACGATCAAGATCGGCGCTTCCTTCAAGCGTGACGATATCTCTGATTACGATCCGATGGAGCTGACAGCGCCTCTATTGGTAGGCTTCGGTCCCACTCTCGCCAATGAGTCTGGTGTAGGTTCCTACAATGACGGCTATGCTTTCGAGACTCTGCAGGCTTTCCCGTTGAGCAAGTCTCAGCCTTTGGCCTTTTATCAACTCGGCGCTTATATCGAAGATGATTGGAATATCCGCCCGAACTTCAAGCTGACTGCAGGTATTCGCCTGGAGCATAACTCCAATCCGATTAGCACGAAGAACGTCTTCGCTAACCTGACTGGAAACTTTTTTGATCTAAGCTCCGACACCTCAACCCCGTACAGCGACTACATCAACTCGGGAAGACATCGTGCTTTCCACAGCTATCAAAGCGCCATGGTGGAGCCTCGCATCGGCTTCAACTGGGGCATTAGCCCGAACACGGTCGTTCGTGGCGGTTTCGGCATGTTCGCTGATGTGTTTCCCGGCACGGTGGCAGACAGCCTGATCGCAAACCCGCCGACAGAGCCCACATTTGCAGTCTTCGATACGCCGATTGACCCATCGCAAGCAGGAAGCGGATCGCAAATTGCTGCTGCAAATGCCATCGCTTTCCGCAGCGGCTTGAGCCAGGGAGCAAGTTTTGACAGCCTCTCTGCGTCGAATCCGACGTTCACTTCCCCGAACTTCGTCTCCGCGGCGCAGAGCGTGCAGTACCCGCAGTACGAGGAGTGGAGCCTTCAGCTGGAGCACCAATTCCCCTTCAACACTGCGCTGGCTGTCGGTTATGTCGGCAACCACGGGTATCATGAGCCGGTAGTGAACAACAGCGCGAATGCTTATGGCTTTGCTTCACTGCCTGCAACTGCTCCTGTGCAGTCGTTCTCCCAGGTGCAGATCTATCACAGCGCTGCCACCTCGAACTACAACGGTCTGACAGCGACCGCGACACATCGGGAAAAATATACGACAATCACCGTCAACTACACTTACAGTCACGCTCTTGACGAGATTTCCAATGGCGGATTCCTGCCCTTTAATCCCGGCAACAGCAGCAATCCGAATAATCCGTATGACTTCAGCCAGAACTATGGCAACTCGGATTATGATGTGCGCCACAACATTACCGGCAGCTATCTGGTCACGCTGCCTTATTGGGGTGGTCCACACCTCCTTACGGATAAATGGCAGTTCAGCGGAACCGTTTTCTATCACACGGGCTTCCCATTTACTATCACCGACAACAATCTTGCTTCTGCTCTCCAGGGCCAGAACTACTATGGTCCGGCCTTTGCAGAGCAACTTGGGCCTCAACCTTCCTATAGCTGCAGCTCGAGCGCAATCGCCAACGTTGCTACCGGTGAAGGAACTCCTTGCTTGCAAATCAATGGTTTTGCCTCGCCGACGAGCTTCAACGTGCAGCGCAGAAACCAATTCTTTGGTCCGCATTATGTAGACACAGATTTCAGCGCGCAGAAAGGCTTTGCCGTTCCGCACTGGGAAGGTGCAACCATCAATGTCGGAGCGCAGTTCTTCAATCTCTTTAACCATCCGAACTTCGCTCAACCGGTCAGCGACATCTCCAGTTCGCTCTTCGGTAAGATCAACAGCGTTGTGAGCACCCCCACCAGCATTTTTGGCAACGGCTTAGGCGGAGATGCTTCACCTCGCATCATTCAACTCAAGGCAAGCTTCCAATTCTAAGAAGATTGCGCAAATCAAAAAGAGCCACCCTTTCCATGGGTGGCTCTTTTGATTTTGCGATTCTGATTTACCCGCGGGACTTCAGTTTGTTGGCGCTACAGGCTCTTTGTGTCCGTGCTCGACATACCCCGGTGAGGCGGGATCGAGCGGAGCTTCTTCGGCGGTCGCTTGTACTCCGGGCTGCTCGCTCCAGCCGGGCAGTACCTGGCTGCCGGTAATCAATCGCGCGCCATGGGTGAAGGTGAAGTATGTCCACGCCCACTCGAAGAAGACCGCCACGCGATTGCGGAAGCCGATCAGGAAATAAATATGGATGACGAGCCATGTCATCCAGGCCATAAAGCCGCTCCAGTGGGCTTTAAAGGGCCATTTCACGTTTGCCACAGCCGCCAGGCGCCCGATAGTGGCCATGTCGCCCTTATCGAAGTAGCGGAAGGCTTTGCGCTGCTGGTGTTTGATGTCCGCCTCGATCATGCGCGCCACGTGATCCCCCATCTGCATGGCGGGCTGCGCGACTCCGGGCACCTGCTTCCCATCCTGTTCAAAATGAGCAAGATCGCCGCATACAAAGATTTCCGGATGCCCGGCAGGATTCAATGTATCGTTGACGATGACGCAGCCGCGGCGGTCCGTTTCCACGCCGAGCAGTTTGCCAAGCGGCGAAGCCTGAACGCCCGCCGCCCAGATGGTCACCACCGCATCCAGGCGCTTTCCGCCGACGATCACATAGCCGGGTTGCACATCCGAGACCTGAGCGCCGGTGTGAACTTCAACGCCCAGCGCATTTAGCTGCTCCACCGCTTTGCGCGAGAGATCTTCCGGATAGGCTGCCAGAATACGCGGCCCGCCTTCCAGAATCAGAACACGCGCCTTGGCCGGATCGATATGCCGGAAATCATGTCGCATGTAGAGCTTGGCGATATCGCTGATAGCGCCGGCTAATTCAACTCCTGTGGGGCCGCCGCCGATCACTACGAAATTAAGCGGTGGATGCGAGCCCACTTCCAGCATTTGCCGTTCGGCAAGTTCAAATGCAAGCAGTACGCGCCGGCGAATCTCCGTCGCGTCCTCAACCGTCTTCAGGCCGGGCGCCAATTTAGCCCATTCGTCCTTGCCAAAGTAGGAGTGCGTCGAGCCGGTTGCGACCACAAGATAGTCGTATTCCATTTCCACGCCGCTTTTCATCGAGACGCGCCTCTCGGCGGTATGGAAGCCCACGGCTTCATCCATCAGCACTTCTACATTTTTGTACTTGCGCAGAATCCCGCGAATCGGCGTAGCGATATCCGCGGGCGAGAGCACGGCCAGAGCCACCTGATAGAGCAGCGGCTGAAAAGTGTGATGGTTGCGGCGGTCGACTACAGTAATATCCACCGGCAGCTTGCCCAGCGCTAATGCTGCATGCAATCCCGCAAAACCTCCGCCCAGAATTAATACTCGGGGCCTGCGTTTTTCTTGAATCGCTGAAATTTGAAGCTGCGCAGCTGTACCCATGCCGCCCTCCGCGAAAAAAGTTACCTAAAAGAAAGATGCCCAACGCCGTTCATGCGACGCGAACGGAAGAAACAAGTTCAGGAGAGGTGCCCAATTCATAGGATAACTGCTTGATGCCTTTACAGCATCTTTCTAATGGGATTACCTAGGAAGGGAATAATGAGTGAGCGCGAAGAGAAGTTTAAGCAATTAAAGGCGAATGTTGAGAAAGCTCTGGAAGATTTGACCCAAATCTCTTCTACCCATAGCCCTGAAAGCCCGGAAGTTAAGGCGGCGAAGGAAAAACGCGCGCAGGCAGAGAAGGAACTGGTCGACTTCCGCGGCACAGAGCCATAAACTTATCGCCTGCAACCGGGCACCGCAAATGAGCGCGGCTTTTCACGCGCATTGTGACAAGCCGGCATCGATGGGAAGCTGCGGTCACGCTTTCTTAGATTTCAGGGAAGAAGTCGAAAAATGCGTCGATGCTCTGCCGCAGTTGCGCTTCGATCTGTTCCCGCGTTCCTTCAAGAATATGCATGGTTACGCGCGCAGAGTTTCCGTTTTTCAACTGAATCGGTGCCTCTCCCACCTGCTCGATTTCATCCGCGGGAAGAAGCCGTAAGCCATAGACCAAAGTCAGGTTTGCCATAGCGATATATTAGCCCGTCGCATCTTTTCGCGGTGCGGAGCATCTACCACCTACCTGTCAAACGGTACAATCTATGTTTGACCGAAACTATGTCTGATACGATACGCGACACCGTTATTATCGGCTCCGGCTGCGCCGGGCTGACTGCTGCCATCTATACCGCCCGCGCCAACCTGAAGCCGCTTGTGCTGGAAGGCCATGAACCGGGAGGGCAGCTTTCCATTACGACTCTCGTGGAGAATTTCCCCGGCTGGCCGGAGGGAATTCAGGGCCCGCAGCTTATTGAGAACATGAAGCAGCAGGCCGCGCGCTTTGGCGCGGAATTCCGCATGGGTCACCTGGTTTCCGCCGATCTGTCGACGCGTCCGATTACATTGAGGGTCGGCAGTGAGACGATCCATACGCGCACGCTCATCATCGCCAGCGGCGCCTCGGCTCGCTGGCTGGGACTGCCTTCGGAGCAGGCCCTTATCGGTCATGGCGTCAGCTCCTGCGCCACCTGCGATGGATTTTTCTTTACCGGTAAAGAGATTGCCGTTGTCGGCGGGGGCGATTCGGCGATGGAAGAGGCTCTCTTCCTCACCCGCTTTGCCGATAAAGTGACCCTGCTGCATCGCCGCGACCAGTTCCGCGCCTCGCGCATCATGCTTGATCGCGCTATCGCGCATCCTAAAATCCAGTTCCGCGCGAACACCGTGATCGAAGAGGTGCTTGGCGTCGAGGAAAAGGAAGTTTCCGGCCTCCGGATACGGGATGTCGTCACCGGAGAGGAATCGATTCTGCATATCAGCGGGCTTTTCCTGGGCATCGGACATGTGCCGAACGCCAAAATGTTTGAAGGCCAGATCGATCTCGACGAAGACGGCTATATCAAAACCACCGACTATGTTTTTACCCGCGTTCCCGGTGTTTACGCCTGTGGCGACGTGCAGGACCGCCGTTACCGGCAAGCCATCACGGCTGCCGGATCAGGCTGCATGGCCGCGCTCGAAGTGGAAAAGTACCTGGAAGAGCATGGCCGGTGAATTTCCAGTTTTATAAGATGGAAATAAGAGGGCTCCCGCATAGGAGCCCTCTTGTTTTTTGATTGCCGACGGTTCTGCTTCAGATGACCTTCAGCAACAGCAGAATGATGACGATCAGCAATATGAGGCTGATTCCTCCTCCGCCGTAGTAACCAATGCCTGGACCCATGCGATAGCCGCCAAAACCGAACAACAAAAGCAGAATCAAGAGAATGATGATTAGCATCTCCGCTCCTTTGCGGTAGTGAGATGCAGATTAGGCTTGAGGCGCGAAAAAATCTACAGAACAGGGGATGAATTTCGGTTCGTTTCACGTCTTTCCATGCAGAAACTGAACCATTCACAGCTTGAATGCGTAGAAAGTTGTGAAAGCCGGTTACTATGGTGGCCAGATCAAATGAAAAGAAACAAACAGGTTTCTCCCAATTTGTTGCGCTTTTTCCTGGGAATTTATTTGCTGGCCGGTTTGAGTTTCTGGCTGTCGATGACGCTCGATCAGTGGACGGCATTCCTGCATCCGGACAGGCACGTGCAGGCGCCGTTTTCCTTCGACCGCGATAGCCGTGTGATCGGCAATCTCCAGCCGGAGGCAAAGGCGGCGAAGATTGCTGACGGCGCCACGCTGGATGCGTTAAACGGCGTTCCATATTCAGCGCGTGTCTGGGACGAGATCGTGAACACGGCGCACGCCGGCGACATGATGGATGTCGGCTTTACCCGCCGGGACGGCAGCCAGGGCACAGGCACGATCACCTTCGTTCAGCACAAGCCGGTCATGCCGGGTGTCCGCTATCCTGTGCTGGTCTTTCAGGAAATTTTGCTGGCCACCGTTTCCCTCGGCTGCCTGTTGCTGGGGGCATGGGTATTCCTGATGAAACCGCTGGAACGGAATGCCTGGCTGCTGCTAGTGCTGCTGACGGTGCCGAGCGTGCTCTTTTACCAGCATCACGGCTTTGCGACCGGTTTCTGGGCAGAGTTGCTGGAGTTCTGGTATCTGGCGCTGCAGTTCGTGGCCGCTCCGGCGCTGCTGCTGTTTGGTATTTATTTTCCCGAACGGTCGCGATGGGACGTGAAGTTCCCATGGGTGAAATGGGTGATCCTGCTGCCGCTGGCGTGCTGCCTGTTGTTTGCCGTGCCCGTGGCTTATGGAGAGTGGTTCGGCGCCGGAAATAGCCCGATGCTGGCGGGAATTGAAGGCCGGGCGGAACATATTGGAAATTTCCTCTATTTAGTATGCGTGCTGCTCTATCTGGCGCTGACGCTGGATAAGCTGCGTTCGGCTTCCACCGAAGACGCGCGGCGCAGGCTACGCGTACTGACCGTTGGCATGAGCATTGGAATGGGCGCTTTGCTCATTGCCATTTTGGTGCTGCCGCGGCTGGGCATTCGTGGCGACAATCCTCGCTATTTATGGCTGGAATATCTGCTGATCACGGCCTTCCTGTTCGCTCCGCTCACGCTGGTCTATGTGGTGCTGGTGCAGCGCGCGCTCGACGTGCGCATACTGCTGCGCATGGGCGCCCGGTATGCCCTGGCCAAGGCGACGCTTTGGGTGGTGCAGTTCGTTCTGATCGGCGTCGTTACCTTTCAGCTCCTATTACCGATGTTTACCAAGAAGCAGCTGCAGCCCGCCGACGCCATCGGCCCGATCGTCTTTTTCGCCTTGATACTGGCGCTGCGAGTAGGGGTGCGAAAGCATGCGCGGCAATGGATTGACCGAAGGTTTTTTCGCGAGGCCTATGACGCCGAGCGCGTGCTGAATGAGCTTGCGGAGGAAGTGCGACGTTATACGGAGACCGAGCCGCTGCTGGAAACTGTGGCGCGCTGCATTGCCGATACCCTGCACGTGGACCAGATTGCCATGCTGTTGCAGCGAGGCGAGTATTTCGTGCTGCAGCAATCCATCGGCATCTCGGCATCGGGAACGCTGACGCTGCCGGTGCAGTCATCGACGGTGCGTTACCTGACAAATTCCAATGAGCCGGCGCGACTGTACCGCGATGATCCGGATGCGTGGTACCTGATGGCCGGCACTGCCGAGCGCTATGCGCTGGACAAGCTGAATGCCGAGCTGCTGCTGCCGCTTCCCGGGCGCAACCGGATGATGGGCGTGATGGCCCTGGGCCCGAAGCGCTCCGAGGCGGCTTATTCCTCCGCCGATATGAAGCTGTTGCAGGCGCTGGCTTCGCAGACCGGACTGGCGCTCGAAGTAAGCGAGCTGGCTCGCTCCCTGGCCGCGGAGGCGGCGCAGCGCGAGCGCGCGAATCGGGAGATGGAGATCGCGCGGGAGGTGCAGGAGAGGCTCTTTCCGCAGGAAATGCCGAATCTGCCGGGCGCGAAGGTGGCCGGAGCATGCCGTCCGGCGCTCGGCGTAGGCGGCGATTATTACGATGTGATCGATCTGGGCGACGGGCGTGTCGGGCTTGCAGTGGGAGATGTTTCGGGTAAGGGCATTTCGGCGGCGCTGCTAATGGCCAGTCTGCGGGCGTCGCTGCGCGGTGTGACGCTGGATGGACCGCGCGATTTTGCCAAGCTGATGCACAAGGTCAACCGGCTGGTCTATGAGGCATCGGCCTCCAATCGCTATGC
>DASZUU010000041.1:0-7197 GCA_035547425.1 Alloacidobacterium sp. | reverse complement strand
GGTGCCGATAATCGGGTCACCGCCGATACCGATCGCCGTGGACTGACCGATACCGCGCTGCGTCAGCTGATACACAGCCTCATATGTCAACGTGCCCGAGCGCGAAACAATACCGATATTGCCTTCTTTGTGAATGCGTCCTGGCATGATGCCGATCTTCGCTTTGCCGGGCGAAATCACTCCGGGGCAGTTCGGCCCAACCAGCCTGGACTTCGAGTTTTTCAGCACGCTCCAGACCTTCACCATGTCGTTGACTGGAATGCCTTCCGTGATACAGATGATCAACGGAATTCCCGCGTCATTTGCCTCCAGAATCGCATCCGCAGCAAACGGTGGCGGCACAAAAATTACCGTGGCATTGGCGCCGGTTTCGTTCACAGCCTTTTCCACGGTATCGAAAACCGGCCAGCCTTCGTGAATTGTTCCACCCTTGCCCGGTGTTACGCCGCCGACAACTTTCGTGCCGTACTCAGCGCAGCCCTTAGCATGGAAGGTGCCTTCTTTACCGGTAATGCCTTGCACAATGAGGCGAGTGTTCTTGTCTACGAGTACCGCCATGTCTACTTGCCTCCTTTGGCTGCAGCGACCACCAGCTCTGCCGCTTCTTTCATCGTTGCTCCCACAGAGAACTTCAGGCCCGATTCCTGAAGAATCTTTCTGCCTTCATCCACGTTGGTGCCTTCCAGGCGAAGCACGATCGGCAACGTGACATTCAGCTTCTTAGCCGCGGCAACCACTGCGGTCGCCAGCACATCCACGCGCAGAATGCCGCCGAAGATGTTAATGAAGATGGCCTTCACGTTCTTGTCTGCCAACAGAATGGCGAACGCCGCTTCAATCTGCTGCTGATTCGCGCCACCGCCTACATCCAGGAAGTTCGCCGGCGAGCCGCCCGCGTACTGGATGATGTCCATCGTCGCCATCGCCAGGCCTGCGCCATTCACCATGCAGGCAATGTTGCCATCCAGCTTGATGTAATTCAGCGCATATTTTGAAGCTTCTACTTCAAGCGGATCTTCTTCGGCCACATCGCGCAGTTCCTTCAAATTCTTATGGCGGAACATCGCGTTGTCATCGAAGTTGATCTTGCAGTCCAGGGCAAAGAGCTTGTCATCCTTCGTCGTAATGAAAGGATTGATCTCAAGCAGCGATGCATCCGTATCCACGTAAGCCTGATAAAGTCCCAGCATGAACTTCACCGCTTCGTTGATCTGCGTCGGTTTCAATCCCAGAGCAAATGCCAACTGACGTGCCTGGTAAGGCTGGAAACCCACTGCCGGATCGATATAAGCTTTGAAAATTGCCTTCGGATCTTTCGCGGCAACTTCTTCAATCTCCATGCCGCCCGCCTGCGACGCCATAAAGACCAGCTTCGCTGCGGCGCGATCGAGCACAATGCCCAGATACAGCTCGCGATCGATTGCGGCTGTCTCTTCAATCAGCAGGCGCTGCACCTTCTGCCCCTGCGGGCCTGTCTGATGCGTAATCAGTTGCATACCGAGAATCTGCTTTGCATACTGCTCCGCATCCTCGATATTTTTGGCAACCTTCACGCCGCCGCCCTTACCGCGGCCTCCGGCATGAATCTGCGCCTTCACAACAACGCCGTTTGCCCCGCCGGTAAAGAGCTTCTTAGCCACATCCAACGCTTCGTCGAGCGTGTTGGCCACTTCACCCCGCGGCACGGCAACGCCGTACTTCGCCAGGATGTCTTTCGCCTGATACTCGTGGATTTTCATAGCTTATATACGCCGCAGATTTCTCTCACACGGCTTTCACCGTCTGTTTACAGAGAATGAGGGCTGACACTTTATAGTACAGGCCGGAGCGGCTGCTTGTCAGGTGGAGCGCCTGACGCTCACGAAAACATGCCTTCTCAGAACAGCTAAAATACGACTATGGAAATCAAACGCGCAGGCTCTCAGCCCTCAGGCAAAGGCCCATCCGACTGGTTCACCGGAACGGTGCGGATTGACCCGCTATTTCAAGCGCCTGACCCGGCGTTCGTTGCCGGAGCCAGTGTCACTTTCGAGCCCGGCGCGCGTACCGCGTGGCATACTCATCCTCTCGGACAAACCCTCATCGTCACTTCCGGCCTCGGATGGGCGCAGCGCGAAGGCGGCCCGGTCGAAGAAATCCGTCCCGGCGACGTGGTCTGGTTTTCACCCGGGGAAAAACACTGGCACGGAGCCACTCCCACCACCGCCATGACACACATCGCCATTCAGGAGCGCCTCGACGGTAAAGTTGTCGACTGGATGGAACACGTCAGCGATGAGCAGTATCGAAAATAGAGCTAGCGAACGTAAACCACGTAATTTCGATACCATGACATCAGGATGGCAAGCTCGAACGACCTGCGCACTGAATCATTGAATACCCAGCGTTCTCTCACGCGCGAGGAAGCTCGCCATGCGCTCCGCGAGATTCTGACCGGCGCAGCCGATGACGCCGAAATCGCCGCCTTTCTCACAGCCATGGCTCGCCGCGGCGAAACCACCGAAGAGTTAACCGGCTTCGCCGAAACCATGCGCGAGCTCTCGGTCCCGGTCCCGCTCACCGACGAAGAGCGCGCGAGCCTCATTGACACCTGCGGCACCGGCGGCGATGAGCGCGGCACATTCAACATCTCTACCGGAGCAGCGCTGGTTGCAGCCGCAGCCGGAGCCAAAGTCGCCAAGCATGGCAATCGCGCCGTCACATCAAAATGCGGCTCTGCCGATGTTCTCGAATCTCTCGGCGTCGCCGTCGCGCTTCCGCCCGAGCTTTCCGTGGAATCCCTGCGTGAAACCGGCTTCATGTTTCTGTACGCGCCTGCACTGCATCCGGCCATGAAGCGCGTTGCTCCCATCCGTAAAGCCCTGGGCTTCCGCACCATCTTCAACATTGCCGGCCCGCTCACCAATCCAGCCGGAGCGCCCGCGCAGATCATGGGCGTTTTCGCGCACGATCGCGTCAGCCGCGTGGCCGAGACCATGGTCAATCTTGGCATACGCCATGCCTATGTCGTACACGGCAGCGATGGTCTGGATGAGCTGACCATCTCCGGAGCAAGCCATGTCGCCGAAGTGCAGAATTCCGGCTCAGGCGCGGGCATTCATATCGCAGAAATCACTCCCGAAGATGCAAACCTGCAGCGCGCGCCGCTTTCCGCATTGACTGCTGCTGAAAATCCAGCTGCCAACGCCGCCATTCTCGAGCGCATCTTCGCCGGGGAAAAAGGCCCGAAACGCGACATTGTTGTGTTAAATGCGGCTGCCGCCCTGGTCACCAGCCGCATCGCCGCAAATCTCAGCGAGGGAGCAGCACGCGCCGCAGAAGCCATTGATTCAGGGGCCGCTACCCAAACGTTAAAGAAGCTCCGCGCCTTCGCGCAGAAGATTCGCTGAAGGCAGACATGCCAACGGAGCTGGCGATATACTTTGCCAGCGTCGAATGAAACAGGGAGGACCGACACGTATGCAGCTCGCAGTTCGTTACGTCACGCCACTTCTGGCAGCTATTATTGGAACCGCAGGCCTCGTTCAGGCCCAAACCATTAAAGTCGACAAAGACAATCGCACCATTGCCGTCACCGCCAGTGACAAGGCAACTATCGACGCCGATCAGGCTGTCGTTCACATCGGCTTCCAGGTCTTCGGTCCCGATGAGCAATCCACCTATGCCGCAGGCTCCAAGACATCCAACGCCATCATCGACGCACTGAAAAAAGCGGGCGTACCCGACAAATCCATCGAGAGCGAAAGCCAGAATCTCCAGCCGAATAATTTTCATGACCCGAAAGAGTCACAGATGGATCGAGCCCAAAAGCAGTTTGTCCTCAACCAGTCATGGACAGTCAAAACCAAGCCCGATGACGCGGCGAAGATACTCCATTTAGCTGTCGAAGCGGGAGCAAACCAGAGCGGCCAGATCGACTGGCAATATCAGGACATGAATGCCCTGCAGGCCAAAGCCGCCGCGAACGCGCTCGCCAAAGCACAGGTCATTGCCCAACAAATGGCCCAGGGGCTCAACGTAAAACTCGCAGGGTTGATCTATGCCAGCAATCAGGCTCCGGAAAGCCCGGTTCGCCCAATGCCGATAATGGCCATGAGAGCAGGTGCATTCGCAAAGGATAATGTGCAGCCTCTCGCCATCAATCCGCGCCAGATTAACGAATCTGCAACCGTATACGCCGTCTTTGCTATTCAGTAAGTGCGACGTTGCTCTTCAACGGCGCATCGAATGAATTTAACGCTTTAGCAGGAAACGTTGCCATAACATCCGCGATAACAGTTAGTTCATCAGGAATCCATCATGCCTCGTTACGAATACCGTGATCTGCATCCCTCGCGCGAAGCCGAAGAGGTCTATCTGCGCTGGATCAAGTACCTCGACGAAGAATTTACCAAGCACAAGAAGCCCGACCTGCGAGCCGAATTAGTGCAGGACAATTTGCACCAGCTACTGCTCGGCGCGCCCAAAGGTGGCAGACTCAACTTCACCCTTACCAGCGAGCTGCCCTTTAACGTCCTGCAACTCTCGCTCAACTCCGCCAACATCACGCTTGAACCGGAATATTACGGCGACATTGACGAGAAAAAATACGCCTGCATTAAACCTCTCATTTATTTCTGGCAGATGTTCGACCGCTCACCCGTATCGCTTAACCACTGGCTCGGCTTCCGCTTCCGCGCCATGCTGGGCAAGCACATCTTCAAGCACATCGGCAAAAACGTAAAAATCTTCCACGGTGTCGAATTCAGCTACGGCTACAATCTCACCATCGAAGACGATTGCGTCATCCATAAATACGTCATGCTCGACGATCGCGGCGAGCTCATCATTCGCAAAGGCACATCCATCTCCGACTATGCTTCGGTGTATTCCCACGCACACGATCCGATTGACGGCGGAATCGTCGAAAACCGCAAAACTGAGATCGGCCCCAGGGCGCGGCTGACGGTCCACTCCTCCGTAATGGCGGGCGTCACTGTCGGAGAAGACGCTATGCTCGGCGCAATGGGCGTGGCCACCAGGGACGTAGCAGCGCACTCCATTGTCGGCGGTGTTCCTGCCAAGCAGCTCAAAACCAAGAGCGAAGCTCGCCAATTTGAAGACCGCGAAACCTATAAAGCTCCGCCCTCAACCGGCGCACACTGTGAATAGCTCCAAACCGGGGATTCACGCGATTTTTCTAATCAATGCAGCTGTACCCAAACACCTTTGCCGTGCATCCCTTATCATGGAGAACGCAGACAAAGGGTGATTGGCACCCGAGACATTCACAAGAACAACAGGAGGAACGCTTTGGCACACGAAGTCCCACCCCTACCGTATGACTACGCCGCTCTCGAACCGCACATCGACGAAGCCACGATGAAGCTGCACCATGACAAGCATCATCAGGCCTATGTCACCAATCTCAATGCGGCCATTGAAAAGCATCCCGATCTCGCCAAGCACACAGCGGAAGATCTCTTGCGCAACTTGAACAACGTGCCGGAAGACATCCGCACTGCCGTTCGCAACAATGGCGGCGGCCACGTGAATCACACTATGTTCTGGACCATCATGACGCCCGGCGGCGGCGGCGAGCCCACAGGCCGCATCGCCGAGCAGATCAAGAAGGACTTCGGCGATTTCGAGTCATTCAAAAAGCAGTTCAATGAAACTACCGCCAAGCAATTCGGCTCCGGATGGGGCTGGCTTATCTGGGACGGCGGCAAGCTGAAAATTACTACCACCGCCAACCAGGACTCGCCGCTGTCTCAGGGCCATTTCCCCATTCTCGGCAATGACGTATGGGAACACGCCTACTACCTCAAGTACCAGAACAAGCGCCCCGACTATCTCGCCGCATGGTGGAACGTCGTGAACTGGAACGAAGTAAACAAACGCTTCGAGCAGGCGCAGAAATAAATCCGAGTGCCCCATCCTGACACGGAGCGAATGCGAAGTGAACGGGTGGGGTTTCCATTTGATTCTGCCTCCTGAGACTCTTCTCCATATTTCCGGGGCACCCAAGTCTGAGCCCTACCGCTACTTTTCTCCCCGTTCCGTGTTTTTATCTCCAGGGAGGAAAACACTCCGGCAATGAATCCATTGAAACTCTTTTTCTGCGCTGCCGCTCTTATAACGTCTACAACGTTTGCGCAGACTACGCTTACCCCCGGCACCGTTAACTACAACATTCAGCAGGACGGGAAAGACCTTGGCGCGGCCAGTTATACCATCCAGAATGCGCCTAACAAATACCTGATCACCTCAACCGGCAAGATCGTTCAGAACAAGTTCAGCTATGCTTTTTCCAACTCGCAAAAGCTCGATACCTCGCTCAACCTTATCACCGACCAGCTCAGCGGCGTCGTCAACGGCAAAGCCGTAAGCTTCAATGCGACTTCCGATCCAACCGGACGTCAATTCAAGCTCAACATTTCGGCGAATGGAACCCAGCAGACCAACGCTGTCGATCGCAACCAGAACAGCGCCCTGCTTACTGATCTTGATCCCGCCGGATACATGCTGCTGACACAAATCGCCATGCGTCACCCGGCAAACTCGTGGGCTCTTATCCCAAAAGAAAACGGCTTTCTTGTGCCGGTAAAATTCACGCCGCAGCCTGACCAGCAGGGTCACCTCAATGGCCAGTCCATTCCGGTGAAATATGTGAGCGCCGCCATCAGCACGCAAAACGCCATTACTATTGAGCTTTTCTATTCGCCCGATGGGCAGCTTCTCGAAGCCGATCTGCCCCAGCAAAATTTTTATGTCATCCGCAGCGGTTTCAAGTTAAGCCACCGCCCCACTCCTCCGGCTCCTCCGCATGGACAGGCTCCGCAGCAGCAGCAACAACAGTAATTAGCTGCAACAGATAAGAGATGGAACGCTAAACCGAAATCTTTGCGAAGCCGGGCGGAAAACTGTGCCATCTAACTGGCACCCGAGGAGAACACAATGACAAGTCAGGCAGAAAAAGCCATTCTCTTTCGCTCACTGCATTATCGCCCTGCACCCTTGGTTGTTGTGAACCCATGGGATGCAGGCACCGCGCGCATCCTCGCCGCATTTGGTTTTGAAGCCCTCTCTACCACCAGCGGCGGCCTTGCCGTCACCCTCGGTCGCCGCGATGGAACCGGCAGTGTTACCCGCGAGGAAGCCCTTGCCAATGCAAAGGCTATCGCCGACGCAACCGATCTTCCCACCGCCGCCGAC
>DASZUU010000040.1:0-77977 GCA_035547425.1 Alloacidobacterium sp. | reverse complement strand
TGAGTACAACAACTACTACAACCAGGCGTACAACACCTATGCCACAAACTACAACCAGTATGAGCAGCAGCAAGCAAACGAATATAACCGTCTGGCTTCACTTGCAGGAGTAGGACAGACAGCCGCGAATCAGCTTGCCACTTCAGGTCAGGCAGCATCGAACAATGTCTCCAGCAATCTGCTAAATACAGCTAACAGCATGGGGCAGAGCTACCAGAATGCAGCCGCTGCAAATGCCTCTGGAATTGTAGGGAGTGCAAATGCTTGGAATGGCGGAATTGGCTCAACAATTAATAACCTTTATGCGCTTCAAGGCATGTACAACCAAGGTTCACAACAGCAAGCGGCAAGCAATTGGTTCAACGTTGTAAATGGCACAGCCGATCCACTCGGTCTGGTTTAGGAAAATCACAGGAGAAAACATGTCAACTATCCCACTTCCGGCATTGCAGATTCAATCGCCCCAGATCGACCCCTTGGGAAGTTACGAACGCGTGTTGCGGCTGAAAGCACTCATGGGGCAGCAGCAACTTCAAAACCAGCAAGTGCAGGCTGGAGACCTGGAACTTCAGCAGCGGCGGCAGGAGCTTGCGGCACGGCAAGCAATGAATCAGGCCTTTGCCTCCTCTGTCACAAAAGATGACAGCGGCAAATTATCTTTTGATCCTGACAAGTTGCAGAGTGCGCTTATGAGTGGTCCCGCAGCATACCAGGCTCCGCAAGTAATGGAGAATCTGACTAAATTTCAAAAAGCCAGAGTGGATCTCCAGAACTCAGCCGCTGATCTTCAAAGTAAGATGTCCGATATCACTGGAGCAGCAGCTCAGGCAATTAAGGCATCCGGATATGATCCCAGCGTGGCGCATGGAATACTTGATGCCGTCTTTGCTAATCAATCGAATTCGCCGCAGGCTTTGCAGGCTCGTTCGATGATTGACAATCCGCAGACACTGAAGCAATGGACAGACACACAGATTGCGCAGTCACCTGCCCAGCAGAAGCTGCAAAATGCGAAGGATGTAGCCAACATCCGTGCGAATAATCCAGAGATGCAGCAGATGAATGACTGGCTTGCGAAGAATCCCGGAAAAACCCCGGCTGACTATCAGCAGTTCAAAGTTGACCAAGGGGTGCAGGCTGCTGTGGCGAAAGAAACAAACCCAGCTGTTCAGCGTTCGAAGGTGCAGGTAGCGGCCGCAGAAGGAGCAGCCCGAGCAAATATGGATGCACAGATAGCGCGCGGAAGTAACGGAGCTCTAGCTCAGGTTCCTCCGCATCTGGTGACGCAAGCAGCGGATGCGGCAACCAAGGCGGGTCAGGACTATGCCAGCGCCATGCAAACATCTCAGGACTTGAAAGACACGCTTGAGCTTGCTCGCAATGGCAATGTAACGGCATTCCAAGTATTGCCACAGGAAGGCGTATTGCAAATCACGACTTCCCAGGGTGTGAAGCGCATCAATATGGCCGAGATACAGAATTATGCCGGTGGCGGCTCTCTGCTCCAGAAGATCGAAGGTATTGCGGGTAAAAGCTTCTCGGGAAAATCGATTCCTTCAAGCGTTCTGGATGACATGGCAAAGGTACAACAGGTACAGCAAAAAGGCGCTGAGTCCAAGTATCGGAATAGCCTAAGAGTCATCAATTCGAACTATGGCTCTGACTTTCAGCCTGTACAGATGAATGCCGCAAGCTCTTCTCTGCCTCCCATAGAAACGGGATATGTACGCATTCAGGCATCCGATGGTAGCCTGCATGATCTTCCGCAGGCAAACCTCAACAAGGCGAAACAAAGAGACCCGGGTTTGAAAGTGGTGAATCAATGAGTACGCCGGCAATCAATTTTTCGGATTTAGGCGGGAAAACCGTCTCAGGGCAGGACGTTGATTTTAGCGATCTGGGGGGCAAGCCAGTGGGAAGTACTCGGTCTGCCGCACCTGCCCAGCCTGCACCGAAATGGTATGACCTTAATGATCCAGGTGCAAACCAGGCTGCTAAAGATTTAGCGTTGGGGGTGGTGAAAGGAGCACAGAATGCATATACCGCCATCCCCGCAGCAGTTGGAAACGCGCTGAATAGCGCTCTAGGCTATCAAAAGCCTGAGCGAGTTATAGATCAGGAGAACTATGAAAAATCCAAAGACAGTGACGAAGCTATAGGCTCTGTGGTCGGTGGTCTTATTGCTCCTATGCCAGGAATTATTCCAGGTGCCAGCGCGATCGCGGAGAAGATTCCCACTACATCTAAGGCCGGAAAACTCTTTGAAGCTGTTGCCAGAGATGCAAACGATATTCCCGTTACGTTGGACAACGCCAAAGATGCTGCACTCAACCTAATGGACTGGCAAAGGAAAACCAATCTTGGTCCCACCCTTAACAAATTTCTTAACCGCATCACCAATCCGAAACTTGGACCGCTGACATATGAAGAGGCACGAAGCTATCAATCTCTGCTCGGGAACATGGCGGCAGAAGACAAAATGAGGTTAGCGCCAATTGTGCAGAAAGATGTGTACGCGTTGCTCGATGGACTCAAAGCAGATGTAGGCAATGCAACTGCGCAAGTCGGTCGTGGCGAAGATTACATCAACGCCATGAACCAATATCGGCAGGCTTCCCGAATCAATGACGCAAAAGATGTAGCCAAGGACTATGCGATTAAGACTGCTGCAGGCGCTGCAGGTGTGGGAGGTGCCTATAAGCTATGGCAATACCTAACCGGGAAATGATCTGAATTTTAGGGGGAGTTTTGAAAAACAGGTAGGAATGGCAACAACAGTCAGCATTTCTTACTTAAATAACTGGATGACCCTCCACTCTTAACTACAACTACTTCATTTTTGTATCCCGTGTCATCAGCACACTTTTTCACAGCTGTCGTAACCCGCTGTACATCTTCCACCCGATCTGTAGAAAAATAAAATCCAGTAGGAAGACTTTTTTTGCTTTTATCGTCAAAGGTCATGCAATTTGTGAAGCCGTGTTTTGCCAAGGCATCATGGAGTTCCTCATAGTCATCTGGCCATTTGGCTCCATGCAGTTCAACTCGTGCAAAGAAGTTTGCCATTTACTTTCCTCTCCTCATATTTGGGGATAGGCAGGATATTAGCAACAAGCTTTGCAAGTAGTGAAGTCAAATATATAGCCAGATGTGACCACATCGTGACCAAATCTACGTGGGACCTTCAGATGGCAGCTAAGCTATTGAATTGATTGGCGTCCCCGACGGGATTCGAACCCGTGTTATCGCCGTGAAAGGGCATTTTAAGCTACTTTGCTGTAGTTTGCACTCGTTGGTAAAACATAGGCAAAGATTATTATTTGCAGTAACTTAACTCTCATACCATCTTTGCCTCTGTTTGCATAGGTTTCACCCTGTTTTACCGCTCTTTCGTGACCACATCGTGACCACTTTGATCCTCGGGAAAAGGCCCTCAAGCAAAAGGTAAAATTTAAATTGTGGAAGGCCAATTGATTCATGGACAAGTCAAAGGCAGACAACCTCACTCCAGAAGAACTGAACGCACTGCCTGAGCGTATTCGCGACTATATCTTCCAGCTCCAACAAGAGATTTCCGATCTGCGTACTAATAAAATACGCATCGACAATCAACTGAAAGATGTGATCAGAAAGCGCAATTGGAGCAAGGCTCGCTACTAAATGACGATTTCTATGCTGTAACCTTTCCCCCGGGGAATGAAATAACGGGCGCTATATTGGGAGCCTCGAGGCACAGACGTGAGAGAGCCTCTGCTTTTTTCCCGAGGCGTTGCTTACTATAGCGGCCTCTCATCCTTAAATCACAGTGGCCCACGATTTCTTTATAAAGTTGGTCTGATACGTCAGGATCGGCAGCAAGTTTCGTTATGAAATGGCTGCGCATATCGTAAGGATCAAGGTGGGAAAGTCCAGCTTCCTTGAGAATGCCGCGTGCGGCTCTATAGATATGTCCCATCGGCTCTGTAAAAATAGGCGGCTCAGTCCTTTTGTGTCCTTTTGCTTTTTGTTGACCTTCTGGCCTGCGTGCATGATGCGGCAATATGTATTGCTCCGGTTCTGTCCCACCGAGTTTATCCCAGCGCTTTACAATCCAGCGCATTGAGCGTAGAGCCAGAAAGTTAAGTGGAATTGTGCGGATGCGGTAATCGTTTTTAGTGCCACCATTGACCGTGACGAAAGGTTGATCTTCATTGAGCAGCACATCCTCTCTTCTCAGATTCCTTAATTCCCCAAATCCCATTGACGTGTTAGCCATGACAATAAGGCAGTGGCCGGCCAATAACCGGCGTGGGCGTGAGGAATCGAGAGCCACGGCTACCAATCGGCGCTCTTCTTCTTCGCTCATATTCTGGCGTACCTTCTTTTTAGGAACCGGTAGCGGTATATACAATTCTGCAAATCGTTCCCAGATACCGACCTCTTTCAATATCATCTGTAACACTGAAGCTTCGGCATTAATGCGTGTGGCCCCGGCAGATTGTTGCCGCCAACGTTGATAAGATCGCACGTCGTTGATGCCAATTTTGTTTATGGGCAACTCGGCGAAGATTTGTTTTAAAGTGTTCACATATTGTCCATAGGTCCTATAAGTTGCAGGCTTTATATAAAGCTTGTGATTTTCTAACCACGTATCAGCAATATTTCCAAAAATACAAGCGATATCCAACCTTTGAACCCGACGCTTGGGGCGCGTCTTCGGAATGGGTATCTGTGGGATGGGGAACTCACTGCGGGAAATTGGGGAGGCTTGAATCTTGTCTGGGTGAGGTTCTTCTCTTTTTGAAGCTTGCAGAGCAAATGAAAATGTGGATGAACCAAAGATATTGAATGTCGAAGACGTAGTGCTACCGTGATGAGTAGCCATGATTGCCTCCTTGATAGGCGATTTGGTTAGCATCCCGTAAGTGCTCGAACACCTACGGGATGCGCAGTTAAAGTCTTGGGAGCGTTTGCTCCCAGTAACATCTCCCTTACTACGATTTCTTCTTTGCCCGTGCCTTTCCACTGGCGATACCTGCCTGACGAGCTATATCGCGCCGCTCTGCAGGCGTTAAGTTCTCGTTGCGTTTTTTGGCACCCTTCTTACCAAGTGCTACGGCCGCGGCATTTTTCTTTTTCATTTCTTCTTGAACTTAGCGCTAAGTTCATATTATTGTCAATAGTGTTCTGCATAAGCTGAAAGGAGCCTCGATGGCACGTACGCAAAAAGGGCAGATAGTAAAGATCAGTGATCGCTGGTATGTACGCTACTGGGAACGCCGTAGTATCAGCGGATCCATTGAACGCAAGCGCGTTTCGCATTTGCTGGGACCGGTTACTACACGGGGAAAATATGTGCCCGAGGATGTTAAGAACGAAGCAGCCAAGCACATGACGACGATCAACTATGGAAGTATGAAGCCTGAGCGGATCGTCACTATTGCAGATTTTGTCGAGCAGGTTTATTTGCCATGGATTGAAAAACACAAGCGCCCGGCTACTGTGCATGGATATAAGCACATCTGGGAAAATCACCTGAAGCCTATTTGTGGTAGTTCGTGGCTGAAAGAAACCCGAACCTACAACGTACAGTCATGGCTGAATCAGATAGGCTCTAACCGCCTAGGCAAAAACACGCTTAAGCACATAAAGAGCACAATCAGTGGCATCTTTACCTTGGCCAAGCAGCAGGATTATTTTCATGGCGAAAATCCGGCCAGGGACACCGCAATTAACCCGTCCGCTCAGGCGCCAAGGGAAACCTATGCGTACTCCCTGGAGGAAATTCAGGGCATTCTTTCTGTACTCCCTGAGCCTGCAGCTACGGCATTTTCAATTGCTGCCTTTGCCGGCCTGCGCCATGGAGAGATATGTGGGCTTCATTGGGAGGATTACAGGGACGGGGAGTTGTATGTTAATCGCTCGATATGGAATGGAAAGGCCAGTGATCCAAAGACGCGCAAGAGCAAAGCTCCAGTTCCAGTGATTGGCCAGCTGTCGAAGAGACTCGAAATACATCGGCTGAAGTGTGGAGATGCCAAAGAAGGGCCTATCTTCAAAAACGCTGCAGGCCAGAGTGCTTCGCTGGTGGATATGACCAATCGTAAGATTCTTCCAACTCTGCGCGCGGCTGGAATCCAATGGCAGGGCTGGCATGCTGCGCGGCGAGGACTCGGCAGCAATCTATACCGCATGGGTATTTCAGAAATTGTGATCCAACGAATTTTGCGTCACTCTAATGTGAGCGTAACGCAGGCTTATTACATCAAGACAGATTCACAGGACGTGCAGGGAGCTATGCAAAAACTACAAGAGCATGTCTCTAGTCTTCAGGACACCTTGGGGACACCAATCGATAAGCAAATTGTGATGTAAGTCGCTGAAGAATTTGGAGGCGCGGGTCGGGATCGAACCGACGCATAAAGGTTTTGCAGACCTCTCCCTTACCACTTGGGTACCGCGCCTTGGACAGGAAATCTTACTTCAGAAGGCGGTTATGAGGCCAGTCCGTGCTTGGTTTTTCTGACAAAAACCATTGAAAGCAACCGACTGGAGCGGGAGACGGGACTTGAACCCGCGACCCTCGCCTTGGCAAGGCGATGCTCTACCACTGAGCTACTCCCGCTTGGTACTTATTGAGTATATCGGGTGCCGCGCAGGTGGTCAACGCAGGGTTAACGGCTGGCCGCATCGCTGACAGTTGTCCGGCCTTTTCCTGCCTCCACCTTGACGATCTGGCCGTCCCGCATATGCAGGATGCGGTCCGTAATGGCAGCCGCCTCCGGATTATGCGTAATCATCAATACGGTCTGTTTCAGCTCGCGGTTCGAGCGCAAAAGCATGTCGAGCACTGCATCCGAGTTCTTGCTATCGAGGTTGCCGGTCGGCTCATCCGCCAGCACAATGGCCGGATGGGTAATCAGCGCTCGCGCCATGGCTACGCGCTGTTGTTCGCCGCCGGAAAGTTCGGAAGGCCGATGTTCCAGGCGTCCTGCGATTCCCAGCAGCTGAGTCAGATGCTCAAGATATTTGTGATCCAGAGGCTCCTTGCGCCCTGAAATCTCATAGGCAATTTCGATGTTCTGCATCGCCGTGAGCGTTGGCAGAAGGTTAAAGCGCTGAAATACAAAGCCGATCTTCGTTTTGCGCATGGCCGTGCGCTGGCTATCGCTCAATGCGCTGAAATCTGTACTGCCAATGACGACGCGGCCTGATGTCGGCTGCGTCAGGCCGCCGAGAATATAGAAAAGGGTGGACTTACCGCTGCCCGAGGGGCCGACGATACTGACGAACTCACCTTCTTCAACGGTAAAAGAAGCATTTGTGAGTGCCGGAACCTCGATCTTGCCGGTCCGGTAAATTTTCGACAGTTGATCTGCGACGATGATGGGCTGCACTCTCCGATTGTAAATGCAGCCCTATGATTGCACCTATGCAATAGCCGCGACGGAATGACTGTCCGGGATTGGATGATAGGGGCGGAGAACCTTTTTGGGGCCCCTTTTACGGGCGATCATGATGCGAATGCGCTCCAGCAGCTCGAGCGGAGCGCACGCGCCTTTGGGCAAAAAGCCATCGGCATGACTGGCGCGATCAAAGGCTTTTACCGTGCCGCTTAAAAGCAGCATCGGTACTTCAGGGGTAATTTCCTTCATGCGGCGAACCAGCTCATTGCCGTCCATCTGCGGCATCAGCAGATCGCTGACAACCATATCGATGCCGCCATTGCGGAATATTTCCAGCGCTTCTTCCGACGAGAGCGCGGTCAGTACGCGATAGCCCTTGGTTTCAAGAAGAAATTTGCGAACGGAAAGAGCCTGTTCATTGTCATCTACGCAAAGAATTACTTTTCTGGGCCTCATAACTTCCTTTGCCTGCTCCGCGAGATAGGCGGAGCGATTTCGAGGGTAGACACACTTCAAGCGAGCCTCCCCCGGTGGGGGTTCATTGGGCCGCAATGAGGCGTATGAAGACGAAGTGTGGCCCTCCGCGCAGAGTGGAGGATTTCTTTTGAAAAACGAATCTCCTCCACGTCAAAGCGCGGTGCCGCAGCTCCCGTTTTCAACGCGGGATGCGGTTGAGCCAGATGCGGGGCGTGGTTGCCGGCGCAACAACGAGGCAGCCTCTGCGTGCTTGCGCGTTTCTCGGTCTACAC
Source organism: Alloacidobacterium sp. (assembly GCA_035547425.1). Taxonomy (GTDB): domain Bacteria; phylum Acidobacteriota; class Terriglobia; order Terriglobales; family Acidobacteriaceae; genus Alloacidobacterium. Next base: position 69,843 of record DASZUU010000040.1, on the reverse strand, counting down.
TCCGGAAGGTGGCAGGCTTGGCAAAAGCGGCCGCAAGCGCACACGCCGTGCACTCTGGCTCTCATTCAGTTGTCATTAATAGGCGAAAGTTGCGTCTCAGAAATTTCCGAAACGCTTGCCAAGAGTACGAAGAGCAGAGCCCTGTGTAAACGGGGAAGATGAAGCGAAGAAGCAGTGAATTTTTCACTCATTATTCACCGCGCGTTGATATAACCGCGTCATTATTGACGATTCACGATCATCTGCCTGTTGAAAGCATGTGAATCATTCATGGAAAAGACGTCCCTTTGTTGCGAAAACGGTGCGACCCAAAATTGAACTTTTCGCCTGCCGCCGCTCTTCCCTTTTTTGCTTTCACACTCAGGCGCCCGGCAAAGCTTCATTCGCTTTGAAAAAGTTTTTCCCGGAATCGAATTAAGTACCTTTTATCCACTGATTTTCATACACAGCCTCTTGTGTCTTCGCAAGTCTATGCGCATAATCGCCTCAAGAGGCGGGCTGCGAAGGCCCAAAGGAGCAAAAACGGGTCGCCCTGTGAACCCATATAACCGTCAGGACGTGCTGCGTATCCTACGCATTCATCCGAAGCAGTTGCGCGGATGGGAGCGTAGCGGGCTGATTGCTCCCTCGGAGTCATATTCCTTCCAGGACCTGGTCCAGCTACGCAAGCTGCGCGATCTGCGCGCCACGCGCCTTACAGCAGCCAGCATCCGCGCATCTGTCATGGCGATGCGTTCCGTTTCGGGAATGTCGAATCCGCTTCTGGAAGCGGGAACAGCGCGTCGTGGTTCAAGGCTCATCTTCCGCCATTCCGGCTCCAATATGGAGCCGATTACGCGCCAGCTGGTTTTTGATTTCGATGTGGAAAGCCATGCGCCCGCGGCGCTCGGGCCCGCAGTTCTCAATCCGATGCAGTGCGAAGCGCGCGCGCATAGTCTCTTTCTGGAAGCTGTTCGCTGCGAAGAGAGCGGGAAGATTGAAGACGCGATCGATCTTTACCGCGAGATACTTGCGCTCGACCCTCTGCATGCGCCGGCCTGCATCAACCTGGGGACCATCCAGTACAACGAACGGAAGTTTCTTGAAGCTGAACAGCTTTATCGACAGGCGACAGCGGCTGATCCCGAATATTCGCTGGCGTTTTTCGATCTTGGAAACGTGCTCGACGAATTACAGCTTCTGCCTGAGGCGATTGACGCCTATCGCTCGGCCATCCGCCTGGTTCCCGGCTATGCCGATGCGCATTACAACCTGGCCCTCGCCTATGAACGGACAGGTCAGCGGCGCAAGGCCCTGCGCCACTGGACGGCCTATCTGCGACTGGATCCTATCGGGCCCTGGGCCAATCATGCGCGCGGACAGCAGCGCAAAATCCTCGACCGGGAAAAGCTGGCAATTGTTCACCGCTCTTCGCGCGCGCCGTTGCGGACGTCGCGCCAGGGTAGAAATGATCTTGCTTTGGTGCCCATATCCCGACTACCGTAAAACTCCGCTTGTCGGCCACTCGTAGATCACCACTCCCAAATTATTCAGTACCTGCATCGTCGCTTCTACATTGCGGCGTACCTGCAGGCGGTTGGCGCGAGTCTCTGCCGGATCTTCCTCGACGGCAACTACGCGTCCATATGGCCAGTCTTCCTGCGGAAGCGCGCTGAGAGCATCCGGTATCTCGGAAAGCCGAATCTCCAACTCCTGGCGGCGCGCCCTGGCAGGTTTCAGCATCGCGCTGGGGATTGCCGCGCTGTGTGTTTGGTCAGGAGAAATGACGCGAAGCGTGACGTTCGTGCTTCCCACAATGAGAAAAGGATTATTCCAACTCTCAACAGTATGGATTGCCATGTAACGGCTCTTGGCCGGTGGAGGAATATCTTCCAGCTCCTGGCGAGCATCATCGATTTTGCTTGCGGCTTTCTGCGCCTGTTGCTGCGCGGCTGCGCCTGCGTCAGAGCCGTTTGCCGGAGACGCCGGTTTCGATTGGCAGCCGGCGCTCGCTAAGACCAGAAGCGCTGCGCAGAGAACAGGAGAAACAAGAGCCTTTTTGAGCTTCATGCGATTCGGGGACACTCTCTAAGGCAGCATATCAATTTCGGAAACCAGAAGCAGCACACTATCGCCTGCCTGCATGAAAGGGAAGCTGATTACTTACTAACCTGTTTTGAAATGGTTCATCGTGGAACTCACCCATTTTTTCCATGCTTGCCCCTCTTGTTTTCCGCCCGGAAGAGGGTTCGTTTCGATCTCTTTCTTAAAATTTTTTTAGAGCGGGTGTATTCGATTTCACTCCTGCCGATGTACGCGTTTTCAATCGCGTCACGTTGCATTTACAGCGCATACTAAAGCGTTTTTTTATTGGTGCTCGTTGCCGAATTTCACTTACAAACCTCTTGACAATCGATTTGCACGAGGAGCTAAATGGCAGACGGATTTCAGTAAAACCGTTTACTGCATCTCGAAAAGCGAGATTGCAGTTTGAAAAAACGGTTCTGCCGAATCCGTTTGCAACATATCAGTTCAAGAGTGAAAAAGCAGTTCCTTGAAGGGGGCAATCTGAATGGTGTATCTGAGAAGAATTCTCAGCATCTTTGTATTTGCCTTGTGCGCTGCGGCCATTGCGGGAGCACAGGAAAATGCGGAAATTACAGGCACCGTAACCGACGCAACTGGCGCAGCCGTACCAAACGCGACAGTCACCATCACCCACCAGGCAACCAATAGCGCCCGCACAACGCAAACCAGCGGCTCCGGATTATATGATTTTTCCGGGTTGCAGATCGGCACCTATAATCTCCAGGTTTCAGCTGCCGGATTTAAAGCCTACGCGCAGGCTGGGCTGATATTGAACGTCGCCCAAACGCTGCGTTCAAATGTCGTGCTGGAAGTTGGCGCCGCCAGCCAGACGGTCACCGTGCAGGCAAACGCTCTGCAGGTGCAATCGGAGACGAATGAAGTCAGCTCGCTCATCAGCAATAAGCAGATGCTGCAGCTTTCTACCAATGGCCGCAACGTCATTGCTCTTACTACCCTGGGCACCGGCGTTTCAAATACCAATCCTTCGTTCAACGGCGTTACGGCGCAGGGCAGCACGTTTAACCTCAGCTTCAACGGCATGCGCCCTGACCACAACAACTGGCTGATCGACGGCGGCGAAGTGTATGACCGCGGCAGCGGCGGCAAAATCGGTGTTTTGCCTTCTCCCGATGCGATTGCCGAGTTCCAGACGCTGAGCAGCAACTACAGTCCGGACTACGGTATTTCTTCCGGCGGCACGGTAACCATGGTGCTCAAGTCCGGCACGCAGAAATACCACGGCGCATTGTGGGAATTCAACCGCAACGATATTTTCGACGCGAACAACTATTTCTCCAAGCAGGCAGGACAGCCCGTTCCTGAACTGCGCCTCAACATTTTCGGCGGCAATCTCGGTGGACCGGTGCCATTCGTCAAGAAGACCTTCTTCTTCGTAAACGAAGAGTGGCGCAAATTCATTCAGGGAGCTAACCCGAACGCCACCGTCACAATTCCGGCTTCAAACTTCCCGACGGCTGGGCAGGATCTGCAGTATGTTGATTACACCAAGAAAAATTCAGACGGTTCTGTAACGCCTGTATTGCCTATCGTGCCGCAGACTCAAGATCCGGCAAAGCTGGCTCAATATGCCTCTTTAGGGCTTACACCGGGACAACCGTTTAATTACGCCTGCAGCAGCAGTGGATCGTGTACTTCCATCATTCCGTATCAGCTTTTCGATCCCAATGCTGTGCTTTTTATGGGAACGGGAGCCATTCCTCAACCTAATATCGCGGGGAATCAATGGATTGCTTCACCGAAGCAGCCGACGGATGTTCGTGAAGATGTGGTCCGCATCGATCATGATCTGACCGATAAGCTGCACCTGATGGGCCACTGGATTCACGATGACATGTCGCAGACCATTTTCCCCTCCATGTGGAGCAGCGACAGCTACGACACCGTAGGCAACGTCTTCAAGAACCCATCATGGGGTGCTGTCGTTAAGCTGAGCCAGGTCATCTCTCCCACGCTGTTGAATGAAACCTCATTCAACGTCAACGGCAACACCATTGACATCACTCCGACGGGTATCTATCAGCAGCCTTCCGGTTGGAGCGCGACCGGCATTTTTGAGGGCAACAATGCAGAGAACCGTTTGCCTTCCGTTCAGTTCAACGGCGTTGGCCCGGGAACGGACTGGACGACGAACTACTGGCCGTGGCACAACTCCTTCCTCGATTACCAGATCCGCGACGACCTGTCCTGGACCAAGGGCGCGCACTCGCTGAAGTTTGGCTTCAGCTACATGCGTATGGACAAAAACCAACAGGTGCAGGCCGACACGCAAGGCGACTATGTCTTCAACGATTCTGCCTTCTCGAAAGATTCATATGTGAACTTCCTGCTCGGTTTTGCCAGTAGCTACACCCAACTCCAGAACCAGTGGACAGCTCACTGGCTTAACAACACGTACTCTTTCTATGCGATGGATAACTGGCACGTCCTGCCGCAGCTAACCCTCAACCTTGGCATCCGCTATGACGCGCTGCCGCACGTCTATGAAAAGAACAACCGGACGGCAAACTTTGTGCCCGGAGATTTCGATTTCTCTAACGCACAGGTGCCGGCGACCGACGGAACTCTCAATCCGAACGGTCCTGGATTCAGCCAGCCCGCCGGAGCGCCTGTTCCGTATTATCTGAACGGCGTACGGCTTGCAGGAGTGAATGGATTTCCCCGTGGCCTGGTGAATAACCAGTATGGGACGATTCAGCCTCGTATCGGTTTTGCCTATGATCTGTTTGGGAACGGCAAGACCGTCATTCGCTCTGGTTTCGGTATGTTCTTCGAGCGCATCCAGGGCAACGATATCTACGGCACCGACACCAATCCGCCATGGGCCTATCAGCCTTCGGCAAGCAGTGTCTACTTCTCCAATCCGAATACAAGCAATCAAAGCGGTGAGACGGCCGCAACGCCGACTTCGCCGGGCAACTTCAGTGCGTTGGATCTCAACTATTACAACCCCGGCACCGCGCAGTTCAGCCTCGGTGTGCAACAGGAGCTGGCGCCTTCCATCATCTTCGGCGTGCAATATGTCGGCATGACTGGATGGCATCAGGACGATCAACGCAATATCAATACGTTGCCGATTAGCGATGCTTCCGGATATGCCAACCGCGAAGCTGTGGCCAACGGAGCCAATGCAAACCTCTATCGCCAATACCCGGGATGGGCCAACATCACCATGAATGAGAACGCGACCAACAGCAATTATCACTCGCTGCAGGCCGCTCTCCGCATGGAGAACAAGCACGGATTAACGGTGCAGCTGGCCTATACCTGGTCGCACGAGATCGACATTAAGAGCGGCGATCTCCAGGGCGTTTCCAATCCCTTCAACCTCAACTACGATCGCGGTTCGGGTACGCTCGATCGCCGTCACATTTTCAACGCCAGTTACATCTATGAGCTTCCGTTCTTTCTGCACTCCAGCAGCGCGCTTGAGCGGAATACGCTCGGCGGCTGGCAAATCTCAGGAACTACGGTGGCTGAGACTGGCGTGCCGGTCGCTCCGTCCTACGGAACGGATGTGCTCGGTCTCGGCGGTGGCAGCAATCGTCCTAACTTATCGGGACATGTGAGCTATCCGAAGAAGTCGTCACAGTGGTTCAATACTTCCGCTTTCTCTGCGCCCGCGGCGCCGTGGACAACGGGAGCAGTGGGACCGAATGCCGGGTTCGGCAACTCAGGCAAGGACTCCATTGTTGGTCCCGGCCTCTTCAACTGGAACCTGAGCTTGTTCAAAGAATTCCGTATTACGTCGGCAGAAGGCCCAAGATTCCAGCTCCGTGCTGAGTCTTATAACACCTTCAACCACACGGAATTCCAGAACGTCAGCACAGGCTTAACCAGCTCAAACTTCGGAGCTCTCACTTCCACCTATGATCCTCGCGTCCTGCAATTCGGCGCGAAGTTCATGTTCTAGACTTTCCAGCAAAGCATACTGCTGGTCTCCGGGCGCAGAGGCACATTGCCACTGCGCCTTTCTTTTGCGATACCATGCTTCCAGATTTTCTTTCCGGTGGTCGAGTGCGGCGATTTTCATTTGCATTTCTGGTTTGCATGGCAGCCTTCGCATCAACGCTTGCTCAAACAACCGCAGGCGGTAATGCCGAAACGGAAGCGAAATGGCGGGCCGTCACCGAGAGCGATCCCAGGAACGCAGAGGCATGGGCCCAACTGGGACTTGCGCTTGCGCTTGAAGGAAAATATCCCGAAGCCGTTCCTGCTTATAAAAAGGCCCTTCAGCTTGGCGCAAAGGCCCCAGGCCTGCATCTTGATCTAGGCCTGGCATACTTCAAGCAGGAAAAATTTCAGGAAGCCGTTGCGCCATTGAAAACAGCGGAAGCGGAGACGCCCAAAGATATTCGCCCGAAGCTGCTGCTTGCCATGAGTTATTACGGAAGCGGGCAATACGCCAACGCTATTCCTTATTTGCGTGAGGCAGTACAGGCTACACCGGACAATCTGCCGATGCGCACCACGCTGGCGCAAAGCTGCCTGTGGGCGGGGCAATACCAATGCACGCTGGAACAGTACAAGCTGATCCTGCAGCAAAGCCCGGAGTCCGCTCAGGCCGATATTCTCGCCGGCGAAGCCTACGACGGGCTGGGCCAAACCGACAATGCCATCGAACAATTTCGCGCTGCTGAACAAGCCGATCCGCACACGCCGCAGGTGCATTTCGGATTGGGCTATATGCTCTGGAAGCTGCGGCGTTACGATGAAGCCGCTGTCGAATTCAAGCTGGAATTGCAGGAAGACCCGCATCATCCGCAGGCGCTGGCGTATCTCGGCGACATTGCTTTGAAGCGCAACGATAATGCAGGTGCGGAAGTTTATCTCAGGCAGGCGGTTGCGCAGCAGAACGCCATCCGTCTAGCCTTCCTCGACTTGGGAATCGCAGCCGCGGCACAAGGCCGGAATGAAGAAGCTGAGTCCAACCTGAAACGCGCCATCGCAATGGACCCATTGCAGCCGGATGCGCATTGGCGGCTGGCGCGCCTCTACTCCGCTATGGGCAAGCGAGAGCAGGCGCAGGCAGAATTTGCCAGGACCAATGAACTGCACCAGAAGGTCGATGAGTCGTTGGTAAAAAGAATGTCCGGCTCGCCTAAGCCGGAGTAGCTATTTCCCCGTCCACGTGGCCGCGCGCTTTTCCAGAAAGGCTTTTGTCCCCTCGACTTTATCCTCTGTGGCACAGCATAGGCCGAAGAGTGAAGCCTCGAGATCTAATGCTTGGCGAAGGGGCAGATCGTATCCGGCATGCACCGCTTCAATGCATTTGCTGATTGCCAGGGGAGCCTGTGCCGCAATCGTTCTTGCAATCTGTTCTGCGCGCGTCAGCAGTTGATCCGAGGGCACGACTTCTTCCACCAATCCAATGCGCAAAGCCTCGGCGGCAGAAATCATCTCTCCTGTAAGCAACAGCCGCAGAGCCGCGCCTTTGCCGATCAATCGCGGCAGCCGTTGCGATCCGCCATATCCCGGTATCAATCCCAGTTTCACCTCGGGCTGACCGAACTTCGCTGCTTCGCCGGCAATGCGAAACGTGCACGCCAGCGCGAGTTCGCATCCGCCGCCAAGCGCAAAGCCGTTGATGCACGCGATCACGGGTTTGCCGCAACTCTCAATGCGATCAAAGACTCGTTGCCCCCGCAGTGCCAGTGCATGGCCATCGAAAGCAGACACTCCTGCCAATTCCTGAATGTCCGCTCCGGCGGCAAATGCTTTTTCTCCGGCGCCGGTAAGTAGAATCACGCGCACAGCTGCATTCGTGGAAAGCTCATGGATCGCCGCATCCAGCTCGCGCAATGTCGAAGCATTGAGAGCATTCAGAACTTTGGGACGGTTCAGCGTAACAATGGCGATGGAATCGCGAATCTCAAGCAATATATTTTCGTAGCTCATGGGAACCGCTGAGTCTAGCATGAATTCTATTTCTGTGTAATAACCCGCAGCTTATAATGCCTACACCATTTGTAAGAACCGCCTCCCCTGTACAGAATCGAGCCCCAGGAGCCCGCAATGGATAAACGGATACGCCGCAACGAGTTCTGCGTCATCGGCCTGCCCCGGTGCGATTTTGTTTTCTCTTCATCGCGCACCTGCTTCATCGGCTACGGATTCAGCGAGAGCGCATTGGAGATGACCATTCTGCGCACGCTGCTCGAGAAGCGCGGCATCGAAGGCATTGAGGCGGCAGGTGAGCTGGCGCCCGGACAAAGCGCCTTTTGCGCCAAGATATGCTCCAAGATTATTCAGTCCCAATTCTGCATCGTCCTGGCAAACAATCGCACAAAAGATGGGATCGAAGCGCCGAGTGCGAACGTGACCATGGAATATGGCTTGATGCTCGGCTTCAACAAGTATGTCGTTCCTTTCCAGAGAGAATCGCAGAAGCTGCCGTTTAATGTTGCAGGGCTCGATACGATCAAGTATTCCAATGAAACCTTTGCCCGCCAGGCAGCCGAAGCCATTGACGTTGCCATTGCAGCGACAACGCAGGAATCCGCACCCACGCTTTCTCCGGATCAAATTGTCGAATCGTTCCTGCTCTCGAAGCGCCTGCTGATTGTGCCGATTACGACGGAAGGCGACCGCAATCTCTTTCAACTGGGGCAGCCGCTCGGCTTCACCATGGTGATGACCTTCGACGGCATGCGTTACATGTATTTCGGCAATTTCACTGCACTGCGCCCTGAGACGGTCTTATGGCGCTTTCACACTTTGGAAGACATCATCCAGGAGCGGCTCGGGTCCGTGCCGCAACGCGTAAAAATGGGCATCGTGCAGCCGGAGATCATGACCATGTTGGATGCGTTCTTCGGCGGGCTTCAGACGCTTCTGCTCGTAACCAGCGATGATGAGCGAGACACCATCAAGGCAGCGATTGCTCAAAAAGAAACTCGCTGGCCTGTACAGGTGTTTTCTCTTACTGACATCAGCGCCGCTCTGCAAAATCTGGGATGATAGCAGAGCTCTCAGATACTTGGTATCACTCCGGAATTGTGCTATCAGTATCGGAGTGATCTGTGCACTGCCGGAATCTGCATTTAAATACTGCAAATGTGCGCGGTGCAATTCTGCAAACTCACAGCGCGTGCGCTGGAAATCGACCTGTCAACGACTTCGCTGGCCGATGATAGCGAGAGATTGATCGCGATTGATATCTGGGATGCAGTCTTACCATTGAACTCCAGGATAAAGGCTGGGGATCCGATTGGAGCGGTAGAGGTTTTCTCCCAAGACGCTCATGCTCCATACAGTTTGCGGGCTTGAAGCTTGCGTGACTTCCTCGACGAGTGATCCGTAGCCGCTGCCTTCACTGCAAAGATCGAATTCGATATCTCCATTGGCAAGCTTGGTCGTGCCGCCACCCCAGTAGGAATACATATCTGATGGAAGCTGGTCGTGGAAAGTAAAGTTGGCGGTCTTTGCAGATTCGTTCACGGAAAGCACAGGGATCGTGGAGTAACAGCTATTACCGCTGCAAATAGAGTTATCAGAAAGAATACGATTGTAGCCGTTGTCCATCATCGCGATCTGAAATGTGCCGTCTGTGTTGGAACTCATGAGCGATGGCTGATGCTGACCATAAAACCAATCCACAGGCTCCGCGCCGTTGGTCAATGCAAAGTCTCCGCCTTCTCCAAGCTTCCAGAGGATATCGCCCGAGCCCTTACCGTTTTCGTAATCAACTTTCACGATCCAGCTTTGGTGTCGCATAGAAACCAGCAAGTTTCCATCATCTGCGGAATAGAGCACCGCATTCGTGTGCGTCCAATCAGGAAATCCAACCGGATGCCGATTCACATCGAGATGATCGAACTCATTCCATACCCATACAGGATTGAGATTTGTGTCCAGATCGATGAGCACGTCCCCCAGAACATCTACGGGGCTTGAGTATCCTGTAACGTTGCTGAACTGTTTTATAGTGTTGCCGATCACAACCCAATGCCCATTGGGCAGCACGGCCACATCATGATGGAGATCGTAGACGGTGAGATTGTATCCAGCCGCAGCTAGCCGTGTATTCAGCGTGTCAGCAGAAATTTCCCGCACAGGGTTTCCCGCAAGATCAATTTCGCGGAGTACGTCGAGTGCTCCAGTTGTGGGCGCGCCTTCTGTAATTGGATTGCTGGAGTTATAAGAAAGCGTGAGCAGAAAATGACCATTGGGCAATAGCTTAATTGGCTGCACAATGGTGCTGCTCTGCCTGTCAGGAATCGCGTAAGCCCAGATTAGGTTGCCGTCGAGATCGGTAGCATAGGCCTCAAGGTAGTTTGGATCGGACCCTAAAGTGGAATCTTCGAGTTCAATGCCCGATTGCGGAGTCCCGGATTTCGTCACTGAGATTTTTGGCAGCACTTCAGCGTCGAATGTGCCCGTTGTAAATGTATGATCCGTATCTGTTGTGACGGAACCGTCCGTAGCCGTAAACAGCGCGCGCATGTGATAGGTAGAGTTCTGCAGCATTCCGGCGACATATAAAGCTACCGGGCCTCCGTCGGAGGGTGTAGGTACAGCCCAGGTTTTGCGGCCATAATTTGTGTCAGCGCCAAACTCAACGGACACGGTTCCCGCCGAGGTCGGGTAGTAAAAATATTCCGCAACAAGAGGATTATTTGTCTCGGTCACGAGCGACTGCCCCGGGCTTAGAGTCACGCCTGTTCCAGTGATGGCAATATTTTGCGACGAAGTTTTTGTGCTGCTGGTAGAAGTCAGAGCCAATGTCGCCATGGCGGGCCCGGCAACAGAAGGCGTATAGGTAATCACCATCGAACAGGAGCCGCCTGCAGCCAGCGTAGTTGAGCAGGAGACATGTTGATTGAAAAGAAAGTCACTGCTGCCGCTCACGCTCGAATTCAACGCGACAGATGTTTTGCCTGGATTGCTGAGCGTGACAACAATGCGTCGCTCATGCGTGGAGAGCGCTACCGGCCCAAAATCGAATGCGCTGGAGCTGATTTCTACAACGCCATTTGGATTAACGCCGCAACCAGTAATGGCTGTTGCCAGCATCGCGCAAAGCAACCCGATAATGGCGCGGTACTTCTCGTTTTTCTGCGAGACAATGCCGTCAGTTGAGCACATACCGCGAAACTCCAAAGTGGAATAAGTGTGCCTTTTCTAAGGACGCAGTCCGCAGTTCTTGAGTTGACGATTCATACAATATATTTGAAGAGTTCTAATTGCTGCTCTTCAAGAATCAATCAATGCTCCTCGACAATCGCAAGATCCCGCGGCCTGCAAGGTCATACTTCCAGATCGAAAGACTGCATTGTTAGCGAGTAAATGCATTCTGGTTGATAGCTGTATCTGCGAAGATAAATCTATGCCCGAATTGCCCGAAGTCGAAACCGTCGCGAATGGAGTGAACAAGCGCATACAGCGCGATGTGATTGCATCGGTGTGGCTTGGCTCAAAGCCTGAGCCCTTTAAGACATCTCCTGTAGAAATGGCAGCGGAGCTCACGGGCCGGCGTATCGAAAAGGTCTACAGGGTAGGCAAGCATATCGTCTTTGATCTGGATGGGGCCGACCAGCTTCAGTGGATTGTGCACCTCGGCATGACCGGCCGTTTGCTGGTAGCCGATACAACAGCTCCGGTCGAAGCCCATACTCATGCCATCCTCCGGTTGGAATCAGGCCGGGAGCTGCGCTTTGTCGATCCGCGACGTTTTGGCCGATTAGCCATGCACCGCGCGGAAACGGGTTTTCAGGGCCCGGGCCGGGAGCCCCTTACAATTTCTGCCGAAGAGTTTGCAGCGCTCTTCCGGGGGCGTAAAACGATGATCAAGGCAGCTCTCCTCAACCAGAAACTGTTGCATGGCGTCGGCAACATCTATGCCGATGAAAGCCTCTTTCGCGCCGGTATTCGACCCACGCGCCAGGCCGGACGCCTCAAAATGGAGCAATTGGCAAAGCTGCATGCCGCTTTGCAGGAAATTTTGCGTCACGCGATCGAGCTAGGCGGCTCCTCCGTCTCCGATTATGTGGATGCCGAGGGTGAGAAAGGCTTTTTTCAGCTCGAACACCGGGTCTATCTCAGGGGTGGCGAGCCATGCCTGGAATGTGGAGCCCCCATTCGGCGAACGGTCGTAGCTGGCCGCGGAACTCACTTTTGTCCCAATTGCCAGAAGTGAGTTCGACACCCGGGAATGTATGAATTTGTGAAAGTTGAGGGTTTTAACTTTCCATAAACGGAAGGCTCGCCTTCCGGCTTTATCCCTAAGTTATTCAAAATAAAAGAAGAATAGTACGGCATAACAATTGCTTATAGGAAGAGTGCCAGCGACGTACGTGCTCATTGATAGAGAATTTGAAGCACGAAGTACAGACCTCGGCGGTTGAGAGCGAGATCAAATGAATTTCGCCCAAGGCCGGGGTTCTTATCCGGAAGCCTCACGGCAGAAGGATTTTCAGGGAGGCCAGTGATTGGCCATCATAAATGGGGCAGAGATGGCCACCTCTCCGGGTGGCCATTTCGTTGGCTCTGAATTTTTTCCTGCAACTAGCCTCTTGCCAGATGTATCATTACTTAGTAGTATCGTCTTTGCCTATCGAGCGGCAGATGCCGGAGAAGTAGATTTCCCGGAAGGTTCGCCGCATTTCTCGAGAGTCAAGAATTCAACTGGCGCGTATCACCTTGGAACTTGTCTCCGCGTGCGGAATGCGATGGCGTAGTTAAAGGTGAACACCCAAACAGAGTGATGGCGAGTTGAAAGATCGCATATTGGACTCCGTAACGCAGTGCAGGCCCGGATCCGGTTCCTCCCTCGACGACCTGAATCCCCCTAACGCCGAAGCTGACGCGGAGTTATGTATCAACTGATCTCCCGGCAAACCTGATAACGAAAGAAAGCAGCAGCGGCTTTCCGCCGGAATCATCGCTGCAACCAAGTCAAGGCACCAGGAAGTGCAAGCATGACAACAGAGCAGAACCAGCCCCAGGCACAGCCACCGCAGGGGCAAGCGCCGCAGGGTCAGCCCCAGGGGCATCGTCGCAGGCGTCGCAGACGGAAAGGTGCCAAGGGGCAGCCGAATTCTCCCCAGGCAAGCCAGCAAAACCAGCAGCAACAGGGTCCAAAGCCGAAACAAGCCAACCAAAACCGGCAATTCCAGAAAAATGGAAACGGCAACGGACAGGGCGGGCCGCGACGCAAGAATAAACAGCGGCGTCAGCAGGTTTTTGTCGGCCCCATGGACCACAGCTATCGCGTAGCGAATGGCAACGTGGCTGATGCGCCGCCTTCGACCATCGAATTTCACAACGGCAATATGCATCACAACGGCTTCCACGCGCAGGAAACGGCAGTAGAACTGCCGCCGGCTCCCGTGCGCGAAGATGCTCCGACCCGCATCTTCTGCTTTATTGACGATCTCTTTTTCCTGGCGAAGATTCAGGAGACCGCCCGCAAACTGGGTGTGAAGGTCGGTTTTGTGAAGGCAGATAAGGACATTGTGGCGAAGCTGGCCGACGTGCCGGAAGATGCCCGTCCGTCGCTGATTGTCTTCGATCTGAACAATGCGAACGCCAAGCCGCTGACTTTAATTCCGCGCATCAAGACAAAGCTCAAGCGTGGAACATCGGTTATCGGCTTCCTGTCGCACCTGCAGGGCGACTTGAAAGTCAAGGCGCTTGAGGCTGGCTGCGACATGGTAATGCCGCGTTCCGCTTTCTCACAAAACTTGCCGAACTTGCTGCGTAGGCACGGCCTGGAAGAAGAGGCCGAAGCGGCTGAAGCCTGAGATTGCTGTCTCTCGTTGTAAAAAAGCCCGCGTATTGCGGGCTTTTTTCCGTCAGGCCGGAAATCTCAGACGCACCCTGGGCTATTATGCTCACTGGCAAACCTCGCAGCAGTCCACCGGCGCCGGTACAGGCGCCCCGTCAAGGGCATACTTCGCAGGAGAGCAGCAAGCCTTAGCCAGCTTTACCCGGTCACTCTGCATGGCTTTGTCTTCCTTCAGCCAATCCAACGTCTGACGAAGTATCTGAGTTGCGCCGATGTGTGGCGGCATGACGATGCGATAATGCATCCACTTGCCTTCGCGCCGTGCCGCCACGATGCCAGTATTGCGCAAATAAGCCAGATGGCGGGAAATCTTCGGTTGGGGACCCCCCAGTATCTCCACAAAGTAGCAGACGCAAACCTCTTGCTCTCCCATCAGGTTGAGAAGCCGAAGGCGCGTATGATCTCCGAGTGCCTGGAAAAACGTCTGCATATCGAACCGAGATTTTCGAGCCATGCGTAATATATACGCTTTGACGAATGTGTTTGCAAGGAATATATTCGCTTATACGAATGTGTAGTCCGGGAGAAAACGACATGGCGAATGAGTTTCTTGATTCAGTCCGGTCAAAGTACGGCGCAGTCGCTGAGAGCGGTCTTTCCAGCAATGACGCAGGAGTGAAGGCGGTCGCTGAAGCCTTCGGTTATTCAGCGGAAGAGCTGAAATCCATTCCCGCAGAGGCGAACATGGGCCTGTCATGCGGAAATCCAACAGCGACAGCAAGCCTCCGCCCAGGAGAGATTGTCGTGGATCTCGGCTCTGGCGGAGGCCTGGATGTGTTTCTCGCTGCCCAAAAGGTAGGTCAGGAGGGTAAGGCCATCGGTATCGACATGACGCCCGCCATGATCGAACGAGCGCGTGCCAACGCTGAAGCGGGCGGGTATTCGAACGTAGAATTTCACCTGGCGAGTATCGACGCAATTCCTCTGCCGGATGCCTCGGTCGATTGCGTCATCTCCAATTGCGTGCTCAACCTCGTGCCGGATAAGCCTGCCGTCTTTCGCGAGGCAGCTCGCATCCTGAAGCCGGGCGGACGGCTTGCCGTCAGTGACATAGCTCTAAAAGGAGACCTGCCTGAAGCTATCGCTCGGAGCATGGCTGCCTATGTCGGCTGCATCGGCGGCGCTATCCGCATAAGCGACTACCGCGCCGCTCTGTTGGCGGCCGGTTTTGAGCACGTAGAGATTGTGGACAGCGGAAAAGACCTCAACGCATACGCGCAGGTGGAGGGGCAATCCGGCTGCTGCACACCATCGATGGATCGCGAAGGCGAATCGTGTTGCCGGCCATCAGAGCCGTCTCTGCATGAGGAGCTGTCCGAGCTGCTGAAGAAGTATGACGTAAACGAAGCTGCCGCCAGTGTGAAAGTGTATGCAATTAAGCCCAAGGCAGACACCCCTTTCGCTGTGAATGCCATCGAGCCATGCTGCGGGCCGTCTTGCTGTTCATAAGCGGGGATAAACATGTTCACAGTTATTTTTGCTTGCGTGCACAATGCGGGCCGGTCGCAGATGGCAGCCGCCTTCTTCAACGAACTTGCAGACCCTGCCAGGGCTCGCGCTATCTCTGCCGGAACCGAGCCGGGAGAGCGAGTCCATCCCGAAGTGCTGGCCGTCATGCAGGAAGTCGGCCTGGACCTCAGCCATGCGAAGCCCCGGAAGCTCACCGAGGAGTTGGCTCAGGATGCCCAGCTTCTCATCACAATGGGATGCGGCGACAAGTGCCCTTATATCCCCGGCCTTCGGCGTGATGACTGGCCGCTCCGCGATCCAAAAGGATTGCCGCGCAGCGAAGTCCGGATGATTCGGGATGAGGTGAAGAATCGCGTAGAAACGTTGCTGAGAGATCAAGGGCTTGCACGTAAGTCTTGAAAGCGCGCTTCATGGAAGCGATGTAAGCATCGATGTAATATGCGATTCAGGCCTCATCGAGAGAGGATCGCTTCCAAAACCGATACGCCTCTCTTGATCTCACTTGCGTTACATCCTGCAAAGCCCAGCATCAACGCCGGCTTCTGCGCGTACTGGATGACAAATGAGGAGATTGGGCGCACTTCCAATCCCAGATGTTCTGCCCGCCGAGTCAGAGCACTTTCTGTGATGCGTGTTTTAATCCATGCCACGGTACACATTCCGGATTGCGCGTGCTCCACATCGAGCAAGCCGGAAAGACGCCGATTCGCCTCTTCTGCAAGCAACTGTGAACGATCCGAGTAGACCTGCCTCATTTTTCTAACGTGGTGGCCGAAGTGGCCTTCGTTGATGAATTCTGCCAGCACAGCCTGATCTAATGTCGGAGCGTAGCGATCCATGAAGCTTCGCGCGATTCGAAATACCTCGACGAAGCGTTCCGGCACAACGATGAACCCAATGCGAAGAGCGTTGAAGAGCATCTTCGTAAACGTTCCAACATAAATGACCGATCCCGATCGATCCAGGCTGTGCAGCGACGCAATCGGCTTCCCGGAATAGCGATATTCCGCATCGTATTCATCTTCGATGATCCATGCGCCCGCGCGCGCGGCCCATGAGAGAAGGTCGACTCGTCTCTCCGCTGACATGACAGTTCCAAGGGGAAATTGATTGGCCGGCGTTACATATACTGCCCGGGCTGCGGGAGATAGCTGCACCGCTCTTCCGACATCTATGCCGTCTCCATCCACTGGAATGGGAATCACACTCGCGCCCGCGCTCTGAAAAGCCTGAGAGGCTCCAGGGTATCCGGGATCTTCCATCCACACTTCGTCGCCGGGATCGAGAAGCACGCGCGCCAGAAGATCCAATGCCTGCTGCGCGCCCGCAGTCACGATGATCTGTTCAGCCGAACAACGTACTCCGCGAGAGTGGCCCACATATTCCGCAATGGCTCTTCGCAGCGGCGGATAACCGCCGGCATCGCCTTGCCCATATAAAGAACGCGGCGCCTTGCGATAAACGCGCGCCGCAATCCGCGCCCACAACTCGACCGGGAACATGTCGATAGCCGGCTCATAGCATCGAAACGCCTTGCCGATGGAATGCGAAGCCGGCAGGACAAATGTGGACTTAAGAAGATTCTGCGAGCGTTTTGCTATCGTCGCTCTGGAAATTGTCTGCCGGGAAGATCTTCGTCTTGACGGAGAGGCGATCTCCCACCCCGGCGCCGGTACGACAAATGTTCCTGCGCTCACTGCGGATGAAACATATCCCTCAGCCTGAAGCTGCCGGAATGCCGCTACGACTGTGCCGCGGGCAAGGCCGTACTGTGCTGCCAGATTTCTTGTGGACGGCAATCGCGCTCCAAATTTTAATCTGCCATCTATAATGGCGGAGCGCAGCTCGGTATAGAGCCAGCGCCACATTTCCTGGCCGCTCTTCCTCGGCTCTAAAACCAGGTCTTGAAATGTTTCTCTCTTTGGCACGGTTGACGGAACCTTTTATGGACCAGTCGTTACGGCGATTATGGACCTTTAGGCTATTCCATTCCAATTTACCCTGATGGAAGATGAGATCGATACAGGGAGGTTTGCGATGAAGGCGATGGTAGTGACGGATCAGGCGGCGGGAAAGGCCGGAGCGAAACTGGCGGAGCGGCCCGAGCCGCAGGCGGCGATCAACGATGTCGTTGTTCAGGTTTATGCAGCGGGATTCACCGGGGATGAGCTGTCATGGTCCGCAACCTGGACCGACCGCGCGGGCCGCGACCGGACGCCTTCAATCCCCGGCCACGAGCTGGCCGGAGTGGTCACCGCGGTCGGCTATGGCACCACGGGACTGTCGATTGGGCAGCGAGTGTTCGGTCTCACGGACTGGTATCGCGACGGCACGCTGGCAGAGTATGTGGCCGTCGAAGCACGCAACCTCGCGCCGCTGCCGGGCGACATTGATTTTACGGTGGGCGCGGCCCTCGTGATGCCGGGACTGACCGCATGGCAGGGACTGTTTGTGCATGGCCGCCTTCAGGCGGGGCAGAGCATCCTCGTGCACGGCGCGGCCGGTGTAGTCGGTTCCATGGCGAGCCAGCTCGCTCGTGAGGCAGGCGCATATGTCATCGGCACGGGCCGCGCCGGCGCCCGGCAGACGGCTCTCGACTTCGGCGCGCAGAAATTCGTCGATCTTGATAGCGACGTTCTCGAAGACATCGGCAAGGTCGATCTGGTGTTCGATGCCATCGGCGGTGATATCGCGAAGCGGTCTGCGGGCTTGATTCGCGCCGGAGGAACGCTAGTGACCATCACAGGCGCGACCGATGCGCAGCCTACCGGCGTCCGGGCGATTGATTTTGTCGTCGAGCCCGATCGTGCCCAATTGAATGAGATTGCCCAGCGTGCCCGGAATGGTCGGCTGCGGGCAAACATCGGCAATGTGGCTACTCTCGACGATGTGGTTGCCGCCTTCAACCCTGCCGAGCGGATCAGGGGCAAGACAATCATCTGTGCTTGCTAGGCTCGCAGATTGGAGGCGCATATGAATGCAAGACCCGCGCAACTCGCCGGGAATAGGACAGAGATCGCCCGTCTGTTCGCGCGGTTTGCACTGGGAGCCTCCTTTCTATCCGCTGTGGCTGATCGTTTCGGCGTTTGGGGACCGTATGGCGCAAAGAACGTATCCTGGGGAAGTTTCCATCATTTCGTGGAATACACGGGAGCGGTGACGTCTCTCTTTCCCAGTTCGTTGACGGTGTGGTTCGCATGGTCAGCCACTGTCGCGGAGACGATCTTCGGCATATTGCTCATCGCCGGATTCAAAACGCGAATGATCTCCGTCCTATCCGGCCTTCTGCTTTTGTCATTCGCTATGGGCATGGCTACCGGGCTTAGCATTAAGGCCCCGTTGGATTATTCGGTCTTTTCGGCGGCGGCAGGGGCATTCTTGCTGGCTCTGTGGGAGCCGGACCGGTTCACGTTGGACAAACTTCTGAATCGATCTCGAGACTGAGCCTCAATGGCAAGTTAGGCAAAGCTTCTGCGGCAGGAGTACAATTCGTCCGCGTATGGCGTGGCGGCTCGGTGGAGCTTTACTAACGGCCATCGATGCTTTGCTGGACAGTTGAATAAGGCTCTGGGGGCCGGGCACGCAAACTTCACCTGCGAGGTCCCTATGCAAAAAGCCGGAAAATTTTTTCTGCTGTCTATGACCATCGCACTGCTTGCAATTACAGGGTGCCGTCGTCATTCCCATTCCGAGACGTACTACCTGATCTCCAATAACCTGAAGCTCGCCTACTGGCAGACTGCCGCAGAGGGATTTAACAAGGCGGCAGCGGAATATCATGTAGTCGCCAAAGTGACAGGACCGGACACCTACGATCCGCAAGCCGAACTGACCGAATTTCAGCATGCAGTGGCGGCAAAGCCGTCAGGGATTCTCATCTCGGTGGCAGACGCCGCGCTCTTCCAGACGGAGATTAATGCAGCCATCAATGCGGGGATTCCCGTGATCACCATGGACTCGGATGCTCCGCACAGCCATCGCCTCTTCTTTATAGGAACAAACAATCTGCAGGCCGGCCATTTAGGCGGCCAGCGCGTCGTGGATAAGCTGCCGGGCGGAAAAGGAAACGTAGTGTTCTTTTCCATGCCGGGGCAGCCGAACCTCGACGAGCGATTCAAGGGATACCAGGATATTTTTGCCGACCATCCCGGCATCAAGACCGTAGAGGTTGTCGACATCAAGGGCGAATCGACTGCAGCCTTCGATAAGGCCGAGCAATACATGGCAGAGACAGGACCGAAGAAGATCGATGCGTTTATCTGCCTCGAAGCTTCTGCCGGAAAGGAAGTGGCCAACGTGCTCAAGAATCACCATGCAACCGACCGCGTGCTGATTGCCATGGATGTAGACCCGGATACGCTGAGCCTCATCAAGGATGGCACCATCGATGCAACCATCGCGCAAAAACCATACACCATGGGATACGTGGGACTGAAGGCATTGGATATGATTTTCCACGATGGGCCAAAAACCCTGCGCAGCGACTACAGCGTCGATACGTTTTCGCCGTTTCCGGTATTCGTGGATACAGGAACAGCGGTAGTCGACAAAGTGAATGCCGATATGTTCAAAGAATCTGCGGCCCAGGCGCGGCAGCCATAAGGCTAGAAGTGAAGGCGCAGGGCCAACTGTATCTGGCGCTCGCGATAAAGCGTCGTGCTGTTTGCATTGGTGACGGTGCCAAAGCCGCTCAGATACGTGAGGCGCGCATTCGCGCCAGGTGTCGATGAGCCGTCGATGATGTATCCCACGGTGTCGATGTGGGTAGCATTGCGGTGGTTCAGCACATTGAAAACTTCACCGACCACTTCAAAGCTGTAGCGTTCGCCGATGCGGGTATTCTTCGCAATGCGAGCGTCAAGATTGCAGATGTTTGGATAGCGGAATGTATTGCGCCCGATTTCCGGAATGCGGTTATCCCCGCCGGAGCCATTAATGCCCGGCCCGATGCCGCTGACCTTTGTCGAGGGGCAAATTCCCAATAGAAACTGCTGATACGAACAGGCAAGCGACGGAACCGAGCCCGTAGTGCGCAGCGTGTAAGGCAAGCCCGTGCGCCACTCTGCTACCGGCGCAATAAGATAACCATTCGCCAGGTAGCCTAAAAATCCATGAGCGTGCCACGGAGCATGCAGCACCGCCCCGCCCGTAGCGCGGCTGCGGATATCGAAATTCGAGTTCCCGTATTCAAGCTTGAAGTCAGTAGGATCGAGTACATCGTTGAGATCGGCGAAGGTACTCTCGTTCTGGTTGTAGTCCATTGCATGAGCGTAGGTGTAGCTTGCATGCAGATCGAGCACGCGCGAGCGATGCGTAAGCCGCGCGACTCCCGCCTGGTAATACGAATTGGTTGCGCTGAAAATATCGGTAATTTGCTGATACTTCGGATTGATCCGCTGCGAGAAAAAGTTCGTAGTGTAGGTGCTGCCCTTCAGCGGCCCCTTCTTCGCTGCGTCATCGATGGTGTAGGTGATCGTCTTGAAAGGCTGATCGCCGCTCAGGTCGATGTTCGTATCCACAAAGTTCGGCAGCTCGCGTCCCGTGCTTCCCATATATGTAAGCGTGAGCACCGTTTTATGGCTCAGCGATTGCTCCAGCGAAACTTCTGCCTGATGAATCTGCGGATTTTGAAAGTGCGGATCAAAATAAACCGCATTCGGCGCAACCGTCAGCGCAGGATTGCTGCTGAAGACATAAGGAAACGGCGGCGCGCCAACATCGCCGGGCCGATAAAAATAAGTAAGCTGCCCATTGGCAGAGCCGGTAGAGGTGAGCGCCGTAAAGATTGTCGAGTTGATGATGCGCCCATAGTAAATGCCGTATCCCGCGCGCAAAACCGTATTCCCGTGCCCCAGCACATCCCACGCAACGCCAACCCGCGGGCCAAAGTTATTGCGGTCGTGGGGGAGTACGGCCGTCTGGGGAATATCAGGATTGACAAGATTTTTGTTCGTGTCCGGCAATTGTTCGTATTCGTAGCGCACGCCCAGCGACAAAGTAAGCCCATGCCGCAGCTTCCACTCATCTGAGACGAACCCCGCATAATCCGCCGTCTGAAACTGGAAGCGCGTATAGCCGATCCCCTGCTCGTACCACGAATAGCAAGGCAGATTGCCCGTGCCCGCAGTCGTCCCGCTACAATGATTCGGCGAAAAATAATCCGCTGCAAAATCAAGCGGATTCGTGTAATCGTATGTGCCGTTCTGGTCGTAAAGGCTATTGCTGTAATCCGTCACATAGTTGATGTCGTAGCCCATCTTGATAGCATGGTTCCCCTTGATCCACGTCATCGTATCCACAAACTGGTGACGCCGCTCATCGGGATACGCGGCGCGATCGAGAAAAGCAGGTTTGCCGAAGCGGAATCCATAGCTGCTAGATGCAATGTTGATTTGCGGCGCATGGCCATAGGCGTTTTTTGAGAGGCTTTCTTCAAACGGCGCCGGCGCCGGCGCAAATTCCGACTCGGTATCGCGGCCATATTGATAACGCGCCTCATTCAGAATGTTGGAAGTCACAAAAAACTGCCAGCGAACGATCCCCCAGTCTTCTTTCACAGAATCGTTGCCGAAGCTCGCAACACCATATGTATTGGAAGGCGCGGTCTGCACGCCATTCAATGAATTCCAGCGCATGCGGTTGTATTGCAGCGTCAGGTGATGGCGCTCGCTCAACTGCCAGTCGATCTTGGGGAAAAAGATGACCTGGTTCCCGTTGCGCGGAACACTCCCCAGCAAGCCGTTCAGGCTGTCAAGCAGGTTGTTGTAACTGGCGAGTGCCTGCGTGGGAGACTGCCCGATGCGGCCTGCAAGCGTCTCGATCTCCTGGGCCGACGGAGTCGCAAAAAACTCTTCCGGCGTTTCTGCGCGCGCAACTCCGGGAAAATCTCGCCGGTACTGATCGTAGGCAAAAAACCAGAACAGCTTATCCTTCCGGATCGGCCCGCCAACATTCAGCCCCCATTGTCTGCGCACATCCGAAGGCTTAAACGGCGCAGTCACAAAATTGCCATCCGCCGTGCGCGTTGTCAGCGTGGTGTAAGGATTGGTAGCGCTCCAGTTGCTGTCGCGATTATAGAAAAATATCTGCCCGTGCAGCGTATTGCCGCCGCTCTTGGTCACCGTATTCACAACGCCTCCGGCGGCGCGCCCGTACTCGGCGGAAAAATTGGAGGTGTTCACCTGAAACTCGCGTACCGCTGCCTGTGTCGTCGAGTAGCCGATGCGCGTCCGCCCGCGCTCTTCTGAAAAGAACGCCTGGTTATTGTCAGCTCCGTCAATCGTGTTGTTGTTCAGCAGCACGCTGATGCCGCGGAAACTGAGCAGCCCATAACCATCCTGGTCAGGAGTAACCCCCGGCGCCAGTAAAGCGAAGTTCGACCACCGTCGCCCATTGCTTGGCAAATCGTCAATCTGGGTCTGGTTGATGTTCTGTGTCACCGCGACATTCGTCGTATCGATCTGCGGCGCATCGCTGTTGACGCTGACCGTCGCCTGCGCAGTTCCAACGGTAAGGCGCGGCTCTATACGAGTCAGTCGCCCCACCTCTACCGTCACCGACTGCGCAATCCACGGAGCAAAGCCGTCGGCTCCGGCCATCAGCGTGTAGGCGCCCGGCGCAAGGCCCTCAAAATAGAACCCGCCGCTCTCGTTCGTCGTCAGGTTGCGCTCGAGGCCTGTAACCGGACTGCGAAGAGCAATCTGCGCATGGGTAACGGCTCGCCCTCCGGCATCGAAAACTGTGCCCGCAATCGCCCCTCCTGTGGTGGACTGCGCAAAGAGGCGGCCTGTACATATCATCAGGACGCACACAATAAAAAAACGACGTAGCAAAACCATCTCCAGGGCAAACAAGCCGGATACCGAGGTCTAAAGCAGCGTTTCTGAGCCTGAAAATGCAGTGACGCACGATCACCCCTCCCACGTCTCCGGAATATGGGAGGAATTGCCGTTCAGGCTGCTGAAATTCAGGGATTCGTGATGCGAGATTACGCGATTCGATAAACTAGACAATAGAAATGTTTATCGATGAAGCAAGAATCCGGATAAAAGCCGGTGACGGTGGTAATGGCTGCGTCGCCTTCCGTCGTGAAAAATTCGTGCCGCGCGGCGGTCCTTCCGGCGGCGATGGTGGACGTGGCGGCGATGTCGTCATGGAATCGAGTCAGCGCCACAATACTTTGGTGCATTTCCGGTTCAACCCGGAGCACAAGGCCGAACGCGGTCGCCACGGCGAAGGCTCCAACTGCACCGGACGCGACGGCGAAGGCATCGTGCTGAAGGTGCCCGTAGGCACCGCTCTCTACGACGAAGAAACCGGCGAGCTGGTGCACGACTTCCAGCGTCCCGATGAGCGCATCGTGATCGCGCGCGGCGGTCGCGGCGGTCGCGGTAACCAGCACTTTGCAACCCCTACGCATCAGGCTCCCCGCGAGCATGAGCTTGGCCGACCGGGTGAAGAAAAGCACTATCGCCTGGAATTGAAGCTGCTGGCCGATGTCGGCCTGGTGGGCTACCCTAACGTGGGCAAATCTACGCTGATCTCGCGCATCTCAGCCGCAAAGCCGAAGATCGCCGATTATCCCTTTACCACGCTCGAACCGAATCTGGGAGTCGTCACCATTGGCGAGGCTCCATATGAAGAGAGCTTCGTAGTTGCCGACATTCCCGGACTGATCGAAGGCGCGCATCTGGGCGCAGGCCTGGGCGTGCAGTTCCTCCGGCACATCGAGCGTACGCGCCTGCTGGTGCATCTGGTCGATGTCTCCGACGGAAGCGGACGCCCCGACCCGGTCGAGGACTTCAAGGTCATTATGGGCGAGCTGAAGAGCTTCGGCCACGGCCTCGACGAAAAACCGATGATCGTAGTGGCCTCCAAGGCAGACGTAGCCAACCCGGAGAAGCTGAAAAAGCTGAAGGCCATGGCGAAGCGGAAAAAGCTCGGCTTCTACGAAATTTCAGCCGTCACCGGACAGGGTGTGGACGCACTGAAGTATGGAATTGGAGATCGAGTAAAGGAATTGAGAGAGAAAGAATAGGCACTTGGTTAGCAAATAAAGCTGATTTTTTGACAATTTCTTGTAGCTACATAAAATCCCTCGCTAGAATTCAATAAATCTCAGATTGCAAAAAAGAAATGTATTGCACTAGTTGTGGCTCTGCCTTGGCTATCCGGGGAACTTATTGTTCGGCATGCGGCGCACGTCTTACATCAAAGACATTCGCGGCGTCTATTACTGTTTCTCGAGATAATTGGTTGCGAAATGTACGTCTTCTAGTCGGCATAGTTTGCGCGATTGTGGCAATAGTGCTGATTGTTATGCTTCAGCCTGTAGCTGCATTGATAGGGATAATCGTTCTTGCGGTTCTTGCAGTGGGTTGGTCAAGACCTAGCATAGGTTATGGCCATAAAGTTAGTTTCGTTATTCTTTCAATTGCACTTTTGGTGAGTGTAGAAACGGTTGAGCTTCATCGTGCTCGGCATCTCGCGATTGAGCGTCAAAGAATAGATGCTCAAAAAGAAGCAGCAATCCATCTAAAAGCTCAACAAGCAGAGGATGCTTTTAACAAAATGACACCGGCACAGCATCTGTCCGCCGCCAAGAATAGCCTGCGAGTCGACGCATTCAACACCCAAATTGCCGAAGGAATGAAACATTTAGCAGCTCTTCGTGGAACAAACCTGGAGACCGAAGGAGTAGCGCTGCGCCGACATATGAGGCTGCTGTTGTAGCCGCGGAGGTCAAGAAGAAGAAACTTAATGCTGGTACTGAAGAAGTGATACGGGAAATGTATGCGAAGACATTTGAAAATAGTATGTTGGACAGGGGACTGAATGTAGATGTCAATGTGATAGGCCCGCAGCATACTACGCTAAGGGTGAAGTGGATATTAGTATCTAAAGTTGATGCTTATCAAATTACTACTCATGATCAAGCTTTATTAAACAACTTGCACACAATGGGGTTCAAGAAATTTGTAATTTGGGATGGATACGATAATTCTTGGACGTGGAACCTGGACCAATAGGTCGGGAAAAACTTTTCTATATTAGCGCATGCGGCGCTAGAATTTCATCGGCATGCGCTTCAGCTGCTAAATTTCGGAGTAGAATTCCAGTAAGAATTATTCCTACCTACGAATCCATATGCCGACGATTGAAAAAATCAGCGTTGCTCTTCCTGCAGAGATGGTGGCGCAGGTGCATGAAGCAGTCGAGAGCGGAGATTACGCATCGAGTAGCGAAGTTGTCCGTGATGCCTTGCGAGAGTGGACGCAGAAGCGGAATCTGCAGCAGGCAGGGCTGAAAGAGCTGCGGCGGGTCTGGAAGCAGGCCATCAAAAATGATTCTCCCGGTGTTGGGCCGAAGGAAGTGCTCTCGCGTCTTGAGAAAAAATACCGGGCGATGAGCAAGTAAATGCGTGTCGAGTTTTCGCCCTTTGTCGAAGAAGATCTCGCAGCGATAGCAGACTATATCGCACAGGATAGTCCGCGGCATGCAATAGAGTTCATTCAGAAAATTCGCGAAGAAATACGCCGAATTGGGAAAATCCTTTGATCTATCGGCTTAGACCCGAAATTGGCGACGCAGCGCGGCTAGCGGTTGTAGGTCGATATGTGATTCTATTTCGAATCAAAGCCAAAATCGTTAGGATTGAGCGCATCGTGTTTGGTGGACGCGACTTGCCTTTGTTGTTGCAATAGTGGGTGCGACACAAGCCCGAAGGATTAACAGAATGTCGATACTGCTGAACGCCGTTGAGGCCCGTGTACTCGGTGCGTTGGTAGAAAAAGAAACCACAACGCCCGAGTACTATCCGCTTTCGCTGAACGCGCTGGTGAACGCCTGCAATCAGAAGAACAACCGCGAGCCCATCATGCAGCTCGACGAGGATGAAGTCCGGCAGGCTTTGCATGGACTGGAAGAAGTGAAGCTCGCCGGTCCGAGTCGAACTGCCGACAGCCGGGTAACCAAGTACGAGCACCATCTGCAGGAAGTCTTCAACTTCACCCGCGGCGAAACCGCCGTGCTCTGCGTTCTATTGCTGCGCGGACCCCAGACGCCCGGCGAGCTGCGCGGCCGCACCGAACGCATCCATCGCTTCCAGGAAATCGAAGATGTGCTCTCCACCTTGCAGCGATTGATGCAGCGCGACCCAGCCCTTGTAGCAGCCCTGCCTCGCCAGCCGGGTACAAAAGAGATTCGCTACACCCACCTGCTTTCCGGCGAGCCGGAAATATCGGCAACAGCTCCAGCCTCCTCCGTGGCAGAAACAAACAATTCCGGCAACGAGGAACGCCTGCTGCGACTAGAAGCGGAAACCATTCAACTGCGACAGGAATTAACAGAGCTGAAAGAGCAGATAATTAGGGTTTCTCAGCAGAATACATCTGCCTGACTTGTGCACTTATTCACTTTGAACCCAAGTAGGTCATCATCGATCGGCACGACAGCCTCGACCGCTGCCACGATGATGTGAAAAAACTGTTTAATCTAACCGACTAGCTGTCCCGCAATCTCAGTTCGATAGGCTTTTATTGCCTGCGATTCCACGACTTGTGCAATCTGAGAATGGCCGATGTGCCTGCGCTTTGTGTTCTTATAAACAGATCCGTCGGCTGTTTTGGGAAGAACAGCTGGAGCAGAATCGAACTTGAGATCTAAGAATAGAACATGATTCATGACAATACTTGTAAGTTTGTCATCTAGGTCTATTAAGGCAAATTGTTCATGACGCCGGAGACCTTCTAAAGCGCGGCGCAGCGACTTATCGCCACTCTGGCTATCATTTGATAGCTTGAACCCAAAAGCTCTATAGAGAGCAATCATTAAAAAAAATCTTAGTTTTGCTTTGTGAGCGTAGCGAATAAGGCTATTGATTCTGAGATTTAACAGCTTATACGCAGCATGATCAAAATTGAGTTCAGTTTTAACAGCAAGATCAAAAAGCTCATCGCGCAAAGTAAACAACTTATGACGATAGAGATCCAATCGATAATCGCTAAAAAGGAATGCAAATAAAAAAACAATTCCGGCGATGCTGATTCCGGAAAAGAGCAGATTCACTATCTGATTGAGGTTTGTCATATTATTCATCCTCCGGTCGAGTGGATCCGTTAGGGGGCAAACCGCTGGATTGCCTATCCGGATAAATAATCCTCTCTAGCTCTCTGATGCGCTCTGACTTACCAGCTACCGCCCGTTTTCGTAATGATCTTTGTTTCCAGCCATAAATAACTCCAGAACCACCTAATCCTGCACCTAGCACCTGACTCGTATGAACATTTGCTAATAGTTGAAGAAAAAAATTTGCATTTGTTGATTTGCCAGCTAAAACGACAACACCAAAATAAACATATCGGACAATTAAGACAATGGCACCATAGCGTATCAATCTGCCACAGTTTGTGCTGATGGCGTCAATGGTTTGAAATGCAATTAGTGACGGATCTGAGCTTCTAGGTTTTTCCGATTTAATTGTCCGTTCACTATGCGTCATGGTGCTTTTGAACAAGAACTATATCAAGAGAAATAAACTCTTGGATATATTTCTATATGCCATATTTTTCAGAGAGTTCTCCTTGTCTTCAAAATGAAACTATTCGCTGCATCAACCTTTGAATCCCGGTAGATCCACCCGATTGGCAATGTGATCCTTGATCCAATGCGGATCCCACCACTCTTTGGGATCGATCTGGATGCCGTCGAGCAGCATGCCGAAATGGATGTGATCGCCCCCGGCCATACCCGTTTGGCCGCTGATGCCCATCACCTGCCCGCGCTTCACCATGTCGCCTTCGTGTACCTGGATCTGGCTTAGGTGACCGTAAAGAGTCATCAGGCCATAGCCATGGTCGACGACAATGCAGTTGCCGTAAATGCCAAGCGGCGCGGCATACACGACGCGGCCATCGTTTGCCGCTTCAACGCCAACGTGTTGCGTAACGGCAAGGTCGTAGCCCAGATGAGTTTGCTGGTCGATCTGCTTGCCCTTGTAAATGTATTTGCGGAGATCGGCAAAGCTCGCCTCAGCCTGCGCATGCGGCTGCCGCTGGAAAGGCTGCGACCACAGGAAGTGATCGGCGGTTTTTGTGCGCAAATCAAAGAGTGTCTGGTTATTGGCTTTGCGCATGTCATTGTTGATCTTAACGAAGCGGGCCACCGGATCGCCGGTTCCGTTCGGGTCAAGCTCATTGACGACCTTATTGATGAAGGCGTCGGTGATCTGCAACTCGTGGACGGTATATTTGGGTTGGCCTTGCGCCGGGAACTGGAATGCCAGCGGGCTGGTCACATCGTTCCCCGGACCATTCCCCGCATACGCCAGAGGAGCTGTACCGTCAGGCATGTTCCAGGCAAAGGCGTAGAGCGAGAAGTAGCCGGGCTTGCCATTCGGCATAGGCCATGCGCGAAACTTCTGGTCGCCGACTTTTACGCCGGCCTCCGTCCATGCACCGGAAATGTTGAGCGTCGCCAGATCGGCCATGCCGCGATAGAGATAGTGCTGGTCGGAATCGGCGGTGACGCTCGGGGGCTGAGTAACGACCGTAACTTCATGTTCCCAGTGCGCCGTCTTGCCGAGAAAGGCATTCGATGTTGCTTCGATAATCAGCTTCGCCTTGCCGTCCTTGAGTTGGGGAGTTGTTTTGACTCCAGCTGTGAAGTTCAGCACGCGATCTGCGGACTTCGAGGCCTGGGCATCGGAGAAAACCGAATAGCGGCTGCTGTTTTGCTCGACCGAAACCTGCACCTTGCGAACGCCATGCGGGTCGCGGATGTCGGCGGTTATGGGCGTGGCTTGTCCGAGAACGGTAATCGGCGAAGAGACGGTTACCGTGGGTGGTGCCGAACAGCCGGAGACGAGAAGAACAGGCAGCAGTACTATGGGAGCTAAGAATGAAAAAAGAACTTTGCGCACAAGCTCATTCTAGCGTTGAATGCGCAAATTTCAGGCGAACGATTCCGACAATGCCACTCATTTGTAACGGATGGTTTGTGTCGCGCCGTCGAGTCGTTGCTTCGTGATCTCATTCCATTGCGCGATCGATTCGGAGACTGGCGGCGAAACCGTTCCCGGCGCAACCAGATCGACAATCGATTGGGGTCGAATGTTTCCCTGCTTGTTACGGAAGAGCCCCTTCACCCAGGCAATTGCCGCCAGCCCATTTTTCGAGTGGAAGCTCTGCTCCATGTAGACCCATTTCTCATCCCAGCAAAGGGTGCGGGTACGCAGCTCGAAAGCCGCCCACATATCCAGAGATCGCCGGTACGTCACATCGACGGATCCCACCAGCGGAGTCCAGCGCCCGCGCACTGCATGGTCGAGAATGCCGTTCGCTGCCATCATGTGAATGCGCCCGTAGTCCATGCAGCTCAGATAGCGCGAGTTATTGAGATGAAAATTGAAATCGATATCGTTGGGCCAGACGCGCATCCGGATGCGGTCTTCATCGAGAACGCCGATGCGCGGCAGTGGGCGTATGCGCTGGCGCACTGCCAGCAGAGGAATGCGGACGAAGCTGTTGATGTGCGCCATCGCTTGGGTTGAGTCTACCGTGCCTGTGCGTCAGGTAACCACAATGTGATTACCACAATCTTTATTTTGAGAAACGAAACGGGGATTGGCAGCAGCTTATAGGAGGAATAAAGTTCCAATCATTGGGTAGCACTTGGGGGAGGGCTACACAGTTGTAGCGCCCGTGAACATAACGGTTCACGGGCGTTCTACATTTTGGGCCTAGTGTTTCTTGAAATATTGCACTTCGCGCTCGTGCTGTTTGGCCTTTTCCATCGACGAGAATGTGCCAAGATTGCGGCGCTTGCCGGTGGAGGCGTCCTTCTTTCGCGAATAGAGTCGATATTCACCGGATTTGAGTTTGCGGATCATATATTTTTACGGATGCGCTCAGAGCGCGGAGGGTTTTCGCCTGAGGAGCAGCGTCGCTCCGGCCAATGTGACAATTACCGAGATAAACTGCGTCACGCTCAGGCTTTCGTGAAAGAGAAAGCTGCGGCTTCCACGATAGAAATCAAGAAAATAAAAAATCAATCCAGCGCTGAAGAGAAATACTCCGGCAACGTCGCCATTCCGCTGACGGCGCGGCAGCCAGAAAAGCAGCACGGCAAAAAGAGCGAGAAATAAAACAGCCTCATACATCTGAACTGGATGCAGGCCCACACCCAGCGGCGTTCCCGACCACAATGCAGAAAGACCATGCTTATAGACCACGCCCCAGGGCTTATTTGTAGGCGTGCCATAATCCGATCCAGCTGCGAAAGCCCCAAGGCTATGGAGTGCCAGGCCCACCGCAATTGCGGGAGACACGCAGTCGAGGGTTCGCCGCAGCGGAAGACCGACGGACAGTATGTAACCCATGCAGACACAAATCGCCAGCGCGATGCTGCAGAAAAAAATTCCCGTGTTGCGCACTGTGACTAAGCCAAGCATCCAGAAAGGGTGCGCAAGAAAGTCGCGGGGATGCAGAACAATGAGCAGCAGCCGCGAGCCCAGCAGCGCCGTGAAAATGGCGAAGAGCCCAAGGTTCCAGACTTTATTGGGATCGAGCGCGAGACGTTTTGCCGTCTGCAAAGACAAAACCAAAGCAGCGATCAGCGCAATGGCGGTGAAAACGCCATAAGTGGGGATAGCGAGATGTCCGAAATAGAAGAGACGAGGATACAAGGCAAACCGATATCCGTTGGCCACTGCGACAAGCAGGTCCTTCGCTGCGCCTCAGGATGGCAGCATGATTTTTATACTGCTGTCATCCTGAGCGTAGCGGAGTCGAAGAACCTGCTTCCAGTTCTGTCAGAACGCAAACAGCAGCCATCTACAGTTACTCGAAAATGCAAAACCGACCCGCGGGGCCGTGGTGCGATGCGCCGGTGAACCCGTCCTAAGACGGTGGGAACTCTCCGCGGCTCTTTAGGCATTCCGAACTGGCGGACACTGCACACCGAGCCGATTTGTCGAGTCGAGCTCCCTGTTCAATGAATGTAGGTTCAACCGACGATTATCACAGCCACCTGCTTTGCAGGCCGGTTTCTATTCTGGATGCTAGCGGCTGACAGCCAGGAATGCAAGCGCGCCTGCTCGGCACGCCTGCTTGTATTGCAGCGAGAGGACTTAAGCGGGGCTAGCTGATCTTGCGCTCTTCCGTCAAGACCGCATCCAGCAAGCCGCTCAGGCGGCTGGCACGGCTGCGCACGCTTTCCTTCTCCGCGCCTATGAGCGCGTTGTAACGCTGCTCGAGCGCAGTGAGCTCGTCGGCGATGTTGAGCGCGGCCAGCACCGCTACGCGCAGCGAGTCGACTGACTTGCCTTGCGCGGCCACGGTTCGCATTTTGGTATCTACAACATTCGCCAGGTGATGAATGTATTCAGGATCCTGTCCGCGCAGGCGATAGGTCTGATCGTAAATATCTACGGTTACAAACTGCGTGGTGTCGCGGCTTTCATTCTGAGAATCGGCCATGGATTACAGATACTCCTGTTTCGATTTTTTCTCAGGCAGAAATTTCTTCCAACTGCTGCAGCATGCGCTCTACGCGCTTGCGCATACTATCGCGTTCCTGTTCAAAAGCCTTTACCTGCTCCTGCGCCGCGGTCAGCTGTGCCGATTGCTCGTCCAGAAGCTGCTGCAGCGTGGTGGCGTTCTGCTCGGCGGTGGCGCGTGCTTCGCGCTCTTTCTTGAGCAGTTCAACCGTGCGCAGGACACGCTGTTCCAGCGCATTCAGATCGTCGGCAGCAAGGTTCAGTTCAGCATCGTGCAGTGCAAGAGTGGACATCGGATACCTCTTTAACTCAGGAAAAATTCAAGTGTTCTTCGCGCAGTATAGCTGGTTTTGCACAGAGGAAAATTTTAGAAAAGCGCGGAATGTATGCAGGAAGGAACTATTTCGTTAACGAATTAGTCTTATTTCGCTTTAACGTTAGCGGACCAAAGTGTTATTTCAAGTTGAGATTTGTCCCTTGGATTGACTCCAAGATCACGCCTCATCGACTGAAACAGGTTAGAACATAGCTTCCGTTCACGTTCTGCATTTCTGTTTAGATTGCCTGAACGAATTTCTTCTTTATATTCATGAAGACATTGCAATACTTCTTGTGGAGCTATCAAATTGAGATTATTGCAAGCTTGTGAAAAAGAACGCTGTGTCTCCGGTGCAGCTTCGTCTTCCAAGATTCCATTAAGGCTTAGAACAAATGCCTTATAGTGTTCCAACTTTTCAGTGCGTAGCTCCGCGTCTCGTTCTCGTTTTTTGGTAAGAATGTAACCGCCAGCAGCAAGTAGGATCGGAACACCAATGCCGGTTAATACAGCGAGTATTTGCGGAAACATGGTGACCTCCCGATCCGTTCAGCCTCTCAGCTTGCCGCCAAGCGTTTCCACTGCGGCAACTACCCGTTGCGCATAGCCCTGCAGCTCTTCTTCCTGCAGCGTGCGGTCCTGCGCCTGAAAGACGGTGCGCAGCAGCAAGGAAATATGCCCGGCAGGAACCAGCTTCGATTCCTTCTCGGTCAAAATTTCTCCTGCCTCAAAGCGCTGCAGCTCTGGAATGGCGAGTGCATTGAGTGCATCGTCCACCTGCGACCACGGCGTGGCGGCAGAGAGGATGAACGAAAAATCTCGCCGTACAGCCTGGAAGCGCGATAGCTCGCGGACGATCGGT
Organism: Alloacidobacterium sp.; assembly: GCA_035547425.1. Classification (GTDB taxonomy): domain Bacteria; phylum Acidobacteriota; class Terriglobia; order Terriglobales; family Acidobacteriaceae; genus Alloacidobacterium. The sequence continues at coordinate 36,827 of DASZUU010000040.1, read as the reverse complement.
TGCCGCAGATTCTGCTTGTAGAGCCGGTCGAGATAGATTTCGCCGACAAAGACCGTTTGCTTCAGCTTGCGGCGCTGCGCCTCAGCCGGATGCAACTGCCCAAAATAGCCCACTGTAGCACCATCCAGCACAACGCGGGCCGCGCGTCCGGGGTGTAGCCATTCCGGCAGCAGAATGTGATCAAAATACAGCGACTTTGTAGAAAATTTGCCAATCAAGGCTTCAACGCTGCCCTTGATATCAAAAAAATCCAGTTCCCGGCTGGCCTGCTGTGGCCCGGCTAACGGCAACCGGCCTGTGGCTCCAAGCGAGAGCGCAGGCCGTTCTTCGACCTTATCTGTCGAACCGGAAAAGACCGTGCCCAGTTCAAAGAGCATCACGTCTTCCACGTCGCGGTTCAGGTTGAGCGCCAGCATGCCCAGCATTCCAGATGCCAGCGAAGGGCGCAGCATACCCACTTCTTCGCTTAACGGATTGCCAAGCGGAACCGCCGCATTCGGCTGCGGTGCAAAGAGGACTGCATCGGAAGCCGAAGCAAATGTGCTCGAAACGGCTTCGGTATAACCCAGCCCGAGCAGCGTGTTACGGATGGTCGATTCTTTCTCTGCCCATGGCAGTTCCACAACGGCTCCCGCAAAAGTAGGCAGCGTGCTTTGAAAGCCGTTGTAACCATAAACGCGGGCAATTTCCTCAATTAGGTCAATCTCGCGCTCGAGATCGAGACGCCAGCTCGGCAGCGTAACCTGATATTCCGCCGAGCCTGTACCCGGTGCGGAAACAGCGCGCGACGGATCAAGATTCTCTGCTGTTTTCGCAGGCGGTGCCCCGCTAGTGCTAAGCCCGCAGCCCAGGCCGGTAAGAATCTTTTCCGCAATCGGCGCGGTGATGCCTTCCTTGTTTTCAGTTGCGCCGAGAATGCGTCGCGCCTCGCTCACCGCAAAACTGATAGGCGCTCGTTTTGCGGTACGCCGTTCGGCTTCGGGAATGACAATATCGACAAGCTCGCCTTCAATTTCACCACCGGCTTCAAGAATGATGCTGGAAACCAGCGCTGAGGCTGTGGGCGGTGCATTGAAATCGGCTCCGCGCTCAAAGCGATGAGATGCATCCGTGTGCAACAGGTGCCGTTTGGAACTGCGCCGCACTGTGCCGGGATCGAACCATGCCGCTTCGACGAGGATGTTCTTCGTCTCCGGCGTAATCATCGTGTCCCAGCCGCCCATGACGCCGGCAATGGCCAAAGCTTTCTTCTCATCGGCAACGACCAGATCGTCGACATCCAGCGTGTGTTCAATGCCGTCCAGAGTCTTGAGCTTCTCGCCCTTGCGCGCGCGACGCAGAATGATGCCGCCTTCAACTTTGTCCAGATCGAAAGCATGTGTAGGATGACCCATCGCCAACGTGACGAAGTTTGTAGCATCGACGGCGTTCGAGATGAGCTTCTGCTCCAAAAGGCGAAAGCGCTCGGCGACAATGCCGGTCGATTGCGTGATCTTTACGTTGCGCAGCACGCGAGCTGTAAATCGTCCACAAAGCTCAGGCGCTTCAATCGTGACGGGAAAAGGTTTCGCTGGCTTCGCCGCAGGGAGGGCAATATCGAATGGCTTCAGCTCAAGCCCGTAGATCGTCGCCGCTTCGCGCGCAACGCCATAGTGATTCATAGCATCGACGCGGTTGGTGGTAATGTCCATCTCGAAGAGCGAGCCATTCGTTCCGAGATCGAATACGCCTTCGACGGCAATGCCGCGCAGGGTCAGGTCGTCGGCAAGTTGACGATCGGTGACATCGAGTTTCGGCAGGTAAGAGCGAAGCCAGGAACTTAATATCTTCATAACGGTACAGGTTCCGAGCTAAAAACCAGATGGCTAAAAGCCGGATAGCTGAAAAAGCGGGTAGCTCCTCAGCTGATGTCCTCCTTCAACTTGTTCAAAAAAGAATTCAGCGCAACCCGCTGATTCATCCAAACTGCTCCAGAAACCGCACATCGCCCGAATACAACAGTCCAATATCGCTGATGCCGTACTTCATCATGGCAATGCGATCGACACCCATGCCGAAGGCGAAGCCGCTGATCTTCTTCGGGTCGTAGGCGGGCTGCTTCTGCTGCACAAATCCGAAGACCGCCGGATCCACCATGCCGCAGCCCAGAAGCTCAATCCATCCCGAGTGCTTGCACTTGCGGCATCCCTTGCCGCCGCAGAAGGGACAGCTGATCTGTACGTCGGCACTTGGCTCAGTAAAAGGGAAGAACGACGGAAAGAAGCGCGTCTTCACGCTGGAGCCGAAGAACTCCTTCATCGCGTGATCGAGTGTGCCCTTCAGATCAGAGAAGGTGATGTTGGTATCGACGCAGAGGCCCTCGATCTGATGAAAGATCGGCGAATGCGTCGCATCGGCTGCATCGTTGCGATGTACCTTGCCGGGAATGACGATGCGTACCGGAGGCGGCTGCTGCTCCATGGTGCGAATCTGCACCGGCGAAGTATGCGTGCGCATGAGCAGGCGGTCGCGTAGAGGCTTACGCTCCTGATTGGCAACGACGAGCGTGTCCTGCGTATCGCGCGCCGGATGCCCCGGCGGAAAATTGAGCGATTCAAAATTGTAATAGTCTGTCTCAACCTCGGGGCCCACCCCAACCGAATACCCCATACGCTGGAAGACCGCGACCATCTCGTGCATGGTCTTGATGAGCGGGTGTTCGGCGCCCAATGCGCGGCGCGTGCCGGGGAGAGTGATATCAATTGCTTCCGCATCCAGTGCGTTCAGGTTGCTGGCGCTCGTCGCACCTTCAAGGCGCGCTTCAATCTGCGCCTTGAGCCGGTTAAAGCGCTGGCCGATGAGCTTCTTTGCTTCGGTCGGGGCAGACTTCAGCCATGCATCGCTGATCGATTTCAGGCGACCCTGCTTGCGCCCCAGCCAGTGCAGTCGGAACTGCTCCACCCGGTCAGCAGAACCCAGCGATTGCGCCGAGGTTTCAACCTCGCGCGCCAGCGCAGCAAATGCCTCGTTCAATGCGGCATCGTCATAGCCGCTTAATAGTGGAATTCCTTCTTGGGACATGTCTATTTCTGAGGATAAATCAGCGGCTTGGCGAATGGGCTGATTTCCAAATGATTCAGATTATGCCGAGTGAGTGAAAAGCAGGTCTTTCGCTGCGCTCAGCGATGACATGGTTAATTTTTGAGCGACAATACTTTTTACGGAAACAGCACAATCTTGCTGGCCTCGCCGCTCTTAAGCAGGTCCATGCCTTTGGCAAAATCTTTCATCGGGAGCCGATGGGTAATCACCGGCGATAGATCCAGCTTGCCGGTCTTGAGCAGCGCTTCCATCTGGTACCAGGTCTCATACATTTTTCGCCCGTTGATCCCCTGCACGACCGCGCCCTTGAAAATGATGTCGTTTGCAAAGTCGATCTCGACCGGCTTTGACGGAATCCCCAGCAGCGATACACGTCCGCCTGTGCGTAGAATGCGGAAGCCCTGTCGCATTGCATCCGGATGGCCGGACATCTCCAGAACGACATCGACGCCAATGCCATTGGTTTGTTCCAGGACCAGTCCCTGCACGTCATCCTTCGCCGGATTCAGCGCATAATTGGCGCCCATCTGCTTTGCCAGCGCGCGGCGATGCTCATTTACTTCGAGCGCATAGACGGAGGCTGCTCCGCAGGTCTGCGCCACGGCAATGGCAAATAATCCAATGGGGCCGCAGCCGATCACTGCAACCGTTTTTGCCGCGATATCTCCAGCCAGAACAGTGTGCACCGCATTGCCAAGCGGGTCCAGAATCGAGGCATACTCGCGCGGCAGCGAGGGGTCTAGTTTCCAGATGTTTGTCTCCGGAATGGTCACGAACTCAGCGAAAGCGCCGTCTGCGTCGACGCCGATAATTTTTACATATTGGCAGATGTGCGCCTGACCCGTGCGGCACTGCAGGCACTTGCCGCAGGCCACGTGCATCTCGGCGGAAACGAAATCGCCTTCTTTCACAGTGGTCACATCGCTGCCTACGGCAGCCACTACGCCGCAAAACTCGTGTCCCGGAATCAGCGGCGGATGAATGCGTCCCTGCGCCCACTGGTCCCAGTTGTAAATGTGCAGATCGGTGCCGCAAACGGACGCTGCCTCCACCTTCACCAGTACGTCAGAAGGCCCGAATGCGGGTAACGGCACTTCGCGGACTTCGACTCCGGCTTTCGGTTCAGGTTTGACGATTGCTTGCATCGTTTGTGGCATGTTCGATTCCTTTCCATCGCAAAACATCTCAGTGTATCAGCGCTTCGCACTTGCTAAGAAACGGTAGTGCTTCGCGTTGGCTAAAAGTTGTTGTCGAGCCTTGGTTCGTTAGCAAAATGCCGGATGGCTGCTCTTTCGCTATCCGTTTTTTCGCCAAAAAACGCCGCAGGCGTGCCAGCGCGAAGCGCCACACCTCTCAGCCAATCTGCTCCTCTACCATCTCCACAGCTTTTCGCTGAATCCGAGCCTCATCTCCAAAACCGCGGAGCCAATACATATCCCGTTCGCGGCGAAACCACGTAAGCTGCCGTTTGGCATAGTTGCGATGCCCCTGCTGCGCCTGTGCCACGGCATCCTGTTCGTGTATCTCTCCGCGAATCAGCGCTCGCGCCTGCTTATATCCCAGCGAATCGAACGGTCGGGCGTCGCCATATGTTTCCAACAGCATGCGGGTTTCTTCGACCAGTCCATTTTGAAACATCGCTGCTGCGCGTTTATTAATGCGTTGATAAAGGAAGTCTCGGTCCGGCTCCAGTCCAATCTTCAAAATACGAAATCCCTTCAGCGCCTCGCGGCCCTGCTGCCAGACCTCCGACATTGGCTGCCTTGATGCAATGCACACCTCGATTGCCCGAATCAATTTTGGCTTGTCATTTGGATGAATGCGCTCTGCCGATCTCGGATCGAGCCGCATCAGCACCTTGTAAAGCCATCCCGATCCACGTTTTCTGTCGATCAGCTTCAGCCGTTCCCTTAGTGAATCGGAACGCTGTGGCCCAGCAAACAAACCGTCGGCCAGGGCCTGCAGATAGAGGCCGGTGCCGCCTGTCACGATCGGTACATGCCCGCGCGCGGCGATTCCAGCCAGGGCTTCGCGTCCATCGCGGCTATAGTCGCCCGCAGTGTAATTTTCTGTAGGGTCTACAACGTCAATTAAGTGATGCGGCAGCCGGTCCCGGTCTGCTTTATCGGGCTTGGCCGTGCCAATCTCCATATCGCGGTAGACCGCTACCGAATCACAGCTCACAATCTCGCCATGAAAACGCTCGGCCAGGTATAGCGAAAGAGAAGTCTTGCCGCTGGCCGTCGGTCCGGCAAGAACAATCATCCATGGATCGGGCTGTGGCTCTACCAAACGTGCCACCATCCGCGTGGAAAGATCGTATGCGCCGGCGCGCGCAGCACTGCGATAAGCAATAGGACCGCAGCAATCAATAGCAGCCCGATCACCTGCCGCCTGCGATACTCCTGCGCGTTACTCATCTCCAGGCTTGATGTTGTAAAGAAAGTAAAAGCGCAATTCAAGGTAGGGGCCTTTAAACTGCTTGGGTAGCGGAGGATAAGGCGATGCCCCGGTAATACCGCCCCAGGCAGCATGATCGAGCGCCACGTCGCCGGAGGGGAATTCCAGGATCATTTGCTTTACGCTGCCATCCGGCAGAATGCGGAAGCGAATGCCCACTTTGCCCTGTTTCAGAAGCGGAGGACGTGCCGATTCGGGAATAATCGGCCACCACGAGCGCTCCGTGTCATAGATCACACGCCGGATATACGGGCCGAAATCTACACCCATCGTGTCGCTCAAGATATCGACGGCGCCAGTCGTACCAGGGTGCTGCGAAGGAGCATTTTGCCCCATGTCGCCGCCTCCGCCCATTGGACCTGGACGCATGGCATTGCGCGCCGCCTGTTGAACCGCTTGCCCGGCAGTAGTGGCTCCGGTGCTGAAGTCAGGCTTCGTTGGCGCGGGTTTCGGCGCTTCCAGTTGTGCCTGCTGCTGGTTCTGCAGCGGTTGCGTAGGCGGCTGTTGCTGCGGCATCGGGCGCGGCGGGGGCGGCGCCTGCTGTGCCTGTTGCTGCGGAGCTGGCTGCTGCGGTGTCTGCCCCATCTGCTGCGCCGGTGGTGCAGGCGCGGGCGGACCCGCGCGCTTCATGGCTTCCAGCTCGCGCAGAGTTTTTTTGTCCAGAGTGGGAGTTTTTGACTGCGCCACGCGGTTCTTATCTGAAATAACGTCGGATTGCTTCGGTTTTACCTGCTTCAGGGCATCCGGCGGCAGATTCAGGTAGGTCAGCTCTTTTTCCCGCTGCTTGAGAATCTCTGAAGGATCAACGACGCGGATATGCCGATGCCACACATACTTCGGTCCATAAAGCAGGAACCAGAAGATGATCATGTGGACAATGATCGAAATCCAGAAGAACTCACGAAGCCGCGCTTTCGAGCGCTCGTCCTCAAGGTCATCCATGACCTGCAACAGCTCATGGCGTTCAAGGCCTTCATAGCGGGCGCGTTTCGAATTCCGCGGCGGCTCAGGCGGCGCGCCTGCAGGATTGGTTGGGACTTCGGTGATGGGCATTCGGAAACGGTTTCAGACCGCGGTCGCTGGCTCTGGGCTTCTTAGTATTCTCTCACACAGAGGGAGGCGCCACTTCCTTTCAGACGGGTGTAAAGGCAAAAAGTTCTGTTCTCTGATGGATTTACGGCCAGTAAAATCAAAAGTAATGTTTACTGCCGCCGTGATCACCGTCAGCGACTCCTGCCATCTGGGCACCCGGGTTGATTTGTCCGGTCCGACAGTGGCGGAGCTCCTTGCCGGCAACGGTTTTGAAGTGCTGGGCCGCGTGACCGTTCCCGATGAACGAACGGCAATTGAGCGCGCTCTCGAAAGCTGCGCCTCCCGCGTGGCTTTTGTCGTGACGACTGGCGGCACAGGCATCGGCCCGCGCGACGTAACCCCGGAAGCAACCCGTAATGTCTGCGACCGTCTCATCGATGGCATTCCTGAGCTGATGCGCTCCGAAGGCTGTCGCGAAACACCATTTGCTGTCTTGAGCCGCGCTCTCTGCGGAACGCTCGATCAATCGCTCGTCCTCAACCTTCCCGGCAGTCCGCGCGGAGCGACAACCTCCCTCAAGGCCGTCCTTCCTCTGATTTCGCATGCGCTTATGCTGCTTGCCGGGGGCGAATCGCCTCATCCGGAGAGCGACAACCGGCAGGATGAGACACTCTAAGTACCAAGAGAGCCGATAAAATTTTGAAACATCTCACCGTCCTTTTTCTTAAATTCAGTGCATGGCTGGTCGCCATTCTCAAGCCGCTGGGCTTTTGGGGCGCAGGGGCTATCGCAATCCTTGATTCGAGCACCATCCCGGTGCCGATGGACCTGCTCATTTCGGGTTACATCTGGGCTGACCGTCGGCACTTCTGGCTATATGCCCTCATGGCTGCCATAGGTTCCTCTATCGGGGGCCTGCTGCCGTTTTACCTGGGCCGGGCGGGCGGAGAGCTCTTCCTGCTCAAGCGCGTGGACCGTACCCGCTACGAGCAGCTTCGCGATAAATTTGAGCGCCAGGAGTTTTTCGCGCTCTTCGTTCCCTCAATGCTTCCCCCGCCGACGCCATGGAAGCTCTTCGTCTTTGGCGCGGGCGTTTTTGAGATGCGCCTCCGCGACTTTCTTGCCGCTGTCTTTCTCGGCCGCCTGGTGCGCTTTACCGTCGAAGGCCTTCTGGTTCTCTATTACGGTCCGCAAATTGTCACGGTGGTGCATGACCTGGCCAGGCAGCATCTGGCCGCCCTGCTGACGGGCATCGCCATCATCCTGGCACTGCTGGCGCTATACGCCCTCCGCAAGGGAATGAATAAGCGACGGGCTGGTGAATTTGAAAATTAGCTGCGGAAAAGTGGCAGCCGGATCGCCTGCGCCCCTGTACAGGAATCACCGGGGCCACTATCTTCTTTGTCTTTCTGTTTCGGCAGGAGCGAAAAGTCGTTCATTCCGATAAACTAAGAGCGGATTAAGCGATGCCGTACGCAGCGGGTTTCCAATGCGCTGGCTGTGGAGAGTGGAATGAAACGGTGGTTGACGAATCAGCCGGCGGAAAACAGTCTTATGTCGAGGATTGTCAGGTTTGCTGCAAACCAAATGTTCTCAGAATCGTCTGGAATGGTGATGGCTTCGATATCCGTGCAGAACTGGAAAGCTAGCGGCTCTTCCCGCAGGGGGATCGGCCTTCCAGCATGACCGGTAACAGACGCCATAGTCCTCCGGAGTTGGGAACAGCGCCTCCGGTCACTTATAATCGCCTTTTCCTCAAGTTTGTCCCGATTTTTTGCAGTGAGGGTGTGCCTATTTTTCCCGTCATGCGAGAGAGCGTGAGCTCTCCAATCAAAACCAGCCGCAATGCGACCCGTAGATTTGGCCGCATGCTTAAGCCGTTGGCCTTCGTTCTTCTTTGCTTGACTGTCGTTTCGGCATGGGCACAGACGCAGCAGACCATTACCCAGATTCGTGTCATTGGCAACCGCCGTATCCCCAAGGAAACGATCGTGGCGCGCCTGTTCAGCCACGAAGGCGAGACCTTTGACCCAACCACCGTCGAGCGCGATTTCAACTCCCTTTGGAACACCGGCTACTTCGAAGATGTTCGTATCGAGCGCGAGGAGAACCCCAAGGGCGGCATCATTCTTGACATCTATGTCCGGGAAAAGCCCACGATCCGCGAGATCAATTACAAGGGGCTGAACTCCGTTACGCAGTCCGATGTTCTCGACCGCCTGAAGAAGGAAAAGGTCGGCTTCTCTGTCGAAAGCCAATATGACCCCACCCGGATTGCCCGCGTGGAAACGGCGATCAAGGAGCTGCTTTCCGAGCACGGTCACCAGTTTGCCACCATCAAGGCTGACGTCAAGACGATTCCCCCTGCCTCGGTGCAGGTGAACTTCATCATCAAGGAAGGCCCTAAGGTTAAGGTCGGCAACATCAGCTTTACCGGCAACCAGCACATGAGCTCGCGTGAACTGCGCTATGCCATGCGCAACCTGCGCCCGGTCGGCATTCCGCACTCCATCATCTTCGAGAATCTCTTTGCCAAGACCTATGATGCCAGCAAGCTCGAAGAAGACGGCGAGCGCGTTCGCCAGGCTTACCGCGACAAGGGCTACTTCCGCGCCTCTACCGGCGAGCCTTTGACTCATCTGCGCAATGAAGGCGGCCTCTCGTTCTTCACCTTCCGTCCGCGCAAGGGCAAGCGCATCGACATCCGCATTCCCGTAGACGAGGGCGCGCGCTATCGTCTCGGCTCGATCACCTTCCGCGGCAACAAGGCTGTACCGGATGCAAACCTGAAAGCGCTCCGCGCGCAGTTTCCGCTGAAAGACGGCGAATACTTCAACTTCACCGCCTTCGGCAAAGGCCTGCAAAACCTGCAGAAGGCCTACGGGCAGCTCGGCTACATTAACTTCTCCGGCAACCCGATTCCGACCATCGATGACGACAAGAAAATCGTTTCGTTTGTGATCGATCTGGAAGAGGGCAAGCCTTTCTACGTCTCCCGCATCGAGTTCCAGGGCAACACCGTTACCCGCGATTTCGTAATCCGCCGCGAGCTGCTCCTTGAAGAAGGCCAGGTCTACAACAGCCACCTGTGGGAACTGAGCTTGCTGCGCCTCAACCAGCTCGACTACTTCGATCCTCTGAAGGTCGATCAGGACTCCGAGACGCACCAGAACCCAGAAGCGGGCACGGTTGACTTGCTGCTTAAAGTGCACGAGAAGGGAAAGAACTCCATCGGCCTGAACGGCGGCGTCAGCGGCCTTTCGGGCACCTTCCTTGGCTTGAACTACCAGACCAACAACTTCCTCGGCCTGGGTGAAACCCTGAGCGTACAGGCCAGCGCGGGTAACCTGTCGCGCAACCTGCTCTTCGGCTTCAACGAGCCGTATTTGCGCAACAAGCCGGTTTCGCTGGGCTTCCAGATTTACTCGAACAAGACCGACTACAACTCGGCCAAGGCCTACAACCTTTCCGGCGCGGACGCCAATACCACCGCCGCCGTTACATCGCTGACGCAGAACTACAACCAGTCGAGCACCGGCTTCACGGTGTCCGGCGCGTATCCGATTCGCCACTCGTTCAAGCGCATCGGTCTTACCTACTCGCTGAGCCGCTCGTCAGTGTCGGCCTTCAGCCAGGCCTCGCAGAACCTCTTCCAGACGCTGGCATTTCGCAGCGGCATTCAGGGCCAGAACTCGCTTGAGGGTATCGTCAACAGCATGATCTCCCTCAGCTTCTCGTGGAACAAGCTGGACTCCAGCTATATGCCGCGCACCGGCTCTTCGTTCCAGAGCGCGCTGCAGCTTGCCGGGCTCTGGGGCAACGTGCGCTACATTAGCCCGGTGGTCGAATACAAGCAGTTCCGCCCCATCAAGTGGTTCAAGTTCAATCCTGAGGGCCGCAACGTTCTCGGCTGGCGCGTACAGGCGAACTACATCCAGGGCATCAGCGGCGACGTTGCGCCGCCCTTCAACCGCTTCTACGCCGGCGGTGAGTCGGACCTGCGCGGCTTCGATATCCGTACAGCTACACCCTACGGTTTTGTGCCGACGCGGGTGCAGTTCAATCTCACCAATCCGGACGGCACCTGCGTACCCCAGGATCCGACGAATCCGCAGACCAACCAGTGCGTAAAGGTTCCGATCCCGGTCTACGGTATTGGTCCAATCGGCGGCGATACCCAGATCACCGGCAACATCGAATACCGCATTCCGCTCATTGGCCGAACCGCAGCGCTCGAGCTCTTTGACGACTTCGGCATGAACATGGCGGTCAATACCGAGCAGCTCAAGCAGAGCCCGCAAGGCTATGCCAGCCTGAATGCTCCGCTTTACGGCTGCCCCAACTACGTCAACGGCGCTTGCGTGGGCGGACAGGCCATCCAGTTCGACCGTTACATCCGGCCCATTCCCGGAACCAACTACGTGCCGCGCATGTCGCTGGGCGCGCAGATTTCGGTCATGATGCCGATCATCAATGCTCCGTTCCGCATCTACTATGCCTACAACCCGCTGCGTCTCTATGACCAGATCACCGGCCAGAACCTCATTACCCGCAGCATGTTCCCGGCAGGAGAGGCGGGCGATTACAGCTACGCTCAGTCGCAACAGCTCTATGGTTCGCTCTATCAGCTCCGCGAGCCGAACAAGACTTTCCGCCTGACCGTCAGCACCACGTTCTAACCAGCTACAAGCAAGCACAAAGGCCGTCCTCATCGGACGGCCTTTTGTTTCCATGAAGGAGCTTCTACCCCCGGTCATTCTGTACGGAGATCGTTTATCGTGCGCGATCCTTGACAGGCTGTCGCACAGGAACGGCTTTCGCTATCGTCATTGACTTTCCGCGCAGCGTTCAAGATATGCCGAAACCATGGCCGTCAGCTCTTCCCGCATCGCGCCGAGGTGTTTCTCGGGATCGTCTGATTCCACCAGCCTCCGACTGACTCCCGCGAGCGCGCTCATCACCACCTGAGCTGCAAGTTGTGGGTCTTTGCCGAGCGGTTCGCGCGCGGTTTGCAGCATGGCGGCAATTGCATCGACGGATCGTCCTCCAAGCTGGTGCACGATGCTGGCGCCATCCACATCGGAGCTCACGGAGTAAAGCGCGACGCTGGTTTTCGCATCTTGCATCTTGGCTTCTAAAAAACCATGTACCAATGCCGTTGCCATCTCGGCAAGCGAATGGCCGGCATAGTCGCGGCAAACACGTTCGGTAGCTTCGGCCATCGACTCCAGGTGTTGGCGCAGCGCGGCCTGGAGAAGAGCGCTTTTGTTGGGGAAGTATTGATAGAGGGTTCCGACGGAGACCCCGGCGCGCTCTGCCACGCGCGTAGTGGTGAGCCGCTCTTTGCCGACGCGCAGCAAAACCTGAACGGTAGCTTTTAAAATGGCGTCGACGCTGGCTGCCGAACGCGCCTGAACGGGCCTTTTACGCGGTTCCAGAGCTGTTTTCATGAGCGGCGGCAAATGCGAACTCCTAACCTGAAGCTTTCTTCATCTATTCAACAGCATTGCAGAAGGAAGGAAAACAGGAATGACCCAACAAGTGAAACTCGGCGGCACATTCACTCTGCCCGGCACCTCGCTTACCGTGCACCGCATGGGCTATGGAGCCATGCAGCTTTCGGGACGAGACGGGGAGAAGCTGGTGTGGGGACCGCCGCGCGATATCGAGGCTGCGCACGCCGTTCTGCGCGAGGCGATTGCAGCCGGCGTGAATCACATCGACACCAGCGATTTTTACGGTCCTCACGTTACAAACCAGATCATCAAGCGAGCGCTTCATCCTTATCCCAAGGACCTGGTTATCGTCACCAAACTGGGAGCGCGCCGGGGCCCGGATGGATCGTGGCCGCATGCGCTCTCGCGGCAGGAGCTTACCGAGGGCGTACACGATAATCTGCGCAATCTTGGGCTCGACGTTCTGGATGTGGTGAACCTGCGGGTCGGCGGCATTTCGGCCCCTACCGAGGCGTCCATCGAAGAGCCATTTACGATTCTTGCTGAACTGCAGCAGCAGGGGCTTATCCGCCATCTGGGATTGAGTAATGTCAGCCCGGCCCAGTTCGCGGAGGCGGAAAAGATTGCTCCCGTGGTCTGTGTGCAGAACTTTTACAACGTGGCGCAGCGCAGCGATGACGCCTTTATCGACAGCCTCGCAGCCAAGGGAGTCGCCTACGTGCCGTTCTTTCCGCTCGGCGGCTTTACTCCGCTGCAGTCTTCGGAACTGAATGCGGTAGCAGCCTCTCTGCAGGCGACGCCCATGCAGGTGGCGCTGGCGTGGCTTCTGCATCGCTCTCCGAATATTCTGCTGATTCCGGGGACTTCTTCCGTAGAGCACCTGCGGGAAAACCTGAGCGCCGCGACATTGCAGTTGTCGGCGGAGGTTTTGGCCAGCCTCGATGCCATTGCCGCAGGCGCGGCAAAATAGCCGTTACATCCTATAAGGGCAGGGGCCGTCTTTTAAGGCGGCCTTTTTCTTTTTGCGTACATGGAACAACGTGACGTTATGATAGATGCCGCCGACCGGCACAGGAGCAAACGCGATGCAAATGGGAATGGTAGGCCTCGGGCGCATGGGAGCCAACATGGTTCGGAGGCTCATGAAGGGCGGACACACATGTACGGTTTATAACCGCTCTCCTGAGCCGATTCAGGAACTGGTGAAGGAAGGCGCCGAAGGCGCAAGCTCACTCGCAGACCTTGTCGGCAAGCTTCCCGCGCCGCGCGTGGTCTGGCTTATGATTCCCGCTGCGGCGGTGGATGCGACCATTGCTGAAATTGCTCCGCATCTTGGGGCCGGGGACATTCTTATCGACGGTGGTAATTCGTATTACATCGACGATATTCGCCGGTCGAAGGAGTTGATCGGCAAGGGCATCCAGTATGTCGATGTTGGCACCAGCGGGGGTGTCTGGGGCCTGGAGCGCGGCTACTGCCTGATGATCGGCGGGCCAAAGGATGCTGTCGCGTACCTCGATCCTATCTTCAAGAGCATCGCTCCTGGGGTAGGAGATATTCCCCGCACGGCAGGCCGTTCCGGCTCACCGAACACGGCGGAGCAGGGTTATCTGCACTGCGGCGATCACGGAGCCGGGCATTTCGTAAAGATGGTGCACAACGGCATCGAGTACGGCATTATGGCAGCTTATGCCGAGGGGCTCAATGTCCTGCACGCGGCGAATGCGGGCAGGAAAGCAGTGGTGGATGATGCTGAAACTACGCCGCTGCGCGATCCTGAGTTCTACCAGTACGATTTCAACCTCACCGATGTTTCAGAGCTGTGGCGGCGGGGCAGCGTTATTTCGTCATGGCTGCTCGATCTTACGGCGGATGCGCTTTACAAGAGCCCAACGCTCAAGGAATTTGCAGGCCGCGTCTCCGATTCCGGCGAAGGGCGCTGGACGATCAAGGCAGCGATTGATGAAGCCGTGCCTACGCCGGTTCTGACGGCGGCGCTCTATGAGCGCTTCACATCACGCGGGTATGCGGACTTTGCAGACCAGCTGCTCTCCGCGATGCGCTTCGGCTTTGGGGGGCATCTTGAAAAAAGCAAAAGTTAGGGGCTTTCCCGATTGCTGAGAACCAGGAGAAGGGAAGATTTTTTTGCGGAATTTCGCGCCCGGGCGGTAGATTGCATGCGATGCAGCCGGAGCCGGGGGCGTTTTCTTTTGAGCCGGCGCGCTTCCTGGGGGATACCGGAAGGGAATCCACACGAAACAAAGGGAAAAAGAGAATGCGGTGGCGAAAGCGGCCTAAACAGCCCTCTACTGACAGTTTGACCTGATTCTTCCACAGCCCCTATAATTCGCTTGAGTTCCTGAGAATGTCCTCTGTCCGTGTTTCTGCTCCGCGTTTCCGGCTTTTCCAGCCGAAAAACCGCCCGAAGCGCCTCAGACGGTAATGCCAGGAAGCGAAAGTTCGCTTCCGCACAGAAATGCGGGCGACCACACCCAAGAACCGAAGGAGTTTCACATTTTCATGAAGCGTTCGTTAACACTCGTTTGCCTGCTTGCATCCGGACTCGGCGTTACCGCCTTTGCCCAGGGAAGCAGCACTGCCGCACCAGCAGCAGCTCCGGCTGCAGCCGCTCCAGCAGGCCCTGCCAAGATCGCCGTCATCATGTTTCAGCCCGCTGTTATGCAGACCAACGAAGGACAGCGGAATTTTGCCGATCTGCAGAAGAAGTATGATCCAAAGCGCACCCAGCTGAAGACCATGAGCGATGAGATTGATTCGCTCAAGAAGCAGCTCCAGACCGCCGGCGCGAATCTGAGCGACACCGAGCGCCAGAATCGCCTGAAGGTCATCGACGAGAAGGAAAAAGCCTTCCAGCGCCTCGGGGAAGATACGCAGAACGATTTCCAGCAGGATTTGCAGCAGACCTATAACCAGCTGGCAGAGAAGGTCTACAACGTCGTACAAGAGTATGCTAAACAGAATGGCTATACTCTTGTAATTGATGGTAGTGCCCAGGCAAGCCCTGTTCTCTGGAGAAGCGATTCTACCGACATCTCGGCAGCCGTCATCCAGGCCTACAACCAGAAATCGGGCGTGCCGGCTCCTCCGACCCCGGCAGGCGGAGCAGCAGCTCCTTCGGCTCCCACGCCGCATACCACGACCCATCCAGCCGCTCACTAATTGAGGTTGAGCCATGAAGACAAAAGCCCCGATTCGGGGCTTTTGTCGTTTCAGATTGCCATTCCATTGCGTCCCAGCCTATCTTTTGCGGCGTGAGAGCGAGCATGTCGGAAGCCTGTGGAAAAAATTGTGGAAGATATGGGTAGGCTGTCGGGGAAGTTTTTTGAAAATCTCGTGAATTATCTTGAAAATACGAACGTCATTCCCATAACGCTTTTATTTTCAATAAAAAACAGCCATCTCGAATATTCATTATTGACAAATCTCTGCGCATTGAATAAAAAGGCATCCTTTTGCGCTTTCCACAGGATGTATGAAAAGAATGTGACTTCCGATCATTTATCGGCTTGTTTTTCGAGCTCTTCAGGGAAAAGCAGGCTACCTGCTGTTGTCTTCGCCGACTTTCAATACAGCGAGGAACGCTTCCTGCGGAATATCGACTTTTCCGATGCGTTTCATGCGCTTTTTGCCCTCTTTTTGCTTCTCCAGGAGCTTTCTTTTGCGCGAAATGTCGCCGCCGTAGCATTTGGCCAGGACGTTTTTGCGCAGCGCCGAAACTGTCTCGCGAGCCACGATTTTTGATCCGATGGCGGCCTGAATGGCCACCTCGAACTGCTGCCGTGGAATCAGCTCGCGCATCTTGGAGACCAGCGCCTTGCCGCGTTCATAGGCAAAATCCTTGTGGACGATGATCGACAATGCGTCGACCGGTTCGCCGGAGACGAGAATGTCCATCTTGACCATGGGCGAGTCCCAGGTTCCGGAGAGGTGGTAATCGAGCGAGGCGTATCCGCGTGAGACGGACTTGAGGCGGTCGTAGAAGTCGAGCACGATCTCATTCAGAGGCAGCTCGTAGGTGAGCATGACGCGCGTGGGGGTCACGTACTCGAAATTTTTCTGGCGTCCGCGCTTCTCTTCTACCAGCTTGAGGATGCCGCCGACGTATTCCTCGTTGGTGAGGATCGTGGCGGTAATGATCGGCTCTTCGATTTTTTCGATTTCGCTTGGATCGGGCCAGCGCGACGGGTTGTCGACTTCGAGCTGTGTTCCGTCGGTCATGGTGATCTGGTAGCGCACGCCGGGAGCGGTGGTGATGAGATCGAGATTGAACTCACGCTCCAGCCGTTCCTGGATAATTTCCATGTGCAGCAGGCCGAGGAAGCCGCAGCGAAAGCCGAAGCCGAGAGCTGCCGAGCTTTCCGGCTCGAAGAAGAAGGAGGAGTCGTTGAGCCGCAGCTTTTCGAGCGCATCGCGCAGCAGCGTGTGCTCGTGCGAATCGACGGTATAGATTCCGGCGAAGACCATCGACTTGATGTCCTCAAAGCCTGGAAGCGGCTCTGCGGCGGGACGGTTGTCCTCGGTTACTGTGTCGCCGATCTTGGTGTCGGCCACATTTTTGATGGTGGCTACAAAGAAGCCTACTTCGCCTGCGGACAGCTCGTTGATTTCGACCGGCTTCGGCGTAAGCACACCCATCGATTCGACGTCGAAAACCTTGCCGTTCGACATCAGGCGAATCTTTGCGCCTTTGCGCAGGGTGCCGTTGACGATACGCGCCAGCACGATGACGCCGCGATAGGCGTCGAACCACGAATCGAAGATGAGGGCCTGCAGCGGCGCAGAGGCGTCGCCTGAAGGCGCAGGCAGTCGATGCACAATGGCTTCGAGGATGTCGGGCACGCCGAGGCCGGTCTTTGCGCTTACGGGGATGGCATCGGTAGCGTCGAGGCCGACGGCCTGCTCGATCATCTCCTGTGTGCGCACGATGTCGGCGCTGGGGAGATCAATCTTGTTGATGACGGGAATGATCTCAAGGCCATGATTGATGGCGAGATAGGCATTGGCCAGCGTCTGGGCTTCGACGCCCTGCGAGGCATCGACGACCAGCAGCGCTCCTTCACAGGAAGCGAGCGAGCGCGAGACTTCATAGGAGAAGTCGACGTGGCCGGGGGTATCGATCAGGTTGAGCTGATAGGTTCGGCCGTCTTTGGCCGGATACATCATACGCACGGCGTGCGCCTTGATGGTGATGCCGCGCTCGCGTTCGAGGTCCATGGCATCGAGTACCTGCGCCTGCATCTCGCGCGCGGTGAGTGAACCGGTCAGCTCCAGCAGGCGGTCGGAGAGCGTGGATTTGCCGTGATCGATGTGCGCGATGATCGCGAAGTTGCGAATAAACTTGCTGTCCATGAGAAAAAGGCGAGAGGTGAAAGAGAGACTTCCAAACCCGCATCTTTATTATCGCAGACGCGAGGGAGAAGGATTGCGAGGTTCGCGCGGAGCAAAATGTGCTCCTGCGCATAAAGATATTCAGTCTCAATGTGACGCGCCGCTGATGCAGCCACTACAATAAGACAGTAATCCGCATGGCTGTTGTGAAACTCTCAGGCGCCGCTCTGGTTGCGGCTATGGTTTGCCTCTCAAGCTGCGACGCGAGCGCACTGGCCTATCTGTCTCCGGAGCCGCAGGCAACGACAACTGCAAGTCAGCAGGAGCATCCGCAGAAGACGACATTCTCGGCACAGGCTGTTTCCGCGCGCGACCAGTCGTTGATTGACAGCGTAGAGAAGGCTTACCAGACCGGCCTGAGCAATTATCGCGACGGGCATGTGGCGGCAGCCCGCTCGAATTTCGATTACGCCGTGGATATGCTGCTGCGCAGCGGTATCGACTTCAAGAGCGATCCGGCGATCAGCGAAGAGTTCGATCATATTGTGGATGCCATCAACACGCTGGAGATCGATGCGCTGCGCGAGAACAGTCCTGCGAATGCGCAGCAGCACCAGGAAGATGCGCCGGTCGATATTGCGAATGACGTTACCTTCCCCGTCGATGCCAACGTGAGAGCGAAGGCCGAAGCCGAACTGAAAACCACGCAATCGGACCTGCCGCTGGTGATGAATGATTACGTGGCCAGCTACATCAATTTTTTCAGCAATACGACCAAGGGCCACAACACCATCGTTAACTCGCTCAACCGGGCAGGGCGCTACAAGGATATGATTCAGCGCATCTTCAAGGAAGAAGGTGTGCCGCAGGATCTGATCTATCAGGCTGTTGCCGAATCAGGTTTTCGCACGCAGGTTGTGAATGCGCGCTCGGGAGCGGGGGGCATGTGGCAATTCATGCCTTTTAATTCCTATGGGCTTTCGCGCACGGGATGGTATGACGAACGCTTCGATCCGGAAAAAGCCACGCGCGCGTATGCCAAGTGGATCAAGCAGCAGTATGAGCAGCTGGGCGACTGGTACCTGGCCATGGCCGCTTATGACTGGGGGACGGGAAATATTCAGCGAGCCGTCGAGCGCACGGGCTATGCCGATTTCTGGGAGCTGTACCGGCGCAATAATCTTCCGGCGGAAACGAAGAACTATGTGCCGATTATTCTCGCTGTCACCATCATGGCAAAGAATCCCAAGCAGTATGGGCTGACCGATCTCACGCCTGATCCGCCGCTGGTGACCGACACGGTGAAGACGGATTATGCGGTCGATCTGCGGCTGGTTGCCGATATCGTGAATGCTCCGGTGCAGGAGATTGTGTCGCTCAATCCGAGCCTGCTGCGCATGAGCACGCCGCCGGACGAATCTTTCGATCTGCATCTGCCGCCGGGAAGCAAGGATCTTTTCGAGAAGCGCATCGCCGAGATTCCGGAAGACAAGCGGCGCTACTGGCGTTTCCATGTTCTTACTGCCGGCGAATCGCTGGAAGATGTGGCGCGGCAGTACCATGTGTCGACTTCGGATATCGCTTTTGTGAACCAGCTGCATTCGACGAGCGACTTGAGCGGCGTCGATTCGCTGGTGATTCCTGTGGCGCCGGCGGCTGCGCCTTCCTCGGCTCGGAGCAGCGTGTACAAGGCGCGGCGCGGAGATACGCTGGTTACGGTGGCGGACCGTTTCGGCGTGACTGTCGACCAGCTGAAGCGCTGGAATCACTTGCGCGGCACCAGCATCGCCGCAGGGCGGAAGCTGTACGTCGCCGAGCCGGCGCGTGTCTCTGCCGGGTCGCATGGTAGACGCGCAAAAGCGATTGCGCGCAGTACGCAACATGCATCCCATGGAGAAAAACAGGTGCATGCTGAGCCCAAAGCAGCGGCCGCTTCGCACAAGGCGACCGTAAAAGGGAAGAAAACTCATCCATGACACTCACTAAATACTTGCGTTCATTGGCAAGCCGTTGCATGCTGTTGCTATAATCCGCGCGGCAGAGTAAGTGCCGAAATTGGCGTACTCTGTGGTAGAACGGAAAACAGGCACCGAAGCCGGAGGGCATTTTCAATGCAGGACGATCGCAAACTTTACGCGCAGAATGACGGTGAGTTTGAACACGAAACGGACGACTACTCAGAAGAAGTGGACGACGGCTTTGGAGAAGACGAGGAAGAGGAAGAAGTCAGCGTGATCTCCGTTTCCTCTGATGACGACGACATCGAAGACTTGGATGACGAGAAGCCGGAAACTTTTGAAGAACCCGCAATTGATGCCGAAGAAGCATCTGTAGGCGCATCCGCGCCTGCGAAGAAGTCTTCGGCGAAGAAGAAATCGGCAGCGAAGAAAGCGGCGAAAAAAGCTCCCGCTAAAAAGGCTGCCAAGAAAGCGCCGGCCAAGAAGGCGGCGAAAAAAGCTCCGGCGAAAAAGGCCGCAAAGAAGTCTGCCGCTAAAACCAGCAGTAAAGGCGCTCGCAGCGGCGGTAAGGCCACGAAGAAATCCGTGGCTGGCAAGAAAAAGAGCGCCAGTGGTAAAAAACCAACCAAACGAGGTACTACTTTGGCAGTAAAGAAAGCAACAAAGAAGGCGGCGGCCAAGAAGGCCCCTGCAAAGAAAGCGGCAGCCAAGAAGGCAGTGAAGAAAGCTCCTGCAAAGAAGGCAGCCAAGAAGGCAACAAAAAAGGCAACGAAAAAGGCAACAAAGTAAGTAAGTAGTTCAGGCAAGCAAAAGAGCCCGGCACCGCGCCGGGCTTTTTTGCGTCTGTACTACGGTTGCACTGTTATAGGTGCACTTCTACCTCGTCGCCATCGACTAAGCGATACGCATCGCGCAGCTTGATGTCGGTGGCGATCTCGATAATGTTTTTCGGATGATGCCCGGTGCCTGCTTCGTTAGCGTCGGTGCGGAGCAGAAATGCGGCACGGTCAAAGATTCTGCAGGGCACAATATTTACCGAAACCGTGCCGCCATATTCTTCCTTCTCGAGGAGGATGACTTGAGAAGGCAAGGAGTACGGCTGCTCCAGTCGCAGGTTCAGGGTTCCGGGAAAGAGGCGTACGCCGGTTTTTTGCGTATAGAAGCGCTCCAGCTTTTCGAGCCAGTAGGAGAAGTTGCCCATGCCGGAGACGACTGTGCCTTTCAGGATGGGCATCGTATCCCGCCATCGCGCCACGACTGGGCAGCGGCATCTTCCGGCACCTGAAAAAGCGAATGGCGGATTGCTTCGCAACCCGCCACAAAATTTTTCGCAACTGAATTCGCCATATTTATTTCTGGGCTTCGAGCTGGTTGAGCGCGGTGAGCACTTCTTCGCTGTGGTGGGAGGGATCGACCTTGGTCCACACCTTCACGATCTTGCCGTGGGGATCGATGAGGAAGGTGTTGCGGTTGGCGATCTTGAATCCGGCATAGTTGCCGAGCGAACCGTATTGCGCAACGACTTTCTTTTCTTCATCGCTCAACAGCGTGAAGTTGAGGCCGTCCTTGGCGCAGAACTGCTTGTGGCTATCCACGGAATCGACGCTGACGCCGAGGATAACGGCATTTGCCTTGAGGAACTTTTCCTGATCATGCTGGAAGTTGTGGGCTTCGATGGTGCAGCCCGTGGTCATGTCCTTGGGATAGAAGTAGAGCACGACCCATTTACCGCGGAAGCTGTCGAGGCTTACCGGCTTGCCTTCCTGCGAGTTAAGGGTGAAATTCGGCGCCTGCTGGCCGACCTGCGGCATGGCAGATTCATCGGCGGCAAAGCCGCGCACTGCGAAAAGACCAGCACCGATAACGACAACTGCTGCAATCAAAACGATAGAAAGCTTGGACACGGCGATTTGCCCTCCTTTGCGGGCGCTCTTATTATCCGCGCTCCAAGGCCACTATCGCAATATGGGCTGCATTGGCGCGAGCCAGAACAGTCTCCCGATCGAAGATCAGGGTGCGTCCGGCTTCGAGCGCGAGGCACCTGGCATGCGCTCGTTCCATGGCCTCGATTGTTCTCAGGCCAATTACAGGAACATCGAAGCGCATGTCCTGCTTTGGCTTGGCGACCTTCACAACGGTCAGGCAGCGATCAAACGTGGAGGCGTCGCCGTCTACGGCCATGGACTGCATGATGGCGCCTGCACGTTCGATGGCGGCGTCGGTGCCTTCCATCGCTTCTACGGCGACGCAGGCCTGGCTGGCAACGACAACGGTCTGCCCGATGTCGTATCCGGCTACGGCGTTGGCGACAGCGCGACCATAGGCGATGTCCTGCTGCTCATGTTCGGAGGGCGCACGAGCGGTGAGCACGCCTGTCTGCGCCAGAAGCGGCTCGAGGTAAGCGGTGGATGAGATCAATTCGATGCCTTCGTCGCCCAGAACTTTGGCGACGGCTCCCAGCAGCATGTCAGTGTTCTTGGTGCGCAAGGAGAGCAGCAGCTTTGCCAGGCGCCAGTCAGGGCGGATGCTCGAAAAAATCTGCTTATGCTTTACCTGGCCGGCCATAACGGCGCGGGTCACATTCTCTTTGTGAAAGGTATCGATCAGCTTCGAGAGCTCGCCGAGAGAGAGCCAGTAGACGCGCACGCCCGCATCGGCGGCTGCGCGCTCGTTCATCTCCGGATCGGTTTCTTCCTTGATGGCGGCGACGACGACCTCGAGCCCATGCGCGCGCGCGGCTTCAAGCAGGAGAAAGGGGAAGCGGCCATTTCCGGCAATCAATCCGAGCTTCATATCGGATTACTTCAACACTCCGCGCTCAGACTTTTCGATGAAGTCGACGAGATATGCGACATCGTCGGTGGCAATACCTTCGCTCTTCAGCTTTTCGAGCGCCTGCGTGGTGTTCATCTTGCCGGCCAGCAGATAACGATAGGCATGTTGAATGGCGCGCAGCCGCGTGCGGTCGAATCCGCGCCGCTCCAGCCCCACTTTGTTCAGGCCGTAGGCATGCGTCTCGCGTTTTGCCGAAGTCAGCGAGTAGGGCAGCACATCCTGCGTAACCGTTGTGCCGCCGCCAGTATAGGCGTATTTGCCGATGCGGCAGAACTGATGCACCTGGTTCAACGCGCCTACGGTGGCGTAGTCTTCGACGATGACGTGACCCGCGAGCGTAGCGCCATTGGCCAGGATGCAGGAGTCGCCGATCACGCTGTCGTGCCCGATATGCGTATAGGCCATGATGAGGCAGCCGCTGCCGACGCGCGTGGTGCCACCACCGCCGGCGGTGCCGCGCGAGATGGTTACGCATTCGCGGATGGAGTTGTCATCGCCCAGCGTGACGCCGGTCGGTTCGCCTTTGTATTTCAAATCCTGCGGCGCGACACCAACGCAGGCAAAGGAATAAAACTTATTGCGTGCGCCGGCTTTCAGATGCCCGTCCAGCACAACGTGCGAGATCAACTCGCATTCTTCACCCAAAACTACGTCCGGGCCGATTGTGCAATAAGGGCCGACGGTACACGATTCAGGAATGACGGCTCCAGTCGCAACAATGGCTGTGGGATGAATGCTCACTCTACGGTCACCGCTGGTTGCAGCGCAGGCGTTTCCGCCGTCTTTTGCTCGGGCGCAGCTTCCGTGCGTCGCGGAACCAGCTGACACATGACCGTGGCCTCGCAGGCCAGCTTGCCATCGACGGTTGCCAGCCCTTCCATGCGAACGGCGCGTGTCTTCCACTGCAGCACGTTGATCTCGATGCGCAACTGGTCGCCGGGCACCACAGGGCGGCGAAACTTGGCGCGCTCAATGCCGGTAAAGACCATCAGCTTGCTATCGCGGTCCGGCACCTCGGTCAGCAGCAATGCTCCGCCGGCCTGCGCCATCGATTCGATCACGA
Source organism: Alloacidobacterium sp. (assembly GCA_035547425.1). GTDB lineage: Bacteria > Acidobacteriota > Terriglobia > Terriglobales > Acidobacteriaceae > Alloacidobacterium. The sequence continues at coordinate 13,593 of DASZUU010000040.1, read as the reverse complement.
GCACGCCGGGCATAATCGGATAATTAGGAAAATGCCCCTGAAAAAAAGGCTCATTGATGGTCACATTTTTGATGGCGACGATGCGCTTTTTCCGTTCGATCTCGATGACGCGATCGATTAGAAGAAAAGGATAGCGATGCGGCAGGATCGCCATGATATCGGTGATTTCGAGCACCTGCGCGGTGGACGGCGTGTGGGTTTCGTTCTCCATAATCTGCACGTGCGATTATAAAAGGGTCTGCCCACGGAACGAAATGCAGAAGTAAACACACAACTTATTCCGTTAGAGAGATTGCTTGCACTCGCTATGACAACAAGAAGAGACTTTTTTCGCCTCGCCGCTGAAATTGCGACCGCGACTATGATTTCCGGCAGCGCCCTTGCGGCGGAGCCTGCGAAAACGGAACACAGAACTGCGCGCTCGATTCGCGGCGCGCGCCCGATGCCTGAGCTGCAGCAGCGCTTCGTTGATTTGCGCTTCGGTATGTTTCTGCACTTCAATATGGCCACGTTTCAGGACCGCGAATGGGGAGATCCGACCTCGTCGCCGGAGCTGTTTCATCCCACGGCCCTGGATACCGACCAGTGGGCGGCTGCAGCGAAATCGGCCAACATGACCTGGGGATGCCTGACCACGCGGCACCATGACGGCTTCTGCATCTGGCCGACAAAGACACACGCCGCCAGTGTTCGGCAGACTTCGCACCAGATCGACGTTGTGCGCGCTTACGTCGATTCCTTTCGCAAGGCGGGGCTGCGGGTCGGGCTTTACTACTCGATCCTTTCGCTGCGCGACGATATTCGCCACTTCAACGTTACGCCGGAAAAAATTCAGCTCATCAAGGATCAGCTCACCGAGCTTTTTACGAATTACGGCGAGATCGACATTCTCACCACCGATGGATGGGATGCTCCCTGGAGCCGCATCACGTATGAAGAGGTACCTTTCCGCGAGATATACGAGCACATCAAGGCGCTGCAGCCAAACTGCCTGATTACCGATCTGAATGCGAGCCAGTATCCTCCGGGCGGCCTTTACTACTCCGACATTAAGGCATTCGAGCAGAATGCGGGGCAGAAGGTGCCTGCGGGCAGCGAAGTGCCTGCGCTCTCCTGCGTGACGCTTACCGACGGATGGTTCTGGAAGCAGCAGGATATTCACGGCCGCCTGAAGCCGACAGAGACAGTGGTGGATGAATGGCTGGTGCCGCTCAATCGCCGTTTCTGCACTTTGATTCTGAATGCGCCGCCCACGCGTGAGGGCCGTCTAGCGCCCAATGTTGTCAGCCGTCTTGAAGAGATAGGCAAGGCGTGGAAGAATCCCGGCCCTGCCGACAAAATCAGCGAGCACGTGATCATTACGACGACTAACCTTGCCACAAGAAAGCCGATTCATGCCAGCTCTTATCCGGATACAGTGGGGCCCGATGAGGCGAACGACGGCAGCTTTCAATCGAGTTGGTATCCGGATGAGGGGCAAACCTCGGGCTGGCTCGAAGTCGATTTAGGAAAGCAGCAGAGCTTCAACGTTGTATCGTTTGTAGAGCCTGTGGGCCGGTGGGAGGACTACCGGCAATCAAGAATCAAAAGCTACACATTTGAGCGCTGGGATGGCGCAAGATGGGTGACTCTGGCGGAAGGCGAATCGCCGGCGCCGACAACGATTCGTCGGATCGATCGCGTATCTGCACAAAAGGTTCGCCTGAAATTTGAATGCAGCCAGGATTCACCGCATATTGCGGACTTTGGTGTTTACGACGAGCCGGCTTGATGGATGAAGATTCCAATCAGGCCGCTTCTTTGCGTAACGAGATATCCGCAGGGCCGGATGCATTTACAATAATGAAGCCGACGGATCATTCGAGCGTGACGGTGAATCGATGTTCTGTTCACCACAGATTTGAGTTGCAGAGCCGCTTTTGATCGATCCTATGCTGCATCGATCAGGCTTTTGGGGGACAGCTCGCAATCCCGCAATGATCCGGCGCTATCAGGGCCTGTAGCTCAACGGTTAGAGCAGGGGACTCATAATCCCTTGGTTGGGGGTTCAAATCCCTCCGGGCCCACCAGAATCAACCCTCTTATTACAAATCAGATATCTCGCAATCTGAGCTGCTACTCCTTCGCCCAGGTTGCGCAAACAAACGTACTTCAGTACAGTTGCGGTACAGTGGTCAATCACGGCACTGTACCGGGGTAGCATGGCCGCCATCGTCAAGACACCTTCAGGCACTTGGAAAGCCGTCATTCGCAAGACGGGATGGCCAACTACGGCGAAGACATTCCGCACCAAACGGGATGCGGAAGATTGGGCCCGCGGCACGGAAGATGAGATGGTTCGCGGCGTTTACATTTGCAGAGCGACCGCGGATCGATTGACCATCGCGACCGCCTTGGAGCGCTACCTGAAAGAGGTCACTCCCACGAAGCGCCCGTCTTCACAAGAAGGCGAACGGCGCCGAGCGGCAATACTTAAGAGAGAGCTTGGGCAGTACTCTCTGGCGGCACTCACACCGGAGATAATCGCCAGCTTGCGTACGTCCTTTTCGCCATGCCCGGCGCTCGACGATTGCGAGGACATGACGAAGCCTGCGCGGCCCTTTTCGTTCAGGTAGCTCCAGAAATAGGAGATCCAGAGGTAATTGCCGTTGCTGACCTTATTGGCTTTGTTCACCCCCGGCAAGCCAAATGGGAGACGAGGATCTCCTTCTATCTCTTGGCATCGACCAGATCGACATTGAATGGCGGATTGGCCATCACGAAGTCGCATTTGCCATAGAGCGTGTGCTCATCCTGGTAGTACGTGATGGCATCGGCGATCTTGCCTTCGAGGCCGTGAACGGCCAGATTCATTTTTGCGATGCGAATGGTATCGGGGTTCTTCTCTTGCCCGTAAAAGACGACCTTCTGTGCAGTGTCGCCGCCCTCATGCTCGATGAAATGACTGGACTGTACGAACATTCCGCCTGAACCGCAGGCTGGGTCGAAGACGTTCCATGAACTGGCATGAAATAGTCGCTGGAGGTGAGCTTCGAGTTTGCGCGGAGATTGTCCGCAGCTTCCCAGAGATCCTTCTCAAGTTTTTCAATGTCTTTGAATGCATCCGTGGGCTTAACCGTCGTCGCGCCTTGCTTACCATTCCCCATCAGTGCTCCATCTCGCGTGTGGCCGTTCCGTAGTTTTTGGGTACTGCTGAAGTGTCCCGTTATTAGGGAGTGCGTAGACCGAGGGCTATCAGCCATTCGTTGACTTGTCCGTAAGCATCTTGTTGCCATTGTTCTGGTGTTTGATCGCCGAGTGCCGCCGATTCTTCAACGAACAGACGAACACTGGTCGGTCCATAGCTCTCAATCGCACCGAACTTCGCATTGATGAATTCATAGCCCTTACGGGCGCTCTCATGTTCGAGCAGCTTCCTGCAGTCCTCTGCTAGTGCCGTGGCTCCGCCTGGATAGTTGCGAATGCAGTAGTGAATGTCATACGCATCTTTGCGCTTCTGGCGGAGTTCGACGGCATAGCCCTTCATCGCTAGAAGCGCTGGGATCGAGCAGACTGCAATCTCGACGGTGTTGCGGCCGCCAGTTGGTGTCTCTGCTGATACTGCGACAAGTTGATGGAAGTGGACCGCAAGGTCGGCGCCATCTGCTCTCTGCACGCGGAAGTTCTCAATGAGCTTCGGTCTGTGTTTTTCAATATCGGCGTGCTTCGGCATCAGAAAATCGACGAGGATTTCGATGGCCGGGCCATCGTCCTGGGCAGGAACAGTCCGCTGTAGTTGGAACTCTCGTGTGGTCTCTGTCTGTTTGTAGCCTTGCCCCATCAGTTCGTTGACCAGATCTGCATATTGACCATCCTGAAGCGCTTCTGCGTCGAGGCTGAGATCTACATCCAGCGTGCCGACATGGGGATTTTCGGCGTTTTCCAGGAGAAGCCACGGCACTGAACCGCCAATGACCGCGAACTTGCCGCGAAAGCTGCCGAGGATTTGACCGATCTCCACGAGGACTGATTTCACCGCTCTCGTGGTGCGGTCATCGTAGTCATTAGCCGACTGAGGTTTTTGAGGGATTACAGGGTCCATGAAAGTGTGGTCCTCCGTAGATGATCGGCAGCCTCGCGCCCACGCTCTCCGCCCTGCATAAGGTCAAGGTACGTTTGCAGTGCGCTGGTACAGCGTATGCCGCGAGCTTGCTCCGCGCTTCCGAAGTAGACATCTCGATCTTTCGGTATCCACACAATGACATTTTCCCCTTTGGCAGGCGAGGACAAACGCAGGGAGTCCTTGAGCAGGTCTACCTTGTCCTCGTCTGCATAGAAATACTGCGTCGCGGTGCGCCCGAAGGGCGATATCCATTGCGCCGCGGAGAAGGACGCCGTCGCGAGATGAGCAGCCTCTTTGGCCGAACGGAAGAGGTCGCGGAGCGCTTCTTCCAACATCGATCCGTGAAGCGTGGTGTAGAACCTGCGCTCGGCGACGAGGGGTCGTTCGTAGGCTGCGCTCCAGGCATCGAGAAGAGCGCGTGGCGCGGTCAGAGAAAGTCCCAAGTCATTCCGTTCGGCCCACTCTCGATCTAAAAGCGATGACTGGACATTGCTGACGTGGCCAATGCTGACGCACGACTCCTGCGCAAGATCGGTGAGTTTCCAACTGCGATCCGGGGAGCTAAGCAGAACGCGAAGCACTTTTGCGGAGCGGCCTTTGAAAAGCGACCGATATTCTCGCCGGGGGGACGATGGCCGATTGGGGCTGACGATTTCCAGATAAACGGAGTCAAAGGCCATACGCGCGTTCCCTTCGAAATCGAGATACGAGACCCCCTGCTGAAAGCAGAGCTCTCGGGTCGATTCGGTGAGATAAGGAGCGATGAAGACGGGTATGGCTGGCGGATTGGTGCGGGTGGCGATCACCTTTAACCGCAGGATAGCCTCTCGTGCGTAGCGCGGCTGTCCGCTGCTTTTCACTTCGCCGATGAGCGTATGCTGTTTCCCATCGAGCTCAATGCGAAATTGCACATCAAATCCGGGGTCCTTTTCTATGGCTCCTATTTTCAATGATTTAACTTTGATCCGAGGAATTCGCTTGAGCAGACGCTCCAGTTCGGCCGCTCCTCTCCGCTCAACCTCTTTCACCGAAAGGGGCATTTTCAGCATTTGCTGAAAGTAGCATATTCAGTGAAAATGTCAAGGCCCTAGGAGGGGTGTGGAGAAGAAGATCCCGCTTGGTACGGGGTATATATACCCCGTACCAAGTTACAGCTTCCCTTTGACAAAACCATAGCCATACAGTTATGGTTTTGATGTGAAGTCAGCCTATACCAATCACGTGTTCCGGGCTCTTGCCGATCCCACGCGCAGGGCCATTTTTGAGGAGCTGACGCGCCAGGGGGAGCAGACGGTTCATGCCTTAACGCGCTATGCGGGCGTATCCCAGCCTGCGGTTTCCAAGCACCTCACGGTGCTGAAGCGGGCAAAGCTGGTACGTCATCGCCGCGAGGGGCGCGAAACACATTATCGTGCGCAGCCCGAGGCGCTCGCGCCCATGGCGGACTGGCTCAAGCTTTACGGCGCCTTCTGGCGTGATCGGTTTGATCGGCTCGAAGCCCTTTTGGAAAGGATGGAACCATGAGCAATCCAACAGAAACTCCGAATACCCTGGTGATCGAGCGGGTATTCCAGCACCCTCTGCAAAAGTTGTGGCGTGCGCTCACCGAAAGCCCGCTTCTCGCGCAGTGGATGATGAACAATGACTTCGAGCCTGTCGTTGGGCGAAAGTTTCAATTCCGCGCCGACCCCATGCCGAACTGGAACGGCATTGTTGATTGCGAAGTGCTGATTGTGGAGCCGCTCCAGCGCCTTTCCTATAACTGGGGCGTAGGAGACGGGGAGCTTCATTGGGTTGTGAACTGGACGCTTCGTCCGGTAGAAGGCGGCACGCATGTTCGTATGGAGCAGTCAGGCTTCCTTCCCGACCAGCAAACGGCCTACCAGGGAGCGAAGTACGGCTGGCAAAAGTTCTTCCATGGTCTGGAACAGCTGCTTGACAAGGAGATGCTGGGGTAGCGCTGAAATCTTGAGGGTAGGTAGTCAAAAGCCGAAGCCAATGAGCAGCAAATAAAAAAGAGCGCAGAATCTGCGCTCTTTTTTACCAAATTTGCGTTGTTTTACGCGGCTGCTGTGTTTCCGAGGGCAGATTTCGCCTGCTCGACCAGAGCGGTGAAACCTTGCGCGTCATTGACGGCGATATCGGCCAGAATCTTGCGATCGAGCTCGACACCGGCCTTCTTGAGGCCATTGATGAGCTGCGAATAGCTGATGCCGTTGATCTTGGCGGCGGCGTTGATACGCACAATCCAGAGTGAGCGATACTGGCGCTTCTTCTGGCGGCGTCCGCTGTAGGCAAACTTGAGGCCGCGTTCGACGGCTTCCTGGGCTGCCTGGTACAGCTTCGATTTTGTGAGGAAGTAGCCGCTTGCCCTTTTCAGGATTTTTTTGCGGCGATCATTGCGTTTTGTTCCACGTTTTACGCGGGGCATTGCCTTGGTTCTCCTTTTGCGTGTTTCGTTATGCGGCTGGAGGCAGGAGGCCGGAATGTTCCGGCTTTAACCTCTTCACTCGCTTGCTGCCTGAATCGCTCGGCCTTGCAGGCCGGGGCCCCGCGGAACGCTTTACCGGGGACCTTACCTTGCGGTAGATCAGGCGTATGGAATCATGCGGGCGACCTTCGCGTGGTCGGCGTCCGAGACATAGGCGCTGGCGGAAAGCTTGCGCTTGGTCTTGGTTTCCTTCGACGTGAGGATGTGGCGCATCTTGGACTGGCCGCGCTTAATTTTGCCGGTACCGGTCTTTTTGAAGCGCTTGGCGGCGCCCCTGTGTGTCTTCAATTTGGGCATGGTTTTCCTGCTTAGAAAAACAGTAAGTACAACATCACCCAGTATACGGGATTCCGTAGATTTACGCTATCTATCTGCGCGAACCGGGCGGGTAAGTCCAGGTAAAGTGTAGCAAAATCTATCTTTTGACAGAAAATTGAGCAGGTCGCGATTACACTTCGTTTGTATGCCTTCACCTCCGCGAGTTGCATATTTTCCGGATTCGTTCCATGAAATCAATGGTGTAGCTCATACCAGCCGCGAATTTGAAGCATTTATACGCCGCCGCAATCTTCCATTTCTCAGCGTGCGGGCCGGAAATCGAAGGCCCCGCCTGCAAGTGGAAGGCGAGCTTACGACGCTCGAGCTTTCTCGCGGGCCGATGTCGTTTGGACTGGAAAAAGATCTGAGCTTCGACATCGGATTTTTTCGGCATCTACCGGTCATTGCCAGAGTATTGCGCGGCTTTCGTCCCGATCTCATTCATATTACGGGGCCAAGCGACTTCGGCATGATGGGCGCCTTGTTGGCGAACCATTACCGCTTGCCGCTGGTCGCTTCCTGGCATACGAATGTTCACGAGTACGCAGCAAGGCGAGCGCAGAAGCCGTTGAAGCACTTGCCGGAGAATTCAAGACCGGTTCTGGCGCAGCACATTGAAAATGTGAGCTTGTTTGCCAGCGCGCAGTTCTATTCACAAGCGCAGGTCCTGTTTGCTCCGAACAAGGGACTTTGCAGCTTGCTGGAGAGGCTTACGCAAAAGCCATGCCTGCTGATGCGGCGCGGCGTGGACACGGAATTATTTTCTCCGCTGCATCGCAACCGCAAAGCTGAAGATGCGGATTTTGTGCTGGGTTTTGTAGGCCGGCTTTCCGTAGAGAAAAATGTTGCGCTGCTGGCGCGCATACGTGAACAGCTCCTTGCCGCAGGGTTTCATCGCTTTCGCTTCCTTATAGTTGGTCACGGCATAGAAGAGACGTGGCTCCGGGAACGCTTGCCGAATGCCGAATTCGCCGGAGTATTGCGCGGGCAGGCTCTTTCCAATGCTTATGCAAATATGGACTTATTTGTCTTTCCGTCGCACACGGACACGTTCGGAAATGTCGTTCTGGAGGCTTTGTCATCCGGGGTTCCGGCGGTGGTCACGCCCGATGGCGGGCCGCGCTACATTGTTGAGGAAGGAAAAACAGGGTTCGTTGCTGCGGATGACGATTTTGCCGACACGATTCTTAAAATTCTTCTCGATCCGGACCTGCACCGGAATATGCGTCTTGCGGCTCGCGCCGAAGCCGTAGCTGCCTCATGGGACTCTGTTTTTGAAAGCGTGTACGAGGGGTATGCGCGGGCGATTCATAAGTAACTAAGAAAGTTACAACTTCGTTTTTCCTGCCGCTCCAGTCCAGATTTGTTGTTGATAAACAAAGAGCCGATAAATGGAAGTTATTCGGGCTTGATGTTTTTTCTTTTTTCCTATCGACGTTTCGCAGGTAACGGTTTACTATCACCGACAATCCTTCAGTCATGTATTTGTAACACTTATCAACTACAGGCTCGAGGACGGCGGCTGCCCATTTGGCACAGCCGTTATATGCTGCATTTTTTCCGAAGGAGTGGTTATGGCATTGACGCGCGGGGCGCTTTTGCGTCCCTTTCTATCCCTTTTCCTCATACTTGCGGCAGGGTTCATGGGGCAACAGCTCCTGTTTGCTCAGGCCACCGCCACCGGCAGCATTGCCGGCGTGGTCAGCGATCCCAGCGGAGCTGCTGTACCGAGCGCTGCCGTCACCGTTACGAATACGGCAACCAACGCAGAGCGTAAAACGATAACGGGTGGAACGGGTGAGTATCGCTTCGACTTACTTCCTCCGGGAACGTATCAGCTCCATGTGGAAGCCACTGGCTTTGGACCTGCCGAAGTAAAGGGTCTGCAGGTTATGGTGGGCTCTGCTGCAACCATCAATGTTCCGCTGACAACCGGACAGGTTTCGCAAACGGTCGAAGTTACCGCGGCGGGCTCGCTTGTGGATACGGAAAAGACGGATGTCTCCACCAATGTTTCCACCAAGCAGATTGAAGACCTTCCCCTGAATGGCCGCGATTTCGCCAATCTGGCGATTCTGGCGCCCGGCGTGAAGATGGTGGACAGCTACGACCCAACGAAGAACCGCTATGCAGTGTACGCCGTCAATGGCTCCTCCGGCCGCAATACCAATACCACCGTCAACGGCATCGATAATAAAGACAACACCGTTGGTGGGGCTGTTATGCAGCTGCCCCTTGAAGCGGTGCAGGAATTTAATATCAGTCCGAATCGTTTTTCAGCCGCGAACGGCAAGAGCGAAGGCGCGGCATTGAACGTGATTACTAAATCTGGCTCGAACCAGTTTCACGGAAGCCTGTATGGTTTCTTCCGCACGCAGGATTTCCAGACGAACAACTACTTTGCTGAAAAAGCTGGTCAACCGAAACCGGATTACAGCCGCCAGCAGTATGGTGGTTCTGTCGGCGGCCCAATTCGCAAAGACAAAGACTTTGGTTTTTTCGCATATGAGGGATTGCGCGAGCGCTCCAGCATTTCGGTGAATCCGGATTCGTATAACGAACTGGAGCTTGCATTGAACAGCGGGGCTTTTAACCCAGGGCCGCAGCTCTCGCATACCTTGCCGACTCCTTACGACGATAAGCGCTATAACGGCCGCATCGATCACACCTTCAGCCCGAATGAAAGAGCATTCTTTAGCTACACGGCTCAGGACAACAAGAGCAATAACGATCAGTCCACCTCGCAGAATGATTTAAGCGAAGGAAACTACACACTGAATGATCTGATCCTTACCAACTTCACTCTGAACTCTATCCTCTCGTCGAATATCGTGAACAACTTTACGGCGGGCTTTCAGTACTGGAATAACCTGATCAATACGGCAACACAAACACCGCTCATTACGTTTCCTGATGGAACCAGTTTCGGAACCAATGCGAACGTTCCACAGAAATCCAGCCAGCATAAATTTCAGTTCCGCGATGACTTCTCCTGGACGCACAACGCACACACGATTCGAGCCGGTGTGGATTTTATTTATGAGCCCCAGGTGGGTGGTTTCTTCGAGAACAACCCCACGCCTGAATTTGATTTCTTTGACACTCCGTCAAACATTCTTGGCAACCCGAGTAAATACCCAGAGGGCTTTGCCACTCCGGGCCTGGTACAGGCGATGACCGGAACATCGGGCGATCCGTCCTTCAATCTTTCTCCAAAAATGCTTGGACTATATGTGCAAGATGATTGGAAAGTGACACCGCGGTTTCTGCTGAACCTTGGTATTCGTTATGACCGCGATATTGATACATATGGCATCGATAAGCAGAAGAACAGCCGCACCGTTCAGGAGCTGATCGCGGCAGCAGCTACCGGCGTACCGACTGTCCCTGCGACACGCAATGGTGACAACTACAACATCGGATACACGCCGGATCTCAGTTACATCGGTGGCACCTATACCGGCCTGCCCAGCAATGACAATTTGGATATCAGTCCTCGTATCGGTTTTGCTTATGATGTCTTCGGCAATAGCCGGGTGGTTGTACGCGGCGGCTATGGTCTCTACTATGGCCAGACTTTCGAGAATATTCCGCTATTCATGATCCAACAGTCGAATGATCTGGTTTTTGCCAATACCTTTAGCATTAACTGCAGTGGGCCTGGTGACGCATCCTGCCCAAGCAGCAACGTTGTGCCGGGTACGGATATTCTTCTTAGCAACTGGCGGTTTGGGGTCGATCCATTTCCAGTCATTCCTCCTGCTTCTCACGATCTGGCCGCCGGATCAACTGGCCGCTTGATGAACCCGCATTATCGCAACCCCTATACGCAACAAATCAACTTTGGCTTGCAGATTGCGCCCAATATTCACTCCGTCGTTGAAGTGGAATATGTACAGGCTCGCGGGCTTCACGAAAACAAAACTGTCAACATCAATCCGACGCGCTATTACAGTGATGGTTCACGGCCATTTGATGCTGCCTTCGCAGCTGCAGGTGTTCCGGTACTGGGCCGCTTCGGAGAGGAAGAGTCCATCGGAAGGTCTTACTATGACGCTCTCAATTTAAGTTATCGCCAGCAGATGTGGAAGCACATCACTGGAACCGCAAACTATACCTGGTCGAAGGCGCTTGCCTTTGAAGGTGCCTCTGCGTCCTTCCGTAACACTGCAACAAATCCATTTCTCGGTCAGTTCCGCCGTCAGGATTACGGCCCATCCCCTAATGATGAAACCCATCACCTGACCACCGCCGCAACCATCTCTCTCCCCTGGAAGATCGATATCTCTCCCCTATTTCAGATTGGCTCGGGCCGTCCAGTTGATGTCTTTTCCAGCGGTGACGAATGGGGAGTTGGCAGCGGTCGGGGAAATGCACACGCCATCATTCCTAAAGGCGGAAAAATGAATAATTTTGGATCGCTTACGGCGCTTTTCAACGCCGACGGCAGTGTATACAGCTCCAGCTTTTATAGAAGCTGCCTCTCTGCCGGAACCTGCGAGGAAGTTTCTTACAATTCAACTCGCGGTCAAACATTCATAGAACTTGACGCCAGAATTGGTAAGACGATCACCTTTGGAGATAAATACAACCTTAATATTTTTTTCCAAAGCTTCGATCTTACCAACCGCGCGAACTTCGGGCCGAACCTTCAAAGCAATGTAAATTCGCTTGATCCGAGCGATCCATCATCCTTCCTTAAACCAACCAACTTCATTACTCCCAGCAGCACGGTAACTCCGCAGTCATTTACCGGAGAATTTGGAGCGCGCTTCAGCTTCTGATTTTCTGCTCATACTTAACTAGAAAAGCCCGCTTTTGCGGGCTTTTTTATTAGGAAACCGGCTGGTAGTATCGCTCTTCCGGTGAGGCGCAACTGAGACAAAGCGCCTGTCCGTCGCGGCGCACGAAGCGGTCGTAGTTGATCCCTTCGCCGCAAAGATCGCAGGCGATGCGCTCGCCCTTATAGCCGGGAAACTCTTTCGGCTCGATGACGACGCGCACCCACTGCTCATCGAAGAGATCGCTGTCACTCATCTCGCGATACGCTTTCATCTGCTGTTGATTCTTGTTTTCTATTTCCGGATACAGCTCGCGTGCCAGAGCCTTCGATGATTCCCTGGCGCAAATGCGAATTGCTTTGCCTGACGCCAGATCGACAAAAGTGGCCGCCATCTTTCCCCAATCTCGAAATTTCAAGGCGCGCTTGCCTAAACGGCAGCCGGTGACCACGCCGATGGCATCGGTGGCGCAGCGGTCGATTTCGACATACGTCACCAGGCGCTTCCGGTCTTTGCCTCGCGGCTCTTCGATGCCCAGGCGTCGGCAACCGAGCATCGCCATGCGCACGCCCAGTATCTGCCCGGCGCAAAGATGACCATGGGCGATTTCTGCCTGTTTTAGAAGCTCGTCAAAGGCGTCCATAGATGTATGGTAATCCTGTAGCCGTTGAAAGGACCGAGCATGCAGAATCGTATTACCACCACGTGCTGTATCGCAGGAGGTGGCCCCGCGGGCGTGATGCTCGGCTATCTGCTGGCGCGCGCCGGAGTCAGTGTCATCGTGCTTGAAAAGCACAAGGATTTTTTCCGCGACTTTCGCGGGGACACGATTCATCCCTCCACGCTGGAATTGATGTACGAGCTTGGCTTGCTGGATGAGTTTCTCCGGCTGCCGCATAGTGAATTGCACGATATTGGCGGTCAGTTCGGTGATTTTGTTTTTACCGCGGCTGACTTCTCACACTTGCCGACTCACTGCAAATTCATCGCGCTCATGCCGCAGTGGGATTTCCTGAACTTTCTGGCGGAACATGGCAAGCGGTTTTCTACCTTTGATCTGCGCATGGAACATGACGTGACCGGCCTGATCGAAGAAGATGGCAGAGTCGTGGGCATTCGCGCCGTCACGCCGCATGGCGAAACAGAAATCACCGCCGATCTTGTGGTGGGCTGCGACGGACGGCACTCCACCGTGCGCGATGCTGCAAGGTTTGAAGTGATAAATCTCGGCGTGCCGGTGGATGTGCTGTGGTTTCGCATCAGCCGGCATCGAGATGACCCATACCAGGCGCTGGGCCGCATCGATTACGGGCAGATGCTGATCCTCATCAACCGCAACGAGTATTTTCAGGCGGGCCTCATCATCACCAAAGGCAAATTCGATGCTGTGAAAGATGCCGGATTGCCCGCCTTTCGCAAGTCGCTTCTGCAGGTAGCGCCATTTCTCGGCGAGCGCGTGGAGGAGATCAAAGACTGGGAACAGGTGAAGCTGCTTTCTATTCAGATCAACCGGCTGCGGCAATGGTATCGAGAGGGGCTGCTGTGCATCGGCGACGCTGCGCATGCCATGTCGCCCGCGGGCGGCGTCGGCATCAATCTGGCGATTCAGGATGCGGTGGCGACGGCAAATATTCTGGCGGAGGCGCTCAGGGAAAAGCGCGTGACACACGAATTGCTGGCACGCGTGCAGCAGAGGCGCGAATTCCCGGTGCGCGTGATTCAGGCGCTGCAGGCGCGCGTGCATAACGCCTCGGTCAATTTTCTGGGGCGTCCGGTAAAAGCGCATGCTCCGTGGCAGATGCGTACGGCTTTGCGGCTTCCGCTGCTGAAGCGAATCATGGCGCGCGGCGTGGGGCTCGGCCTGCGGCCTGAGCATATTCATTCTCCCATCGACAAGTCCG
>DASZUU010000039.1:0-58130 GCA_035547425.1 Alloacidobacterium sp. | reverse complement strand
GCGGAACTTGTTGTTCGGATTATGCTTCGACAACACCTTCGTGATCGCCGCCGTCAACGTCGTCTTACCGTGATCGATATGTCCGATCGTCCCCACATTTACGTGCGGCTTCGACCGGTCAAATTTCTCCTTCGCCATTGCTATTGTTCCTCTCTCGTTTTCCTGCTAACTCTTTCCGAACCTCAATCAAGTCCGGCAATTTCCAAACCTTTACTTGCCCTGATTGCGTCCGATGATCTCTTCTGAAATCATGCGCGGCGCTTCTTCATAGCGGGCAAACTGCATCGAGTACGAAGCGCGTCCCTGCGTCGATGAGCGGATATCGTTCACATATCCGAACATCTCCTTCAGCGGAACAATCGCCTTGATCACCTGCGAACCGCCGACATGCTCCATGCCTTCGATACGGCCGCGACGCGAGTTGATGTCGCCGATAATCGTGCCCATATGCTCTTCCGGAACCGTGACTTCAACCGCCATCACCGGCTCAAGCAATACCGGATTGGCCTTCCTCGCGGCTTCCTTGAAGGCCATCGAACCGGCAATCTTAAAGGCCATTTCGTTCGAATCGACATCGTGGTAGCTGCCATCGAAGAGCGTCGCCTTGAAGTCGACCATTTCGTAGCCGGCAAGCACGCCGTTCAGCAATGCTTCACGGATACCTTGCTCGGTCGGCTTGATGTACTCACGCGGAACCACGCCACCCTTGATCTCGTCAATAAACTCGAAGCCCTTGCCAGGTTCATTCGGCTCCAGACGAATCTTGACGTGTCCGTAATTACCCGAACCACCGGTCTGACGAATGTACTTGCCTTCAGCCTCAGCAGGCTTGCGAATGGTTTCGCGGAAGGCAACCTTGGGCTCACCCACATTTGCCTCAACCTTGTGCTCGCGCTTCATGCGGTCGACAAGAATTTCGAGGTGCAACTCACCCATACCGCTGATGATCGTCTGACCCGAATCCTGATCGGTGCGAACCTTGAACGTTGGATCCTCATCGGCCAGCTTCGCCAGCGCCAGACCCATCTTCTCCTGATCGCCCTTGGTCTTCGGCTCAATTGCCACCGAAATCACCGGCTCGGGGAAGTCAATCGCGCCCAAAGCAATCGGGGCGGACGGCGGGCAGAGGGTATCGCCCGTCTTGATTTCCTTCAGGCCTACGCAAGCGCAGATATCGCCGGCCAGAATCTCGGTGATGTCCTCGCGCTTGTTCGCGTGCATCTTCACCAGACGGCCCACACGCTCAGTCTTACCCGTACGCGGATTCAGGACTGTATCGCCCGTCTTCAGGGTGCCCGAGTAGACACGAATGAAGCCCAGCTTGCCGAATGGATCATTGATCAGCTTGAAGGCCAGCGCCGAAAACGGAGCATCGTCAGATGTTTCGCGCGTCAGCACGACGGAAGTATCATTTGGATCGACACCCTGCACCGGAGGAATATCCAGCGGACTGGGCAGGTAATCCACCACGGCGTCGAGCAGCGTCTGCACGCCTTTATTCTTGAAGGCTGTGCCGCAGAGAACCGGGAAGACCTTCATATCGATGGTCGCCTTGCGCAGCGCCTTCTTCAGCTCCTCAGGAGTCGGCGTCTCGCCCTCCAGGAACTTGTGCAGCATGTCATCGTCGTTCTCGGCAACCGTCTCAATCAGTTGCATGCGGAAGGCTTCCGCCTTCTTCAACAGATCGGCCGGAATCTCTTCGACCGAGTACTTCGCGCCCATCGTCTCGTCGTGCCACAGAATGGCGCGCATTTCGATGAGATCGACTACACCCTTGAAGTTCGCCTCTGCGCCAATCGGAATCTGAATTGCAACCGGACGCGCTCCGAGACGCTTGCGGATGGTCTCGATCACATGCTCGAAATCTGCGCCGGCCTTGTCCATCTTATTGACAAAGCAAAGACGCGGAACCTTGTACTTATCGCCCTGGCGCCATACGGTTTCCGTCTGCGGCTGCACGCCGGAAACAGAGTCGAACAGAGCAACAGCGCCGTCGAGAACGCGCAGCGAACGCTCGACTTCAGCAGTGAAGTCTACGTGGCCGGGCGTATCGATGATATTGATACGGATATTGTTCCAGGTGCAGGTTGTCGCAGCAGACGTGATGGTAATACCGCGCTCCTGCTCCTGCTCCATGTAATCCATCGTTGCTGTGCCTTCATGCACTTCACCGATGCGATGCGTAATACCCGTATAGAACAGGATGCGCTCGGTCGTCGTCGTCTTTCCGGCGTCGATGTGCGCCATGATTCCGATGTTCCGGCAACGATTTAGAGGTACTTGGCGAGCCACTGTTTCTTCTCTCTGCTTCTCTCAGGCCTTACAGCCCAAGGTTCAAATTACTTTCGGGAGCAACCTGCAACCCCCAGCTACACTTCTTTCAACCATCACTCCAGAACGGCGCCAAAGGCGCGATTGCCTGGACGACTAGACCTACCAGCGGTAGTGCGCAAAAGCCTTGTTGGCTTCGGCCATGCGATGCACGTCTTCCTTCTTCTTCATCGCCGCGCCGCGGCCATTGGCGGCATCGAGCAGTTCATTGGTGAGCTTGTCAACCATACCCTTTTCGCCACGCGCGCGACCATAGGTCACCAGCCAGCGAATCGCCAGCGAAGTGCGGCGCTCCGGGTTCACTTCGATCGGCACCTGATAGTTGGCGCCGCCGACACGGCGGGTCTTCACTTCAAGCAGCGGTTTGCAGTTCTCGACCGCCTTCTTGAAGAGCTTCAGCGCTTCGTCGCCGCCCTTCTGCTCCAGATTTTTCATCGAAGCATAGAAGATGCCCTGCGCGGTCGACTTCTTGCCGCCCCACATCATCGAGTTGACAAACTTCGTGACCAGCGTCGAGTTGTAGACCGGATCGGCTGCAACTTCCCGCTTCGCAATGTGACCTTTTCTCGGCATAACCTTTAACCTTGCGTTTCTAAAAACTCTTAAACAGATCCTTCGCGCTTACACGCTCAGAATGACGCTACGCGACTCAGACGCCGCGCAACAGCGTCACTTCTTCTTGCCGGTTGCCGCAGCAGCGCCGGCCTTGGCGCGCTTTGCACCGTACTTCGAACGGCTCTGCGTACGCTTCACCACGCCGACCGAATCGAGCGTGCCGCGCACGATGTGATACCGCACACCCGGCAGATCCTTCACGCGGCCACCGCGGATGAGCACGATAGAGTGCTCCTGCAGGTTGTGGCCCTCACCGGGGATGTACGAGGTGACCTCAATGCCATTGGTCAGACGGACACGGGCTACCTTGCGGAGCGCCGAGTTCGGCTTCTTCGGCGTCTGCGTGTACACACGGGTGCAGACTCCGCGGCGCTGCGGCGAGCCCTGCAATGCAGGCGATGCCGTCTTGTAATTCGGCGCCGTGCGCCCTTTTCTCACGAGCTGACTGAATGTAGGCAATCCAAACTCCTTACCAACTCAAAAACTCTTTAATCAGGCACGCAGCAACCCGCCGCTCCGGGACAGCGCGTATCGCGCAACTTACCCCAAGCGAAGTCAACGGCTGCTTCGCGTCTGCACTGCTTCTTACCAGACGAGAATCAGGACGGTGGCCGCACGTCACTTCACCCCGCAAAAATCAGGGGCAGAAGAAAGCCGACTCCGTTTCGCCGATTCCGGCCCGCATAGCCCTCCAAGGCGGAAGGTGTCGCAGGCACCGATGCGATTCGCCCATCTCATGAGCCAGATGGGGTTCGCAGATTCCGTATCTGCCGGTTTATACCGACTTCATTCTGCGAAGCTTTTTAGTCGTAACTGCCTTCGGTTCACATACACACGAAGAGCAGCCTCATGGAACCTTTTAAGAGTATCAACTCTAGCTATCTGCGTCAACAAACAGGAGAAAAATTCATATTTTTACTCTTTTCGCCCACCAAGGCGGCGAATGAGCACCGGTTTTGCTGTTCTTTCTACTGACGGAGGCTGGTGGCGGAGGGCATCTTACCCGCTCCCCCCTTATAGCTGATCCCTTTCTTTATTTCAATCACTTAAGCGGGGAGTCCAACAAAGAAAGCCTGTGAGGCACAGCACGGTTTTCCCCTGTATTTAGAATAGCAGGTTGCATCAAAAAACATGCCATCATTGCGGGCACATAAATTATTTTATTTCAACAAGTTGAAACTATTTATGTTCCACAGAGCTTGACAATACGTTGCGCGACCATCCTGCTTCTTGTCTGCTAACATCCCGCCATGAATCGTTTCTGCAAGTGGATTGCTTTTTCTGCCTGTCTGGCTGTAGTGCAGGTTTCGGCGTATGCGTGGGCGGAAGACGCCCGCATCGGACAAATTATCAGCCAGTTGGAGGCCGTCCGCACTCCGCATCAGACAGCTATTTCTCCCGACGGCCAGTGGGTCGCCTGGGTTGCAAACTCGGAGATCGATGCTGCTCCGCTCAGTAATCCTTCAGCAGTTCATCGCGTAACCGCATGCAGCGCAGGCGAAAAGGGTAGCGAAAATGAGATTGCGTGGTCGCCCGACTCGAAAAAGCTGGCCTTTTTCTCAAACTGCAACAGCGGACATGAGCAGGGGCTTTATCTCGCCGAGCCCGGCTCGAATACTCCGGCGCATAAGCTCAGTGCTCTCCATGGGTATGCCGATGAGCCAGCCTGGTCGCCGGATGGTAAATACATCGGACTGCTCTACGTAGAGGGCGCAACGCGTCCTGCCGGAGCACTGGCGGCGATGAAGCCTCCCGCGGGCGTGATTGGCGTGGAAGGGCTGGAGATTGAGCGCGTTGCCGCTGTTGACGTCGCTTCCGGTGAATTGTCCCAGATCAGCCCGGCGAATCTTCATGTCTACGAATTCAGCTGGTCGCCGGATTCAAAGAAATTCGCCTATGTAGCAGCGCCGCCTCCGGGTGAGAACAACTGGTGGGTGGCGAAACTGTATACACAGCCTTTTGTGCCCGGATCGAAGTCTGTTGCCGGTGGACGCGCTGCCTTTGATCCGAGCGTGCTGGTCGATCCCACTAGCGGTAAAAGCCCGATTTCCGGCTTGCAGATCGCCGTTCCGCGTTGGTCACCGGATGGCTCGCAGATCGCCTTCATTGCCGGCCTTATGTCCGATCAAGGCTCCACGGGCGGCGAAATCTACACCGTTCCTTCCAATGGCGGTGAGTTAAAAGATATAACGCCGAACCGCAAGGCGACTCCGGCCTGGTTCCAGTGGGTGAATGACGACACGCTCGGCATCACCGAGATCACCGGCGGCTCTTCGCATCTTTTCGCTTACAACATCAACTCGCAGCAGGAGATGGAAGACCACAGCCTCACGTTGCCGGAAGGAATCGGCTCAGGCGAGCGCATGATGAGCCTTTCTATTTCCAACGACCATCAGATTGCGCTCATTCGCAGCTCGTTTTTTTCGCCGCCGGAAGTCTGGGCGGGCACACTCGATAACCTGAAGCAGATCACGCACCTTAACGACAATCTGAAGCCGGTATGGGGCAAGGCCGAATCTGTCGAGTGGGAAAACGAAGGCTTCCATGTACAGGGATGGCTCATTCAACCTGCCAATTATGACCCCAGCAAAAAATATCCGCTGATTGTGATGGTTCACGGCGGCCCGTCGGCGGCAGTCACGCCGCGCTGGCCGGGAGCGGGCTTTGGCGGCGCGCCTTTTTCAGCGCTTGGATATTTCGTGCTGGAACCGAATCCGCGCGGCAGCTATGGGCAGGGCGAGAAATTTACGCAGGCCAACCGCAAGGATTTCGGCTATGGCGATCTGCGCGACATTCTTGCAGGCGTCGATGCGGTAACGAAGAAATATCCCATTGATCCACAGCGAGTGGGTATCACAGGCTGGAGCTACGGCGGTTTTATGACGATGTTTGCCGTCACCCAGACCAACCGTTTTCATGCCGCCGTGGCCGGAGCGGGTATCGCAAACTGGCAGAGCTATTATGGCGAGAACTCCATCGACCAGTGGATGATTCCGTTCTTCGGGGCGTCCGTGTATGACGATCCGGCGGTGTATGCAAAGAGCTCGGCCATCAATTTTATTCACAAGGTCAAGACTCCAACATTGGTTGTGGTGGGTGACCGCGATGGCGAATGTCCTATGCCGCAATCATTTGAGTTCTGGCATGCGCTGCGTGACCAGCATGTGCCGACGCAGATGGTTGTGTATCCCGGCGAAGGACATCATTTTGCTTCCCGCGATCACCAGATCGATGTATTGGAGCGCTCGCTGAAGTGGTTTGAGCAGTACATGCCGGCGCAGTAGCTCTCGGCTTTTTCGCTTCGTCAGGATGGCGCACATAGATCACATAGATTATGTGCCCATACTGAGCCAACGGCGAAGGGAATCATTTTCCGGAACCCTCACCCTTCTCTTCGTTCAGGATGGGGTACCCGCTATAAACTGCAGGCTAGAAGTACTCCGAAGAGCATCAATCCGCACAATACAGTTCCGGCCCGGCTTACTCGCGCAAGATGGGCTCTTACGCTCTCGCTGCATTCAGCAGAGACGATGCGTGTGATCGAGATACGCATGACGATATACCAGGCGTATGCTCCGGCTGCGGCCAGCAGCAGAAGGCCAATGACGAAGAGATGGCCCTCGGCCCGCAGCTGCTGCAGATGCCGAAATGCATTTCCTAAGATCATCAACGCAACGCCGGTGAGCGCCCAGAACGATACGGACTTGAAAAAAGGCGCGAGATCGTTATCGAGCTTGAAAACCCGTTTTGAGATATCAGAATCCAGTGAGAGATCCATGCGTCCTCGCTATGCACCGGCATCCAGTATGCCACCGCGACCTGAAATTTCAACGGCGAAAATTGCTTTATCTTTCCAGTTGACGCAGTGCCCACTCTGTGCCAGAGTTATGTGCACTGCTTTATGACACGCATGCAACAACCCGTTGTTCTTCGTTATTTCTTCTTCTGTTGTTGATCTTCCCTGCTCTTCTGCCGAGTTGCGGCTAATCCATTCAGTCCATCAGTATGTGGTGCCCTAGTTGTCACTGCGTTCGCTCTCCTATTGGCGGATGCACACACTCACACCTACCCACGCAGGAGATGGAGTTCCATGCTTCTTAGAAAAAATCCCTTCGCATTGACCGCAATAGGCAGCGCATTTCTCGCGGGCGCATTTCTTACCGGTCCTGTTCTTCAAGCACAAGTTCGCATCGAACGACCAAAAATTGCCGACATCGCCTCGGATCATGGCCCGATTCAGCCCTCTCAACGAATTACCGTTACCGTGCATTTGAATCTGAAAAATGAAGCGGCCTTCGATAAGGCCGTGGACGCTCTGTATACGCCCGGTTCTCAGACTTATCACCAGTGGCTCTCGAATGCTGAAATCGCGCGCTATGCTCCTTCACAGGCTGAGGTAGAAAGCGTGAAAAAGGAGTTGCAGGCCCATGGTCTTTCCGTAATATCCATAGGCTCCGACAATCTTTCGATTCGAGCGCGCGGCCCGGCATCGAGCGTGGAAAGCGCTTTCCACACGCAAATTCACGAATTTGAACAGCAAGGCAAAGTCTTCCATGCCAACGTGACACCGGCGACGCTGTCGGGGCCCGCAAGCTCTCTGGTTCATGGCGTTACCGGCCTTACCAGTTACAATATGCGCCCGTACGTTCGCTACCAGATAAATCCGAAGACAGGAAAACTGCGGACCGCGCCGGCAACGCAATTACCTGCTGCCAAAATTAAGAACGCCAGCGGAGGCTTTTCTGCCATTGCCACAAATCAATGCTTCACGGCGCCTGAAGTAGTGCAGTTGACAACCGACGGCGCATCGCTGCCGGTAGGCGTTTACTACGGCAACGATTACGATGACAGCCCGCTTGTATGCTCCTGGACACCGTCACAGCTCCAGGACCACTATGGCCTGACGGCTGCCTACAAGAAGGGCCTGGACGGCACGGGACAAACCATTGTGATTGTTGATGGGCCCGCCGATGGAACCCAGCTGACAGCCGACCTGGCGCAGTTCTCTTCGCTCGCCGGACTGCCGGCCACCAACTCCTCAAACTTCAAAGTTCTCTATCCTGACGGCAAGCCCACTACCCTGTCGCTTGAATACGATAACTGGCAGGATGAAGCTTCGCTGGACGTGGAGTGGGTGCATTCGATCGCTCCCAAGGCAAAGATCATCATCGAGATCATGCCCACAGAAGACTGGGATGAATTCGAATATGCCATCGATTATGCCCGCCAGAACAAACTTGGCAATGTTATCTCCAACAGCTACGGCTATCCGGAAGCCCTGTTCGGCGCGGCCACGGTGAAAGGCTTTGAACAGGTGCTGAAGAAGGCTGCGGCAGCAGGTCTGGCCGTCAACTTCTCGAGCGGCGATGGCGGCGACGAAGGAACCGGCTCGCCTAGCGGCGGAGGCCAGTCCTATCCGGCGACTTCTGCTTACGTCACTGCTGTCGGCGGCACCAGCATCGGAATTCCAAACGGCACGTCGGCTGGGGCGGAAGTTGGCTGGGGAAACAATGCCAACATTCTTTCCTATGCGCTGAATGGCGTCTTTGACCCGCCGCTTTCGTATGGCTTCCTGGGCGGAGCGGGAGGCGGGGAAAGCACCTTTATTGCCAAACCCTCATGGCAGAAATCTCTGAGTGGAAGCGGACGACAGGAGCCGGACATCTCGGCGCTGGCTGATCCTTATACGGGAGCGGTCTTCGTTGAATATGGCGAGCCGCTGGCGGGCATTGGCGGCACCAGCCTTGCTGCTCCCATCTTTTCGGCGATCTGGGCCATTTCAGACCAGGCGGCGGGCAAGTCCCTCGGACAGGCCGCTCCCCTGCTCTCGAAATTGCCTTCCGGTGCCATTACCGATGTAGTTCCGGTCAGCAGTCCTACAAACGTAACCGGCACGGTCATCGATTCGAACGGGGCTACGTTCTACTCCTCCGACACATTACTTGCCCCGCTCTACACCACTACGCAGTATTACAGCGCATTCTGGAACCTGAGCGGCGAATACGTCGATCTGAGCTTCGGAACGGACACATCCCTTACGGTTACAACCGGATGGGACAATGTCACGGGCTGGGGTGTTCCCAATGGCCTGACATTTATTAATGCCGCGGCCAAGGCAAAATAACTGTCCAAATGCAGGGCGGAGATGATGGATCTGCGCCCTATCTTTCTCCCTTCGCTTGCTGAAGTCTCTTCCAGCTTTTACACTCAAAATTCGAGAACTATATCCTTGGAATGACTTCCAGAGAATTCTGGCAGTGACAACCGTCTGCGTGGCGAGTCCATACAGACGGGGAGGTTTCATGCAGCGGTTTTTCGCCCTGATTGCTTTGTTTGTACTTTCTATTCCGGTCGGTATCTCTATTGCCGGCTGCGCCGGTTCGAACCCGAATGATTATTGCATCAAGAACGGCCATGGCTATGGCGAAAAGGTTACCGACCTGGACCACATTAGCCTGGGACCGGCTTCGACCGGCATTTCGCTTTCCTATGGGCAAACCGGGCAGGTAAACCAGCCGACCGGATACAACTGCAATAACGGCACGGTTAGCGTGGCGCATTGGGTCTACGGCTCGACTAATCTAAACCTCGCCGATATCAATCCTGCGACGGGCGCCATTTGCGCGGGGACATGGAACCGCCATAGCGCTTCCGGTATTGCTGACTTCACCATCTGCACACCTCCGACAGGCTCCGGTGTAGCCCAGGTGACAGCCAGTGCTTCTGCCGTCACCAGCAATCCTGTGAATGTTTATGTTCATCCCCCGGTGACGGCAATCAGTATCGGCACACAGGCAGCCTGTGTCTCACAGAACCAGCAACTCTCTGCGCCACTCACGGCTACCACCAAGGTCTTTGGCCCCGATGGCGTGGCAATCCCAAATAATCTCATCGGCACGGTGACATATACCCCGGTTGACTCGACCATTGTGACTATTAACAACACGAACAATGGCACAACTGACACAGGCAGCGATTCCGGCAGCACAACTGATACAGTCAGTACAGTGAACGGCTTGGCTACAGCGCACCTTCCCGGCTCGACCGTCATCAACGCCTCTCTTTCGGGAACGACGTCTGCGGCAGGATATTTCTTTACCTGCCCACCTGTCAGCATCGATCTTAAGTTGAACGGATCTAACGGCATTCCGACTCCCGTCACTGTCTCTGCCAGCAGCCCGCAGAATCTTACGGCCACGATCCCGGATAAAAACGGCGTGTCGTTAAGCGGCCTCTCGCTGGATTACACTTCTACTGAGCCCAAGCAGATCAACGTCGGCAGCACCGGCACAGTAACGGCCACGTACCCGACCACAACAGCGATCTCGGCCATCTGCCAGCCCGGCAACTGCAATCCTGCGCCGGTGAACATCATCGGGCAGCTGGGCACAGGCCTGCCTGTCACCAGCAATATCGTTCGCGTGAATACACCGGGACGCAGCAGCAGCAAAATATGGCTGGCTTCGTCGCAGTCCTCGTATTTCACTCCCATTGACCTCACCAGCACGGGCACGCCGGGACCGATAAAACTGCCGTATATTCCGAATTCGATGGTGCTCGATCAGAACGGCACGAATCTCTACTTCGGCAGCTACCGGGAGCTGATGATCGTAAGCGCCGGTACCAACACTCTCAGCAAAGAGGATACGAACGTTCCGGGTGTGGTGCTCGCGGTTTCTCCGGACGGCGGCACAGTTGTTATCAATGACCAGGTACGCCAGATCATCTACCTTTACGGCCAGAGCAAAGGCACATTCACCAGCATCGGCGGATTGGCTACGCGAGCGCAGTATTCACCCGACGGCAAAAATCTTTACGTCATCGGACCAAACAACATCTATGTTTACAACACGGCAACAGGCTGGCACACCTACAACACGTCCAATGGCGGATCGAATGTCTGCACTGCTGCTCAGCTGAACAATAACAACGGAACCGCGCCGTACGATCCCTTCTGCTCGCCGGATCTCGCGCTTACGATTCCCAGCGTCAGCCCGTTCTTTACCGGATCGAATACGGTTGCCAATGGCTTCTGCCCGGATACAACGGCAACGCCTATCAACTACTATCCATCGGCTGGAACGATTGGAGTGGCCACCGAGCACCTGGCGGCTACCAATGATGGAGCCCATATTCTGGGAGCTACCGCCAGCCCGGCACAGATTGCCGATATCTCCGTGAACGTGCCCATCGGAACATGCCCGGCGGCCGGACTCAAGTATCAGCAGGGCTCTGGTTCTAACGGCGGCGACTATAGCATCAACACCGCAGCGCTGGGAGTTTCTCCGACCGAAATCACCCAGGTCGTCACGTCTCCAGATGCGACGATGTCGTTCGTCACCTATGAAGCGAACAGCGCGACCGGATTGCTGCCTGCCTATAAGCCTTCGGCAACATTCGGGGCCCCGGGCACGCTCTCCAACGTGCAGCTTTCCCACGGAGCCCAGGCGCCGATCGCAGGAGCTTTCAGCCCGGATGATTCGACCTTTTTTGTCGGTACGACAGGCGATAACCTTCTGCACCTGGTCGATGTACCTACGCTCGCAGATACGCGGACCATCGATCCCAAGTTGCCGAAATGCGAACAGGTTCCAGCGAATGGAACGCCAACCTGCGATCCCACGGCAACGGTGCCGATACAATTCATTGCCGTACAGCCGCGTTCGACCACCTAATCTAACCTCCTAACGAAAAAGGCCCCGCAAACGTCATGATTGCGGGGCTTTTTCTTTTACTTACCCGTACCTGCGTGCTGAATTTACGGTGAAATCGAGCAACTATTTCCCTGATTCAGGAATTTTCTGCCAACGCCGGCTCTCAGATATTTCTCGCAAGCCTTCTCTATTCAGCTATTTATGAAGCTAAAACGGAATGGAATGAAACGTGCCTTTCATGAGAGAGGAAAGGTTTCTATTGGAGGCATTTATGGACGACTCCCCTATTGAAACATACTCACCTGTGATGAAGCGTCTGGCACCTTATGTTGTCGCCGTTGTCGTGGGCGGCGCCGGGCTTGGCTATGCTGTGCACGAACACCATGCGGCCCAATCCCTTGCGACGCAGAATGAGCAGATCAGCGCCACTCTCGCATCGACCCACAGCCAGTTGGAAGATTTGACGGCAAAGGTCAATGCGCTTGCCGCACCGCCAAAACCGGCGCCGGAACCCGCTCCAGCATCGTCGGCTTCGACTCACATCGCCTCGGGCCCAGCCGGACAGCACGCGGGCGCGTCTCGTCTGCACGAAAATAATAGGCGCTACAGCAAGCTGCAAGCGGAGCTCGATGCGCAAAACAAGAGAATCGATGAGACACAGAGCAATCTGGAAAATGCGCGAACAGAGTTGACCAGTTCCATCGCGCGTACTCACGATGAACTTGTGCTTCTGGAGAAAAAGGGCGAGCGCGCTTACTTTGAGTTCGATATTCAGAAATCGAAGCAATTTCAGCGTGAAGGCCCGCTAGGCATTCGCTTGAAGAAGGCCAATACCAAGCATGGGTACGCCGACCTTGAGTTGATGGTCGATGACAGGAACCTGTCGCAGAAACACGTCAATATCTTTCAACCTGTGACGTTCTACGCATCCGACAGTCAACAGCCCCTCGAGGTGGTTATCAACGATGTCACGAAAAATCACATTCACGGATATGTAAGCGCACCAAAATACAGTCAGGCGGAATTGGCATCTGCCGCTGTGCCGGGCACCGAGTCGGCATCAGCGAATCCTTCAGCACAGACGGTCAGTTCCTCCGCGCAGCCGCCAACGCGGAAAAAGCTTCCCGTGCCGCAACCTCAATAGCAACGGTCCGTTTTCCCTTGGGCGCAGTCTGCTAAAGGGGAAAGCACATGCGTATCAGCCTGATGTGATCGCCCTTCGCTTGCGAAAAGCTTATGTATTCTGCGGGTCGACGCTTTTGAAACCGTAGGTTTCATATCGAGTCGTCAGCTTGCCATTGCGGACGTCTACCACGGTGAAGCCTTCCGGAGTTCCCATGCGTGTACCCTTCCACCAGTTGCCGCTCACTGCGCCGCTGGTGATGTACGGCACGCCCTTCCATGTCACCGTCTCATTGATGTGTGTATGGCCCTGCAGCACGCCCAATACATTGTGACCTTCAAAGAGAGCGATCACTTCATATGCGTTCGCCACGCTTGTTCCGTGATGCTTCGGAGCGGTTGCAGGCTCCGGCACATATGAGTCAAAAGCCGTCACCAGCGGAATGTGCGTGGAGACAATGATCGGCGCCTGTGACGGTAATGCCTCCAGATCAGAGGCAAGCCACCGGAGCTGCTCTGTATCGACACGCCCTTCGTAGGCGCGATCATTGGTGATTCCGATGGAATCAAGCACGATGAAATGGACGCCTTTGTGATCGAACGAATAGTAAGTCTTGCCAAAGCGATCCTCGAATATCTTCTTGCCATACAACGGATCGGAAGTTGGAACGCCGCTCGATGTATACACACCCAGACAATCGTGGTTGCCGATGGTGTGATAAAGCTTCATACCCAGGTCCTGCTCCGTCTTGCCATATAGATCGAAGAGGCTGGTGGCGCGCTCGCGGCTTACGGCCAGCGAATCGAAGACATGATCGCCGCCCTGAATGGCGAAATCGCTTTGGATCGTGCGGGCTTTTTTAAAGCACATATCACAGCCTTTGGCGGCGTCCAGTTCAGGCTGCAGATGCGTGTCGGTGATAAAGAGGAAGGTGAAATCTTCTGCCTTGGTGGGCTTCGCTTCGGCGGAGAGTTGCGAAGGCACAAATTTTGTGAGACCTGCTGCCCCGGCAAGACCTAGAAATTCTCTGCGATTGAAGGTGGTCATCGCTCCAGAATGTAAACTTCAGGCGGGTAAAGGCACATTAACAGACGTTAAATGTCATTCGTTGCGTATCTTGTTCCGCAACTGAGCCGTGCGTGCTGCCTCCTGCTTACGAAGATTCCGCAACGGATACGCTTTTCCGTCCGTTACGCCTTAATCCTAAAGCGATTCCGAACTCCTTCCGTTTCGAATCGGATGTGATTCTTTCAGCGAGACAAACTACTTAATGCTTGATATACGACTAAACTTGTCGTATTTTAAGGAGGTCAGGCAAAATCACTGGAAACGATAATTTTGCAATAGAAAACCCCGCAACGTGACTTTTGGCGAAGGGCGTTGCGGGGACTATCACAATCGACAACCAAGTAGGCCGGCGATGTGCCTTTCAGCATATGAGGTGCCGCTGCCTCTTGGCAAGAAAGGCTTTTATGGCTCGTCTCGGTTCTTCATTTCTGGCGGCGTTTTTCTGTTTGGGAGCAGCAGTTGCACCGGCGCATTCGGCTTGGGCGGATGACTCCTTACTTTTCGACAGCGAGTGCCATGTGGATACCTCGGTCCCATCGGTTCCCTTCCGTCTGTCGGTTACGGACACCACCGGCGCGGCAATTCCGCAGGCGGCGATTGAATTAAGCTGTGGCTCGGCGGCGTTTTCGGCGCAGTCAGCAGCGGACGGCGCGGCGGCGATCCGGCTGCATCCCGGTGTGTATCACGCATCGGTGCGAGCGGTCGGCTTCGGGCCTTCGGAGCGTCTGATTACGGTAGACAATGCACCGGCTCCGACGGCTACGGTGGCCCTGAACGTTGGATCGGCTGCGGCAACGGTAAATGTGACGGCCGATACGGGCTTCGTACCCTACAACAGCGATATGGGATCAAAGACGGATGCGCGGCTGATTGAAGTGCCGCAATCGATTTCCGTCATCAATGAGCGCGAGATGGAATCGCGCAACGTGATCACCGTGAATGAAGCCCTGCGCTATACGCCCGGCGTGGAAGCCGATGAATATGGCGTGGAAATGCGCCAGGACTGGATGAAGATTCGCGGATTTTCTGCCGACACGTATGGCGTGTTTCGCGATGGTATGCGGTGGAACTCGCTGGCGGGCAAGATGGACCCATATGAGTTGGAGAGCATCGAGGTCCTGAAGGGACCGAGCTCCGTTCTTTATGGGCAGGCTCCTCCGGGAGGCCTGGTGAATCTTGTTACCAAGCGCCCGCCATCGGAGACACACCGCGAAGTTGGAGCGGAGTTTGGCGCTTATAACCGGCGGCAGTTCCAGGCAGACTTGGGTGGCCCCATCGATGCAAACCAGGTATGGCGTTATCGTCTGGAAGGACTGGTGCGCAACAGTGATACCCAGATCAACTACACACCGGATGACCGCCGCATGATTGCGCCGTCGCTGACATGGCATCCGAGCGACAAGACGAATATCACGGCGCTGGGCGACTGGCAGCATGACAAGACAAAGTGGAGCGAATTTCTTCCGGCAGAAGGAACTCTGTACTCGAATCCAAACGGCAAGATTCCGATAAGCACTTTTGTAGGCGAGCCGGGATGGGAGCATGTCCTGCGCGATCAGGCTTCGCTCGGCTACTCGGCTGATCATGTTTTCGGTAACGGGCTGGATATTCACCAGAACTATCGCTACCAGCACGTGAATTTCAACGGCAGCACGGTGTACGGCATCGGATTTGAACCGGGTAGCAATGAGTTGCTCGACCGACTGGCTTATACCTATCCGCAATGGAACGACTTTCACACGATCGATACGCGCGCGGTGCAGCGTTATACGACTACAAACTGGGAACACACGATCCTGGGCGGCTACGATTACATGCACTGGAACGAGAAGACGCAGGGGGCATTTGCTTCGGCGGCTCCCATCAATATCTACCAGCCGGTGTACGGCTCGCCGATTCCGGAACTGACTCCGGATACAGATACCAACGAATTGTCGCAACAGCATGGCGTCTATCTGCAGGATCAGGTGAAGTTCAAGCAGAATTTCATTGTGACGCTCGGGGGACGTGAAGACTGGGCCATCGACGATTTAAATAATCATCTGACTTCGACGACAACCCACCAGGATGACTCGAAATTTACTGGACGAGCTGGTGTGACGTACCTGACGAAGATGGGCATTGCACCGTACTACAGCTATTCAACATCGTTCCAGCCGACGACCGGCTCGACCACTTTTGACGGCAAGATGTTTTTGCCTTCGCTCGGCAAGCAGAATGAAGTCGGCGTGAAGATTCAGCCGCGCACCTGGAGCGGACTTATCACCGCTTCTTACTTCAATATCAATCAGACCAACGTGCTCTCGACCGATCCTGCACACCCGCTCTACTCGGTGCAGACGGGCGAGGTTCGCTCGCGCGGCGTGGAACTGGAAGGTGTGACCAATCTAAGTCGTGGCTTGAACCTGCATGCCGGATACAGCTACGTGGATACAGCAATCACGAAGGCTTCCGATGTGGACTCAGAGGAGCTGGGCAAGTGGTTCCCGCAGACCCCGCAAAATCAGGCTTCGCTGCTGGCGGACTACACCGTTCCCAGTGGCAAGCTGAGCGGGCTTGGCGGCAATCTCGGGGTTCGCTTCGTAGGCGTATCCGCGGGCGATGCGCTGAACACGATCATGATTCCCAATTACACACTCCTCGACGGCGCGCTACGCTTCAATTGGAAGTCTGCTGACTTCGCAGTGAATGCTACCAACCTGACAGACAGGCATTACATAGCCACATGCACCGGGCTTGCGTACTGCGGTTATGGTTATGCCCGCAATGTTATCGGAACGGTGAAGTACCACTTTTAGCTATGGCGCTTGTTCGGGATTTCCTTCATCACCCACGCAAGTTGTGGTTGCGCAGGGCGCTCTTCCAGGTTCATCTCTGGGCGGGCGTCCTGTTATCGCTTTATATCTTTGTGATAGGACTGACGGGATCGCTGCTGGTCTTCGAGGACGAGTTCACAGAGATGGCGGCTCCACGTATTGCGCATTATGATGCAGCGCATGTGGCGGGAATCCCCTCGGTTGTGCACGCTGCGCAGGCTGCCTTGCCTACAAGCAAAATTTTCTTCATTATCCCTCCCACATCAAAAAGCCCGCTGTATCACGTCTATATGCAGGATGCGGCGAAGCATCGAACGACCCTTCTGGCCGATCCGATGAGCGGAGCCATTCTTTCCCATCACGGCAAGCTTTGGATTGAGTGGGTATCGGATATTCATATCTATCTGCTGCTGGGTGATTCGGGGATTATCGTCAACGGCGTCGGAGCTGCGATTTTGTTGGTGCTGACAGCTTCCGGTATCGTGCTGTGGTGGCCGGGCATTCGCGTATGGGCGCGCGGTTTGAAGGTGAATTTCAGGCACAACTGGCGGCGCATCAACTTTGATCTGCATAACGCTATCGGCATCTGGCTGCTGCTGCTGATCAGCTGGTGGGCCATCTCCGGCGTGTATTTTGCATGGCCGTTTCAGGTTGGAAACGTAGTCAATTTCTTTTCAACCGTAAAAGGCATGCGCCCGCCGGTAGTTCCGCCGCAAAAGCCTGCGGAAACGATGGCTTCCATTGCGCCGATGATTGAAAAGGCAAAGACACTATCAGGACATGGAACATTCAGCGGCATTTCCACCCCAATGGATAAGACGGACAATGTGATCGTTTATATCGATCGAGGCGCGCCGGGTGATTTTTCCCACCGCGATATTCATTACTTCAGCCAGGCGACAGGGCAATGGCTGGCCACATGGCATTACGGCCAGAACCAGACGCTGGGCGACTGGTTCCTGTGGGCGATGCACCCGCTGCACTTTGGAACGCTCTGGGGATGGTGGGCGAAGGCATTGTGGTTTGTGTTTGGATTGAGCCTGCCGGCGCTTAGTATTACCGGATTGCTGATGTACTGGAACCGGTATTTGCGCCACCGGATGAAGAAGATGCCACAAGCTCAATAAGAAATCTTGTCATCCTGACGCGAAGAGCGAAGGGTTGACAGCGCTTTTAGAGCAAGCAAGTAAAAAAGGCGGGCGAAATATTCGCCCGCCTTTGATCTGCTGACAGGTTTTCAGCTAACTACTCCTTAGCCGTCCGGTCTTTAGTTGACCACATTAGTTGGCAGTTAGCTCGGCTGCTATCTTTTCCGTGACGAAGGCTTCGATGGTGTCGCCTTCCTTCACATCATTGAAGCCCGATAGACCGACGCCGCACTCCATGCCGTTGGTGACTTCGCGAACATCGTCCTTGAATCGCTTGAGCGAGGAAAGCTTGCCTTTGTAGACCTGCTCGCCATCACGCATGAGACGAATGTCGGCATCGCGTCGCAGGATGCCGTCGAGAACACGGCAGCCAGCGATGGTGCCCACCTTCGGAATTTTGAAGACGTTGAGCACTTCGGCGCGGCCCAGGTAGTTTTCCTTGAAGACAGGCTCGAGCAAGCCAAGCATGGCTTTGCGAATCTCGTCCTGTAGTTCGTAGATGATCGAGTGCAGGCGAATTTCGACGCCTTCCTGATCGGCAAGATCGGCGGCTTTGCGCTCCGGGCGCACATTGAAGCCGATGACGATGGCATTCGATGCGGAGGCCAGCAGCACGTCGCTTTCGGTAATCGCGCCCACGCCGGAGCGGATGACCTTGATGCGAACCTTTTCGGTCGACATCTTCTGCAGCGAATCGGCCAGCACTTCGACCGAACCCTGCACGTCGCCTTTGAGGATGAGCGGCAATTCCTTGACGCCGGCCTGCTTGATCTGCTCGGCAAGGCCCTCGAGCGAGACGCGCGAGGATTTTGCCAGCTGCGCTTCACGCTCCTTCATCTTGCGGTATTGCGCAATGCCCTTTGCCTTGTCGCGATCAGCCACGACGAGAAAGGTATCGCCCGCATCCGGCATGCCTTCGAGGCCGAGGATTTCGACCGGAGTCGATGGCCCGGCTTCTTCAATGGCGCGTCCGCGATCATCGAACATGGCGCGGATTTTACCGAAGGTGTTGCCGACGATGAAGCTGTCCTGGTTGCGCAACGTACCGTTCTGCACCAGGACCGATGCAACCGCACCGCGTCCGCGGTCGAGCTTGGCTTCGATGACAGTACCGACGGCGGAGCGTCCCGGAGTTGCCTTAAGATTGCCGAGATCGGCAACGAGGCAGATCATTTCGAGCAGCAGATCGAGATTCTGGTGCTTCTTTGCCGAGACATCGACGAAGACAGTCGAGCCGCCCCAGTCTTCCGGAACCAGGCCACGGTCGCCGAGCTGCTTTTTCACGCGCTCCGGATTTGCATCCGGCTTATCGATCTTATTCACCGCCACGATGATCGGCACATTGGCCGCTTTTGCGTGGTCGATGGCTTCCACCGTCTGCGGCATCACGCCATCGTCGGCAGCAACCACGATGACAACGATATCCGTGACCTTGGCACCGCGAGCACGCATGCGAGTAAAGGCTTCGTGACCCGGCGTATCGAGGAAGACGATCTCGCGGCCAAATGCCGGCGAATCCTGCTTGCCGATGCGCACCTTGTACGCGCCGATGTGCTGGGTAATACCGCCGGCTTCGCCGCCTGCGACATCCGTTTCCCGGATGGCATCCAGCAGCGAGGTCTTGCCGTGATCGACGTGCCCCATGACGGTGACAACCGGAGGACGCGAGACTTCAAGCTCGTCCGGGTTCTCCTGCAGGAGCATGCTTTCGATGGCTTCGTTGGCCATCTGGTCTTCAAAGGTGATGAATTGCGTATCCGCGCCAAACTGACGGGCCACATCCTTCACCAACTCGGCATCGAGTGACTGGTTTACGGTGACGAAAACACCGCGCATCAGCAGTGTGGCAATCAAATCTTTGCCGCGCACGCCGAGTTTCTCCGCCAGATCCTTAACGCTGATACCTTCTGTAACGGTGATGGTACGAGTGATCGGTAAAGGCTCGTGGGGAACCTGCGCTCCGCCGAAACGCGATGGCGGTGCAAAGCCCTTCATTGGGCCTTCTTTGGTCTTCTCGTATTGCTGACGACCGCGCCGCTGCTGTCCGCCCGGACGCTGCGGACGTGGAGCCTCGCCTGGAGGCGGCACCAATCCGGGTGCTCCGCCCATACCGGGGCGCGAACCACCGAATCCCGGGCGTGGGCCTCCAAAGCCGGGGCGCTGTCCGAAACCGGGACGTGCGCCACCTGGAGCACCGCCGCCGGGCTGACTGCGGGTCGGGTGCATGGGACGGCGTCCACCAGGATACTGACCTGGAGGGCCTCCCTGGGGACGCGGACCACCAGGGCCGCCGCCGGGACGACGATCAAAGATGGGACGACCGCGCTGCAGTCCACCTCCCTGAGCCTGGCCACTGGAAGCGGTCGGGGGTGGAGTCGGGGGAGGCGGCGGCGCGGTATAGACCGGGCGCGGACCTGTCTGCGGCATAATCACGCGACGAGCAGGAGCTGCCGGAGTAGACGGGGTTGCCGCCGGTGCCGGAGCAGTGGGCTTAGCCGGCGCTGCCGCGACTGGAGCTGCCGCCGCTGGCGCGGGGGTTGCCGGTGCTGCATTCGGTGTCGCCGGTGCTGGCGCGGCAACCGGAGCCGGAGCTGAAGGTGGAGGCGCAGCCGCAACTGGAGCGGTCACCGCTGGAGCTGGCGGCGCAGGCGCTGCCACAGGAGCCGATGGTACTGACGGTTTTGTGGCAGCAGGCGCAGCTGCGGTAACAACCGGCTTGGGCTCAGACACGGGCGCTGCCGGCGGCCTGGCTACAACCGGCCCTGCCGGGGGCTTGGCGGCAATGGCCGGAGCTGGAGGCGTCGGCTGCACAATGGCAGGAGCAGGGCGCGGCTGCGGCACAATCTTACGCGGCGCAGGTCGGGCGGCATCTACCGGAGGCGCGCCAACAGGAGCAGGAGTCGATGGCTTCGGCGCAACAGGTGAAACAGGGGGGGCCGCAGT
The DNA here is from genome assembly GCA_035547425.1 of Alloacidobacterium sp. Taxonomy (GTDB): domain Bacteria; phylum Acidobacteriota; class Terriglobia; order Terriglobales; family Acidobacteriaceae; genus Alloacidobacterium. The sequence continues at coordinate 37,432 of DASZUU010000039.1, read as the reverse complement.
CACTGCGGGCCTGGTTGCAACGGGCGGCGCAGGCGGTCGGCTGGCTGCGAGAGCCTCCTGCTCTTTGCGCGCCTGAATGGCTTTCAGCACATCGCCGGGCTTGGAGATGCGCGAGAGATCAATTTTTGGTTTTGGCTCGGCTTCGCCGCGGGTGGTGGAACCTCCGGCAGCCCTGCTGCCTCCGCGGTTAAAGTGCGCGCGCACACGCTCAGCCTCGTCGGCTTCCAGCGAACTGGAGTGCGTTTTCTTCTCGGTCACGCCAACGTCGGTCAATACATCGAGAATCGCCTTGCTCTTTACTTCGAGTTCGCGTGCTAAATCGTTGATTCGAACTTTGCTCATCCGCCCCTTTGTTTCTGTCCCCAGCACTCAGCTGTTCATAGCAACCTCAAGCCAATGGGAGTCAATCCAGTTTGTATTATCCCCTGAAACAAGGCCATCCGCGCCTTCCATCTCAGGTCTGTTCATTTTCGAGCGACGCATATTATGCGCCGCCCTCGTCAATCTTATGCTCGCCGACTTCTTCTTCCTTCGATTCTTCCACGTTGCCCTCGCCAATGGAATCTGCATGGGCATGGGCGTTCTCTGCGTGGGGAACGTGCTCGGCCAGTATTTCGCTGGTGTCTTCACGTCCGGGAACCACGGATTCTGCGCCCTCATCGGCGAGATCCGGCCCCTCTTCGGTGATTTCCGCCAGCCGCTCCTCGGCTACCTCATCGTCGATCAGTCCCGAACCATCCTCACTCGGATACTCTTCGCCGGCCTGGGTCAGGTTCTGCTCAAGCGCGTCGATCTCCTCTTCGGCTTGCACATCCGCCAGGTGCGCTGCGGCAGTCAGGCTCGGCTCGGCCGGGGCCGGACGCTCTTCACCCTCTTCATACTGACCGAAGTAGTGGCGTACTGCTGTTCCGATCTTCTCCAAGGTCTTTTCTCCGATCCCCGGAATCTCTTCGAGCTGTTCCGGCGTCATGTCAGCCAACCCTTCGACCGTGGTTACGCCCGCGGCTACAAGCTTCTGGATAATTGTCTCGCCCAGTTCGGCAACCTGCTCAATCGGCGTCGACGGGCCGCCGGACATGGCCTGCATCTGCTGCTCGACTTCCTGCCGCTTCTCTTCCTCGCTCTTGATGTCGATCTTCCAGCTCAACAGCTTGGCCGCGAGGCGAACATTCTGCCCCTTTTTACCGATAGCCAAGGAAAGCTGCGTGTCATCAACGATAACCTCAAGCTGCTTTTCGCCAAGATCGGTAATGCTGACGCGGCTTACCTTTGCCGGCTGCAGAGCTTTTTCAGCAAAAGTAGTGATCTCTTCGCTGTATTCAATAATGTCAATCTTCTCGCCACGGAGCTCACGGATGATCGACTGTACGCGCATGCCCTTCATACCGACGCAGGCGCCTACCGGATCGACATCCTTATCACGCGACATGACTGCGATCTTGGTGCGCTCTCCGGCTTCGCGGGCCACAGCGCGGATCATCACCGTTCCGTCATAAATCTCCGGCACTTCGCTCTGGAAGAGATTCTGCACCAGCTCCGGCGCGGCACGGGAAACGATGACCTGCGGCCCCTTGGCAGCGCGGTCGACACGCAACAGCACGACGCGTACGCGCTCGCCTACAGCAAACTGCTCCAGACGCGACTGTTCGCGCTTGGGCATGCGAGCCTCGGCCTTGCCGAGATCGAAGATCACGTCCTGCGGCTCCAGGCGCTTCACGGTTGCGTTAATCACTTCGCCAACGCGGTGGTTGTACTCCTGGAACACAGTGTCGCGCTCAGCTTCGCGCACCTTCTGGAAGATGACCTGCTTGGCCATCTGTGCCGCGATGCGGCCCAGCACGTCGGTCGGCTTGTAATAACGAATCTCGCCGCCTACTTCAACTTCCGGCGCAAGCTCGCGCGCCTGCTCGAGGGCGATCTGGTTCACCGGGTCTTCAATCAGTTCCGGCGTCTCGACTACCGTTTTATAAACATAAGCACGAATCTCACCGGTTTCCTTGTCCAGCTCGGCGCGCATATTTTCCTGCGTCTTGTAATACTTGCGAGTTGCCAGCGCGATGGCGTCTTCAACCGCGCCCACGACCACTTCAGGGTCAATGCCTTTGTCGCGGCTCAACAACTCAATACTTTGATACAGCTGACTTGCCATAGTTCTCTCTTTCCCTCTTCCGATCGACCGCTCTTGCACATCTTTGGCCGGGAACCCAAATCGGGTTTCTTTAAAACTCCGGAATAAGGTTGGCTTTCTCAATATTGGCGAATTCGATCTCTACGTTCTCATTCGCCGAATCTTTTTTCTTGTTCTTGCCCTTTTGCTTCACGGCAGAAAGATCAAGTACCACGGTGCGCTCTTTTACTTCTGTGAGCCTACCCTGCCAATGACGGTTGCCCGCAACCGGCTCAAACGTCTGAAACTTTACCAGGCTGCCGGTAAAACGCCGGTAATCTGCTTCACCTTGCAGCCTGCGATCCAGCCCGGGGGAGGAAACTTCCAGCGTATACTCCGCTCCTGGAATCAGATCTTCAACATCCAGAACCGTTCCGAAATCCTGGCTGAAAAGCTGACAGTCATCATGTGTGATGCCGGCAAGCTGATCCGCTTTATGCTCAGGATTTTTTTCTGCCAGTTTTGCGCGTTCCGCAGCATTTTTTTCAATGAAAACCCGCAGGGCGCGATGCTTGCCGCCTCCCTGGTATTCAAGTTCGACCACATCAAGGCCGTGCGAAGCGGCTACGCGCTGCGCGGTGGCGCGAATTTGGTCCAGGTTCAAGGCCATGGTACGGGTAAAATTTACTGCAAAAGAAAAGTGGGCTTTCGCCCACTCATTCCTCCGCGCCACCGGTCGATTCACGGAAAAGCACGGACAAACTCGTCTGCCATTTCAGAATACTCCTCTTCCCCTGCGATTTCAAACATCGGTTTGCAATCGCAGGCAAAGATATCTACCATCGAAACTGATGGCGCGCATCTTCACCATCGCCGTGGCGCTCATTTGCATCGTTTGTGTGCTCGCGCTATGCATTGCGCCATCGGTCGATATCCCACAAACCGTTCTCAAGTCTCTGCAAATCATTGCCTTGCTGATGTTTACGCTGATAGCGAGCGCTTATTTGGTTGCGGCTGTGCTGCGGCTGGCAACTTTCCTGCAGCAGGCCAACCTGGGAGCAAGTTGGGAACCATCTCCTCAATCTCCGCTTACGCCGCTCCAGGTCAGCTGCGTTCAGCAGTGCTAGCGTTTCTATTTCCTCGGATTTCTTCACGTCTCTTTCAAACGTCGAAAAATAAACTGCCAACCGGCAGAATTCAGAGGAATTGATGAAGGCACAAGAACTACTTCAGTCCTGGTCCACCATTCTCAGCGGCCGCAAGCCCCTGCTGTCCATCGAAATTACGCGCGAATGCCCGCTGCGCTGCCCTGGATGCTATGCCTACGACGAAGCTCACTTGGGCGGCAATGGCGTTACCCTGCGCGTGCTCTCCGACTTTAAGCAGGACGCCTTAGTGGAGCGCGTGCTTGCGCTCGTCGACGAACATCAGCCCCTCCATGTCTCGCTGGTGGGCGGCGACCCGCTGGTTCGTTACCGGGAATTAGAAAAAATCTTGCCAGAACTGGATGCGCGCGGTATTCATGTTCAGCTTGTAACCAGCGCATTTCGGCCGATCCCAGAGCACTGGGCGAAGTTCACACGACTGAATGTAGTTGTTTCCATCGATGGACTACAGCCCGATCACGATGAACGGCGAAAGCCTGCAACCTACGAGCGTATTTTGCAGAATATCAAGGGAAGCAGGGTGACCATTCACAGCACCATTACCGGTCAGATGATGAAGCGTGAGGGGTATTTTGAGGAGTTCCTTAGCTTCTGGAGCAAAATTCCGGCGATCAAGCGCATCTGAATGAGCATTTTTACACCGCAACACGGCGCCACCGGGCCTGAGATTCTCACTGCTGAGGAGCGTATCCGGGTGATTGAAGAGCTGGGGCAGCTGCGCAGCCGGTTTCCTGTGCTGGATATGAGCGAGAGGGTGCTGCGTGAATTCCTACACCCGCCAAAGTCTCCGGATGAGTGCATTTTTGCCCGCACCACGGAAATCGTCTCCGCTGATCTGACGACCCGCATCACGCCCTGCCAGTTCGGCGGCAATCCGGACTGCTCCCAATGCGGCTGCATGGCATCGATGGGCCTGGCTGCGGTAGGTCATTTGGAAATCGGCGCCGGCATCAATCTTGGCAAACTATTCCGGGCCTCCGAACGTATAGGAAAAGGCATAGACAAGCTCAGAAATTATCAAAAAGAGGTCGCATGATGATGTCCCAGCCTGCAATCACTTTCCTGGAAACTGCTGCTCCGGCTCGTCAGGGCTCGGTCATCAACATTGAGCGTTCCGAACGCGAACTGCGGCGACAACTGACCCGCTTCTCCAAGTGGATGTATCGGCTCGGTTTTGCTCCGGGCACCTCCGGGAATTTATCTGTCCGGCTGGACGGAGAAACTATTCTGGCAACCCCCACAGGGTGCAGCAAGTATCTGCTGCGGCCTTCCGATATGGTAATTGTGGACCTGAACGGTCAGCAGCTCGCAGGCACGCGCAAGGTCACCAGCGAAATTGGCATGCACCTTGCCGTATATGCGGCCCGGCCTGACGTGCAGGCTGTCGTTCATGCGCATCCGCCCATAGCAACTGCTTTTGCATCCTGCGGCATGGCACTCGATATGCCGTTGTGCGCAGAGCTGATTATGACCCTGGGGAAAATTCCACTGGCGGCGTACGCTACTACAGGAACAGATGAAGTGGGCGCCAGCCTCGAGCCATATCTGATCGATCACGATTCGATTCTGATGGCCAATCACGGGCTGGTTACCTATGGCAAAGACCTGCTCGACGCTTTTATGAAACTCGAAACAACGGAGCATTTTGCCCAGGTCTGCCTTGCCTCTCATCAGATCGGCTGCCCTCGCCCTCTCGATGAAGATGCCATAAGGAAATTGCAGCAGGCCCGTCTTCGCTATCGTTCCAATTGCCGCTTTTAACTTCAACTCTGGGGTGCAGAGGAGTGATCCAACATTTACCTGAAGTGTGCTACAACGAAATAACTTCTTTCAGGTGAAAACATGCTGAACCCTTATGCAAAATTTATCGGCGATCAGAGCTTACAGGAAATTCTTTCGACCACAGCAGCGAAACTGGCGGAGTTCTATAAACAACTCGGCCCGGCTGGTCTCGAAAAATCTCCGGCACCGGGAAAGTGGAATGCCCGCGAGATATTTGCACATCTTGCCGACTGCGAAATAGCTTTTGCTTTCCGCCTGCGACAAGCCCTGGCGGAAGACGACCATGTGATTCAGCCATTCGATCAGGAAAAATGGGCATCTGCATACGCGGCCTATGATGCCAGCGCTGCAATCGCTGCTTTCTCAGCGCTCCGCCGCTGGAACCTGGCATTGATCGGAAGCCTTACCTCCAGGGAACATGCCAAGACGGTCACGCATCCGGAGCGCGGAACGATGACCTTTGCAACCATTGTAGAAACCATGGCAGGCCACGATCTTAATCATCTGCAGCAGTTGGATGGGATCGCGCACAAAGCTTAATTAACATCACAAACAGTCACAACAAAAAGCTGCGTTCCTGTTGCTACGTTGATGGGGCTTGATTCCCGGCAGTCGCCGGCCCCTTGACTGGCATGGCTATCTGAAATCACCGTATCGATAACGACATCCGTTCATCCGACAAGGCAATCGCGCATTCGCATTGTCCGACTCCACCAAAGGATTGGTGAAGTTCCCCACCGATCGGTGCACGACAGTACATCGACGAGCTAGTACTGTTTATCCGTGCAGCCCACCAGACACTTCTTCCTGCGAAGGTGGGCAGTCCCCCGCTGCTGGTGTTCCCCGCCAGAATTCTTTAACTCTTGGAGCCAGTGACGATGCTGTACGCTCTCACGCATATACAAGGCGATTCCTGTCATTCAGGGCGCCACGCGACACCTCGGCGTCGCTTTTGTCTCAGTGCCCGGCTTTTTTGGAGACTCGAAAACAAAATGAATGTTGTTCGCATTGTGCTGGCACTTGTCTTACTGTCTTGTCTCGGCGTGTCTGCTCAACAGATCACAGGAAATATTCGCGGTACAGTTACCGACCCAACCGGTGCTGTCATTCAAAGCGCCACGGTCACGGCAAGGCAGACGGAAACGGGCCTCTCGCGAAGCGCGACTACCGATCGCAATGGCAATTACGTTCTTCTGGAACTGCCGATTGGACACTACCGCCTGCAGGTCGCAACAAAAGGTTTCCAGGAATATGTACAGGATGGCATCACGCTCAATGTGAACGAGACGGCTTCTGTTTCGCCGCATCTCGCGGTCGGATCGGAGAAGCAGCAGGTACTGGTTAAGGCCGATGCCGAGCTAATTGAGCCAACCGTCACTAGTATGGGCAAGGTGGTGCAACAACGCGAGTTGGAAGATTTGCCGCTGAACGGACGCAACTTCTCCCAACTCGGCCTGTTACAGCCTGGGGTTGTTCCCTTGACGCCTGGGATCGCCGAGGCGGGTGGATCGCTGCGCAACGGGCAGGCTTACGCCGTCAATGGCCAACGTCCGGAATCAAATAACTTTCTCATCGACGGCGCGAATAACTTTAACGGGGTCGATGGTGGATTTGTCCTCAAGCCGCCGGTGGATGCGATCAGCGAATTCCGCATCATTACGCATAGCGCGAATGCCGAATTCGGCGGCGCGTTAGGATCGACCACGAACATCATTACGCGGTCGGGCACAAATCAGGTACACGGGACGGTATGGGAATTCCTGCGCAACGATGTATTGGACGCCAATAATTATTTCGCACAGACCAAGGAGCCGCTGAAGCAAAACCAGTTTGGTGCTTCGATCGGCGCGCCCATCAGGAAGAATAAGACTTTTGTTTTCGGCTTTTATGAGGGCTTCCGTAATCGTCAGGGCGAAACAGAGCTGACTACGGTTCCGTCGCTCAAACAGCGTACGGGTGACTTCTCCGAGCTCTGCCCGGAGGGCTTCACAGCCGGTTTCTGCAACAATCCTGCACACCAGCTTTTCAACGTATTCGCCAATGCGCCATACCTGAATAACCAGGTGCCGCCGGAGCAGATAAATTCAGTTTCACAAAACCTGTTGAATTTCTTTCCGCTTCCGAATGCCGGCACGAATTTGTATTCCACGACGCAAACCTTGAAAAATGATAGCGATCAGTTCGGCATTAAGATCGACCATTACCTTACTCCGCGCGACACGCTTAACTTCCGGTACATGTTCTACCAGCTATCCCAGATCGATCCGCTCTCGCCGGGAGGCGCCAGCGTGCCGGGATTTCCGGTAGGCGAAGACGAACGCGCGCAGAACTTTGTCGCGCAGGAAACGCATACCTTTTCCCCGAACCTCATTGCTGTGGCTCGCTTTTCGTTCCTGCGCAACAAGTTTCTATTCGGCGAACGCGAAGACCATCAGCCGCCCTCAGACTTTGGATTCCAATACACGCCGAGCCTCGACATTGCCACGGGCCCGCCGTTCATCCAGGTGAATGGCTATGCCACGGTTGGTGGTCCGATCACTGGCCCGCGCAATACCTACGAAAATGTCTACGATTATTCCGGATCGCTGAGCTGGGTGCGCGGCAAGCATGAGCTGAAATTCGGCGGCGGATACCAGCATCAGAAAATCAACGTGCTGCAGGGGATCGCGACGAACGGCTTCTTTGTATTTGCGCCATTTCCTGTAACGGACGCGTTTGCTAGCTTCCTTACCGGGCAGCCGGTCGTGTTCCTGCAAGGTATCGGCGATTTCTCGCGCGGCATTCCGGGCAACAATGCGAACTGGTACGTGCAGGATACCTATAAACTCACGCCGCGATTCACAATCAATGCCGGACTGCGTTATGACCTGCCCAAGCCATACACAGAAATTCATAACCGGCTATCGTTGTTTGAGCCCGGCAAGAAGTCCCAGGTCATGCCAGATGCACCGGCGGGACTTCTGTATCCCGGCGATCCCGGTGTGCCTGAGGGCCTGATTCCTACTGATAAAAAGGCTTTTGCGCCGCGCCTTGGCATTGCGTGGGATCCGAACGGGAAAGGCAAATTGCTGATCACATCTTCATACGGCATCTTCTATGAGCCTTATTACACGGGACAGGGCGGGCCTTTGCAGGCGCCGATTAGTGCGCCTCCGTTCCTGGGAACGCCACAGGTAAGCCTGCCGAACTTCGCCAATCCGTTCAACGGCAATCCTCCGGCTGCAGGCACTTTCTCCAAACCGCTAACGAACCTGACTCTGTCGCCGACATTGACGCTTCCCTATACACAGGACTGGGACTTGAACCTGCAGAGTTCGTTCGGGTCCGACTGGCTATTTGAAATTGGATACGTCGGCACTAAGGCCACGCGCCTGCCGCGCTTTATCGAAGCAAACCCGGCGGTATTCGTCCCGGGATATGTGGATGGCCAGCCGATTTCAAATTCCGGCAATGCCGATCAACGACGGCTCTATTCCGGCTGCACGCTCGCCGATTCACCAAGCACGTGCCAGTTTTCATCGACTGGCGAGATTGCGGGAATCGCCAATTCGTCCTACAACGCGTTGGAAGCGTCAATGCGTAAGCGGTTCAGCCACGGACTGTCATTCCTCGTCTCGTATACATGGTCGAAGGCGATCGACGACGTTTCATCGTTGAACATAACCGGATCAGCGGCGAAGCCGGTAGCGGGCGAAAACGACCTCGCTCAGGATCCGTTCAATCTCGCAGCTGAACGGGGGCTTTCGCTGTTCGATGCCCGCAATCGGTTCGTTGGAAGCTATGAATGGGCGCTTCCGTTCTGGAACCATGGGCAAAACTGGTACCAGTGGGTGCTCGGTGGATGGCGGTTGAACGGCATCGCCACGCTGATGAGCGGCACGCCGTTTACCGTCTTTGACTCAAACGATGTGGCGTCGCAAGGCAGCGCGCCGGAGATCACCGGCTTCTCCGCACAGCGACCCAATCTTGTCGGCAATCCCAACATTGGACCACGCTCGGTTAGCAATTGGCTCAACACCAGCGCTTTTCAGCGACTCGATACCGTAGCGAATGCAGGCCAGTTTGGCACGGAAAGGCGCAACGTGAATTTTGGCCCAGGCTATGCCGACTGGGACTTCGCTGCGCTTAAGAATTTTAAGGTGACAGAATCAACACAACTACAGTTCCGCGCGGAAATGTTTGACATCCTGAACCGCACGAACTTCCGCTTGCCCGACAGCGACATCAGTTCGCCTACATTCAACCATATCCTTGAGGCGCAGCCTCCGCGCCAGGTGCAGTTTGCGCTGAAGTTTATGTATTAGCGGATCCGGGCGAATAGAGAGGGGAATGTCAGCAGAAAACGACGCGGTAGGGCGAAGGATGATGCACGGCGCCGAATAGCGCCGTTTTCACGATTCTGTCTCTAGTAGATAACTCGGGAGCTCATGATGGTATCCATTACCGAGGAGAAACGGACTGTTCAAAGCCAAATTGCAGGCCTGATTCTCGACATAGGCAGACAGGAAATCAGCCCTCTTCGGCTTAATTTCTTTCCTCTGGTTGTTTCTATTTTGAAGTTTGTAAGGGGTGCTGTTTTATTGATTTTAAATGGTAGGCACGAGCGGATTCGAACCGCTGACCTCTACCGTGTCAAGGTAGCGCTCTAACCAACTGAGCTACGCGCCTACATTGTTTTCATTGTAGCAAGAAATGGCTTCTGCGGGGCATCCGCGCTATCGTTCTGGTCATCCAGTCTCTTTCGCGAACTTTAAAGAAGAATAGGAAACGTTAAATGCTGCGAGTTCGCATGGCCGGGGGAGCCGTGGACTCGCGAACGACAAGTCGAGATTGGATAGGGGGGCGTGCAGGGACAGTTTCGCCGAGAAGCTGCGTCTGGAGATTTGCGAAAGCACGGGCCGCAATTTCTCGCCGCGGTAATCGCATCGTGGTCAGCGGCGGATACATCATGCCGGCCACCGGAAGATCGTCAAAGCCGATGATCGAAATGTCTTCAGGCACACGAATCGATGCGGCGTGTGCCGCCTGCAGAGCGCCCATCGCCATTAAATCGTTGGAAGCGAGCACAGCGGTGGGACGGCTTTTTTGTGAGAGCAGAGTTTCCATCGCAATACGCCCGCCTTCCACGCGCATATCGCCGACAACAATCCACTTTGGGCGTTCGCGCAGGCCGTGATGCCGCAATGCGGCTTGAAAAGCCTCTTTGCGCCGTACTGCAGAATTGAGTGAGTTTGGGCCGGCAATGAACCCGATGTCATGATGCCCGAGAACCTGCAAATGCTCCAGCGCCTCTTCAAAGCCTGTCGCGTATTCAACCACGACGTTCGGATATTTTCCTTCAAACTCGCGCTGATTCAGTAAAACCAGCGGAATGCGGGCGGTTATCGCCTGCTTTAATGATTTCTCGTCTACCTCTGAGGTCATGACTGCAATGGCATCGACATTCCGGTCAATCATGCGCCGCACACAGTTGTGAAGTCGGGTCAGGTCGTAATTGGTATGAGTAAAGATAACCTCGATTCCCTGTTCGGCTGCATGAGATTCAAATGCATCAATGAGCTCCGGGAAGAAGGAATTATTGATGTCGGAGACAATTAATCCGAAGAGCCGCGTTCTACCGACGCGAAGATTGCGAGCGTTTCTGTTCGGAATGTAGTTCAACTCCGCGATGACACGCCGCACATGAGCCGAGGTCTTTTCTCGCACATTCGTTGAGCCGTTAAGAACGCGTGAGACGGTGGCGGTAGAAACCTTGGCGCGCTTCGCTACTTGCAGGATGTCCATAGTGACTTGGCGTTGTTCCGGTCCCAGTATACTCAGCCGCATTCAGGGTCGGCACGATCTTGGAGGCGAATTGTAATCCTTTACATTAATCCTTTGGGCAATATATCGTGTAACTTCGCATTTATCTCCCGGATTCAAGGAGCATCGACTTTATGGATAGGCGCAGCTTTTGCACACTGACCGCTGGAGCTATGTTGGGAAAACCACTTTTATCGGCTGAAGCGCGAACAGTGCAAGCCTCAGGCCCTCTTCATTTCACGCAGGAACGCACAGGCGTCGGCCCTTACTCCCGCACGCTCGACCGCAAACCTCCGAATATCTTCCTGATCAGCATGGACATGGTAAGCCCGGATCTTTACCATCCACAGCGTCCATTTTCGAAGCATGTCGAAATCCCCGCGATACGATCGCTGATGGCGGACGGCAGCTTTTTCTCCAATGCTTTCTGCACGGTGCCGCTGTGCGCGCCATCGCGCGCTTCCTATCTCACCGGACGTTACAGCTACATTCAAGGAAATGGAGAGCGTGCACCGGAAGGGCTGGAAAGCCAGCTCCGTCCAGATGACATTATCTTTCCCGAGTATCTGCGAGCAGCAGGCTATATTACCCGTCAGGTGGGTAAGTGCCATGTGGGAACCAAGAAATTTCTCGATGCTTTTGGAGAGAACGATCAGCCATGGGATCGCTGGTCACCTCCGGTCTTCGATGATGACGATTTTCTGGATTATCAGCGCAGGCTTGGTGTAAAGCCGCAGAAGTACTCCCGCGAAATTGTATTCAAACTGCAGGACCGCACGACTCCCGGCAACTCGGTAGGCGGATGGGTGATGCAGGAAGATGGCAAGCCTTTTCCTCTGGAAGCGCAGTACAGCTACTATCTTGGCCAAAAAGCGATCGAAACAATAGACGATCTCATTGCGAATGGCTCCGCAAAACGCCATCCGGTATACCTGCAACTTGATATCTTCGACCCGCATCAGCCGTTCGCCATTCCCGCAGGATTTGAAAAACGCGAACAGGAACTGAGGCAGGTGATGACTCTGCCAAAGTCCTACGACGCTGCAAAAAAACGAAACTGGCAACGAGCGCCCGACGAGCCTGAGATCGTCGACATATATCGACGCTACTGGGGAATCTATGATGACGAGCAGTTATTGAACTATCGGATAGCCTATGCATTGCAAATGGAAATTGTGGACCGCGTTATCGGTATGGTCCTCGCAGCGTTAAAGCAGCGGGGTCTCTATGAAGATTCGATGATCGTATTGATTTCGGACCATGGCGAGATGAATGGCAGGCGCGCCATAGTCGACAAGGGAGTTTATCTTTATCCCGATGTTGTGCGTGTTCCGATGGTTATAAAGCTTCCGGGTAACAATTCCGGAAACCAGAAAACTGTTGATTCCCCGGTATCGCTGCTCGATGTTTCGCAGACGCTTTTGGACGCAGCCGGCATTCAGGCTCAGGCAAAGTTCGACGGCGTATCCTTATTGCCGCAACTGCAGGGCAATGGAGAAACAACGGATCGCACCTTGTTGTTTTTTGGAGGATGGCATGTAGGCGTAAATTTTGCGTGCGGCCTGCAATATCGTTTTCCAGACGGAAAGCATTTTCTGTACGCCTATAACTGCTCTTCGACTGTAGATGAGCTTTACGATTTAACCAGCGACGATGCCATGAATCTTATTGACGATACAAAGTACGCGGCCGTGCGCGAGGAAATGATTCGCCGCCTCGGAGCCGCGCTCCAGTCTGATCCGCGCTGGACGGGATACTGGGCGGAATTCCGTGTTGCGCGCTATGCGTCGCTGCCTAAAACTCAGGGTGATATGCAGATGTTTACTACTGCCGTTTAGCAGTAGCCTTGATCCTGCCGCGATTTTTCATGACAGAAAAAGAGACGAGCTAATCAATAGCTCGTCTCTTTGTTTAGAGGCTCTTTGCTCCAGATTCAGAACTGGAGTGTTCCACCGATCTGTATTTCTCGGGCATCGTGCTGAGTGCTGCCGATCTGACCAAAAGTATTTGAGCCCACACCGCTATTGGGATTAGCGAACTGCGCGTGGTTCCATGCGTTAAAGAACTCGCCGCGAAGCGTGAAGCTCATCTCCCTGTAGATCGGTATGGTCTTGTGCACGCCGATATCCCAGTTATTGAGGCCGGGCCCAGTCATGCTATCGAAGCTGGAGGTTCCGAAGGCAGCTCTTCCAGGCAGCTTACCGTTTACGAGGTTCACAGGATCGATGGATGGATCGACATAGCAGGCGCCATTCGCTTCTGTCTGCCCCACCGTTTGTCCCTTCATCCAATAATGACCATTCGATCGCACGCTCTTATTGGAGAGAGCTTCTCTGCCGTTGCAATAGGTATTTGCGCGAATCTGCGCAGGCGACCATGCCGTGTTGTTCGGCGCTGTCAGCGTAAAGGGAGTGCCCTTCTGCATGGTTCCGATAGCATCCACATCCCATCCGCCCACTACTGTATTCAAGACCGGATTCATCTGCCGGCCGAAATATCGTCCGCGACCTACCGGCAATTCCCAAACGGCGCTGATCACCAGCGATTGCGGAATGTTGGAAGTGGTTGGACCGTAATCGCAAGCCAGCAGGCAGCTCTTCCGCTGGTTGAGGGTGCCGTTGCTGCCCTCTTGCGAGGCTGCCAGAGCTTTCGACCAGGTGTAGTTCGCCAAAATGCTGAGCCCCCTGGAAAACTGCCGCTGAAACTTGATGAGCAACGCGTTGTAGTTTCCGTAGCCGATGCTATCTACTTCCTGCATGTAGCTATATTTCCCGTTATATGGGTTATTCGCATCGTTGCATATGTTCGAGCCCGGCGCCGAGCAATCGAACGGATTCCAGTTGAGAGCTAGATGATGCGACTCGCTGCCGATATAGCCGATGTCCAAAAGATACTTTGACGCAAAGGTATGCTGAACGTCGAAATTCCATTGCGATACGTAGGGCGAACGATTCGTCTGGCTCAGGTATTGAATCGGGCCGGTGATTGCATCAGCTTCAGGTTGCGTAATCTGGCCAACGGTAACCGAGGGCATAGCATTCTGGCCAAGAACGTACGTTGGCGTGGGCTGCACGTTAGAGACAGCGTTGTTAATGGTAATGACCTGAGAAACAACAGCGTACTGGAAGTTCACGGCCTCCTGCGTCGTATAGTAGAGTCCCCAACCGGCGCGAATGACGGTGTTCTTCAGAGCCGCAGGCGAGTAGTTGATGCCGACGCGCGGTGCCCAGTTTGTCAGGGTCATGGGATAAACCGCGGGATTCATCTGGCCAAGCGCGGCAAAGATAGGCTTGCCAAGAGTGAAATCAAAACCGTGCACGAGGTTCTTGTCCGGTCCACTGGGATTGGGCGAAGTAGCTGCATACCAGGAAAGCGCAATATTGGCGGTAAGATCAGGCCGTATCTTCCAGTTGTCCTGGATGTAGGGCTGTGCCGTAGTCCAGCGTAGATGCGTGCGTGGCATACCGATCGATTGCCCGCTGGTGAGATATCCCAACAGGAAATCAGCAAAAGAGCTGCCGGTACCGGCGATGGGTGTAAATCCGCCGGAGGCCGGGAACTGCGCAGTGAAATTGCCGTTGAAGTTGAATACTCCGCGCGCATTGGCATTGGCGCTGGACTGAATGGTTCGCAGGTAGGCAATCTCTGCACCAAATTTGATCTGGTGATTCCCATGCAGCCAGTTAAAGCCATCGTTAATTTGATAGACGTTGTCGAGATTGCCGATTAGACCGGTGGACGTGCCAAAGCCGCTGAACCCTGTCATGCCAATACTCGGCACACCATTCGGATCCGCGGTGCCCGTGATATTCAGCCTCTGCTGCAGCCCATTCACAGGAAGACCTTCGTCATAAACGGAGTCGCGAATCATGCCCAGGCGAAGCTCGTTCACTTTGGATGAGCTCAGAGTCCAGTTCCAGCCCAGGTTTACCAGCTCTGTATCCAGAGGATAAGAAGTACCCTGGCCGGGAAAGAGCCCGGGATTATTTGTCGGAGCATTCAACCAGTTGCCTTGCGCGAATATCTGATTTTGCGTGTTTATGCTGTAATCGATACGCCCCATGAACTGATCTGAATTTAAAGTCGTTTTCGGCGTGCCGCTCACGTTGTTCGGCTTGTCGGCAAGGCTTGAGCCGGGCGTGTAATAGGCGAGAAGTGCCTTGGCTGCGGGGGAGATGCGGCTGTCAGGAATTTTATTTCCTGGAAATTGTGTACGCATGTTGGTTGCAGGGTTGTAGGTGGCAGGATCATAGATGTTCACACCAGCCTGCGAGAAGTCTCCAGTGAACATTGCCGCCGTCGGAGCATATGCGTTCACGATGGCCGATTGGGTCTGACGATATCCCTCATAGTTCACGAAATAGAACAGCTTATCTTTGAGGATAGGCCCGCCGACGTCGAAGCCGAACTGATTCTGATGATATGGGCCGGGAGCAATAGGTAAGCCGGTATTCGGATTGATGCTGAAGTAGTTCCGGGCCTCCATCTGATTATTGCGAACAAACTCGTATACCTCGCCATGAATGCGATTCGTGCCGCTCTTCGTCACCACATCGACAATGCCGGGGTTCGGGCCCATATCCGGCATGAAAAATCCATAATGAACTTCAAACTGATCGATCGCCCCTACAGACAGATTGAGCGAAGTATTACCCGCGCGGCTGCCCAAGGTCTGGAGGCCGTTCACGACATACATGGTGTAGTCAGGCTGATTGCCGGCGATGTTAATAGACATTCCGGGATGCCCGGTCTGAGCGACGGACCCGTTTGCCGCTCCCGAAGTGGGCTGCGTTGCGCCCGATAGCAGGCCTAGCTGCAGATAGTTTCTTCCGTTCAGCGGAAGCTGCTTCACACTTTGTGGTCCGATCACAGTGCCCAGATCATTCGATTGGCTGTCGAGCAGATTGGACAATCCGCTTGCGTCGACAATCACCGATGACGAAGACGACGCTACATTCAACGTTGCGTTCTGCGTGACATGCTGCCCCACGACCACATTGAACTGCGAGATCTTGTATGAGGCGAAACCGTCCTTCAACACATCTATGGAGTAGATTCCCGGCTGCACACTGGGAAACGAATAGCTTCCAGAAGGGTCGGACTGGGTCTTTAATACCACTCCAGTCGCTATATTCGTGAGCGCGATGCCGGCATTTTGAACAACAGCCCCCGAAGCATCGCTAATAGTGCCCTGTATCGAAGAGCCTCCGCTCTGGGCTCTCATGGCTGTCGGGTTATGCAAAATCAATATAGTTATGACGAGTGCTATCCATCGCACTTTAAAGTTCATCCTGTCCTCCAAATAATACGGGCCTTTCATGCGCGCCGGGAAATGAAGGAGGCGCTTCTCTTCATCTTCTAGGCACTATTTTGTAATCCTTTACATTGTTACGCGATGCCGAAAACTATCTGCTTTCAACATATCGATTGTCAAGAGGATCTCAGCACTCTTTCATTCTTGACAGCTATTCTATCGGCTAAATACGTTGTTACTGTAATCCTTTACATAAATGAGGTATTTATGTCGCGCCTCCCCGCATTGCTCTGTTTTATGGTGCTTTCTTCAACGCTTGTCTCGGCAGAGGCTCAGATCACGCCTCAAAAGCCCATGCCGCCCATCGTCGCCATCCATGTGGATGCTTCAGGGAATCTGGGGGAGGTGCCGCCGCGTCTTTTCGGCACCTTCATTGAGCCAATCGATAATTCTATCGACAATGGTGTGATCGCCGAAGTGCTAGTGAACGGCAGTCTCGAAGGCGATCTTTGGAATCACGCGATGCTGGAACAGCTCTATCGTGATCAACCGGAGCTGATCGAGCCCAGCAACAGTACGGGAATTCCGATTCCTTGGCAGCCGCTGAACAGCGCCGCCGGCAATCGCTATGAGTTGCATGTCGGGAATGCTGCGAACAGCTGGCAATCGTTAGAGATCATGGGCGTACCGGATGAACTAACCGGAATCATGCAGCGCATCTATCTGCCAGTGCCGCGCACGTTTTCTTACAACGTATCTCTTTATGCAAAACATGTGAGCGGTCCCACGAAAGTGGCTATCTCGATTCGTTCCCGCGCGACAGGCAAGATGCTGGCAAGCACGCAGATCGATGCGGCCTTAAATGAGTGGACTAAATATATGTCGAAGCTGGAAGTGAAGCCTGGCGAAGTCCGGCGGCTGGAGCCAGTAAATTTTGCTGTTTCGGTGGAAGGCGATGAGCGCGTGGATGTCGATCAGATTTCTCTCATGCCTTCCGATGCAATCGGAACATTGGATCCGGAAGTGGTGCGCATGGCCGAAGGGATGCATATGACAGAGCTGCGGCTGGGCGGGAACTTCAGCAGCTACTATCACTGGCGCGATGGTATCGGTCCTCTGGACAAGCGTCCCACGATGAAGAACATCGCCTGGGGCATTCCTGAATACAACAATTTCGGCACAGATGAGTTCCTACAGTTCTGCAAGCTTGTGCATGCCGAGCCGCAGTTCAACCTGAATATGGGGAGTGGAACGCCCGAGGAGGCTGCGAACTGGGTAAAGTACATTCGTGAACGCTATCAAGGTCCGCTGATTCTCGAGATGGGCAACGAGCTATATGGAAAATGGCAGGTTGGCTATTCGACAGTGCACCAGATTGCGGCACGGACACTGGCATTCAGCAACGTGCTTCGTCCATTGGCGAAAGACGCAACGTTGATGGCGACCGGCGGTGCTCCTGATGGCTTCCAGCAATGGAATGCAGCGCAGCTTACGAATCCGCCAGGAACGTTTGATTTGCTGACTACGCACTTCATTACGGGAACGAATCATGTGGTGCTGAACTCACCCACCCCCGACTTCGTGGCTGCAGCAGCCTATGCCGTTCCTTACGCAGTGGGGACAAACTTCGATCACATGCAAGCGCAGATAAATAGTGCCCCCGGCTACAAAAATACTCATTTTGCGGTCACTGAATGGCTATTCAACAGCAAGGGCGCAGGCGAGCGCAATTTTACAAATGAAAGCCCAAGCTCGCGCAATGAGGGAGGCGCAGTGATGATTGCCTCCACGTTTAATACATATTTCCGTCACAACGGCCAGATCAAGCTGGTAGATATGACCGGATTGATGGAGTTCGCCGGTATCTGGAAGCGCCGCGAACAGGTCTTCGGCACACCGGCATACTACGTCTTTCAGATGTACTCCACTGCAAAGGGCGAAACGGTGCTGCCGGTGACATCCGATTCCGGCACCTATAGCGTGCAGAATGGCACGCGAGGATATGACAGCGTCAAAGATGTTCCATATATCGATGTAGTGGCAACGCGTAGTACCGATGGTAGATCAGTGACTTTATTCTGTGTCAATCGTTCACTCAACGACGATATTGAGACTCGCATCGACCTTGGAAACTTCCATGCTGCAGCGGTGGCGAAAGTCGAGCAGATATCGGCTGTATCGCGTTATGTGATGAACGATGAGGTAGAACCACATCGCGTCGTTCCGCAGACATCGAGCCTTCGAGCGGAAGCCGGCAAACCGCTGAGTGTAACGCTCCCGCATGAAAGCGTTACGGTAATACACCTGCATGCCCGGTAAACTCACAATGCAATCATTGGCGTGTCTCTGGATTTTTTCCAATGCTTACCAGGTTGGCCAAAATACGATATGCTCCCGGAACCCCCTCTGCAGTTTGCCTATACAGAGCATAGGCTACGTAAATATATGCGCCTTTTCCGTAGCGAGCATACAATAAGCCGCCCTTTTGCGGATCCTGCCCAGGATCGTGCGTTTCTGTCAGGGCGATGTAATGGGAATCCCATGACTGCATGAAAGAGTGTCCGCGCTCTTCTACCCAACCGGAAAAATCAGATTCAGTAATTTTATTAGGCCAATTCAGAATCGGATTCGCCGGATCGAGAATCGTGACTTTCGACTTTTCATCAACCACTTTCTCGGCGCGCCCTAATGATGTCGGATAAGGCCCAAAGCTTCCGTTTGCGTCGGGACTGAGATACTGCACGATGACTACGCCACCATTCTGTGCATAATCGAGCAGCCGCCTCGTCGCAATATTTAGAACAGGACGCGCAGCATACGTGCGAATGCCGAGAACAATAGCGTCATACTGATTGAGATCGCCATGCAGAATCTCATCGTCGGTAAGCAAATGCGGATGAACGCCGATTTGACCGAGGTTCTGAGGTACCTCGTCACCCGTTCCCATGATGTATCCAACTTTAAGGTCAGGCGCTGTTTTTATATCGACACCACGAGCACGGTACGTGGCTGGATGGTAGTAGTAATAAGGCCGCACACCGGGATAGCCAACCTGTTGCACGCTCTCATCGAATTCAGAATTGCCGCTGCGCGCAACAGCCTTGATAGTGTAGCTGGCATCCGCTAATGCCGCTGGATGCACAGTAAATGTAACCGTGACCGGATCATTTGCCGGAAGATGAAATTTCGCAGCCGGAGGCTCAACGGTCCACCCTTCAGGCAATTGCAGATGCACCTCTCCATCTGCAGAAGATTGCTGTTCATTACTGAGGGTTACAGCCAGAGGAAATGATTTTTCACCGAGAGGAATAATCCCAGCCCTTGCGCCGATGCTGACGGAAATCTGCGGCAGAACAACGAGCGGTTGATAGACAGCGCCGGAACCGTGTACCCAATGCACAGTCTGCACAACCTGCCCTATACGAATCGGGACACCATCATAATTAAATTCTGCCCAGCCTTCGACAGGGTATGGCGCAAAGGAGCGGTTAATCCAACGTGAATCATGGATGTTGTAATACGGTTGTTCGATGGAGGGACGGCTAAAGTAAGGACGCGTTGTGGGTGCGCGCTGCGGTATTTCGATCTTGAAGAGAATGTCTGCCTCGCAGGCGCTCGGCGTGATTGGGCCTCCTGTGCGCTCTACAGACCAGCGTTCATTTTCAGGCGTAACGAGCCAGGTGCGCGCCAGCCGCAACTTGCCTCCTGTTGTCCATGGCTGCGCACTCGTGACGTGAAGACGCACATTGAAATCCATGCCGGGAGTCGCATGCAGGAACGTCATCGAAGCAGAAGTGCCTGAGAAGGGATTGCGGTTTGCCTGAAGTTGTGGAGCGACCAACGCATTGACTTGCAATCCAAGAGCCTGAACCAAAGCAGTATTGAATTGCGCCAGCTTAATGTTGAGCTCGTGATCGATATTCGTTTTATCGTCAGTTGAAAGAGTACTGGCATTGACCGCATCGATGAGTTGCTGCGTCTTTAGATAGCCGTCATGCAGATCGGGCACAATCTTTGTTGGATCGGATGGAATATAAGCATACAGAGCGCGCGAAACATAACGATCAATTGCACGCAATCCATCCTTTAGAAAAGTCGCATCTCCATGCGCGAGTGAGGCTATGCCGGGTAGGGAGACGTCAATGCCATCAAAGAACGACGTTTCCTGATCTTTAGTTTCTACACGCGAGCCATAACGATGATAGTCAACATCAAATGGACCGGGCAGCGGAGGATTACCGCCGCCATTCTGTGATTTCTGCTCGCTCCATCCTTCTCGTGACATTTGCACATAAGAACGGCCGAGCACAGAATCGAAAGCTCCTTCCGGAATGACGACACTTGTTGCGGGAACATCATCCATCCACTGGTTGTTTACGTAGTCGCGTAAATGCAGTGGAGAGCTTTTTCCGGTGGCATAATCAAACATCGTTTTATGCGCTCCGTCGCCGCCGATAGAGAAGCCGGGCACACGCGCATAAACCTTTAACGGGGACCATGGGCGTAGTCCGGCAGCAATTTGATCGGGAAATACGTTAGGATCGCCAGCGGCTTTAAAAGCTTCCTGCGCCATTTCACCTGCGACCTGGTGATGACCATGCCCATCCGTCACATTGCCGGTGAATACAGAAGTCAAAACGAGAGGGCGATTGATGCGTACCGCGCGGACAACGTCATAAAGAACGCGATCATGGCCCCATTGGCCGAAGGCTTCTTCAATCGTTTTAGAAAAGCCATAGTCCGCAACGCGGGACCAGTATTGCTCCGTACCACTGAACTCATCAGCGCGTAGCAGTTCATTGGTGCGAATAAGGCCCAGAGCATCATACGACTCGCTCGACATGGCATTCTGCCCACCCTCGCCGCGCGTCAGCGTGAGCATTGCGACACGAGCCCCGGCGCCACGCGATTCAAAAGTAAGCATGCCGCCGTCTTCATCGTCAGGATGAGCAACAATCATCATGACACTTGCCCATGTATGTAGCTTGCGAAGAGTCTGCCATAATCCATCTGCGCCGCGATCTTCCGGCAATGTCTGTGCATTCGGAGTGGCGGCGATCTGCGTGGCCCAAGGCACGGTCTGTGCCTGCGTTGCGGTAATCGCGGCGAGCGCGAGGGTAGAAATCAGCTTGAGTCGTCGACCGGCTTGCTGCATCTGGTTGTCTAGTCTCCAGGAAGTGTTACAAGGTCAGTGTACAATCCACGCACGAGCACTGGATTTCAAGCAGGACTCGAACATCTATTAGATGATGATCGAAGCATGGCGTCGCAATTGAATCGACAAGTCGGGCTGGGCAGTGCCGTCTCGCTGAACATGATGAACATGATCGGTGTTGGCCCATTTATTACGCTGCCTTTAGTTGTTGCAGCGATGGGCGGACCCCAGGCGATGCTGGGATGGATTCTAGGCGCTCTCATCGCTGTTTGCGACGGTCTTGTCTGGGCAGAACTGGGTGCAGCGATGCCGGAAGCAGGCGGTTCCTATGCTTTTTTGCGTGAGATTTATGGTCGCAATGGAGTGGGTCGGTGGGCTTCCTTTCTCTACATCTGGCAGCTTGGCTTTAGTGCGCCGCTCTCGATTGCTTCGGGGTGTATCGGGCTGGCTCAATATGCGGCTTATCTCTGGCCCGCACTCGGGCAAAATGTTCTCGGCTTAAACCATTTGCACTACACCAGCGTGCTGGCAGCTTCCATCTGCCTGTTGATCCTGGTAATGCTGTATCGCAATCTGAGCACGATCACGCGCCTTGCGTGGATTCTATGGGCGGGGGTATTGCTCACCATCGGGTCTGTCATTCTTGCGGGAGTCATGCACTTTCACGCGGCGCAACTGTCTATGCCGGTTGGCGCATTTCATCTCACGCCGGCATTCTTTCAGGGGCTGGGTGCGGCGACTCTCATCGCAACCTATGACTATTGGGGCTATTACACAGTCTGCTTCCTGGGCGGAGAAGTGCGTGATCCCGGGCGAACCATTCCGCGCGCTATTCTCATCTCCATTGCGGTGGTGGCCGCGCTTTATTTACTGATGAACATTAGCGTGCTGGGCGTGATTCCGTGGCGCGATGTTGTTCACGGCGGTAACGGCCATTACGCAGTAGTTGCGGTGTTGATGGAGCGAACTTTCGGCGATACAGCAGCACGGGTCATTGCAGCACTGGTTATGTGGACTGCCTTCGCATCGGTGTTTTCACTGTTGCTGGCTTACTCCCGCGTGCCTTATGCCGCAGCGCTCGACGGGAACTACTTTCGAGTTTTTGCGAAGCTGCATCCAAAGCACGGTTTTCCCAATGTTTCGCTGATTGCGCTCGGACTTGTTGCCGCGTGCTTCTGCTTCTTCGATCTTTCGCATGTGATTGCGGCACTGGTCGCCATTCGCATTATCCTGCAATATGTTCTGCAGCAGATTGGCGTGATTGTGCTTCGGGTAAAAAGGCCGGACATGCCAAGGCCTTTTCGGCTGTGGCTCTATCCGCTGCCTCCCCTGTTGGCGCTGGCAGGATTTCTCTTTATTTTGTTTTCGCGGCCTGAGGCTTCGCGTGAGTTCATTTATGCAGGCGTGATTGCAATCACCGGCAGCATTCTCTATTTCTGGCGAGCGCGCAGGCGCCGGGAGTGGCCGTTCACGCATCAGGCAAAATAAATTTGCACTCCACCGAAAGTTGAAAAGCGTACTTCCACTTCAGAGCCGGGATTGGCAGTGAATTTTCCGCACCAGCTCCCGGTGGTGATCCAGTCACCGGCTTTTAACCCCGCGGTACGTAATTGGCCTTCATTCGCCAGCCAGACGACTAACCTCAACAAGTCCGTTCCCGCGGTGTTGGAAGCGGTACCTTCAAAGCGCACGGCTCCGTCGATCGACACCAACACGGATTCTTTTGTGAGGTCGGCATTTTTCCATTCTGCAAAAGCGGGTCCATAGGCAAAGCCGCCGTTCATCTGCAGGTCGCCAATCGTCGAAAAGCGATCGACTTTATCGGGATCGAGGAACGCCGGTTCCAGAAGCTCGATCGCCGGATGGGCTGAGGCAATCGCTTCGATGATCTCTTCGCGCGTATAGTGCTGGTCGCTCGGCGGCAAGTCTTTGCCGAGGCGAAATGCGATTTCGGCTTCGACTCCACGATAGCGCCGATAGGGCTCAGCCAGGGTTTGGCCGCTGGCAGCGTAGCCTCCAAGCAACGGCATAGGGGCATAGAGAGGGGTGGCGTCTGGAGCAGGCGCGCCAATCTTCCATCCACCGATGGGCCCAAAAGCGTTAGCCACAATATCCTGCAGTGCGTAGGCTTCATCCAGCGAATGCGGACGCAATGCCTCAGGCAGGCTTTCGATGGGCTGGGTGCTGCGCCTGGCTGCCAGCAGCAGTTCGGCAGCTTGCCGCATCCGGTCATTGTCTAAAGCGGGAAGCCTGTGTTGCTCTGCATTATCTGTAACCATTTCGTTCTCTCCAGAGTCTGACCAATTAGATGTAAGGCGCGCTTTGCAGTTTGGCGCCCTGGATTTTTGCGCTATCAAACGCTGCTGCGTCCAAGCGCGGCAATACGTAGTCTAATGTACACAGAAAGGCTTGAAGCATAACGATGCTGTTTCGTAAGGCGAACGATATTCCATCCTCCGAGATTACGCCCCACTCAGCCTATCTGAATCGTCGAGCGTTTCTAGCCTCTGCCGGGGCAGCCGGGGTAACTGCTTTGGCGGGGAATCGGTTGCGGAAGGTTCTCGCACCTGATGCGGCGAAGGCGGCAACAAAGCTGGATACGGTGAAGAGCCCGCTTTCAACGACCGGCGAAGAGCTTACTCCCTATCAATACATCACGAACTACAACAATTTTTACGAGCTCGGACCGAATAAGGATGATCCGGCGAAGAATGCAAAGTGGCTGCATACCCGCCCCTGGGTAGTGACCGTCGAAGGGCTGGTGAAGAAGCCGAAGACCTTCGACATCGATAGCCTGCTGAAGCTGCATGCCCAGGAGGAACGGGTGTACCGGTTTCGGTGCGTGGAGGCGTGGAGCATGGTGATCCCGTGGGTAGGGTATTCGCTTTCGGAGCTCATCAAGCAGTGCGAGCCGCTGGGCAGCGCGAAGTATGTGCAGTTCCTTTCGCTGGCCGATCCGAAGCAGATGCCGGGCATCGGGCAAGTAATGCTGAATTGGCCGTATTCCGAAGGCTTGCGGATGGATGAAGCGATGCATCCGCTGACTTTGCTGACATTCGGCCTTTATGGCGAGACGCTGCCGAACCAGGATGGGGCTCCTATTCGCGTTGTGGTGCCGTGGAAGTATGGGTTCAAATCGGCGAAGTCGATCGTCAAGATTCGCTTTGTCGATAAGCAGCCGCATACGGCCTGGAACGACCAGGCGTCGAACGAATACGGCTTTTACTCCAATGTGAATCCGAATGTGGACCATCCGCGCTGGAGCCAGAAGTATGAGCGACGCATAGGGGCACCGGTCTTCAAGCAGCGGCGGCCCACGTTAATGTTTAACGGCTACGGCGACCAGGTGGCGAGTCTTTATAGCGGCATGGACCTGCGCAAATATTACTGATGGCTAATCGCTGGATTGTTTTCCTCAAAGTTCTAGCGCATGCTGCCTGCCTGGCTCCGGTGGCATGGCTGGTATTTCAGTTCTGGCGCGTGAGCACTACGGTGCCGGACGCGCTGGGCCCTGATCCTATCTCGTTTATTACCTTCTTTACCGGCAAGGGAACGCTGCGATTGCTCGTAATTTCACTGGCGATTACGCCGGTGCGCCGCGTTTTTCCCAAATTGGGATGGCTGATTCGCTTTCGCCGCATGCTTGGGCTGTACGCCTTTTTCTATGCCTGCCTGCACCTGATGATTTATATCTGGCTCTACTCCAATTTCAGCTGGAGCGCGATGGTGGACGACATCAGCCAGCGGCGGTTTATTACCGCGGGGGTAACGGCGTGGCTTTTACTGCTGCCGCTGGCATTGACTTCGACAACCTGGTCGATTCGGAAGCTCGGGGGCAAGCGCTGGCGGGCGCTGCACCGGCTGGTGTACCTGGCGGCAATTGCCGGGGTGGTGCATTACTGGTGGGGCGTGAAATCGGGTGTGCGGACGCCGCTGGCGATCACGGTTGTGCTTGGAATTCTTCTCGCTTTACGGCCGGTTCTGGACCTTTTTTCGCGGCGATCGGGGGCTTCTGTGACGTCTTCAGCATCTGGTTGACCCGCCTCCCCCCATTCTGTACGGGGATTCTTTATTTTCAATTATCTGCGAGATTTATTCTGTACGGAGATCGTTTATTTTCAACAGCTTAGAAAAATAAAGTCAACAGAAGAAAAATTCAAGCTCTTATTTTCAGAATAGCAAATTCAGGCATAATTCATTTCGGAATTATGCCTTTTATTATCTCGCATTTACGGAGTTAAGGGGCTTGACAGCTCAGGATTGATATCCGCGCAAGGCATCGCAGGCGCGCCGCAGGTCGGCATCGCGCTTGGCGAAGCAGAAGCGCAGGATGTTTTCGCCGCGACCAGCGGTGAAGAAGGCGGTTCCAGCGACGGCTGCGACGCCGGTTGCGGCGAGAAGGTTGCGGGCTTTTTCCCTGGCGGTAGCTCCGGGGACGGCGCTCACGTCGGCCAGGACGTAATAGGCTCCCTTTGGGATGGACGGAGTGAAGCCTGCGTCCTGCAAAGCGCTGCAGAGGAGGTCGCGCTTGGCCTGATATTCGATAGCCATTTCCTGGTAGAAGGTGTCGGTCATTTCGACGAGCCCGGCAGCGGAGCCGTACTGGAAGGGCGACGGAGCACAGACATAGGTGAGGTCGTGGAAGTAGCCGATGGAGCCCAGCCAACGCTTATCGGCGGTGAGATAGCCGATGCGCCAGCCGGTAATGCTGAACGTCTTTGAGAGGCCGGAGATTGTGATGGTGCGCTCGGCCATGCCCGGCAGCGACGCGGGCGAGATATGCTTTGTTCCGTCGAAGAGGAAATACTCGTAGATTTCATCGGTAAGGATGAAGAGGTCGTGTTCCTGGGCGATGGCCGCGATTTTCTCCAACTCTTCCCGTGTGAAGACCTTGCCGCAGGGATTCGATGGAGAGTTGACGATGATGGCGCGGGTGCGGGGGGTGACGGCGGCCCGCAGCGCATCGAAATCGATTTCCCAGGTGTGCATGGCGAGAGAAACGGCCCTGGGCTGCACGCGCAGGCTTAACAGGGTGTTGACATGGTAGCCGTAGAACGGCTCGAAGAGGATGACTTCGTCGCCGGGATCAAACAATGCGAGGCAGGTGGCATAGAGCGCGCCGGTAGCGCCGGAGGTGACGAGCACTTCCCTATCGGGATCGACCTGAATGCCGTTGTAATGCGCCATTTTGCGGGCGATGGCTTCGCGCAGCGGCGCGATTCCATCGAGCCGCGTGTAGATATTATGACCATCGTGGATGGCTTTGATGGCGTTCTCAACGACTGCCGAGGGCACTTCTGTATCGCAGACGCCCTGCGCGAGATTGACGCCACCGATGCGGTCGCATTCCACGGTCATCGAACGGATCTCCGACTGCATGATACGTGGAGAAATTTCACTCAGGCGCAGTTTTTCAGTGGCAATTCCCATGCCTTCCATCTAATCACGAGATGGAGGAAAGAAACAGGAAACGATCGTCATGGGTTTTTAGTTACTGAAATTATCCGGGAGAGAATTTTTCACTACCAAAATCCTGCCTCCCATTCCTCCCCTTCACTCCGTTCAGGGTCAGGATGTGGCACAGAAGCAGATCTCTTCATTCGCCCATTCGTTGCTCGACGCAAAGGCGACGGCAGTATGATGTTGTGGATTCAAGAAAGATGAAATTCCAGGAGATGGCATGAAGCTGAATCGTCGTCAATTTGGCGTGTGGGCAGGCGCGGCGCTGGCTGCACAGGCTCTTCCAACAATAGGGGCGCAGGCGGAAGACCGCCGCATTGGTTATTGCATTGTAGGACTGGGGCGCATCTCGATGGGGCACTTTATGCCTGCGGTGAAGGCTTCGAGCCAGTCGAAGATTACAGGCATTGTCAGCGGGCATCCGGAGAAGGCGCGGAGGATGGCAGCGCAGTACGGCGTGCCGGAAAGCTCCATCTATACATACGAAAACTGCGACCGGATGCGCGACAACAAGGCGATCGATGCGGTGTATATTGCGCTGCCGAACAACATGCACGCCGAGTATACGATTCGCGCGGCGAAGGCAGGCAAGCATGTGCTGTGCGAAAAGCCGATGTGTACTTCCGTAGACGACGCCAAGGCGATGATCGATGCCTGCAAGCAGAATAATGTGAAGCTGCTGATTGCCTACCGCTGCCAATACGAGCCGACAAACCTGCGCGCGATTGAGCTGATTCGCAGCGGGAGACTGGGCACGGTGCAGGCTATTGAGAGTGCGAATGGATTCAATATCGCTCCCGGGGAGTGGCGATTGAATAAGAAGATGGCGGGCGGCGGTCCGCTGATGGATGTGGGCATCTATTCTCTGAACGCATGCCGCTACCTGACGGGTGAAGAGCCGGTGGAGGTGAAGGCATTTTCGTCAACGATTGATCATGACGGGCGCTTCGACCAGGTGGAAGAGAATACATCGTGGACGATGAAGTTTCCTTCAGGCATTGTGGCCAGCTGCAACACCACATACGGCGCAGGGATGAATGGTTTTTATCGCGTGCACGGGTCGAAGGGAATGATCGATGTGCAGGCGGCGTTCGGATACCAGGGGCAATATCTGAAAGCCAGCTTTAATGACAAGACGAGCCTGGATGAGCCGAACCCTGCAAAAGACCCTTCACAGTTTTTGCGCATGGGAGATTATTTCAGCAATTGCATTTTGAAAAACGAGACGCCGAAGACCGCAGGCGAAGAAGGGCTGCGCGATATGGAGTGGATGAGCCGCATTTATGAATCGTGCGGGCTTCGTTTGTGAGGGTGCGTTCCCACCCCACCCTTCGCTACGCTCATGGGGACCCGGTATTGTGCTTGATTGAGGGAAATGCAGGTTCTTCGGCTGCGCAATTCGCTCCGGATGACAACTTTATTGAGCATTCGCGCAGCTCAGAGAGAGCAGATGCGATGCAACAGTTAATTATTGACCGGCAGCGAGGCGTGATACTGGTCGATGGTTGTGAGCAGGCGCTCGGCCATGCTTTCGGCTTTGCGCACGAAGATGTTTGCCACTTCCGGCGGAAAAATTTCGGCGGAGGTTTGTTTCCAGAGAGCGAGCCAGCGATTGAAGTGACGCTCGCCGATGCGCGGCAGCATGAGGTGAGTCATCATGGGGTTGCCTTTGTAGCGTCCGCTGGCAAGCATGAGCGACGACCAGAAATTGCGCATGGTCTGGAGGTGCGGCCCCCACTCGTCGCCTACTGCCTCAGCAAAAACGGGACCGAGAATCTCATCTTCGCGCACACGAGTGTAGAAGCGATCGACGAGGACGCCGATGGTTTCTTCGCTGATCTCCTGCGGCGCGGTAAACGATACAAGCATGCTTATAAGATAATTTTCCGAGGCCAGCGGATGAAGTATTTTTCATTGAGTGGAGAATATGGAACAGCGATGGTGAAGGGGATGGCGGTTAAGTGCTTTTTTCTCTTTTGCATTTTGATGTTGTCAAATATAGCTGCTCAGGGCCAGGAGCGACTGATCTGGAGCGATGAATTCAATGCCGCCGGGGTGCCCGATCCTACGAACTGGACGTACGACGCGGGGAGCGATGGCTGGGGCAACCACGAGCTCGAGACCTATTGCAGTTACAAATCATCGCAGGCTCCATGCGACGCTTCGCTGCCGAATGCCTTTGTTGGCAACGATGGATATCTGCATATTGTGGCGCGCAAGGATGCGCGGGGCCGCTATACATCGGCGCGGTTAAAGTCGGAGGGGCTGAAGAGTTTTCAGTATGGCCGCATCGAAGCACGCATCAGGATTCCTGAGGGCCAGGGATTCTGGCCGGCTTTCTGGATGCTGGGCGATAACGAAAAGACGGTGCAGTGGCCTGCGTGCGGCGAGTTCGACATTATGGAAAATATCGGGAAGGAACCGGGAACGGTGCACGGCTCAATTCATGGAACCGGTTTTACCGGGGAGAAGATTGGACTTCCGTATGCGCTGCCGGGGACAAAGAAGTTTGGAGATGGCTTTCACGTTTTCGGGCTGATCTGGTCGCCGAAAAAAGTGCAGTATTACGTGGATGATCCGGCGCACGTCTATGCAAGCTTTACGCCGGCGGATCTGCCGAAGGGCGCGGTGTGGCCCTTTGATGACGGGAAGTATTTCTTTCTGCTGAATCTCGCCATCGGCGGGGACTGGCCGGGAAATCCTGATGCTGCGAGCAGGTTTCCGCAGGAGATGCTGGTGGATTATGTGCGGGTGTATGCGGCGAGCGCAAAGTAGAACCCCACCCTTCGTATTCACTCAGGATGGGGCGCCGAGGTTTCTCTCCCGTTGAAAGTTAAGACAAAGTGATAGATAGCTTGCTGACCGACATGGGCGGCGCGGTGAAGCTGACGGTCGATCCATTGGCTGCCGCCTGCGAGGATTTTGCGCGCACCGCATCCGGCTGCTCGAAGGTGTTGTGCGCGTGAATGTCGGAGGCGGCGAGGACTGTTGCGTTTGCGGAGGCGGCGCTGCCGCCGCGGATGGCGATTTGCGTTTCGCGCGCTTCGGTGAGGTGCGGGTTCACGATGGTAAGCGTCAGATACTTGCCGTTGATGGAGGCTGACCCCATCAGGCCATTGAGGCTGCGCTGTACTGAGCGCGGGCCATTGTTGCGCTGCGGGCCCCAGCGGTCGGGTTTCTGAATGTCGGCAAAAGTGACGGATGGCGCGGAGAACTCTGCACGCACTGCCTGAGCGCCCTGATGGGCTGCATACATTTCGAAGACATCGAAATTCGGCGTGGAGAGGAACTTGTCTTCGTGCGCGATGAAGAGCGAGTCGATGCAGTTGATGAGCTGCGCGCAGTTAGCCATGCACACTTTTTCTGCGTGGCGGTTGAAGATGTCGAGAGTGAAGGCGGTAACGATGGCATCGCGCATGGTGATCTGCTGACCGAAGATGTGGGTGGGATCGACTTCGGTGCCTGGACCATACCAGGGGCCGTATTCGTCGACGACGAGGCGCGTGCGGTGCTCGCGGTCATAGACGCCCATGGCAGTCCACATGTTCTGGATGATCTGCTCGGTGGATGTTCCGTGATAGAAGAGCGAATAGGCGTCCTGGTCGTTGAAGTTCAGCGCTTCGAGCTGGTTGGTGTAGTTGTGGCATGACCATCCGAAGGGCGGACGGATGGGACGGCGATGCA
Organism: Alloacidobacterium sp.; assembly: GCA_035547425.1. Classification (GTDB taxonomy): domain Bacteria; phylum Acidobacteriota; class Terriglobia; order Terriglobales; family Acidobacteriaceae; genus Alloacidobacterium. Next base: position 7,022 of record DASZUU010000039.1, on the reverse strand, counting down.
GGATATCCTCGAAAAACTGCGTGGTCCAGTCGACATCGTCCTGATTGGGGCCGGAGGCGACGTAACGGAGATCGACGCCATAACCGGGAACCCAGGCAGTGAAGCGGCGGTATTCGTTGGAATATTCTTCGGGCGTGAAGGTGCCTCCGCAGCCCCAGCTTTCATTGCCGATGCCCCAATAGCGGACATTGTAGGGTTGGGGGAAACCGGCGGCTGCGCGGATATCGGCGTAGGTGGTGCTGTGCGCGGGCGAGTTGCAGTATTCGACCCACTGATCAAAGGAGAGTGGCGGCAGGCTGCGCAGATTGGAGGCGATATATGGCTCGGCGTTGCTGAGTTTGCAGAAGCGCACGAACTCGTCGGTGCCGAAGGTGTTGGGCTCAAATTTCTGCACGGAATCGTTGGGGAGCTTTTGGGCCTGACTGTCATCGACCCAGAAATTGGTACGGCGCGGGCGCTTATCGCGCGGGCCGATGCCATCCTTCCAGTCGTAGCTGTCGGCGAAGCAGCCGCCAGGCCAGCGGATGACCGGGGCCTTGATGGCTTTGAGCTTTTCGACCAATTCTTTGCGGATGCCGCCGATGTTGGCGATTCTGGAATTTTCGCCTACCCAGACGCCGTCGTAAATAACACCGCCGAGATGCTCGGTAAAGTGGCCGTAGATTTCCGGCTGGATAGTGGCGATGGGCTCGTTGACCAGGACTTCAATGTGGGCGTCGGCAGTAGCGGCAAGCGCGTGGTTGCGGAAGAGAAAAAGACCTGATCCGGCAAGAGCGCCGGTTTTGAGGAAATCGCGTCGTTGCATGTAACCCTCAGTGGAAGATGGTGTGCTTAGGGAAATAGCCTGCGGGAGTATGAGAAAACATTTACTTAAGTTCCGTCAATAGTCGTTTCAGCTTTTCTGGGAATAAAACTATGAGATTTGCTTTATGAAAGCACGCAGTCTAGCTGACGCCACCTGCTAGAGTTCTCCGGCTGGGCGAGTGCGAGATATCAATCTCGGAGTGAAGCCTTAATCGGGCAACTCGTTCCCATGTGTCGTTGGCCGCATACTTGCGGTTGCCATATATGCGCGGCCTTCGATCGAAGCGTATTTTCGCGCGAATGCTCTTGCGGCCAAGAACTTCCAGCAGGTGCGGAGCAAAATGCACATCACCGTAATAGCAGAGGTCGCGCTCTTCCGCGCCGTCGCTCTCATAGCTGACGGCGGATGCAATTACCTGCGATTCGGACTCAATGGCCGGCTCGAAGAGGAAAGTGCGAAAGGGCAGCAGGGTGGTGCCGTCGGTGCTGGTGCCTTCCGGGAAAAGTACTACGGGCACTTCGCTTCGCAGGGCATACTCAATTTCCATTGCCGCTTCGGTCGCGCTGGCGCGATTGCCGCGCTCGATGAAGATGGTTCCTCCACAGCGCGCGAGCCAGCCGAAGATTGGCCAGGAGCGCACGTCGGATTTGGAAACGAAAACGCGCGGGCCCGCGGCGGCATGAAGCAGAATGTCGAGATATCCAAGATGATTAGAAACAATCAGGCCATGCTGCGGCAAAGGACCTTCTACTGTGAGCGTGACGGCGAGCCGCTGCAATACGAGCTTGCAAGAGCTCTGCATCCACAGCGCGCGATCTGTCAGACGAAGAGGATGTTTATGCAGGCGCAACCATGCAAAGCGCAAAAAAAGATAGCCAAGGGTGAGCAACAGGCCGGACAGCCGAAGCCACCTGCGCAGGAAAGCTTCTACTGTTCTTCGTTGGGCAGGAATCTGTTCCTCGCGGCGGGCGTCAGCTGGCGCAGGTCTAACAGTGTCAGAAAATCGATCGTGCCGAATTCCTTGTCCCATGCCGGCTCTCCGCAAATGCGCGCTCCCACACCAATATAAGTCTTCAGTAGTCGAGGGATTCGAGAAGAATTTAACAGAGCGCCATTTTTTCCCGGCAAGCGATATGCCGGAACCGGCGTTGTGCAGAAATCCGCGGAAGTAGTGAAGGGAGCAAGCTGCTCGTATACGGCCCAGCCTTCGGCCGGATCCTGTGAGTTCAGGGATGAACAGCCGATGAGATAGCGCAATCCATGATGGCGGGAATATTGCGCGATGCCGCGCCAGAGCAGGGTAAGCACTTCGCTCGACCGGTGTTCGCGCTCGATGGACGCGCGTCCCAGTTCTAGCACCTGGTCGCGAATCGGCTCGTATGGAGAAAAATCGAATTCCCTGGCGCTGTAATACCCCAGGCGCTGGGCTGCATCGTTTCCGGACTGCATGCGATATGTGCCGACCACCTCTCCCGAGGTCCGATCTTCTACAATCAGGTGCTCACATACGTAGTCGAACTGATCCATGTCCATGCCGGTGGAATAGGAGGACATAAGTCCTTCGCCAAGCTCGAGATTGAAGACCTTAAACCGGAGGCGGCAAGCTGCTTCGCGCTGTGCTTCCGAAGTGGCAAGACGGATCCGATATTTGCCCAATACCGCTTCGAGTTGAAAAGCAGGCGCGAATATGCCGGCGGACACAAAATCCGCGGCAGAAGTGGTTGGCGCTACACCTGGCCGGACTGCGCGTAGTTGGGTAAGCACGCCATCATCATGCTACGGGAAGAAGTAAACAGCGTTACAAGACGGAGAAAAGGCTGCAAATTCCTCGTGAATGGCTCCTATCCGGCACGAGAGAAAGAATCCGAACTTTTGACTGGAAAAAGAAGACTTTGAGTAATATGAAATAAGTCCCCCCATCTGTAAGTTAATCATTTCTAAAAATAAGGAAATAAATAAAAGGAATAGAAGATATGACACGTGAAGAAATTGTTGCTGCTATTGATGATGAGATCAGCAGGCTGGAGAAAGTTCGCTCATTATTACAGGGGTCGACCAGCGGCAAGCTGATAGCTTCAGGCAATCATGTTGTGGAGCGCAAGAAGCGCCAGTTGAGCCCGGAAGCCCGCAAACGGATCGCCGATGCGCAGAAGCGCCGCTGGGCTAAACAAAAGAAGCAAGCCTAAAACCATAACTTGAAGTCATTCAGGAAAGTTATTCCGACTCATGATAAAAGTACAACTTCTGCATGCCGACGCTCGTGTTCCTACTGTGAACTACGCCGGCAGCGACCTTGGATTCGATCTGTATTCCATTGAAGACGTAACCCTCGAACCGGGAGTTCCTGTGAAGGTGCGTACCGGTATCGCGGTGGAAGGGCCGGAAGGCTGCGGTTTTGTTCTCGGCGACCGCTCTTCGATGGCGAGCAAGGGAATTACTTATGCAGGCGGGCGCATTGACGCGGGCTATCGCGGAGAAATCCTGGTATGCCTCGTCAATGTGAACCAGCCCCGGTACTCGCTGCATCTTACGCGCGACGGCAATGGCGCGGTGACGGACGTTGCACTACAGCAAACCGATGCTAATGTTGTTATTCGCAAAGGCGATAAGATTGCGCAGATGTCTCCTTTTCAATCGATGACACATCTGGAAATCGGCGCCGTCGAGACACTTAACGAAAGCACACGCGGAGCTAAAGGCTTCGGCTCAAGCGGAAGATAAATCGACCATGGACACAGGGCTTAAAGGACGTATTGCAATAGTTGCGGCTGCAAGCCAGGGCCTTGGCAAGGCTGCTGCGCTTGCATTTGCTGCGGAAGGCGCCAGCCTCGCACTCTGCGCGCGCAACCGGGAATCGCTGGACGTCGTAGCGCGGGAAGCGGAGGAGCGCTTCGGCGTAAAGACTTTTACGCAGCCCTTCGATGTGAGCGATGATGCAGCCGTTCGCTCGTTTGTGAACGATGTGCACGAAAAGTTCGGGCGCATTGATGTGTGCGTGACAAATGCAGGGGGGCCGCCCGCCAAGCCGTTTCTTGCGACCACCATGGATGAGTGGGAGCGTGCCTGGCAGCTGAACCTTCGCAGCATTGTTTCTTTTGCGCAGGCTGTACTACCGTTCATGCAGCAGCGAAAGTGGGGACGCATTGTCACGCTTACCTCGTACACGGTGAAGCAACCGGCACCGGAACTGGTGCTCTCGAATTCGATTCGCGCGGGCGTACTGGGGTTAGTGCGGTCGCTGGCGGGTCAGTTCGGCCCGGACGGCATCACAGTAAACAATGTCGGCCCGGGCTACACAGCAACCGATCGCTCAAAAGAGCTTATCGAAAAGAAGGCGGCGGCAAAGGGCATCAGCGTAGAAGAGGCAGAGCTTGAGATTGTGGGAGACATTCCCATACGCCGCATGGCAACCCCGGAAGAAGTAGCTGCAACGGTGGTATGGCTGGCCTCAGAATCAGCAGCTTCTATTACAGGCCAGACGGTGCTGGTAGATGGCGGCTCGTATCGCGGTCTTTAGGCTCTCTTAAGAATTTGCGCGGCAGCGCGCAAGCCGGAGCCCAGAGCCCCGTGCACGGTTCCCCAATGGCCGGTGACATCAGTATGCTCGCCGGCAAAATATAAAGTGTCATCGATCGGATGCGTCATGGCGCGTGAAGCATCCGCGCCACCGACGAGTGCATAACTGTAAGCGCCCAGGCTGCATGGGTCCTGCTGCCAGTTATGCGTGTGCCAACTGATGAGATGAACGCGCAAATCGCTTTCAGAGATTTTGAAGGCAGCCGCGAGAGTGGACAAGCCTTCCTGCGCAAATTGTTCGTCGCTGAGGCTATAGGCATCCAGCGCTTTGGTGCCGCCGATCCAGCCTGTCAGTGTGGGAGCCTGGTTGGGGTGCGGCGTCCACCAGACGCGCAACAGGCCCTGGTCCAAAAATAAAAAGCTCATGGCGGGCGCGCTGTTTTCCCAGAAACGCTTACGGAAGAGATAACTTACGCGGCGGGCAGTTCCCATCGCAAGGCCTTCCGCTGCCTGCATGATTGTTTGCGGAACGGGATCGAAGGCGACTCTGTTTGCGCGCAAAACGCCCAGAGGAAGCGTGATAACACATTGCGCGGCGGTGAACTCAGCATTGGGTGCGCGGACGACGACGTGATGCTTCTTCCATACGACGGAATGCACGGAGGTAGAAAGCCGGATTTCTGCGCCAGTCTCCTTAAGTTTTTTCACCAGGAACTCAATCAGTGAGGCATAACCGCTGACGATCCGGAAGCTGCTATCTGCCTCCACTTTCTCTTCCGCATCTTGCTGGCGAGCCAGGGCAACGGTGCCGATTCTGCGAGCGTCCGCCGCATTGAAGCCCTCCACGAAATCCATAGCGAATTGTTTCGTCTTTGCAGGTAAATGTTTTTCGGCTATCCATTGTGCGAAGCTTGTGTCCGGCTCATTTTCAGAGAGCTCGTCAAGGATGGCGAAATCTTCTTCGCGGGAGCACTCGGAAAGCGAGCCATTTTCGGAACACGTCAACTTGCCGCCGAGCTCATAGGTTGAGAGCCCGGCTTCTTTAATCAATTGCCGTAGCTCCGGACTGCGGCCATGAATGAACTCCGCGCCAAGCTCGATGGGCAGCTTGCTGCGTTGCGGATATTCCGTCAGAATGCGACCACCGACACGGGCGCGAGCCTCCAGCAAGAGCACAGATTTTCCTGCGGCAGCCAACATTCGGGCCGCGGCAAGTCCGGAGATGCCGGCGCCGATCACAATGACATCGTACTGGGTAGACATGGGACTCTAGTATGCAGCTTTCGCTTTCTTGCCGGAGGATTTCTTCCGGGTCGCTTTCGGTTTGGATGCAACTTCATCGACCTGCGCCGATTGTGCCATCCTAAGATGCTTTTCCATCATAGTGCGCGCTTCGCTGATGTTCCGGGCGCGAATGGCGCGATAGATTTCGCGATGAATCTCCGCAGCTTGTTTGAGGCTCTTCGACCGCTCGGCGGTCTTGCGCCTTTCGTCGTAAAGCGCCGCCGTGATGGTTTCCATCAGCACGGCCAGAATGGGATTTCCGGCGGCTTCGGCAATGGTGCGATGAAAGCGAATGTCATGGATGAGGTATTCCTGAGGATCGTGAAATGTGGCATACATCTCGGCCACCTCTTCTGCGAGCGCCGCGAAATGCTCTTCCCTCCCGCGTTCTGCCGCCAAGGCCGCCAGATGGCTTTCGAGTATGAGGCGCGCTTCGAACATCTGCCACGGCTTGAATCCATGCAGCGCGCTCAAAAGCGCCAAAGGATCGCTACCCAGCGCGGGAGGGCCATCGGCGACAAACGTGCCGACGCCGTGGCGCACATTCAGCACGCCCATTGCCGCCAGATGCCCGATGCCGGCGCGCAGGCTGGCACGGCTGATTTTGAGTTTTCTGGCGAAGTCGCGCTCCGGCGGAATCCTGTCGCCGGGGCGCAGAGCTCCATTTTCAATGAGGGCGCGAACATGGTTGACGACCTGCATTGTCAGGTGAGCATCGTTCGTATTGCGTATGGAGTTTGGCATCGTCTTCCGTCTGCTTGCAGCAGATTAGCATTCTCTTCGCCCGAGGCTAAGGCGCTTTACTTGACCAACAACCCTTCCTGGGCGATAGACTCAACGCTGGTGGTCGGACCACCTTCACCATACCCGAACCAGGAGCTTTTGTGGCCATACTTCATCCTGACCGGCTCTTTCCCGCCGACCCGGAAACGCGCTCAATTGCGCGTCGCCTCTATGATTCGATCCATGCGCTGCCCATTGTCAGCCCCCATGGCCATACCGACGCTGCATGGTTTGCCGGGAACGAGCCCTTTCCCGATCCGACGCAATTGCTGATTCTGCCCGATCACTATGTTTACCGCATGCTCTACAGCCAGGGCATTTCGATGCACGATCTCGGCATTCGCCAGAAAGGAGCTATCGATTCGCGCAAAATCTGGCGCACCTTTGCCGAGCATTATTACCTTTTTCGCGGCACTCCGACACGCCTCTGGCTGGACTATGAATTTGAGATGCTTTTTGGGCTTGAGGACCGGCTTTCGTCCGCCAATGCTGATCATTACTACGATGTGATCGCAGAAAAACTGCAGCAGCCGGAATTTCTCCCGCGTGCGCTCTACGAGCGTTTTCGCATAGAAGTGCTGGCTACGACGGATTCGCCACTCGATTCGCTTGCGAGCCATAAAACGGTTCGTGG